>DATJFE010000037.1:0-116721 GCA_035495955.1 Vicinamibacterales bacterium | reverse complement strand
CCTTTCCGAAACCGTCCTCCGCCCTCCGACCTCCGTCCTCCTCGCGCTCACGCGCTCAAACGCACTTCGCCGACGCAGCGGGCCAGGCGCTTGACGCTTTCGTCGATCGTCGAGGGCAGCACGCTGGTGAAACAGAGGCGCAGCTCGGAGTCGCCCGCCGGATCGGGGTAGAACGCGGGACCGGGCACGAAGGTGACGCCGCTCGCGAGCGCGCGCTCGTGGAGCGCGGTGGCGCTCAGGCCGGCGCCGAGACGGCACCACAGGTAGAGACCGCCGGCGGGGCGCGCGAAGCGGATCGATCCCGGCGGCATGTGGCGCTGGAGCGCCGCGATCATCTGCGTGCACCGCTTCGCGTGCTCGGTGCGGATCGTCTTCAGGTGATCGTCGAACGTCCCCTGCCGCATCAGGCGCGCGATCGCCAGCTGCACCAGGTTCGGCGTGTGCGGGTCGAGCCGCTGCTTGATGATCGCGATCTGATCGACGATCGACGGCGCCGCGGCAATCCATCCGAGCCGCAGCCCCGGCGCCATCACCTTCGAAAAGCTGTTCAGATAGATCACCAGGTTGTGCTCGTCCAGCTCGCGCAGCGAGGGGGGCGGCGCCTCGGCGAAGAACAGATCGCGATAGGTCGCGTCCTCGACGATGGGCACGCGGTAGCGCTGCGCCAGCGAGATCACCTCACGCCGCGTGCGGATCGGCAGCGTCGTCGCCGTGGGGTTGTGGAACGTGGGGTTGGTGTAAATGAGCTTGGGGCGGTAGCGGACGAGCAGATCCTCGAGCTCGTCGCTGTCGCCGCGCGCGATGTCCCAGCCGATCAGCTTCGCGCCGGCCGCGCGAAAGGACTGGATCGCGCCCAGGTAGCCGGGACGATCGAGGATCACGGCGTCGCCCGGATCGATCAGGCATCTCGCCAGCAGATCGAGCCCCTGCTGGGCGCCGGACAGAATCAGGACGCTGTCGCGCGGCACGTTGTACCGATCCGCGATGGCGTTGCGCAGCGCCGGCTGTCCTTCCGTCGGACCGTGGCCCCAGGCCGCCGCGGGATCGGTCGACAGCACGTGGCGCATCGCCTCGAGGAACGCCTCGTTCGGGAAGCGATCGAGCGCCGGCTCGCCGGCCGCGAGCGACAGCAGCCGCGCGTCGGACGAATTCCTGACCACATCGCGCAGCGTCGAGTCGCTGGATCGAAGCGCCGCGGCGGCGATCTTCCCGCGCCAGGCGAACGGCGTGCCTTCGGGCTCGGGCGCCGCGCAGACGAACGTGCCGCGCCCGACATATCCGCGCAGCAGCCCGCGGGACTCGAGCTCGCGGTACGCGCTCACCACTGTGGTCCGGCTGATCCTCAACCGCTGCGCGAGCGTGCGCTCCGGCGGCACGCGCGCGCCTGACGGGATCTCGCCGGTCGCGATCGCGTTTTCCAGCAGGGCGACGAGATGGCCGTATAGCGGCCGCTCGGTTCGGACGAACTCACGCTCGATGGACAGCATGAAAAGAACCTCTCTGGCTCATCACTATGGACCGGGGACGGTCCGGACACGAAGGTCCAATTGTGCCGTGGACAGGCCAAAAAAGCAGTCCAATTAGAGCAGGTCTTCTTTCAGGAGGTCTGTATTGATGGCGAACGCGGCTTCGGCGCCTTCGGCGGCCGCGACGACGACCCATTGGACCGCGCGCGAGGCGTCGCCGGCCACATACAGGCCGGGCAGGTGCGTCGCCTCGTACTTGCCGGTCCGCACCGTCCCTTTTTCGTTGATTTCGCAACCGAGCAGCTCCGCCAGCGGCGACTGCTGGGTCTGCCCGGTCGTGAAAAACAGCGCCCTCCGGGCGAGCGGCTCCCCCCGCGCGAAGACGATCCGGACGAACGTCTCATCGCCCTCGAGGCGGAGGACCGGGTCGGTCCGGACGCTGATGCCGTTTCGCTGCAAACGCGCGAGATCCTCGTGGCCGATCTCGGACCGACCATCGGTGCAGAGCACCAGATCGCGGCTCCAGCCGATCAGCTCCAGCGACAACCCGCGGCCGCGCGCGCCGCGGCCGTAGATCGCGAGCGGCCGATCGCGCACTTCCCAGCCGTCGCAGTACGGGCAATGGAAGACGCTGCGGCCGTACAACTCGCGGAATCCATCGATCTCGGGCAGTTTGTCGACGACGCCGGTGGCGATCAGAAGCTTGCGGGCGTCGAGCTCGGAGCCGTCGGCGAGCGTCACGCGGAAACCGGAGTCGCCGCGGCACTCGGCGGCGGTCACCTCGATCTCCTTCACGGCCACGGAGGCGTACTGCTCCAACTGCTTGCGCGCGATGCGCAGGAACTCGAGCGGCGCGATGCCGTCGCGCGAGAGGTATCCGTGCATCGCGAGCGAGGCGGCGTTCCGGGGTCGGCCAGCGTCGCACACGAGCACGTTGCGCCGGCAGCGCCCCAGCATGAGCGCGGCGCTCAGGCCGGCGGGTCCGGCGCCCACAATGATCACGTCGTACATGACATCATCGTGACATGAAGGGGGTTCCGGGGGTTCCACGGGTTCCGGGGGTTCCACGGGTTCCGCTTCGGGTTCGTGTGGTGATCTCGGCGCTCGCGGCTCTGGTCGCCATGGGATCGGTGGACGCGGCGTTCGCGCAGGAGTCGCGTCCGGAAGCGCTCGATCAGCGGGCCGCGCACGGGGCCTGGACTCATGCAGGACGGCGTCCTGTTCGTCATGTTCAACGATCAGGGCAGTCCGCGCGGCGAACGGGAGCTGCGCGCCGCGAACTGGTGGATGGGGATGGCGCAGCGGAAGATCGCGGGCGGCACGCTGACGATCGATGCGAATGACCGACACGATCATGACGCGCCACGCGAGGCCCGGCATGGATTGACAAGCTTGTGAAAAGTTTCACATCATAAGGTGTCCCGCACGCGGATCGTCTTCGCAAAGCCCTACACGCGGATATAGTCTGTAGTCTTTGACGCCGAGCGGACGCCGAAGCCGATGAGTCAGGTTTTTCGCCGCAGCACGAACATCTGGTCCCGAGTCACCATCCTCGCGTCCGTGGTGTTCGTCAGCTTCCTCGCCTGGATCGTCGTCACGCTCTCCTGGTCCGGATACGTCACCGGCCAGGGCGTTACCGTCGATCAGCCGGTTCAGTTCAGCCACGCCCATCACGCGGGATCGATGGGCATCGACTGCCGCTACTGCCATACCTCCGTGGAAGAGTCGCCGTTCGCGAATATTCCGCCGACCAAGACGTGCATGAACTGCCACTCGCAGATCTGGACCAACGCGCCGATTCTCGAGCCGATCCGGGCCAGCTTCCGCGAAAACCGGCCGCTCGAATGGACTCGCGTCCACGACCTCCCCGACTTCGTGTACTTCAATCACAGCATCCACGTGGCCAAGGGCGTCGGCTGCGCGACGTGCCATGGGCGGGTCGATCGGATGCCGCTCGTGTATCAGGAGAACAGCCTGCAGATGAGCTGGTGTCTCGAGTGCCACCGCAATCCGGCGAAGTACGTGCGCCCGAAGGATCAGGTCTTCAACATGGCGTACGAACGTCCGTCCGACGACCCCGGCCTCGGCGAGCGGCTCGTGAAGGAATACAAGATCGCCGGCGCGCGGCAGCTCACGAGCTGTTCGACGTGCCACAGGTGAGTATGGATTTTTCGGCCATTCGATCGCGCCTCGCCGGTTCGGACGGCCGCTTGTACTGGCGCAGCCTCGGAGAACTGGCCGACACACCGGCCTTCCGGGAATACCTGCATCGCGAGTTTCCGGAACAGGCCTCGGAGTGGAACGATCCCAAGGGACGCCGTGAATTCCTGAAGTTGATGAGCGCGTCGCTCGCCCTCGCCGGCGTCAGCGCCTGCACGAAACAGCCGGCCGAGAAGATCGTTCCCTACGTCCGCCAGCCCGAGGAGCTCGTCCCGGGCCGTCCTCTGTTTTTCGCCACCGCCGCGCCGTTCGGGGGGATCGCGGTGCCCGTACTGGTGGAGAGCCACGAAGGGCATCCGACCAAAGTCGAAGGAAATCCACAACATCCGGCGAGCCTTGGCGGCACCGACATCTTTGCGCAGGCCGCCGTCCTCACCTTGTACGACCCCGATCGGCTGCAGACCGTGCTCTATCGCGGCGAGGTCCGCGGATGGGGTGACTTCCTCACCGCGCTGAAGGGAATGCTCGGCACGCAAAAAGCGAAGCAGGGAGCCGGCATCCGTTTCCTGACCGAAACCATCACGTCGCCATCGGTCGCCGAACAGATCGCGCTCATCCAGCAGGCCTACCCGCAGGCGAAGTGGCACCAGTGGGACCCCATTCCGCGCGACGCCGCGCGCGCCGCCGCGACAGAGAGCGCCGGACGTCCGTCGGATGCGATTTACCACTTCGACAAGGCGGACGTCATCGTCACGCTGGACGCGGATTTTCTGGGCTGCGGTCCGGCCGCCATCCGTTATTCACGCGACTTCGCCGACCGCCGTCGCGCCGGCGTCGACGCCGAGGGCGCCGATGCCGCGACGATGAACCGGATGTATGCGATCGAGAGCACGCCGACGCTGACTGGCGCAAAAGCCGATCACCGTCTGGCGCTGCGCGCCTCGGAGATCGAGGCCGCGGCCCGCGCGTTGTCCGGGTCCGCGCCAGCGGGATCGTTCTCGAACGGCAGCGCACCGAAGTTCCTCGCCGCTGCCGCGAAGGATCTCCAGGCGCATCGAGGACGGTCGCTCGTCGTCGCGGGCGAGTATCAGCCCGCGCCCGTCCACCACCTCGCGAACGCTCTCAACGAGTCGCTCGGCAACGTCGGGACGACGGTCACCTACGCGCCGACGGTCGAGATCAATCCGACCGACCGGCTGTCGTCGCTGCGCGATCTCGTCCGGGCGATGGACGGCGGCCAGGTCGATCTGCTGGTGGTTCTCGGGGCGAACCCCGTTTTCACCGCGCCGTCCGACCTGAAGTTTCAGGAGAAGCTGGCGAAGGTCGGCCTCGCGATCTCGCACTCGCTCTACTCCGACGAGACCTCGACCAACTGCCACTGGAACCTTCCCGAAGCGCACGCGTTCGAGAGCTGGAGCGACGCGCGGGCGGTCGACGGCACCGTCACGGTCATCCAGCCGCTCATCGCGCCGCTGTACGACGGACGCACGGTCCAGGAAGTGCTCGCCTGCTTCGTGGACGCGCAGAACGGCAAGTCGGCACACGATCTGGTGAAGGACTACTGGACGCGCGCGTACGCCGGCAAGGCCGGCGGCTGGACGATCACCGATCCGACGGGCCAGCCCTTCAAGAGCGCCGATAGCTTGTGGAAACACGTGCTGCACGACGGATGGGTGCCGGGTACGGCTGCCAACTCCCAACGCCCAACGCCCAACGCCCAAGGAGCTCAAAGCTCAACCTCCAGTCCCCAGGCTCCAACCTCCTCGGGCGGCCTCGAGATCATCTTCAGGCCGGATCCGACGATCTGGGACGGCCGCTTCGCGAACAACGGCTGGCTGCAGGAGCTGCCGAAGCCGCTGACGAAGATTACGTGGGACCCGACCGCGTGGATCGGCATGAAGACGGCTGAGCAGTACCGCCTTCGCGACGGCGACATCGTCGAGCTCCGGTACCGCGGGAATGTTGCGAAGCTGCCGATCGCGATCATGCCGGGACATCCCGAAGCGTCGGTAACGGTGTTCATGGGATACGGGCGGAAGGTGACCGGCCGCGTCGGGACGCCGGCGGAAGACGTGGCGAAGGACTTCGACGTCTATCGCCTGCGCACGTCCGACGCGTTGTGGTTCGGGAGCGGCCTCGAGATCGTGAAGACCGGCGGCACCTACGTGATCGCGCGCACGCAGGAACACCATCTGATGGAAAACCGCAATCCGGTGCGCATCGCCTCGCTCGACGAATACAGGAAGGACCCGGACGTCATCGCGCGCATGGGCGAGAAGCCGCCGAAGACGCTGACGATGATTCCCGAGTGGACGTACGACAGCTACAAGTGGGGCATGTCGATCGATCTGACGTCGTGCACCGGCTGCGGTGTCTGCACGATCGCCTGCCAGTCGGAGAACAACATCGCGGTCGTGGGCAAGGATCAGGTCAATCGCGGGCGGGAGATGCACTGGATTCGGGTCGACCACTATTTCAAGTTCAAGGGCAACGAGGAAGACGCGAACGATCTCGAGACGTACCACCAGCCGGTTCCCTGCATGCAGTGCGAGAACGCGCCGTGCGAGCTCGTCTGCCCCGTCGGCGCGACCACGCACAGCGCGGAAGGCCTGAACGACATGGTCTACAACCGCTGCGTCGGCACACGGTACTGCTCGAACAACTGCCCGTACAAGGTGCGCCGCTTCAACTTCCTGCTGTATCAGGACTGGGAGACGCCGAGTCTCGAGCCTCTGCGCAACCCTGACGTGACCGTCCGGAGCCGCGGCGTCATGGAGAAGTGCACGTATTGCGTGCAGCGCATCAACTACGCCCGCATCGACGCCAAGCGGCACGATCGCCGGATCGCCGACGGCGAAGTCGTCCCGGCGTGCGCGGCGGCCTGCCCGGCCGACGCGATCGTGTTCGGGGACCTGAACGATCCGGCCAGCCGCGTCGCGAAGCTGAAGGCGCTCGAGCGCGACTACGGACTGCTCGAGGAGCTGAACACGCGTCCGCGGACGACGTATCTCGCGGCGATCCGCAATCCAAACCCGGAGCTGGCCTGACGATGAGCGAGCGAGCGCAGCGAAGCGAGCCCCGCGAAGTACGACGCGAGCGAGCGCAGCGAAGCGAGCCCCGCGACGTACGAAGCGAGCGAGCGCTGCGAAGCGAGCCACGCGAATGGCGCGAGCCGGCGAAGCGGCGAGCGAATGAGCGTGTAGGGGAGTCCGAGGGGCGAAGCCCCTCGGATACAAGATGATCGATCCGAAGCCAGCGAGCTATCGCCCCGCCCCTCTCATAGAGCCGGGGCACACGTTCGGCACGATCACCGACAAGATCAGCGCGGTCGTCCTGTCGGGACGCCAGCCGCTCAGTTGGATCATCGTCGTCTCCATCGGCTTCATGCTCGTGGGCATGCTCGGGATGGCCGTCACCTACCTGCTGGTGAAAGGCACCGGCATCTGGGGCATCAACATTCCGGTCGGCTGGGGCTTCGCGATCATCAATTTCGTCTGGTGGATCGGGATCGGGCACGCCGGCACGCTCATCTCCGCGATTCTGCTGCTCCTGAAGCAGGGCTGGCGCACGTCGATCAACCGGTTCGCGGAAGGCATGACGATCTTCGCCGTCATGTGCGCGGGCCTGTTCCCGCTGATCCACACCGGCCGTCCGTGGCTGGCGGCCTACTGGCTGTTCCCATATCCGAACAGCATGTCGATCTGGCCGCAGTTCCGGAGTCCGCTGATCTGGGACGTGTTCGCGGTCTCGACCTACTTCACCGTCTCGCTGCTGTTCTGGTACGTCGGGCTGATTCCCGATATGGCGACGCTTCGCGACAAGGCTCGCAGTGTGTGGGTGAAGAGGGCCTACGGCTTCCTCGCGCTCGGCTGGCGCGGATCCGCGCGGCACTGGCAGCGCTACGAGCACATTTATCTGCTGCTCGCGGGTCTGTCGACGCCGCTCGTCCTTTCTGTCCACACCGTCGTGAGCTTCGACTTCGCCATCGGCATCGTGCCGGGCTGGCACGCGACGATCTTTCCGCCGTATTTCGTCGCCGGCGCCATCTACGCCGGCTTCGCGATGGTGCTCACTCTCGCCATTCCGCTGCGGAAGATCTACGGCCTCGAGGATTTCATCACCATCCGCCACCTCGAGAACATGGGAAAAGTGACGCTGCTGACGGGGATGATCGTCGGCTACGGCTACATGTCGGAGGCCTTCTTCGGGTTCTACAGCGCGAACAAGTACGAAGGCTTCATGATTCTGAACCGCATGTTCGGGCCGTATTGGTTCATCTATTGGATTCTCATCTTCTGCAACATCATCACGCCGCAGTGGCTGTGGATCCGCCGCGTCCGCACGAGCCCGCTCGGGCTGTTCCTGGTCGCGATGGTGGTCAACGTCGGCATGTGGCTCGAGCGGTTCGTGATCGTCGTCACCAGCCTGCACCGGGATTTCCTGCCCTCGTCGTGGGGGATGTACTACCCGACGATCTGGGACTGGATGACGTTTGTCGGCACGATCGGGATGTTCCTCATGCTGTTCTTCCTGTTCGTGCGGCTGCTCCCGATGATCTCGATCTTCGAGATGCGGACGATGGCGCCTGAGGCCAGGCTGCAGAAGGGGGAGAGCCACTGATGGCGTACGGTGCGGATACACCACCGGGCGTCTACGGTCTGATGGCCGAGTTCGAGACGCCGACGGCGCTCGTCGAGGCCGCGAAGAAAACCTACGCGGCGGGCTACCGCAAGATCGACACCTTCTCGCCGTACCCGATCGAGGAAGCGTGGGAAGCCATCGGGCACCACGACCGGCGGATGTCGCTGGTCGTGCTCGGCGGCGGGCTCGCCGGCTTGTTGACGGGCGTCGGGCTGCAGGAGTGGGTGCATCAGCTCGCCTATCCGATCAACGTCGCCGGCAAGCCGCTCAACAGCTGGCCGCAGTTCGTGCCGGTTGCCTTCGAGCTGACGATTCTCTTCGCGGCGCTGGCGGCCGTAATCGGGATGGTCGTGCTCAACGGCCTGCCGATGCCCTATCACCCGGTCTTCAACGTGCCGCGCTTCGAGCACGCGAGCCGGGATCGCTTCTTCCTGCTCGTGGAGGCGGTCGATCCGCAGTTCGATCGCCGCGCGACGCTGGATTTCCTGAAGGAGCTCAACGCCGCCGAGGTGAACGAAGTTGAGCCGTAGCTTCTGTCTCCTGACTTCCGCCTTCTGTCTCCTGACGGCAACTGCAGGTTGCCGGCAAGATATGCACAACCAGCCGAAGGCGATTCCGCTGCGCGAGAGCATGTTCTTCAAGAACGGCTCGAGCGCGAGACCGCTCGTCGACGACACCGTGGCCCGCGGGACGCTGCAGGACGATGCGGCGTTCTTCACGGGGAAGCAGGCGGCGGCCGAGGTCGACGCCCTGCCGTTCGCCCTGACGGCCGACGTGCTGGATCGCGGCGAGCAGCGCTTCAACGTCTACTGCACGCCGTGCCACGACCTGACCGGCAGCGGCCGGGGAATGATCGTGCGCCGCGGATACCGGCAGCCGCCGTCGTTCCACATCGATCGGCTGCGGCAGATCGGGCTCGGGCACTTCTACGACGTGATGACGAACGGATTCGGCGCGATGCCCGACTACCGCGCGCAGATTGCGCCGCGCGATCGCTGGGCGATCGCCGCCTACATCCGCGCGCTGCAGCTGAGCCAGCACGCCTCGGCGTCCGACGTGCCGGACGAGGAAAAGCGGAAGCTTTCGCAGCCGGCGGCGGCAAAGGGCGAACGCTAAGCCATGTCCATGGTCCTGACAACCGTCGATTCGACGGGCATCGATCGCCTCCAGCAGCGCGGCGTCGTCGCCGCCGTGGCGGGCCTGGTGATCGGCGGCATCGGCGTGTTCCTGCAGCCGTCGCAACTGATGCCGTCGTGGTTGATCGGCTTCACATTCTGCACGGGGCTGTCGCTCGGCTCGCTCTCGCTGTTGATGACGCAGCACATGTCCGGCGGACAGTGGGGGCTCGTGGCGAGGCGTGTGTTCGAGGCGGCCTCCAGGCTGCTGCCCTATTGCGCGCTGCTGTTCGTTCCGATCGCGCTCACGCTGCCGACGCTGTACGTCTGGGCGCGGCCGGACGCGGTCCGCGCGGACGAAATCCTCCTGAAAAAAGCGCTCTATCTGAATCGCCCGTTCTTCCTCGCGCGGACGGCGATCTATTTCACGGTCTGGATCGGCTGCTCGCTCCTCCTGAACGGCTGGTCGGCCGCGCAGGATCGCGGCGAGGTGGCGGTCACCGAGGCGGACACCCGGCGGTTTCGCGTCGTGAGCGGGCCCGGTCTCGTCGCCTACGTCATCCTCATGAGCCTTGCCGCGATCGACTGGCTCATGTCGCTCGACGCGCACTGGTATTCGACCATCTTCGGCTTCATCATGGTCGCCGGCCAGGCGCTGTGCGCGCTGTCGTTCGCCGTCGCCATCCTCGCGATCGTCGTCGAGCGCGAGCCGATGAACGGCGTGCTCCGGGCCGGGCACTTTCACGATCTCGGCAAGCTGATGCTGGCGTTCGTGATGCTCTGGGCCTACTTCTCGTTCTCGCAGTTCCTGATCATCTGGGCAGGCAACCTTCCCGAGGAAATCACGTTCTACCTCTCGCGGCTGCAGCACGGCTGGCAGGCCGTCAGTCTGCTCATCGTCGTCGGGCACTTCGTGCTGCCGTTCTGTCTGTTGCTGTCGGCGGACCTCAAGCGCCGGCCGCGCCTTCTGGCCCGCGTCGCGTGGTTCATCGTCGCCATCCGGCTGGTGGACATCATCTGGCTGGTCGCGCCCAACTTCAACCAGGGTGGCATGCCGATTACCCTCGCCAATATCGGCATTCCCGTCGGCCTCGCGGGCATCTGGCTGTTCCTCTTTGCCGGACAACTGCGGAAGCGCGCGCTCGTGCCGTTCAACGATCCGTACTTCAAGGAAATGCTCGCGCGCGGAAACCACGGGGGGCACTGAGATGACCGAGCACACGCATCCGCACGGCGCGCTCGAGAACCCCGACACCTCGCACGAGCACACCGACATCAACATTCGCGCGATCATCTGGTTCGTCGTCGTCTTGTCCGCCACCGCCGTCACGATCCAGATCGCGATGTACGGCATGTTCAAGATCCTCGACAGGATTGAAGTGGCCAACGATCCGTACGTGTCCCCCCTGGCGGTCCCGGCCGGCCAGACGCCGCCCGAGCCGCGCCTGCAGACAACGCCCTGGACGGATCTGAAGGAGCTGCGCGCGCAGGAGTTCCGCTACCTGCACAGCTACGGATGGATCGACGAGAAGACCGGCGTGGCGCGGATGCCGATCGACAAGGCGAAGGCGCTGCTGCTGCAGCGGGGCATCCCGGTTCGCCCCCAGCCGGCCGACGCCGCCGAAGGCACGCACATCGCCGCGTTCGGGCAATCCAACAGCGGACGCACGCTGCCCGCGGGAGAGCCGGACAGATCGTCGCCACCGGCCCCGACAAAAGGTCCGACAACGCCAGGCGCACCGAAGCTCCTGGAGGGAGCGAAGGCCGCCGCGCCCGGAGCCGCGAGCACGACGCCGAGGAAACCAGGAGGAGGGCTGTGATCGTTCGGCTGAGACCCCTAAAGCCCAGTGCCCAAAGCTTAAGACCTGCGGTCTGTGCGTTGTGCGCGCTCGCGGTGCTTGCGTTCACGCCGGCGCTCGCGCGGGCGCAGAACGGCGAGCTGCCGATGCCACAGCGCCTCGCGCCGCCGACCGGCGTGAAGCCCGCGATCCTGCAGAACGTCGGGATCGACCAGAAGATCGGGCAGAAGCTGCCGCTCGATCTCGTCTTCAAGGACGAGGACGGACGGGCCGTCCGCCTCGGCGCGTTCTTCGGCGCGCGCCCCGTCGTGATCGCGCTCGCCTATTACGAATGCCCGATGCTGTGCACGCAGGTGCTCAACGGCATGACCGGCGCGCTCAAGACGCTGTCGTTCACGGCCGGCAGGGACTTCGACGTCCTCGTGGTCAGCATCGACCCGAAGGACGGCTTCCGGCTGGCCGCCGACAAGAAAGCCACATACGTCGCGCAGTACGGACGGCCCGAGTCCGCCGCCGGCTGGCACTTCCTGACCGGAACCGAGGCGTCGATCAAGCCGCTCGCGGACGCGATCGGGTTCCGATACGCCTATGACGCGAATCTGAAGCAGTACGCGCATCCGGCCGCGATCTACGTCGCGACGCCCAGGGGCGTCGTCGCGCGCTACTTCATGGGCATCGATTTCGCGCCGCGGGATCTGCGGCTGGCGCTGGTCGAAGCCTCGAACAACGTGCTCGGAAATGTGGTCGATACGGTGCTTCTGCTCTGCTATCACTACGATCCGACGACGGGGAAGTACGGCGCCGCGACGATGCTGGCGGTGCGGATCGGGTTTATCGCGACCGTGGGCAGTTGCCTCGCGTTCATCTTCGTCAGCCTCCGCCGCGAACGCGCACAGCGGGTGAGCCTCGCGAACGGAGCGCGCACGCGCAGCGGCGCGCGCGAGAGCGTGTAGGGGAGCCCGAGGGGCGAAGCCCCCCGGATACGAGATAGATGTTCACGAACTTTCCATTCTTTCCGCAGCAGGCGTCGGAACAGGCAGCGACGGTCGATGCCCTGTACTTCTTTCTCGTCGCCGTTTCCGCCTTCTTCGCGGTCCTGATCGCGCTGCTCATCGTCGTCTTCGCGGTGAAGTTCCACCGCAAGGACGACAGCCAGGTCGGCGAGGCGATTCACGGATCGCTGGCGCTCGAGCTGCTCTGGACGCTCATCCCGCTCGGGATCACGATGGTGATGTTCGTCTGGGGCGCGCAGGTGTTCTTCCACATGACGCGGCCCCCCAAGGGCGCGATGGAGATCTACGTCGTCGGCAAGCAGTGGATGTGGAAGGTCCAGCACATGGACGGCGCGAGAGAGATCAACGAGCTGCACGTGCCGACCGGACGTCCGGTGAAGCTGATCATGGGATCCGAGGACGTCATCCACAGCTTCTTCATACCCGACTTCCGGGTGAAGGCCGACGTGATCCCGGGACGCTACAACACGCTGTGGTTCACGGCGACCAAGGCCGGGCGCTATCACCTCTTCTGCACGCAGTACTGCGGGACGAAGCACTCGGCGATGATCGGCTGGGTGACGGCGATGGAGCCCGCCGATTACCAGACGTGGCTGAGCGGCGGGGCCGGCGGCGGCACGATGGCCGAGAACGGCGCGAAGCTGTTCCAGGATCTCGCGTGCGCCACCTGCCACCTCGAAAACGGTCAGGGGCGCGGCCCGGTGCTCAAGGGCGCCTACGGCCACCAGGTTCTGCTGCAGAGCGGGCAGACCGTCACGATGGACGATGCGTATATCCGCGAGTCGATCCTGACGCCGCAGGCCAAGATCGTCGCGGGCTTCACGCCGATCATGCCGACGTTTCAGGGGCTCGTGACCGAAGAGCAGCTCCTGCAGTTGATCGCGTACGTGAAATCGCTTGGCGAGAGCACGGGGACGGGCGCCGCCTCGACCGCGCCGCCCCCAGGCCCCGTCCAGAAGCAGCGTTAGAAACACCATGGTTTCAGCACCCCCCACACTCAACTACCTGAACAACGGCTACGGCCTCAAGTCGTGGCTGCTGACGAAGGATCACAAGCGCATCGCGCTTCTGTATCTCCTCTCGATCACGTTCTTTTTCTTCCTCGGCGGTTTCTTCGCGCTGATGATCCGGCTCGAGCTGCTCACGCCGGCCGCGGATCTCGTCCAGCCGGACACCTATAACAAGCTCTTCACGATGCACGGCGTCGTGATGGTCTTCTTCTTCCTGATTCCGTCGATCCCCGCGGTGCTCGGCAACTTCCTGATCCCGATCATGATCGGGGCCAAGGACCTGGCGTTCCCGCGCATCAACCTGGCGAGCTGGTACATCTACGTCCTCGGCGGATTGTTCACGATCGTGGCCGCGATCACCGGCGGCGTGGACACCGGTTGGACGTTCTACGCGCCGTACAGCACGAGCGCCTCGAACTCGCACGTGATCACCGCGGGACTCGGCGTGTTCATCACGGGCTTCTCGTCGATCCTGACGGGACTCAACTTCATCGTGACGGTGCATCGCATGCGCGCACCGGGCATGACGTGGTTCCGTCTGCCGCTCTTCGTGTGGGCGCACTACGCGACCAGCCTGATCATGATTCTCGGGACGCCCGTGATCGCGATCACCGTGCTGCTGGTTGCGGTGGAGCGGGCCTTCCACCTGGGGATCTTCGATCCGGCGCTCGGCGGCGACCCGGTGCTCTTCCAGCACCTGTTCTGGTTCTACTCGCACCCGGCGGTGTACATCATGATCCTGCCGGCGATGGGCGTGGTCGCGGAGCTCGTGCAGGCCTTCTCGCGCAAGAACATCTTCGGCTACACGTTCGTCGCGTTCTCGAGCCTCGCGATTGCGATCATCGGCTTCCTCGTGTGGGGCCACCACCTGTTCGTGTCGGGACAGTCCACCTATGCCGGGCTGATCTTCTCGATCCTCAGTTTCTTCGTGGCCATCCCGTCCGCGGTCAAGGTCTTCAACTGGACGGCGACGATCTACAAGGGGTCGGTCTCGTGGGACTCGCCGATGCTGTATGCCATCGGCTTCATCGGCCTCTTCACAATCGGCGGATTGACCGGCCTGTTCCTGGCGACGCTGGGCATGGACATCCACCTGCACGACACGTACTTCATCATCGCGCACTTCCATTACGTGATGGTCGGCGGCGCGATCTTCGGATACCTCGGCGGCCTGCACTACTGGTGGCCGAAGATCACGGGCCGCATGTATCCGGAGGGCTGGGCGAAATTCGCGGCGCTCAACGTGTTCGTCGGCTTCAACCTGACGTTCTTCCCGCAGTTCATCGTCGGGTATCTCGGCATGCCGCGCCGCTACGCCATGTACGCGCCGGAGTTCCAGGTCTACAACGTCCTGTCGACCGCGGGGGCGACGATCCTCGGCGTCGGCTATCTCATTCCAATGGTCTACTTCCTGTGGTCCCTGAAGCACGCGCCGCTCGCGGGCGACAATCCATGGGGCGCGCGCGGCCTCGAGTGGGAGATCCCGTCGCCGCCGCCGACCGAGAACTTCCCGGCCACGCCGATCGTGACCGAAGCCACGCACCAGTACGCGCCCAGCCGGGAGGTTGGCATTGCCTGACGCGCCGTCGCATTACCATCCGCCGCCCGTCGCGATTCATCCGCCCGGGCACGGCCCCACGCCGCATCATCCGTGGCTGCAGCACCACTTCGACAGCATGGAGCAGCAGGCCGAGGCATCCACCCTCGGCATGTGGGTCTTCCTGGTCACCGAGATCATGTTCTTCGGCGGCCTGTTCATGGCGTACCTCGTCTACCGCCACGCGTCGCCGACCGGCTTCCAGGAAGCCAGCCACCACCTCAATATCTACTGGGGCGCCGCGAACACGGCGATCCTCATCGTCAGCTCGCTGACGATGGCGCTCGCGGTTCGCGCCGCGCAGACCAGCCAGCCGCCCCGGACCCAGGTGTTCTGGCTCGGCTCGACGATCTTCTTCGGCCTCTGCTTCCTCGGAATCAAGGGCATCGAGTACCACGACAAGTTCAAGGACCACATCGTCCCGGGTCCGAATTTCCAGTGGGAAGGGCTGTATCCGAAGCCGGCCGAGCAGTTCTACTCGCTGTACTTCGCGATGACCGGACTGCACGCCCTGCACATGATCATCGGAGTCGGCATCATGAGCGTGATCCTGGTCATGGCGCACAAGAAGATCTTCGACCGCGACTATTACACGCCGGTCGAAGTCGCCGGCCTGTACTGGCACTTCGTCGACATCGTGTGGATTTTCCTGTTTCCCCTGCTGTACCTGATAGGCCGCCACTATCACGCTGGATAGATTTGGGAATTGGGAAAGTTGGAAATTGGAAAATTTTGGTAGTTGGGAGTTGGAAGTTGGGAGTTGACTAATGTCAGGTCACGTAGCGCCAAAGAGCATGTATTACGCGGTCTTCGCCGCGTTGATCGTCGGCACGGCGTTGACCGTCGCGGTGGCGTTCATCGACCTCGGGGCGATGAACAACGTCCTGATGCTCGGCATCGCGATGACCAAGGCCATGCTGGTCATTCTGTTCTTCATGCACGTCCGCTGGAGCAGTCGTCTCACCTGGGTCGTCGTCGCATCGGGGTTCTTCTGGCTGCTCATTCTCTTCTCGTTGACGATGAGCGATTACCTGAGCCGCGGATGGGTCGAGGGGACCTGGCGCTGATCGACTGCCGAGGGGCCCTCTCGCCCTACTGCCGGCCCCGCTGACCGCCCGATAGCCGCCGTTCGCCGACATCAGGGACCTGGGCTGTCAGCCCCATCGTATTGTCTATACTGTTAGCTCGAGCTTCGGACGTTCGGCACTCAGCAGTCGACATTCAGCATTGGTCGTGACTGATATCTCCAAAGATCTGGCGGCCCTGCGGATCCCGCAGGAAGAGCGCGGCGGGCGGCGCGGCAGGACCGGCCTCGTCGTCGCGATTGTCGGGATCGTGGCCCTGCTCTGCGCGGCGGGCTGGTACTGGTCGACCAATCTTCAGGCGGCCACGGTGAAGGTCGCCTCGGTGACGGTGAAGGCGGGCGGACCGTCGGCTCCGGGAGCCGTCCTCAATGCGTCGGGCTATGTCGTTGCGCGGCGGCGGGCGACGGTCTCCTCGAAGGTCACGGGCAAGGTGATGGACGTGCTGATCGAGGAAGGCCACCCGGTCCGGGAAGGACAGGTGCTCGCGCACCTCGACGATACGGAGCCACGAGCCTCGCTCGCGCTCGCCGAGGCGCAGCTTGGCTCCGCCCGAAAAGCGGCCGCGGAGGATCAGGCGAAGCTCCAGCAGGCTCTGCTCACGCTCCAGCGCCGCGAGCAGCTCCTGAAGGAAGGCGTCGTCGGCAAGGCGGAGCTCGACGACGCGCAGTCGAACGTCGATTCGCTGAAAGCGCGGATCGCCTATACGCAGGAGCAGATCGGCGTGGCGGAGAGCCAGGTCAATCTTCAGAAGACCAGTCTGGCCAACATGGTCGTGCGCGCGCCGTTCAGCGGCGTGGTGATCTCGAAGGACGCCCAGCCGGGCGAGATGATCTCGCCGGTCTCGGCCGGCGGGGGGTTCACGCGCACGGGCATCGGCACGATCGTGGACATGTCGTCGCTCGAGATCGAAGTCGACGTGAACGAGACCTACATCAACCGCGTCACGCCCGGCCAGAAGGTCGAAGCGGTCCTGGATGCGTATCAGGACTGGCGGATTCCCGCGCACGTGATCACGACGATTCCGTCGGCCGATCGGCAGAAGGCGACGGTGAAGGTCCGCATCGCGTTCGAGAAGACTGATCCGCGGATTCTGCCCGACATGGGGGTGAAGGTTTCGTTCCTGCGCGACGAGCCGGCCGCCGGGCAGGCCGCGCCGCCGCCCGCGGGGGTCGTTGTCCCGAAAACGGCGGTCCGGAGCACCGACGGAAAAGCGATCGTATTCGTTCTGAAGGAGGATCGCGTCGAGCGCCGCGCCGTCAGGATCGGACTCGAAACCGGCGATCAGGTCGAAGTGATCTCAGGCGTGAGCGCCGGCGAGCGCGTCGTCATCGACGGGCCCGCGACATTGAAGGACGGCGACAAGGTCAGGATTCAGCAGTAGAGGCTCAACACATGCCGAACGATCTCGTTACGGTTCGCAATCTCCACAAGGTGTTTCAGCGCGGCGGCCAGCGGATCGACGTGCTCCAGGGCGTCAATCTCGACATCCCCCCGGGAGATTTCCTCGCGCTGATGGGACCGTCGGGCTCGGGCAAGACGACGCTGCTGAACCTGATTGGCGGACTCGACACGCCGTCGGAGGGCTCGATCGACGTCGGCGGCGACCGGATCGACAAGCTGTCGGGCGGACGGCTCTCGGCGTGGCGCGCGCGCCACATCGGGTTCGTGTTCCAGTTGTACAACCTGCTGCCGGTGCTCACCGCGGCGCGCAACGTGGAGCTGCCGCTGCTGCTGACGAAGCTCTCGAAGGCGGACCGCCGCAAGCGCGTGCAGGTCGCGCTCTCGGTGGTCGGGCTCGCGGAACGGATGCACCATTATCCGCGCCAGTTGTCGGGCGGGCAGGAACAGCGCGTCGGCATCGCCAGGGCGATCGTCACCGACCCGACGCTGCTGCTCTGCGACGAGCCGACGGGCGATCTCGATCGCAAGGCCGGCGACGAGATCCTCGATCTGCTCCAGGCGCTCAATCGCGAGCAGGGCAAGACCATCGTGATGGTGACGCACGATCCGCACGCCGCGGCGCGCGCCACGCGGACGCTGCACCTCGAGAAAGGCGTGCTGGTCACGCAGGCGGAGGCAGTCGCATGAGGTTCTTCCCCATCGTCTGGCGCAATCTGCTGCGGAGGAAGTTCCGCACGATCTTCACCATCGGGGCCGTCTTCTTCGCGTTCCTGCTCTTCGGCGTGTTGATGGCGATCCGCTCGGCGTTCGGCATGGGCGTCGAGATGGCGGGCCAGAGCCGGCTGATGATGATGGACAAGGTGTCGATCATCAATCCGCTGCCGGCGAGCTACGAGACGCAGGTCAGGCAGGTGCCCGGCGTGACGGACATCACGCACGCCAACTGGTTCGGCGGCTACTACCAGGACGTGCGCAATCAGTTCGCGACGTTCGCCACCGATCCGGAAAGCTGGCTGCGGGTGTATTCGAAAGAGTACGAGCTGCCGGAGGATCAGAAGAAGGCGTTCATCGCGGATCGGACCGGCGCGGTCATCGGCATCGACACCGCGCAGAAGTACGGCTTCAAGCTGGGCCAGCGCATTCCGATCAACGGCACGATCTATCGCCGTCCCGACGGCGGTCCGTGGGAATTCACCGTCGACGGCATCTACGACTCGCACATCAAGGGAGCCGACAAGACGCAGCTCCTGTTCAATTACCAGTACCTGCGCGAGACGATTCCCGAACGGAGCGGCTTCCGCGATCGCTACAACTGGTACGTGTTCACAATCAACGATCCCGACAGGGCGCCGGAAATCGCCGCGAAGATCGACGCGATGTTCGCCAACTCGCCGAACGAAACCAAGACGAACACCGAGAAGGCCTTCGTCTCCGACTGGGCGAAGCAGGTCGGCGACATCGGCAAGATCATGATGTGGATCGTGGCGATGGCGATGTTCACGATCCTGCTCGTCGCCGGCAACACGATGGCGCAGGCGATCCGCGAGCGGACGAACGAGCTGGCCGTGTTGAAGACGCTCGGCTTCGGCAACGGACGGATTCTGCGCATGGTGCTGCTCGAGTCGGCGCTGATCGCGGTCGCCGGCGGGGGGCTCGGGCTGGCGGTCTCCTACATCTTCATCACCGTCGTCGGCGATCCGACGCACGGACTGCTGCCGGCGTTCTATTTCCCGACGCCGGCGGTGATCGTGGGCGTGGCGCTCGTCGGGGCGCTCGGCCTCGCGTCCGGCTTCCTGCCCGCGTGGCAGGCAAGCCGCCTGAGGATCGTCGACGCGCTGCGGAGAAACTGATGCTGAGTCAAATCATCGCGGTCACCGGCGTCAACATCAGATCGATTCGCGCGCGTCTCGGTTCGTCCAGCGTCGCGATCATCGGCATCGCCGGCGTGGTCCTCGTATTCGTCGCCGTGCTCTCGATCGCCGAGGGCGTCAACGCGACGATGAAGGCGTCCGGCGATCCGAATGTGGTGCTGATCCTGCGAGCCGGCAGCGACACCGAGATGACGAGCGGTCTGGGCGGAGATCAGACGCGCATCATCCAGGACGCCCCGGGGATCGCGCGCGACGCCTCCGGCGCGCCGATCACTTCCCCCGAGCTCTTCGTTGTCGTCGACCATCCGCTGAAGCGGTCCGGCAGTCCGGCGAACGTGCCGCTGCGCGGCGTGACGCCGGAGGCGTTCAAGGTCCACGATCACATGAAGATCGTCGAGGGCCGCAACCTGCAGTTCGGGAAGAACGAGATCATCGCCGGACGCGCGGCCACGCGGCAGTTCGTCGATCTCACCGTCGGCCGGACCTTGAAGTGGGGCGAGAACACCTGGACGCTGGTCGGCATCTTCGAAGACGGCGGCTCGGTGTCGGAATCGGAGCTGTGGTGCGACGTCAGGGTCCTGCAGCCGGCGTACCGCCGGGGCAACAGCTATCAGTCCGTCTACGCGCGGTTGGCGGCCCCCGACGCGTTTACGCAGCTCAAGGATTCGCTGACCTCGAACCCGCAGCTCCAGGTGTCGGCGATGCGCGCGCCCGACTACTACGGCGGCCAGACCCAGACCCTGCAGAACATCATCCGGACGATTGGCGGCATCATCGCGATCCTGATGGGCGTCGGCGCGGTGTTCGGCGCCGTCATCACAATGTATACGGCCGTGGCGAGCCGGACGCGCGAGATCGCCACGCTTCGCGCGCTCGGCTTCGGCAGCATCCCGGTCGTGGTCTCCGTGCTCGTCGAGGCCTCGTTCCTCGCCCTGGTCGGCGGCGTCATCGGCGGAGCCATCGCATGGGCGGCGTTCAACGGCTACGAGACCGCGACGATGAACTTCCAGTCGTTCAGCCAGATCGCGTTCAAATTCGCGGTCACCGGGAGGCTGCTGGCGAACGCGCTGTTCTACGCGCTCCTCATGGGACTGATGGGCGGCCTGCTCCCCGCCATCCGGGCGGCCCGATTACCCGTCGTCACGGCTTTGCGGGAACTGTAAGAGCCGACGCAGCGCGCCGGGGGCGCCGTAGTGAAAGCCGACAAGCGCCGACTGGAGGACGTACGTTTTATATCCTCCAGCTCGGGATTCGCCTGCGTCCTCTGGGCCGGGACTTTCCTGTAAATCACAGCCAGCCAGTCAGTTATTACCTTTGTCGGGTTTCCTGCCGAGCTGTCTCGGAGCCGGTACGGCTGTTGCTCCAGTAGCCGCAACACCAGATCGAGTTCAGCGGAGGATTGATGCGCATAGACGAGGTGCTTCAGCGAATCCAGGGCGAATTCATCGAGATGCCTGGACTTCGACTGACGCCCGCGCAGGCACAGCGCCTGTGGGGTCTCGACCGTGCCGTCTGCGACCAACTGCTCAGCGCCCTGGTGGACGCAAAGTTTCTGTCGCAGACTCGCGATGGCGCTTTTGTTCGCACAGATGGCGGTCCAACGAGGATCGCGCCGAGGAGTGCCGCGTGAGGAAATTGCAGACGAGTTAACCCGCCGGAGCCGGCCGGCTGACAACCTGCCTCGTCAGCCATGCAGGTCGGCTCACTTCCCCGTTCCCGGGCGGCTGTCGCCCGCGGCCAGGCTCAGATCGGGAGTTGAAGGCGAAAGCCTTCAACCTCCCGACTCCGACCTCTGACAAGAATTTGGAAATCTGGGAATCCGATCAGCGGCCCCGCGGCGTGTACGGGACGACGAGGCCCGGTGTCGAGGGAACGTAGATCGCGGAACTATCGCCACTGCGTGCGTAGACCGGGAATCCGCGGTAATGGCCGACGATCTGGAAATCCGGGGTGAGATCGACCGCCTTGCCCGACGCCACCCACCGGCGGCCGTTGTACTCCAGCCAGGCGCCGTTCACGCCCTTCGGCGGCTCCGCGGTCGACACAGGCCTGTTCGTCGTCGTCACAATCGTCCGGCCGGAGGTACCGACCGGCCCTGCCGCAGCGCTCGAGGCAAACGGCGCACTAGAGCCCGAAGTGCCGGCCGGCGCCGCGGATGGTCCGAGATCGTACGCGCGCGCGAGCATCGGCGGGGCCGGCGCCTGCGCGACAAAGCCGCTGGACGAGAGCGTCAGCGACGAGAACGTCTGCGGCGGGAAGGACGGCGCGCGGCTGCCGGTCGTGTCGGCGAGCATACCCGCGCGCAGCCGCTCGTACGGCTGGACGCGCCCGCCCGCAATAGGAACGAACACGACACTGTAGGGCTCCAGCGTCACATCGGTGTACAGCGGAATGCCGCGATACGAGCCCGCGCGCACCATTTGCACTCGATCGAAGCCCTGCGCGGCGCCCGCCGGATAGTACAGTTCGCCATTCCATTCAACGGGTTCCGCGGATCGGAACCAGCCTTCATTCTCGGCGGTAACTAGCGGAGGCGGCGTCGGTTGCCAGATTGTTTGCGCGGCCGAAACCTCTGGCAGCAAGCCAAGAAAAGCGGCGATCAGGAACCGTAGGGCTCGACGACGCATTGAGGACCTCCGAATTCGATGGATCATTCCCGGTGCCAAGTGTCATTCGGCTTCCAGCCTTCAGGATTCGGTATTGGGCGTTCGCTTCCTCCAGTACCGCGACAGTCCTTGATACGAATAGTTGAGCCCGCCCGCCCGAGTGTAATCGGTGGCTTCGGCCTCGCCGATTCGACGCCGCAGATCCGCGAACACCTCATCTGTAAAGCGCTTCTGCCGTTCTTCGTCATTCAGGGCGGAGTCGCCGAGAAGACGCCGGACGAGCCGGCTCCATGACGCCATGTTCTCGAACATCGCCTGCAGATGCTGCCGGGCGCCGTGGTACGGACCGAAATGGGTCAGGAAGAGCGTATCGGGTTCCCAGGCCAGGATTCTCGCTTCGCTCCCCCGCCAGGCCTCGAGATCGATGTCGGGCGGCGGCGTTGGCGGCATCACGTAGGTGCCAGATCCGCGGCGGATTCCGGCCGTGTCGCCGACGAACGCGATGCGCGAGGCGGCATCCAGATACGAGACGTGGTGCGATGCGTGCCCGGGCGTGTACGCCACCTTGATCTCGCGTCCCGCGGCCGCCAGCGTTTCGCCGCCGTCGAGCACGCGCAGGCGATTCGCCGGTACCGGCTTCACGTCGCCCCATAGGCGGTCCATATCCTGCCCATACAGCCGTCCCGCGCTCGACAAGAGCTTCGACGGGTCGGCCATGTGGGGCGCTCCGCGCGAGTGGACGAATACCTCGATGTGCGGATGTTTCTCGACGATCGATCCCGTCGCGCCAGCATGATCGAGATGAATGTGAGTGAGGAGAAGCTGTCGGACGTCGGCGAAACGAATGCCCTTCCTCTCCAGCTCGGAGGTGAGCGTGGCCAGCGCCGTCGACGGACCGGGATCGATCAGCGCAGCCCCGGCCTGCCCGTGCAGGATCGCCGTCGCGATGATTTGCGGATGCCCGAGGAAGTTCAGGTCGACAAAGTCGAGTCCGGACGCGAGCACGGGCATGAGTCAGCGTGTCACGTTCGTCCGGCGCGACATCGCCGTGGACCAGACACATAACGCGAGGCCGAGCATGATCGCCATGTCGGCGACGTTGAAAATGCCGGTCCGCAGCGGGCCGAATCCCACGTTCAGAAAATCGACGACGCTGCCCCGAACGACGCGGTCAAGCCAGTTGGACGCGCCGCCGGTCAGGAAGAGCGCCGCGCCAATCAACGGCCAGCCGGTCCACTGGGATCGAACCACCGTCGTCGTCATCACGAGCAGCATCAGGCCGGTCGCGGTCGTGAACAGCGCCGTTCGAACGGCGGGCGGCAGCCTGGCTCCCAGGCTGAGAAAGCCGCCGGCATTCTCGGCGTACTCGAGCCGGATCGTGTCTGCGAGGAACGACCGTCCGGGCGCTCCCGCCAGCGCGGAGACGGCAACGTGCTTGGTCACGCGGTCGCACGCAATGGTCCCGGCGATCGTCACGAACAGCAGCAGCCGGATTCCGATTCTCGCAATCATGGACTCACCGGATTCTATCGAATCTCCCGCCTGCCGTAGTATGGATACAAGGGAGGACCATGATGGTCGCTATCGCCCTGACCCTGCTGGTTGGACTGACGCAGCCTCCGGACGCGGGATTCGTCAATGGGGCCTGCAAGCCGAGCGCGACCGTCGCCGATCGGCCACCCGACGACCCCCACGCCGACAGCTTCGCCAGTCCCGGAGCGACGTGGTACGCGAATGCCGAGCGAACGATCTGGGCGTGGTGGTGGGGAAAGACGTCCCAGGGGGATTACAAGGTCCTGTGGGTTCGCCCGGCAGGCGCGCGGCTGACCGTCACCGGACGAAGGCTGGACGGCGCCGCGCCGCCGCTCACCGCCGACATCCCGGGCGGCTATCCCTGGACGTTTCAGGCGAGCGGCGTGACCTTTCCGACGGCCGGCTGCTGGGAAGTCGACGCAAGCGCCGCCGGAAAGACGATGCGGTTCGTCGTCAACATCCGATAGCTGACGCGCGTCCGGTACGGTCCTAGAATAGAAAGACAGCCATGGCCGGAACCGAGCGGCAGACCGGCGGAGAGGTCCTCGAGCGCACCAGGCACGAAACCAAGAAGCCCGAGCTGTTCAAGGTCCTGCTCCTCAACGACGATTACACGACGATGGATTTCGTTGTCGAGATCCTGGAAACGGTGTTCAACAAGGCGCCCGCCGAGGCGTATCGGATCATGATGGCGGTCCACACCCAGGGGCAGGGCCTCTGCGGCGTGTATCCGTTCGAGGTCGCGGAGACGAAAGTCGCGGCCGTCGTCGAGGCCGCGCGCGGGCAGGGCTTTCCGCTCCGCGCGACGATCGAAAGAGAGTAGCGATGAGCGAGCGGAATGGAGCGGCCCCGAGCGCCAAAAGATGTTTAGTCCCTCTCTGGAAGTGATTCTCACCGTCGCCTATCGTGAGGCGGCCGCCCGGCGTCATACGCATCTGACGCTCGAGCACCTGCTCTACGCGCTGGCGCACGATCCGGACGGCGAGCGGATTCTCGCCGCGTGCGGCGCCGATCTGCCGCAGCTCCGGCGCGATCTCGACAAGTATCTCGACGAGCACATCGAGCAGTTCTCGCGCGGCCAGCAGAAGGAGCCCGAGCAGACGATGGCATTCCGGCGCGTGCTGCAGACGGCGGTGCTCCACGTCCAGAGCGCCGGACGGCAGGAAGTCCAGTCGGGCGACGTCCTCGCCGCGACGCTGCAGCAGTCGAAGTCCTACGCCGCGCAGCTCCTCGCCGGGCAGGGGGTCTCCCGCCTCGACATCCTCGAATACATCACGCACGGGATCAGCAAGGTTCCGCCCGCCCATGGCGAGGCGGACGCCGACACGCCGGCCGGCGACGCCGACGCGGGGCTCGGCGATCGCGGCGGCGCCACGGCGCGCGATCCGCTCGGCGCGTATGCGATGAACCTGACCGAGCGCGCGCGGGACGGCGCGCTCGATCCCCTGATCGGGCGCATCCCGGAGCTGCAGCGGACGCTCGAGATCCTCTGCCGGCGCCGCAAGAACAACCCGGTGTTCGTCGGGGACGCCGGGGTCGGGAAGACGGCGCTGGCCGAAGGCCTCGCCATGCGCCTCCTGCAGGAGGACGTGCCGGAGGTCCTGCAGGGTGCCGAGGTCTTTTCCCTCGATACGGCCGCGCTCCTCGCCGGCACCCGCTTCCGCGGCGATTTCGAGGAGCGGTTCAAGGCCGTCATCGCCGCGCTCGCGAAGCGGCGGATGCCGATCCTCTTCATCGACGAGATCCACTCGACGGTCGGCGCCGGCGCGACGACGGGCGGCACGATGGATCTCGCGACGCTCATCAAGCCGATCCTGACGATGGGGCAGCTCCGTGTCGTCGGATCGACGACCCATGAGGAGTTCAAGCACATCGACAAGGATCGCGCGCTCGCGCGGCGCCTGCAGAAAGTGCCGATCGACGAGCCCTCGATCCCCGAGACCGTACGGATCCTGCAGGGACTCCGATCGCGCTACGAAGCGCACCATCACGTGAAGTACAGCGACGAGGCGCTCGAGGCTGCCGCGAAGCTGGCGGCCCGGCACCTGCGCGACTATCGACTGCCCGACAGCGCGATCGACGTGCTCGACGAAGCGGGCTCGCGTGCGCGTCTCGCGGCGCCGCCCGCCGCAGCGGAGGCCGGCGGGGGGAAGCCCCCCGTTCTGGTATTGGACGTCGCGCTGCAGCAGATCGAGGAGGTCGTGGCGCGGATGGCGCGGATTCCCGCGAAGCAGGCGTCGTCGTCCGATCGCGATCGGCTCAGGACGCTCGAAGAGTCGCTCGGCCGCGTGGTGTTCGGCCAGGACGAAGCGGTCATGCTCGTGTCGCGGGCCATCAAGCGATCGCGCGCGGGCCTTGGCCAGCCGGATCGGCCGGCCGGAGCGTTCCTGTTCACCGGACCGACCGGCGTCGGCAAGACGGAGCTTGCGAAGCAGCTCGCGCTGCATCTCGGCAACGAGTTCACGCGCTACGACATGAGCGAGTACATGGAGAAGCACGCCGTCGCGAGATTGATCGGCGCGCCTCCGGGCTACGTCGGCTTCGAGCAGGGCGGGCTGCTGGTGGACGCCGTCCGCACCCATCCGTACAGCGTCGTCCTTCTCGACGAGATCGAGAAGGCGCATCCCGACATCTTCAACATCCTGCTGCAGGTGATGGACCACGCGACGCTGACCGACAACAACGGCCGCAAGGCCGATTTCCGCCAGGTCGTGCTGATCATGACCTCCAATGCGGGATCGCGCGAGATGAGCGCCGGTGCGATCGGGTTCGCGGACGCGCCCGCGTCCGGGCTCGACAACCGCCAGCGCGCCGCCGAGGCCCGATCGAAGTCCGCGATCGAGAGAGTGTTCAGCCCGGAGTTCCGGAACCGGCTCGATGCGATCGTCAACTTCAAGCCGCTGACCGCCGACGTGATGGAGACGATCGTCGACAAGTTCATCATCCAGCTCGAGGAGCAGCTCGCGGAGCGCCGCATCGCGATCACGCTCCTGCCGGAAGCCAGGAAGTACCTGGCGAAGAAGGGCTATGATCCGCTCTTCGGCGCCCGGCCGCTCGCGCGCGTGATTCAGTCCGAGGTCCGCGATCGCCTGACGGACGAGATCCTGTTCGGCAAGCTCGAGGGCGGCGGGACCGTGGCGATCGGCCACGGCGGCGAGACGCTGACATTCGATTTCACGACACAGAAGAGTTCGTGAAGTGGTGAATTGGTGAGGTGGTGAATTGACCGCCTCACCAACTCAGCAATTCACCAATTGTGCTTATGCCTGACCAGGACCCCGTGAAAGTAGTGGACCGTCGCCGGTGGGCGCATGGAGAGGACGCGGTCGGCGGCGATCCCGCGGCGCGGAAACCGACGTTCGTGGAAGAACTCGAGGAGAAGCTGGCGCAGCGCGAGAAGGAAGCGGAAGAGTACCTCGCGAAGTACCGCCAGGCGTCGAAGGAATTCGAGGACGCGCGCGCGCGGATGCGCAAGGAGCTCGCGAAAGACGCCGAGCGCAGCCGGCGTGAGGTGCTGATCGGCCTTCTCGAGGTCGTGGACAATCTCGATCGCGCCATCGACGCAGCCGTCGCGGCCGGAAAGAACATGAACGATCCGCTGCTGCAGGGCGTCGCGATGGTCCGCGATCAGTTCCTGGCGAAGCTGGAAGGCTTCGGCGTGAAGCGCATCGCGGCAGACGACGAGGCATTCGATCCGCTGCTTCATGAAGCGGTGTCCGCCGTCCCTGCTACCGACCCGTCGCACGACGGCCGGATCGCCGGCATCGTCCGGCACGGCTACCGCATCGGCGACGAGGTCCTTCGGCCTGCGCTGGTGGCCGTTGCCAAGGCAGGCCCGTCGGCTGAGCTGACGGCGCCCGGGACGCTGGAAGGCTGATCTAACTTCCGGACCCCACGGACGGTCTATATAGAGGCGCGCCGGCCAACGCGATACTACGGCTGTGACATACGCATGAGGTTCAAGTACGTTGCCGTCCTCGGAAGCGTATGCGTCGCCGTCGCGACGATGGACGCGGCTCGAGCCCCCGGGCCGCTCACGCGCGGTGACCTGCGCTGGCTTTCCCGCGTGACCTTCGGAATCGACAGCGCAACAGTCGCTGAGTATCGCCGTCTCGGCCGCGAGAAGTTCCTCGACCAGCAGTTGCGCGCCCCCGCCGTCGATCCTCCCGATCTCCAGAACGCGATCGCGGCGCTGACCGTGGCGAAGCAGACGGCGGAGTCGCGGGTGCGCGCGGCGCGCGCGGAGCAGCAGCGCATCAACACGCTCGCGAGCGACGCCGAGAAGCAGAAGGCGCGGATGGCCCTGAACCAGGGCGGGAACCAGGCTATCTACGAGACCGCGAAGCGCCACCTGATGCGGGCGTTCCGCTCGCCCGCGCAGTTGCGCGAGCAGATGACGTGGTTCTGGATGAACCACTTCACCGTGTTCGCGCAGAAGGCGAACGTCAAGTGGACGATCGCGGAGTACGAAGAACAGGCCGTGCGGCCGCGCGCGCTGGGCTCGTTCCGCGATCTGGTCATGGCGACGCTGACGGCGCCCGCCATGCTGGAGTATCTCGACAACGCCCAAAGCGCCGCCGGGCGGATCAACGAGAACTACGCGCGCGAGTTGATGGAGCTGCACACGCTCGGCGTCAGCGGCGGACCGAGCGGCTCGCGCTACACGCAGCAGGACGTGCAGGAGCTGGCGCGGGTTCTCACGGGCGTCGGGCTCAACTTCACCGATAACGCGCCTCGGCTATCGCCGGCGCTGAAGCCGCTCTACGTGCGCCGCGGACTGTTCGAGTTCAATCCCGCCCGCCACGACGCGGGCGCGAAGACGCTGCTCGGCCGCACCATCGACGCCAGGGGCTTCGACGAGGTGGAGGACGCGGTCACGCTGCTCTGCAGGCAGCCGGCGACGGCGCGGTTCATCAGCACGAAGCTGGCGACCTATTTCGTCGCGGACGACCCGCCGCGCGCGTTGATTGACAAGATGTCGCGCACGTTTCTGAAGACCGACGGATCGATCGCCGCCGTCCTGCGCGACATGTTCCTCGATCGGGAATTCCTCGCGTCGCTGAATGCGCCGGTGCCGCGCATCGAAAAATTCAAGGATCCGCTGCAGTTCGTGATCTCGTCGCTCCGTCTGGCCTACGAGGGCAAGACGCCGACGAACTACCACCCGGTCGTCGGCTGGCTCCAGCAGTTGGGCGAGCCGCTCTACGGCCGCGTGACGCCTGACGGTTATCCGCTGACCGAATCAGCCTGGACCAGCTCCGGCCAGCTCGTGCGGCGCTTCGAGATCGCCCGCGCGATCGGCAGCGGCAACGCCGGTCTCTTCAACACCGAGGACAACACCCCCGGGCCGGCAACGGGGTTTCCGATGCTGACGTCGCGGTTCTATTACGATTCGATCGAGCCGGCGCTCAGCGCGCGCGCGCGCGATGCGCTCGGCCGGACGTCCTCGCAGCAGGAATGGAACACGATCCTGCTCGCCTCGCCCGACTGGATGCAGCGGTGAACGAGGAGGGTTCATGAAGCTGTCGCGCCGCGATCTGTTGAAGCTGGCGCTCGCGGGCGCCGCCCACCCGATTCTGCCCGTGAAGGGCATCGTGTCGCAGGTCTTCGCGGCGCCCGGCGCGGGCGACGCCAAATTCCTGCTCGTGTTCCTGCGCGGCGGATACGACGCTGCCAACGTCGTCATTCCGATCGGCAGCGATTTCTACTATGAGTCGCGGCCGACGATCGCCATCCCCAAGCCCGACGCCGCCAATCCCCTGTCGGCCGTTCCGCTGGCGTCCGCGGATCGAGCCTCGACCTGGGGCCTCCATCCCGCGCTCAAGGACACAATGCTGCCGCTCTGGCGGAACGGACAGCTCGCGTTCGTGCCCTTCGCCGGGACCGAAGATCTCACGCGGAGCCATTTCGAGACGCAGGACAGCGTGGAGACGGGCATGCCGGTCGCCGCGGCGGGCGCTCCGCCGCGATCGTACGGCTCGGGCTTCCTGAATCGGCTCGCCGCCGCCCTCGACGGCGCCGCCGCGCCGGTTGCGTTCACCGACGGCCTCCCCACCGTCATGACCGGCGACATCGTCGTCCCGAACGTCTCGCTCAAGGGCACGGGCCGGCCGGCCTTCGACGATCGGCAGATGGCGCTGCTCGCCGAGATGTACAAGGGCACGAGGTTCGAGCCGCTGATCGCGGAAGGATTCGATCTGCGCAAGACCGTGGCGCAGCAGGCGGAGATGATGGCGTCGGGCGGCATGAGCGGCGAGATGCAGGCCGCCAATCGGAACGCGATCACCGCGCGCGGCTTCGAGCTCGAGGCGCGCCGCATGGCGGGACTGATGCGCGACAAGTTCAACGTGGCGTTCATCGACGTCGGCGGATGGGACACGCACGTGAACCAGGGGAACGCCCAGGGACAGCTTGCGACCCTCCTGTCGAGCCTCGGCCAGGGTCTCGCGGCGTTCGCGGAGCAGATGGGCCCGGCGTGGTCGCGCACGGTCGTCGTGGTGCTGTCGGAATTCGGCCGGACGTTCCGCGAGAATGGCACCCGCGGAACCGACCACGGTCACGGGAGCGCCTACTGGGTGCTCGGCGGCGCGCTGCAGGGGGGCCGCTTCGCGGGCGAAGAGGTCGAAGTCGCGCCTCGCACCCTGAATCAGAACCGCGACTGGCCCGTGATGAACGAATACCGCGCCATGCTCGGCGGCGTGTTCAAGCGGATGTACTCGCTCGACAACGCGCGCCTCGAACGCGTGTTTCCCGACACGGTCCCGCGCGATCTCGGGCTCGTGTAGGTAAACGTAACGGCCCGGCTTCCCGTCCAAACCTGCCAAGGAGCATCGCATGAGAATGTTCGTAGTGGGGCTGGTCCTGGCCTCGGCAGTGTCCTATGCGCAGGCGCAGCGGCCGGCAGCCGCCTTCGATCCGTCGGGTAAATGGAGCTATTCGTCGCACGATGACAAAGGCGCGCCGATCAGCGGCACGATGGAAATCTCAGGCGCCGCGGGCGCCTATACCGGCACCGTCATCAATGGTTCCGATCGCATTCCGATCACGGAGGTCCTCACCTCCTCCACCGGCATGGTTGCGCTCGCCAATCTGCCGAACAACGGCGGCATCGCGGTCATCAAGGTGTGGAAGGACCCCGACGGAAAGCTGCAGGGCGGCTGGGGACTCGCCACCGAGATCATTCCGGCGACGATCGAACGGACGAAGTGACGATTACTCGGCCCGCAGCACTGTAATCGGATCCACGCGCGTCGCTCTCATGCCGGGCACGAGCGACGCCGCGATGCCGGCCAGCGCAAGCACACCGCCGATGGTGCCGAGCACGGCGGGATCGCCGGGCTGCACGTCGTAGAGCAGCGTGCCGAGCAGACGCGCTGCGAACACCGCGCCGATCCCGCCGGCGGCGATTCCACCCAGCACCGGCCGCATGGCGCCCGACACGACGAGGGCCATCACCTGTCCCCGGCGCGCGCCGAGCGCGACACGAATGCCGATCTCCCGCGTACGCTGGTTGACGAGACAGCTGACAACGCCGTAGACGCCGACGATCGCGAGCGCGAGCGCAACGGCGCCGAAGGCGCCGAGCAGCTCCAGCGGAAATCGCCGTGAGCCCGTCGACGCCCGTTCGATCGCCGTCATCGTCGTCGTGAGGTTTACGGGCAGATCGGGATCGATCCGCTGCAACGCCGATCGGACGCCGGTCGCGAATCCCGCCGGATCGGCCGCCGTCTTTGCGACGATCGTCATCACCGGCCACGCCGACTGGCTGTACGGGCGGAAGATCAGCCGCCGCGACGTGTCGTCGTCAAGCCCGAAATTGCGGGTGTTCGCGACGACGCCGACGACCGTCATCCACGGAGACGGCGACTCCCGCCGTCCCAGCTTGAATCGCTTTCCGATCGGATCCTCGCCCGGCCAATACCTCTTTGCCGTCGCTTCGTTGATGATGGCGACGCCGGGCGCCTCGGTTGCGTCGCGCGCGTCGAAATCGCGTCCCTGCAACAGCCGGATGCCCATCGCCTCGAAATAGCCCGGGCACGTGAGGCGATAGGATGCCGACGCGTTCTCGCCCGGCGGCGGCGTCTTTCCTTCGATCGAAAAGGACCGCCCGGCGTTCATTCCTGTGAGCGGCAGGTGGCTTATCGCGCCGACGGCACGAACGCCTGGCAGCGAGCCGACGCGCTCGGTCACCGCGTCGCAGAACGTCTTGCGGACGGGCGGTCCGTAGAAATCCGGCTGCGGCAGCGACATCGTCACGACGAGCACGTTCGAGGGATCGAGCCCGGGATCGTTGCGGAGGAGCTTCACGAGACTCTTCACCATCAGCCCGGCGCCCACCAGGACGATCAGCGCGAGCGCAACCTCCGTTCCGACGAGAACGCCCCGCATCACGGTCATGCGTCCAGTGGTGCCGCGATCCCCTGACGCCTTCAAATCGGATCCGCGGCGCAACCCGGCGATCGGCGCCAGACCGAAAACGAGTCCGGTCAGCAGCGAGAGACCGGCGGTGAACGCGAGCACGAGACGGTCGACATGGATCGCCTCGACGTCCCGGAAGGGCACCGCGCCGATCGTTCCTCGCAGCAGCTCGGCGAGCAGCCGCGTGCAGCCGAGGGCCACGGCGACTCCTGCGGCGCCGCCGAGTGCGGCAATGATGAGCGCTTCGGTCATCATCTGCGCGGCCAGCCGGCCGCGCGATGCGCCGATGGCGGCGCGAATCGCGAACTCCCGGCCGCGAGCGGTCGACTGCGCGAGGAGCAGGTTCGCCACGTTGACGCACGCAATCGCCAGCACGAGCGCCACGGCGCCCATGAGCGCGAGCAGCGTCGGCCGCAATTGCTGCAGACCTTGATCCGTCATCGGAGTGATCGTCGCGGTATTCTTGCCATTCGACTCCGGATATTGTCTGGCGAGCGCGCGCGCCAGCGCCGTCAGCTCGGCCTGCGCCGCCGCGAAGGATATTCCCTGCTTCAGCCGCGCCGCGGCGAGAAACGAGTGCGAGTTCCGCCCCTGATCCTCCTCGTTGAACGCAATCGGCGTCCACACGACTGTCGCATCGAGCGGGAAGCGGAAGCTCGCGGGCATCACACCGATGATTTCGTATGGCTTGCCGTTGATGCGGGTCGTCCTGCCGACGATGTCGCTGCGTCCGCCGAATCGCCGTTGCCACAGGCCGTAGCCGATGACCGCGACGTCGTGGCCAGGCGCATCCTCTTCCGGCGTGAACGTTCGGCCGAGCGCAGGCGCGACGCCGAGCATCTGAAACGTCGACGAGGAGACGCGCAGACCCTGCACCCGCTCGGCCTCGCCGTCGCCGGAAAAATTGAAGCTCTCATATTCCCAGACCCCCGTCCGCTCGAACGCCTTGACGCCCTTCGAGAAGTCCTGGTAGTTCGGCGCGCTGAGGATCGTCGTGCGCGCGGGGTTCTGCGCGTCCGCCTCCCACAGCATCACGAGGCGGTCCGGATCCGTGAAGGGCAGCGGCTCGAGCAGCAGCGAACGGACGACGCTGAAGATGGCGGTGTTGGCGCCAATACCGAGGGCAAGCGTGACGACGGCGACGGCGGTGAATCCCGGCCTGCCACGCAGCAGCCTGGCGGCATGACGGACGTCGCGCCACGCCGCGAGCGCGACGGCAGCGGGACCCTGCCGCGCTTCCGAAACCATGTTGGCGGGCAGCCGCGCGGGCCCGTTCCGTAACTGCGCTCTCGCCAGGTCCAGTGCCTCGGCGTCGGACCGGCCGCTGTCGCGCGCCGCGCGCCAAATCTCCTCGACGTGCTGCGCGAGCTCGTCGATCGCCTGGTCCGAGGGGACCTGGCGGCCCTGGAAGTGCTGACGAACGAAGAGGCGCCAATCACGCATGTCGCAGCCCCGCCACGCGCACCAGCGCTCCGATGAAGGCGTTCCAGCCGGATCGGCGCTCGGCGAGCGCCTGCCGCCCCGCGGGCGTCATGCTGTAGTAGCGCTTGCGGCGCTGCCCCGTCTTCTCGACCCAGCGGCCCTTGATCAGTTTCCGTCCCTCCATGCGGTAGAGCAGCGGGTACAGAGAGGCGGCATGAAAGGTCAGGATTCCCTCGGATCGGCGCTCGATCAGCTTGGCGATCTCATAGCCGTGGCGGGAGCGGTCCTCCAGCAGCGACAGCACCAGCATTTCAGCGCTGCCCTTCTTGAGCGCGGGGTCGGCCTGGCTTGTTCGTCCCATATGTATGAACCATACATATCATGAGACGGGGACCGCGCGGAATCGGTTTACGCCTTCGCGTCGCGCCTGGAGCAATCGGCTCAGCGAATCCAGGCCATGCCGTCGGGGCCGCGTCCGGTTTCGAGCCTTGCCACGACCGCCCGCGCGTTCAGATCGACGACCGCGACGTAGTTGTCGCCGTTGACGGCGACGAAGGCCCGGGCGCCGCCAGGCTCGATCAGGATCCCCTCGACCATACGGCCGAGCGGCAGCCGCCTGGCGACCTCGCGCGACGCGACGTCGACGAACAGCAGCTCGCCCGCGTCGAGATCGCTGATCAGCACCGTCCGGCCGTCGGGCGTGAATTTGAGGCGGTTCGACCGCTTCGTCTTCACGTCGATCGTCTGAATCACCTTCTTTTGATCCAGATCGACGATTGACACGCCGCCGTCGCGGGAATGCGCCGCCCAGAGCTGCCTGCCGTCGGGCGAGACGTCGAACCCCTCCGGTCCTTTCCCCACGGGCACGACCGTCTGGGTCCAGGCGAGCGGACCGGCGCCGCGCTCGATGATTGAGATGCTGTCCGACGCAATGTTGCAGGCGTAGATTGTCGAGGCATCGGCCTTCACCCACACCATGTGGGTCCCCCCCTGGCCGGTGCCGAACAGCCAGTCGATCCGGTCAGCCGCGACGTCGTACCGGCCGATGATGCGGTTGGTCTCGGACGTGAAATACACCGAGCCGCCGCTGAAGAAGACGCCGTGCGGCCGCCGAAGCGGCGACACGTCGACGCGGCGGGTTTCTTTCATCGCGGCCAGATCGATGACCGACAGCGTGCTGCCGGGTGTCTGGGCGCCGTAGTTGCCGACGACCGCGGTCCGGCCGTCGGCCGAGACGGCCACCTCGTGCGGAGCGTCGCCGGTCGCCACGCGGCCCAGCACCTTCCCGCTCGCGGGATCCACCGTGACGAGCGCGGCGTCTTCCTTATTGAGGACGACCAGACGCGATCCGGAACGCTGCCCGACGGGCAGGGGTGCGAGAACGACGAGGGCGAGGAGCGTCAGCAGCCGGGCCATGTGGTTTACTATAGACTTCCTTTATGCCGTTGTTTGAGTACGCCTGCCGCGGCTGCGGCCGGCGTTTCGAAGCCTTCGTGACGCCGGACCGGGCGGCGGGCTGCCCGGGCTGCGGGAGCTCGGACCTGGAGAAGCTGCTCTCGAGTCCGGGAACGGTCGGCGCCGTCGGCCGCAAAGAAACCGAAGCCATCCCCGCCTGCCGCGCTCAAGGCGGTCAGTGCGGGTGTTCGCACAGTTTCAATTCGTGAGTTGGTGAAGGGGTGAGTTGGTGAATCACCAATTCACCACTTGACCAATTCACCACTTCGCCAATTCACCAATTATCTGGAGTCCCCATGCCCTCTCCCATCGAGCAACGCGGCTACGCGCACCCGGAGGTGCTCGTCTCGACCGACTGGGTCGAGCAGCATCTGAAGGATCCCAAGGTCCGCTTCATCGAATCCAACGAAGACACGCTGCTGTACTCGTCGGGCCACATTCCCGGCGCCGTGCACGTCGACTGGACGGCGGACCTCAACGATCAAATCCGGCGCGACTACATTACGCGGCAGGGCTTCGAATCCCTGATGTCGCGCATCGGCGCCGGCAACGACACGACCGTCGTGTTCTACGGCGACAAGAACAACTGGTGGGCCTGCTACGCGTTCTGGATCTTCCAGTTGTTCGGCCACACGAACGCGAAAGTGATGGACGGCGGGCGCGTGAAATGGCTGAAGGAAAACCGTCCCGTCTCGCGCGACGTGCCGTCGTATCCCAGCACGGCCTACAAGGCGGCCGAGCGCCAGGACGCGCCGCATCGCGCCTATCGCGACGACGTGCTGAAGCATCTCGAGAAGCAGGGACAGCTCGTCGACGTCCGGAGTCCGGAAGAATACGCGGGCACGCGCATGCACATGCCCGACTATCCCAACGAGGGCGCGCTGCGCGGCGGACACATCCCGGGAGCGAAAAGCATCCCGTGGGCCAAGGCCATCAATCCCGAAGACGGCACCTTCAAGCCGGCCGCGGAGCTGAAGAAGCTCTACTGCGACGACAACAAGCTGTCGCCAGGCGGCGACACGATCGCGTACTGCCGGATCGGCGAACGCAGCAGCCACACGTGGTTCGCGCTGAAGTACCTGCTCGGCTTCGACAAGGTGCGCAACTACGACGGCTCCTGGACCGAATGGGGCAACATGGTCGGAGTGCCGATCGAGAAATGAATAAGCCGTGAGCCGTGAGCCCTGAGTCATGCTTGCGAAGCTTCAGCAGCTTGTGGACATGTTCCAGATGTTCGACACGGCGGATCGGACTCAGATGCTGCTGTCCTACGCCGATCAGTTCAAGGACGTGCCGCCGGAGATTGCCCGGCGGCCGTTCCCCGCAGCACACCAGGTTCCCCAATGCGAGTCCGACGCGTATGTCTGGGCGGTGAAGAAACCGGACGGAACGCTGCAGTTGTACTTCGCGGTCGAGAATCCGTCGGGCGTGTCGGCCAAGGCGCTCGCCACGATTCTGGACAAGACCCTCTCGGGGCTGCCGGCGTCCGACATTGCCACGGTGACCTGCGACATCGTCGAAAAGATCTTCCGCCAGAACATCTCCATGGGCAAAGGCATGGGACTGATGTCGATGGTGAACGCCGTGCAGACGCTCGCGCGCGCTGCCGCTACCTCCTGAACAAGACCTCCGATCCCCGATCCCCGATCCCCGGATTATAGTAAGCCGCATGTCACGCCGCTTCATCGCCCTGGTGGTCATCTTTCTCGCATTCGCTCCGCCGGGCGAGACACAGACGCCGGTTCCGATTCGCGGCTTCAGCGCGAAGAGCAGCGAGGCCGAACGACAGGCCGAAGACAGATTCCGTGCGATCCCGAAGCCCGACAACAACCGCGAATACATGCGGGTGATTACCGCCCAGCCGCACCACGCGGGAAGCTCCGCGAGCCGGAAAGTCGCCGAGTACATCCAGTCGCAGTTCAAGTCGTGGGGATTGAACGCCTCGATCGAGTCGTTCGAGGCGCTGATGCCGTATCCGACCGAGCGCCTCGTCGAGATGGTGGCGCCGGAGCCCTATCGCCTGAACTTGAAGGAGCCACCGGTCGCGCAGGACACGGACTCGACCGACCCCGGCGGTCTGCCAACGTTCAACGCGTACTCCGCAGACGGCGACGTCACGGCGGACCTCGTGTACGTGAATTTCGGAACGCCCGAGGACTACGAGCAGCTCGCGAAACTGGGCGTGGACGTGAAGGGCAAGATTGCGATCGCGCGATACGGCCGAAGCTGGCGCGGGATCAAGCCGAAGGTCGCCTACGAGCACGGCGCGGTCGGCTGCATCATCTACTCGGATCCTCACGAGGACGGCTACTTCCCCGGCGACGTCTATCCCGAGGGCGCCTATCGCCCGGAGATGGGCGTGCAGCGCGGGAGCGTGATGGACATGCCAATCCATCCCGGCGATCCGCTGACCCCCGGCACCGCGGCGGAGCCGGGCGTGGCGCGAATGGATCGGTCGGCGTCGCCCGTGATCCTGAAGATTCCCGTGCTGCCGATTTCCTACGGCGACGCGCTGCCGCTCCTCCGGAGTCTGAAGGGTCCCGTCGCGCCGGAGGCCTGGCGCGGATCGCTCCCGATCACGTACCACGTTGGCGCCGGGCCGGCGAAGGTTCACATGAAGCTCGCGTTCGACTGGCAGATTCGCCCGCTCCACGACGTCATCGTCCGCATCCCTGGATCCGAATTCCCGGACGAGTGGATCGTCCACGGCAACCATCACGACGCGTGGGTCAACGGCGCGGCGGATCCGACGAGCGGACAGGTGGCGTTGATGGAAACGGCGCGCGGGCTCGGCGAGCTGCTGAAGACCGGCTGGCGGCCGAAGCGCACGATCGTACTGGCGGCGTGGGACGGAGAGGAGTGGGGACTGCTCGGATCGACGGAATGGGTCGAGAAGCACGCCCAGGAGCTTTCGACCAAGGCGGTCGCCTACATCAACAGCGACAGCACGTCGACAGGGTGGCTGAACGTCTCCGGATCGCACTCGCTGCAGGCATTCGTGAACGACGTGATGCGCGATCTGCAGGATCCGAAGCGCCCCGGCAAAACGCTGTTCCAGGCGAAGCTGGACCGCGCGATCTCGCTGGCGAAGACCGACGCGGAGAAGACGGCGATCCAGAAGCGGCGCGACTTCCCGATCGAGGCGCTCGGGTCCGGCTCCGATTACACCGCGTTCCTCGACTATCTGACAATCGCGTCGCTCAGCATGGATTTCGGGGGCGAGGCGCCCGACGCCGGCGTCTATCACTCGACCTACGACTCGTTCTACTGGTATACCCACTTCTCGGATACCGATTACGCGTTCGGCGCGGCGCTCTCGCGGACGATCGGGACCGCGATCCTCCGCCTGGCCGACGCCGACGTGCTGCCGTTCGAATTCACGGCGACGGCCAGCACGCTGGACCGCTATGTCGACGAGATCGAGAGTCTGCGGAAGGAGACGAAGGGGGCGCCGGCGCTGGATCTCACGCCGCTCAAAACGGCGATCGGGAAGCTGCAGAAAGCCGCCGGAGCCTACGACCGCGCCCTCTCGACATGGACGAAGAAGGAGACGGCTCTCGATCGCGCAAGGCAGGCCGAATTGAACCGCCTCCTCTACACGTCGGAGCGCGCCTTCAAGTACGACGCAGGACTGCCGAAGCGCGAATGGTTCAAGCATCTGGCCTATGCGCCGGGCTTCTACACCGGCTACGGCGTCAAGACGCTGCCCGGCATCCGCGAAGGCATCGAGCAGAAGGCCTGGGACGAGCCGAGGAAGTACATCCCGATCGTCGCGGCGGCGATCGACAAGCTCGCATCGAACGTCGAACGCGCCGCGTCGCTGCTCCGCTGAATCGCGCTCTCGACGACTGACGGCTTCCGGCTTCGGCCCGAAGGCGCGTCAATACTGCCGGAAGGTCAGGTTGAAGCGGCCGGGACCCGTGCCCTGCGGCGCGGTACCGGGCAGAATTCGCGTCACGCCGTGGTACCGCAGACGCGACGGTCCGCCCATCACGAGCACGTCGCCGGATCTGAGGATCAGCGGACTCGTGGGTTCACGGCGCGTCGGGCCCCCGACGACGAAGCGCGCGGCGTCGCCGAGCGAGACCGAGACGATCGGAATGCCCGCGGCGATCGTCTCCGGCCGCTCGTCCTTGTCCTGGTGCACGCCAAGCTTCGCGGCGTCCGAGTAGTAGTTCATGATGCAGAGATCCGGGCGCATCTCGAATCCCGCGTCGGCGGCCGCCGACCGCGCCAGATCGACGAACGCGCCGGGAATCGCCGGCACCGCGAGGCCGTCGAAGTCCGACCGGCGATCCTCGTACTCGTAGGTCAGCCCGTTCCAGTGCTTCCCGAGGCACAGCATGCCGACGCTCATCTTCCGCCCGCCGCGCACCGTCGGCGTGTACATGGGCACCGGTCCGCCGGCGAGAGCCCGGCAGCGCTGCCAGAGGTCCTGCTGCTCAGCGGATGAAAGGCGGCCTTGAAAGAGAATCAGGCCGTCGACGAGCTTCGGCATTCAGCATTCAGCATTCGTCATTCGTCAGTTGTCTCGGCGTGTGACGAAGCGGCGGCTCCTGTGGCTGTCGAGGACGTGCTGGCCGAGCCGTTTGCTGAGGAACACTTTCGATTCCCCGCTGCTGGACGTGTGCGGCACGAAGCGGACGACGTGGTATTGCAGCTGCGCCAGCGCTGCGCGCATCTCATAGAAGCGGTTCTTCGTCTTGACGAGGATCTCGTCGAACCCGTTCGCGAGCGCCCAGACTTCCTGCTCTTCGGTCAGGGCGCGGAAGTGCCCCTGGCCGCGCCAGTCGCTCCGCGTGCCGCCGATCCATTGGTACAGCACCCGGCGGCCGTCGAATTCGACGCAGTCCTCGAGCTGGGCCACGAGATCCGCAAGCTTCGGATCGTTCTCGTTCGCGCGCAGCTCGTGCGCCACCTTGAACGACACCGGCACCACGGTGCCGGGATCGTCGGGGAGCGGCGCCTCTGCCATCAGAATCTGATGGTCACGATCGGACAGACGCCTGATCACCTCGTTCGCGGTCTTCTTGCGCGGAAAATCGAGGAAGAACTCCTCGATGTACTGGATTTCGAGCGCTCCCTGCTGGAGCCCGTACTGCTTGAGGAAGTATTCCACGGCAGAAAACGATCACTATAGCAGGCTTTGGGCTTTAGGCTTTAAGCCTAAAAGCCTATTCCGCGCGCAGAGCGACGACGGGGTCGACGCGCGTCGCGCGCCTCGCGGGCAGATAGCTCGCGACGAGGGCGACCGTGGCCAGCACGACCGCCACCAGCGCGAAGGTGGCGGGATCGGTCGGCTTCACGCTGAAGAGCATCTTCGCCAGCGCCTGCGACACGAACGTGGCCATCACGAGCCCGGCGGCGACGCCCGAGACGACCAGCAGCATCGCCTGTCGGACCACCAGTCTGACGACGCTGCGTTCCTGCGCGCCGAGCGCCATGCGGATGCCGATCTCGCGCGTGCGCTGCGAAACGGCGTAGGAGAGCACGCCGAAGATGCCGACTGCGGCAAGCGCGAGCGCGATGCCGGCGAACATCGCGAGCAGCAGCATGTAGAAGCGCGGCTGGGAGATGGAGCGGCCGAGAATCTGATCGAGCGTCCGGACGTTCGACACCGGCAGATTCGGATCGATGTCGTACACCTGCGTCCTGACCGCCTCGGTCAGCGACGTCGGCGGCGTGGCGGTCTTGAGCACCACGCTCATCGACGACACCGGCCACTGCCGGAGCGGCATGTACAGTTGCGGCGGATTCGGCTCGCTCAGGCCGGCGTCCTTCACGTCGCCGACGATGCCGACGACCTCTCCGCCGGCGGCGCTGCGCTTCCCGTTGTTGCGCTTTCCCCAGCCGAGCGTGATCGTCTTGCCGATCGGATCCTCGTTCGCGAAGAACTGCCGCGCGGCGCTCTCGGTGATCAGCACGACGCTCGGACTGCCCTCCCGATCCTGTTCGGTGAACAGGCGTCCCCGCTTCAGCGGGATGCCGATCGTCGCGAAGTACTCGGGCGAGGCCACACGAATCTCCATCGACGGCTCGTCGGCCGGCGGCACGGGCGGACGCCCTTGGACCTTGAACGAGATGTTGAACTGCATGCCGCTCAGCGGCAGCCCCATCACGGCGCCCGCGGCGCGGACGCCGGGCAGCGCGCGCAGCTTCGGCATCAGCCGATCGAAGAACGCGACGCGCTTCGCGTCTTCCTGATATCGCGCATCGGGGAGCGTGAGATCGAACGTCAGCGCCTGCTCGGGCCGGAACCCGGGATCGACCGACTGCAGCCTCATGAAGCTGCGCATCATCAGGCCGGCGCCGACCAGCAGCATCACGGCGAGCGCCATTTCGACGATGACCAGGGTGCCTCGCATGCGGGACCCGCCGCGGGTGGTGACCGCGCCGCGGCCGCCCTCCTTCAGCGCGCCGGAGAGGCCCCCCTGCGTGGCGTGGACGGCCGGCGCGAGCCCGAAGATCACGCCGGTCGCCAGAGCGATCGCGATCGTGAACACGATGACCGCCCCGTCGATGCGGACGTCGTCCAGCCGCGGAATGCCCTGCGGCTGCAGCGACGTCAGAAAGGCGACGCCCCACACGGCGAGCAGCAGTCCGAGGCCGCCGCCGGCGAGCGCCAGGATGGCGCACTCCGTGAGCAGCTGGCGGATCAGGCGCGAGCGGCCCGCGCCAAGCGCCGTCCGCACGGCCATCTCGGATTCGCGCGACGCGGCGCGCGCCAGCAGCAGATTTGCCACGTTCGCGCACGCGATCAGCAGCACGAAGGCGACCGCGCCGAGCAGCACGAGGACGGAGCGGCGGATGTCGCCGACCATCGCCTCGCGCAGCGGAAACGTCGTGATGTCGAGGTTCGCGTTCGCGTCGGGAAACTGCCGCGCGAGCGTTCGGCCGATCGCCGCCGCCTCGGCGGCCGACTGCGCCGGCGTGACGCCGGGCTTCAGCCGTGCGACGGCGCTGAACTGCCACGCGCCGCGCTGCTTCGTCACGAAATTCTCGTCGTACTCGATCGGCATCCACGCCTCGCGGCCGGCCGGATACGAGAATCCCGCCGGCATCACGCCGACCACTTCCTTGGACATGCCGTCGATCGCGATCCGTCGCCCGATCACGTCAGGCGCGCCGCCGAACCGCTGCTGCCAGAGCGCGTGCGACAGGATGATCACGTTCGTCCTGCCCGGCGTGTTTTCGTCGGCGGCAAATGGACGGCCGATCTGGGGCCGGACGCGCAGGACGTTGAAGAGCGATGCGCTCACTTCGGCGGCGTCCAGCCGCACCGGCTCGCCCTCTCCCGTGAGGATCACCCGCGCGCGCGACGTGATCGCCGCATTCTCGAGGAGCGTGGCGCTCGACGCGACGTCGGTGAAATTCGGACCCGACATCACGGCGCGCTGACCGTTGTAGAGGTGATAGATGCCGACCAGACGATCGGATTCCGGATAGGGCAGCGGCTGGAGAAGGACGCCGTTGACGACCGTGAAGATCGCGGTGTTGGCGCCGATGCCGAGCGCGAGCGTGACGAGCGCCACGCACGTGAATCCGGGCGACCTGTAGAGCCGCCTCAGCGCGTACTGAATGTCCTGCTTCAAATGGTCCATGTGTGATGGCTATGGCTTATGGCTCAGGGCTGTGGTCAGAAGCGACACGCGTGCCACACGAGTTTGCCCGTGGAATCGGGTGATCCGGCGGTCGCCCGTGTCCGGTCGCGGTCAGGCGCTTTTCGGATCCGGACATGTCAAAGCCCAAAGCCCAAAGCCTAATTAAACTCCGCGCCACTTCGGGTTCACCAGGGCGTAGAGCGCCTGGTCCCGGACCTTGCCGTGCTTCACGCTGCTCGCGCGCAGGAGGGCTTCGCGGGTGTAGCCCGCTTTTTCGAGGACGCGAATCGAGCGGAGATTGTCGGCAAACGGCAGGGCGTACAGCCGCAGCATGTTGCAGGTCTCGAACGCGTAGCCGGAGACGAGCTCGACGGCTTCGGCGCCGATGCCGCGACCCCAGAACGACTCGCCCAGCCAGTAGCCGATCTCGGCGGAGAATCGTTCGACGTCGGCGCCGGGCGAGATCCCGACCCCGCCCGCCGCTTCGCCGTCCGCCACGATCGCGAACGACGTCGGCGTCTTCGCGCCGAGGACCGACTGAATGAAATGACGCGCGTCTCCCGCCGTGTACGGATGGGGAAACCGATCGCGGAGCTGGCTGGCGACGTTCGGGTTATTGGCGTGCCTGACCAACGACGCGATGTCGGCGATCTGCCACGGACGCACGGTGCAGCGGCGGCCCGGCAGCTCCATCAGAACAGCGACGGGCCGTTGGTCCGGAGCCATCGCTCCGCCTCGCGGAAGCGTGGAAACGCCGCCTCGACGAGCCGCCAGAATTTTCTCGAATGATTGGGCTGACGCAGGTGCATCAGCTCGTGAACCAGGATGTACTCGCGCACGTCTTCCGGCATCAGGAGCAGCCGATAGTTCAGGGCGATGTGCCCGCTCGGCGAGCACGATCCCCACCGCGATCGCTGATCGCGGATCGTCACGCGCCCGACCGTGAGGCCGTGCTGCGCGGCCAGCGCGTACACGCGCGGCGGCAGCACGTCGCCGGCCCGGGCGCGCAGCTCACGATCGACCGCGGCCGGGCGGCGTGACGCAAGCAGCCGCGCCCGCTGCCGCTCTGCCCAGGCCCGGTGCCGATCCGCGAATCGAATCGCCTCGGCCTTCGAGCCTCCGCGCGGGATGGTCACGCGCAGGTTTCCGTCTGGACGGACCCGCATGACGTAGCGGCGCGCGCGGCGCATCCGAACGAAATGGATCTGGAGCGGCGGTGACTCCACGGGCTGCGCCGCCGCGAACGGAAGACGGAGCTGCACGTCAGTCGTTCAGGTGCTTCGTAATCCAGTTGAACACGGTCTCGTGCCACAGCTTGCTGTTCAAGGCCTTCAGCACCCAGTGGCCTTCATCGGGGAACACAAGCGCCTCGCTGGGCACGCCGTTGCGGCGGAGCGCCGTGAAGAGCTGCAGGCCCTGGTCGACAGGCACGCGGTAGTCGAGCTCGTTTGTGATCACGAGCGTCGGCGTTTTCAGGTTTTCGGCGAAGCGATGCGGCGACCACTTCGCGTACGACTCGCGCGCCTTCTGGCTCGTCGGCGGCCCTCCGAACTCCCAGTCGACGAACCACTGCTCTTCGGTCGCGAGCGCCATCGACTCGAGGTTGAACACGCCGTCGTGGCTCACGGCCACCTTAAAGCGGTTCGTGTGCGTGATCAGCCAGTCGACCGCGTAGCCGCCATAGCTCGCGCCGGCGACGCCCTGCCGCGATGCGTCGACGTACGGCAGCTTCGCCACGGCGTCGAAGACGGCGTCGAGATCGCCCATGACCTTCCCGCCCCAGTCCTGCGAGATCTCATCGGTGAACTTCTGGCCGAAGCCGAACGAGCCGCGCGGGTTCGGCGCGGCGATCACCCATCCCTGCGCCGCCCACAGCGCCGGATTCCACCGATACGACCACGCATCGTCCCACGCGCCCTGCGGGCCGCCGTGGATCATGAAGACGACCGGGTATTTCTTCGCCGGGTCGAAGCCGGGCGGCTTCAAAATCCAGTACTGGATCGGCGGGCCGCCGGCGCCTGGCACGGTGGCGCTTTCCGGCTTCTCGAACGCGACCTCTTTCAGCCATGAGTCGTTCTCGTGGGTGAGCGGCTGCGGGCCGCCGGTGCGCGACACGCGAAAGAGCTCCGCCGGAGACGTCAGCGTGGATTTCGAGAACACGGCGAAGTCGGGACCGATCTGCACGGCCGAAATCGAGCCACCCTGCGCGACCTGCTGCGGCGCCCCGCCGGCAAGCGGCACGCGATAGAGGTTGTCGGCGCCGTTGCTGGTCGCCGTGAACGCGATCGTCGCGCCGTCGCGCGACAAGGTGAAGTCGCTGACGGACAGATCAGGCGCCTCGAAGACGGTGCGCTTCCGGCCCGATGCGCGGTCGTACACGTCCAGATACCAGCGGTCCGACTCGAAGCCGGCGCGCCGCTGCGCGCGAACGATCATGAACTTGCCGTCCGGCGTGAAGACCGGCTGGACGTCGGCGGCCGGATTCTGCGTCAGCTTCTTCGGCGCGCCTCCCCCAACCGGCACCGACCAGACGTCGTTGTTCGTCGTCCACGCTTCCTTGTCGTTGCCTTCGCGGTTCGACACGAACACGAGCTCGCGGCTGTCCGGCGTGAATGCGATGGCCGCGTCCTCGGCCTGTGTCGGCGGAGAATCGTAGTCGCCGGGCGTGACGTCCTTCGGCTCGCCGCCGGAGAGCTGAGCGATGAAGATGTGATGCCGGGCGTTGTCGCGCCACTCGTCCCAGTGCCGGTAGAGCAGCCGCCTCAAATGGTGGACGGGGACGACCGGATCGGGCTCCTGCCTGACGTCCGCGACAAAGGCGATCATCGATCGATCGGGCGCAATCACCATCGGCGGCTGCACGCCGCCGGCGACCTTCGTGAACTGCCGAACGCCGCTGCCGTCGGCCTTCGCGATGTAGATCTGCGGATCGCCGTCGCGGGAGGAAATGAACGCGATGTGTTCACCGCTCGGATCCCAGCGCGGAGTATTCTCCGTTTTGTCGCCGCCGATCAGGAGGCGCGGTGGGGCGGACCCGTCGGCGGGGACGGACCAGATGTCGGCGTTCCGCTTCCCGGTCGCGACGTCGGTGGTCGTTCGGACGAACACGACGGTTTTTCCGTCGGGAGAAAGTTGAGGATCGGCGATCCGGACGGCTCCGAGCAGGTCCTGGATCGTCATCGGCCGCGCGGCGCTGACGGGCGAGGCCGAGAGCACGACAGCTGTACATGTGGCCGCCGCAAACTGAACGTTCATGGGAGACATTGTAGGCCAGTCGCCCAGTCGTGGGCCTGGTCTTCAGCAAGGCGCTGAAATACGACGGCCTGAATGCCGAATGTCGAATGACGAAGCTACAAAGGTCCGGTCTACTCCGCGCGCAGCGCGACGAGCGGATCGACGGCCATCGCGCGGCGCGCGGGCACGTAGCTGGCGAGAAACGCGATCGCCGTGAGAAAGATCGAGACGCCGATGAAGCTCAATGGATCGCTGGGACTGACGTTGAATAGCTGCGTGCGGATGACCGGCGTGACGAAATAGGAGCCGACGACGCCGATGGCGACGCCGGCGGCGGCGAGGCGCAGCCCCTGCACCACGATCAGCTTCAGGACGGCGCTACGCCCGGCGCCGAGCGCTATGCGGACGCCGATCTCCTGCGTACGCTGCTCGACCGAGTAGGACAGCACGCCGTAGACGCCGACCGCGGCGAGCACGAGCGCTACGCCGCCGAAGAGCGAGAACATCCACCCGAACAGGAAATACTCCCAGTAGCTCCGCGCCTTCACCTCGTTCATGGTCGACACCTGGAAAACAGCCGTCGACGAATCGGACGCCCGGATCGCCTCGCGCGCCGGGCCGGCAACGAGGAGGGGATCGCCGGCGACACGCATGGTCAGCCCGGTGTTGGCCGTTGCGTCGAGCGGATAGGCCACGTAGGCGCACGGGTCGACCTCGCGCGAGCCGTCCCTGACGTCGCGGCTATAGTCCGGGGCGACACCGATTACCGTGAACCAGCCTCCGTCGCCGTCGTTGGTCGTCCGAAACCGGCGACCCACCGCGTCCTCGCCCGGCCAGAACTTCTTCGCCATTGCCTGGTTGACGATCGCGATCTGCGTCCGGGTGGTACCCTCGGTGTCGGTAAAGTCTCGGCCGCGCACCATCGACAGCCCGAGCGTCTTCAGCATGTGCGCGGTGACACCGATGAACTCGATGCCCGGCTCCTTCCCCTTCTCGTAGTTGCGCCCGTCGATCACGATGTTCCTGAATCCGCCGCCGCCGGCCAGCGGAATCATGTTCGAGGCAAACGCCGCCTGCACGCCGGGAATGCCCTCGATCCGCCGCATCACGTCCGCGACGCGCAGCGTCTTGGCGTCGGCCGTCGTGTACTTCTCGTTGGGCATGAAGAAGCGGAGCGTCATCAGCGGCGTGGTGTCGAAGCCGAGCGCCGCCTGCTTCAGGTTGAGGAAACTGCGCACGAAGAGCGACGCGCCGACGAGCAGCACCAACGACAGCGCGACTTCCGCCACGACGAGGCCGTTGCGCAGCCACGCGCGCGAGCCCGTCGTGCCCCGCCCGCCCTCCTTCATCGCCTCCTGCACGTCGGCGCGCGATGCCTGCAGCGCCGGCGCGAGCCCGAAGACGACGCCGGTCACGACGGCGATCCCGATCGAGTAGAGGAGCGTCCGCGTGTCGATCGACCAGTGGATGAAGTAGGGAATCCGGTCGGTCGGGATCGACAGATCCATCAGCATCAGCCCGCCCTTGGCGCAGAGCAGGCCGAGGGGGACGCTGACGATCCCCACGATCACGCTCTCGGTCAGCAGCTGCCGCAGAATCTGCCCGCGCGCGGCGCCCAGCGCTGCCCGGATCGCCATTTCGCGCGAGCGCGCCGATGCGCGCGCCAGCATCAGGTTGGCGACGTTGAAGCACGCGATCAGCAGTACCATCGTCACCGATCCCATCATCGTCAGGATGATGAGCGGGACGTCGGCTGGAATCGCCCAGTCGCGCAAGGTCTCGATGTAGGCGCCGACATTCCTGTTGGTCTCGGGATATGCGGCCCCGAAGTTCGACGCGAGCGCGTCCGCCTCGTGGCGCGCCTGCTCGAGCGTGATGCCCTCACGCAGGCGCCCGAACACTTCCAGCCAGCGCACCGCGCGATTCCGGCTCACCGGGAGTTCCGCAAGCGGAATCCACAGGTACGCATTCTCCGGAAAGCGGAACCGCGCCGGCATCACGCCGATCACGGTGTGTGGAACCGAGTTCACGACGATCGTGCGTCCGATCGTGGCGGGATCGGCGTTGTAGCGGCGGCGCCACAAGTCGTCGCTGATGACGACGACGGCGGGGGCGCCTGCGCGATCGTCGGCGGCGTCGAACGCGCGTCCGAGCTGCGCAGACTTGCCGAGCAGGGGGAAGAGTTCGGCGTTGATGGCTGCGCCCGAGTACCGGTCCGTGTCACCGGTCCCTTCGCTGATCGTCAGGTTCCGGGTCGCCAGGCCCGCGACGCTGCTGAACGATCGTGCCTGCTCCCGCCAGTCCCGCAGATCGAGCGAAGACACCGCGCCGCGCTGGATCCCGCTCTGCTTCTGGGTCGTGTGGATCAAGACGATCCGTTCGGGGTCCTTGTAGGGCAGCGGCTGGATGAGGACGCCGTCGGTGACGCTGAATATCATCGTATTCAGGCCGATGCCCATTCCGAGGCAGACCACGGCCAGGCCCGTAACCCCTTTGTTTTTCAAAGCGGTGCGGAGACCGAACCGGACGTCCTGAAGCAGCATCCGGTGGTTAGACGCCGGGAACAATCGCGCAGTTCCGGTGTCGGATACAAGCATGCTCGAAGCGCGCGGGTTGACCAAGTACTACTCCGCGATCACGGGCGTTCGAGACGTGAATTTCCAGGCACAGCCCGGCTCCGTCCTCGGTCTGCTCGGCCCCAACGGTTCGGGCAAGTCCACGACGGTCGGGATGCTCACCGGGCTGCTGGAGCCCTCGGGCGGGCTGGTCCTCCTCAACGGCGTCGATATGCGCGCCGACCTGCTGCAATACAAGCAACAGCTCGGATACGTGCCCGAGGAAGCGCAGCTCTACACCTGGATGAGCGGCGCGGAGTACCTCACCTTCTGCGCGCGGCTGCGCGGCCTTTCCGACGCGCGCAGCGCACGACGCATCGACGCCCTGCTCGGCATCTTCGGCCTCGATCTGGATCGCGACGCGCCGATGAGCGCGTACTCGAAGGGCATGCGGCAGAAGATCCTGCTGTCGGCCGCGCTGCTGCACAATCCGTCGATCGTCGTCCTCGACGAGCCCTGCTCGGGCCTCGACGTCGGCGCGACGCTCGTCATCCGCAGTCTGATCAAGCGGCTGTCCGCGTCTGGACGCATCGTGATTTACAGCTCGCACGAGCTCGAGATGGTCGAGAAGGTGTGCACCGACGTCCTGATCCTCCGGGAGGGGCGCGTCGCCGCGCACGCGACGACGGCCGTGCTGCGCGAGCAGGTCAACGCGGCCTCGCTCGAAGACGCTTTCCGCGCGCTGGTGTTCACAACGGATGTCGACGCGGTGGCCGGTGACATCATCGCTGCTATCACGCACTGAGATCGCGCAGGCGCGGACGATCGCTCAGGCGACGTTCGACGGCTTCCTGCAGAGCGATCTGATGCCGTCCGGCATGCAGGCGCCCGCGCTGATCTGGGCCGCTGCATTTCTCGTCGGGCCTGCCTTGTTCTTCCCTGCCCAGTACATGGCCAAGTATCCATTCCTGCGGCGCTATTATCCGAGCCGGCTCGAGGGCGCCCTGTGGGACGATCGGATGCTGTTCATCCTGCTTTCGGCCGGCGCGGTTGGACTCGTGTCGGTGGTGCTGTGGGACACGCTGTTTCCTGCGCGGCGCGATGCGTTCGTCCTGACGCCGCTGCCGGTGGCGCTGCCGGTGCAGATGCTCGGACGCCTGTGCGGGCTCGTCGGGTTGTGCGTTGCCTTCATCGTCGCGCTCAACGCCGTGCCGGCGGTGACGTTTTCCGTCGTCGCGTCCGCGACGTTCCTGCAGATGCCCCGCGCGATCGCGGGCCATCTGATGGCGACGGCGGCGGCCGACGCGTTCGTGTTCTTCAGCATCACGTCGCTGCAGGGGCTGGTGATCCTGGCGTTCGGACGGCGGCTGGCAGCACGGCTCGCGGCGGTGGCGCAGGCGGGCGTCGTGCTTGTTCTGCTGCTGACGCTTCTCTTCATCAGCCCGATTCGCGAGTTCACCAGGCACGCGGTGCTCGCAGGCAACCTCGCCGGCCCCGGGCTGCGCTTCACGCCAACGTCCTGGTTCCTGGGGCTGTACGAGTTCATCGCCGGCACGCCGAGGCCGGTGATGACGACGCTCGCGCTGCGCGGGCTGCTGGCGGGCCTGCTGCCATTCGCGGTCACGGTGTCGATCTACGCGTTCGGCTACCGCAGGCTCCTGATACGTGCGGTCGAGACGCCGCCCCGCGCGACACGGTCTGCGCTCGCAAAGCTGGGTGCGCGCGTCGTCCGGACGCTGCTCGTACGGCGCCCGGAGGAACAGGCGATCGCGAGCTTCACGCTGCGAGCGATCTCGCGCAGCGGACGCCACAGCATGCTGATGTCGATCTACGTCGGCGCCGGACTCGCGCTGATGGTGACGCAGGTCATACCGGACGTGGTGCGGCTGGGGTCGGCGGCGCTCGCCGTGCCTCGCATCGCCACGCTGGCGGCGCCGCTCGTGCTCAGCGCGGCGCTCGCCGTCGGCGTGCGCATCCTGATCACGATTCCGGCCGAGATGGGCGCGCGCTGGGTGTTTCAGACGTCAGCATTGACGCCGCGGCGCGTGGATGCAGCGGCGCACAAGGCGATGCTCCTGCTCGTTCTTCCGCCGGTGATGCTGACTGCCGCGCTGTCCGCGTGGATCCTCTGGACGCCCCGGCTCGCCCTCCTCCATGCCGCATTCTGCGGATCGCTGTCGCTGGTGCTCTGCGAATTGCTGCTGATCGGGTTTCGCGGCGTGCCGCTCACGCGGCCGTACGTTCCCGGCCGGTCGCGATTCCACATGCTGTGGGCCGCGTACTTGTCGGGCTTCATGGTCTATACCTACTCGATGGCGTCGCTCGAGCAGGAACTGCTGCGCGCGATCGGTCCTCAGGGCGTCGTGGACGCGGCAGCGCTCTTCGCGGCAAGCGCCCTGGCACTCTGGGTGGCGCGGAAGCTCAAGGTGCGCAGGCTCGAGGAGGTCCCTTTCGAAGCGGAGATTCCCGAGGATCAGATGTTCCAGGGATTCAATCTGACCGAGGTGTACGCCGCGCAGGCCGTGGCGGCGCGAAAGGACGTTCCCAACGGGTAGCCCGCTCGTCTATCTCATGATTTTGCCGACGATATACCTCTTCGGCACGTACCCCCAGTGCCGGCTGTCGGAGCTGTTGTTCCGGTTGTCGCCCATCACGAAGAAGTGGCCCTCGGGAACCACCTGCGGACCCCAGTTATCGTGGCTGCGGTTCTGCGCCGCCACGTAGTCCTGATTCGCTTCGACGTCGTTCACGAACACACGGCCGTCGATGATGCGCACCTGATCGCCTTCTTCGGCGATGACGCGTTTCACGAACGTCCGATCGGGTTTCGGCGGGTAGTACAACATCACGATGTCTCCGCGGCGCGGGTCGTGGAGGCGGTATTCCAGTTTGCTCACCACCACGCGCGCGCCGTCGGCGATCGCAGGGGCCATCGCATTTCCCTGTACCCGCGCGGTCATGAACACGTACGTCTCGGTAAACGAGGTAGCGAGCAGCGTCAGGGCCAGCAACGGAACGCCCGCCAGCGCGTACAGCCCGACTCGCCATGGCGGGAGAGCGGCGGCCGCGGGCGCCGATCGGCGGCGAACGACCATCCAGGCCGCGAGCCCGAGCACATTCGCGAAAAACGCGATCCTGGACCACGCGTACCACGAGCGACCGCGCCGGACGGCGTCGACCGCGACCCACCCGGACAGGAGCATCGAGATGACGAGCAAGGCGTTACGCATGGTTCACGAGAGCCCAGACGAGTATCGCGACCGCCCATCCGGCCAGCGCGTCGGCAGCGTAATGATACCGCCCAAGGACCGCGCCAGCGGAAATCGCCGCGGCGATCGCGAACATGCAGGCCGCGATCGGCCAGGCGCTGCCAGACAGGAGCAGCGCGGCCGCGAGCGCTTCCGCTGCGTGGCCGCTCGGAAAGGTGTTCACGCCGATGCTGCCGGCGTCGAGAATCCGGCGATTCATGCGCCGCCATGACGTGCGCCAGGGCTGGACGCCCATGACGGCGCGCGGCGGACGCGTCTGGATCCACGGGAGCATCGCGAAGCAGATCAAGTCGGTGAACACCACGATGGTCCAGAAGCGCTCGACGGAGACGTTCGATCGCCGGGCGAGGAAGAGCGCGAGGGGGATCAACGGATAGACGCCCGTGTAAGCAAGCTCCAGAAGTTCGGCAACCATCCGCGGCATTCGCGCCGACGCCCGATCGATTCGCAGCGCCGCGTCTATCCGCGCAAGGATCGCCTCCGCGGCACTCATCGGCGCGACGAACAGAAAGCCGCTGGCCCAATACGCGATGAGTAGTAGCGCGATGGGAACGATCCAGACCGCCAGCAGACCGTCAGCGGAGCCGAACAGCGACACAAGCGTCAGCATCGCGCCGCCGGCGGTGGCGGCCAGGGCACGCGCGCGTCGGCGCGGCGGCAGGCCGCGCCGCAGCATGGCGATGCCGGCCACGTACCCGAAGAAGATCAGCGTGCCGAGGTGCCAGGCGCGCACGTGAGATGTCTGGCCGTCATCGTGACAGCCTCCTGCCGATAAGGCGAAACGGGCGGCGCGGAAGGCTCACGGAAGCGCCGGACGCGCCGCAGGATGCAGCCCGATCGATTAAGATGCAGCTGATGGGCGGCACGTTACGTCCCGGGACGATCTCCTGGACGGATCTCACCGTCGAGGACGCCGAGAACATCCGCGATTTCTATCATGCCGTCGTCGGCTGGACGCCGGCGCCTATCTCGATGGGCGGCTATTCCGATTTCGTCATGAACGCCGACGGCGGGGAAGCGGTCGCCGGCGTCTGCCATGCCCGCGGCCACAACGCCGACCTGCCGTCGGTCTGGCTCGTCTACATCACGGTCGAGGATCTCGATCACAGTCTCGAGCAATGCCAGCGTCTCGGCGGCACCGTCCTCTCCCCGCCCCGGAGCCACGGCGGCGGCCGCTACTGCGTCATCCAGGATCCCGCCGGCGCGATCTGCGCGCTGTATCAGCCGCCCGACGCAGCCTAGAGGGATTTGGAAATGTGCGCCTCATCGTCTTCGACCTCGACGGCACGTTGATCGACTCGCGGCGCGATCTGGCGGATGCCGCCAACGCGCTGATTGTCGAGCGCGGCGGCTCGCCGCTACCGGTGGAGGCCATCGCCGGAATGGTTGGTGAAGGAGCGGCGCTGCTCGTGCAACGGGCGCTGACGGCGGCGGGCGCCGTCGTCGACCTCGACGAGGATCTTCCGCGCTTTCTGAGCTTGTACGACGAGCGGCTGCTGGCGCAGACGCGCCTCTACGACGGCGTGTACGACGCGCTGGAGAGCCTCCGCGCGATGGCGCCTCTCGCGGTCCTCACGAACAAGCCGCAGCGCGCGACGGAGCGCATTCTCGACGGGCTCGACGTGGCGCGCTATTTCAGATGGGTCATCGGAGGAGACGCGGCGCACGGCCGGAAGCCGGACCCGGGCGGCCTGAATCACCTCATCGCGCAGGCGTCGGCCGGCGCGCGCGACACGCTGATGATCGGCGACTCGGCGATCGACCTGAAGACAGCGCGCGCGGCCCGCACGCGGATCTGCCTCGCCCGGTACGGCTTCGGCTTCCGCGGCGTGGATGGACTGCTCAGTGGAGACGAGCTGATCGCGGACCACGCGCGCGATCTGCCGCGTCTGGTCGCTCATCTTTCATAGGACTCCCTGCGCGAAGACGCCGAGAGCTTGATGAGGTACCGATCGGGCTCCTTCCAGAACAGCTCGCGCAGCTCCCGCAGGCTGGCGGCGCCGCCGTAACTGATGGACGAACACAGGTGCTTGAGCATGTCGCGGACGATCGTCCGCGCCGAGCCGCGCGCCGGGACGCTGATCTCCATGCCTTCGGCGCCGAGCGCCTCGATCTCCACGCGATCGGCATCCTCGACGTCGAGCCGATCGCGAATCGCTTCGAGCGACGCCATGCCGCGCAGAACCTTGAAAGGCACCTTCACCGTCTTCTGAGACTCCGGCAGCAGCACCGACTTGTGCACGACCTCGCCCGGCGCCTCCTCCGTACCGGCAAACGCGCTGCCGAGCATCGCGCAGTCCCCCCCGAACATCAGCGCGAGCGCGAGCCCGCCGTGGCGATGGATGCCGCCGTCGGCAATCAGCGCCACGTCCGACTCGTCGATGGCGAGCCGGCAATCGACGAGGGCCTGGGCCTGCGGTACGCCGAAGCTGGTCGTCATGCGCGTCGTGCAGCCGCCGCCGGGGCCGATCCCGACCTTGATGCCGTTGACGCCGCGGTCGAGCAGGAACTTCGTGCCCTCCGCGGTGCCGACATTGCCGGCAATCAGCTCGACATCGCCGAACCGCTTGCGCACCTCCCCGATCGCGCGATCCATGACCTGCGAGTGTCCGTGCGCGATGTCGATGACGAGCACGTCGACTTCGGCCTTGAGCAGCTCCGCCGCGCGCTCCAGGTAATCCCCTGTCGCGCCGATGGCCGCCCCGACGCGAAGGCGGCCCTGATCGTCCCGCGTCGCGAACGGCAGCCGCCGCTGTTTCACCAGATCGCGCGCCGTCACCAGCCCCAGCAGCGTGCCATCCCCCGACACGAGGGGCAGCTTTTTGACCTTGCGCTCGACCATGATGCGCTCCGCGTCTTCCGCGGAAACGGCGCCCGTATGGACGACGAGCCGGTCCACGGGCGTCATCCGATCGGACACGCGCAGGCCCTCGCCGCGGACGAACCGCAGATCGCGCTCCGTCAGCAGCCCCTTCAGCCGCCGCCGCTCGTCGACGACCACGAGCGTCCCGACGCGTGAGCGCGACATGAGCGCCGCCGCCTCGTCGACCGACGCATCAGGCGCGACGCTGTAGGGATCGCCGATCACGCCGTGCTGCGTCCGCTTGACGATCTCGACCTCGCGCACCTGCGGCTGAATGTCGCCGGCGCGGAAGCCCCGGTCGATGATGCCGATGCCCCCCTCCTCCGCCTGCACGATCGCCATGGGCGCGCGCGTCACCGTGTCCATGTTCGCGGACACGATCGGCCGCTTGAGCGCAACCCGCTGCGACACGCGGCAGGACAGGTCGATCGCGGCCGGATCGCGACGCGCGACGATGCTGCGTTGAGGCGTGAGGAGGAAGTCGTCGAACGTGCAGCCGCGCACCAGATCCGCGACCGACAGCGCGGCGTCGCGATCGAGGCGCGGGAACTCGGAGCCTGCCATAGCGCGATCCTAACCCGCCCCGCGCGCGCGGCGCATAATAGATGACAGATGCGCGAGCTCGCCGCCCTCGTCGGCTTCGTTCTCTTCCTCCAGCAGGTGCCGCCCGTCGCGCCGCTCGCGCCGCAGCCGTTCGACGAATGGCTCAGCGCCGTCCGCGAGGAAGCGAAAGAGCGCGGGATCAGCGACGCCACCCTCGACGCCGCCTTCGCCGGCCTTCAACCGCTCCCGATCGTCGTCGAGCGCGATCGCACGCAGGCGGAGCTGGTGATGACGCTCGATCGATACCTTCAGCGGCACCTGACGAAGAAAGTCGTGCGGACCGCGCAAGCGATGCGCACGGCGCACGCCGCCGTCCTGAAGGAGGTGCGCGACAAATACGGCGTGCCGCCGGGCATCGTGATTGCCATCTGGGGACTCGAGTCGAACTTCGGCCGCTTCAGCGGAGTTCGTCCGACGATACAGACGCTGGCGACGCTCGCCTACGATCCACGGCGGTCGGCCATGTTCCGCGAGGAGCTGTTCGACGCCCTGAAGATCCTCGACAGCGGCGACGTCGAGCCGGCGGCGATGCGCGGCTCCTGGGCGGGCGCGCTGGGCCAGCCCCAGTTCATGCCGTCGAGCTTTCTGCTGTACGCGCAGGATTTCGACGGCGACGGCCGGCGCGACATCTGGAAATCCACGCCGGACGTGTTCGCGTCGATCGCGAACTATCTGGCCTCGCACGGATGGACGAAGGATCAGTCCTGGGGCCGTGAAGTCACAGTGCCCGTGTCGCTGCTCGCGCGCCTGTCGGAAGTCGCGCCGCTGCAGACCGAAGGATGCCTGGCGCGCCGGCAGATGAGCGTGCCGCTGCCGGTCGCGACGTGGTCGAAGCTGGGGGTGCGCACCTCTTCGGGCGGCGCCCTGGCCGGCGCCGACAGGAGCATCGCGCGCGCCTCCCTCGTATCCGGCGTCAAGCGGCATTTCCTCGTGTATCCGAATTATGAGGCGATCCTCGAATACAACTGCGTCAACGCGTACGGACTGAGCGTCGGACTGCTCGCCGGCCGGACGAAATGAGCTCTCCATTAGCGGCGCTCGAAACCGTCCTTCGCGAGCGTCTTGCCGGCACGCTGCCCGGGCTCGAGGCGCAGCTCCGGTTCATGCCGACGCCGGCGCGCACCGGCTGGAAGGCCGGTGAATTCCCGACGGACGCCCGCGGCGCGGCCGGACTCCTGCTCCTCTATCCGGGCGCGCAAGGACCCTCGCTTCCGCTGACCGTGCGCGCGAGCGGCCTGCGCCGGCACGCCGGGCAGATCAGCCTCCCGGGCGGCGCGACCGATCCCGGAGAAACGCTGGTGCAAGCGGCGCTGCGCGAAGCACACGAGGAGATCGGCGTCGATCCGGCGCGCGTGCGCATCCTGGGCGAACTGACGCCTGTTCACGTGCTGGTGAGCGGATTCACTCTGCATCCCGTCGTCGGCGTGACCGACGATCGCCCGGCCTTTGCCCCGGCCGCGCACGAAGTCGAGGAAGTGCTCGAGGTCTCGGTCGACGATCTGCAGGACGCCTCGCGCATCCGACGCGGAACGCGCACGCGCGAGGGGCTCGCAATCGAATACCCCTATTTCGATCTCCTCGGTCGCCAGGTCTGGGGCGCGACTGCGATGATCCTCGGCGAGTTCATCTGCCTCCTGCAGGCGGATCAGGACGTCAGTAAATGAAAGGAACGATCCGTCGGACGCGCGCCATGTACGCGGCGTATTCCGGGTATCTGCCTACGAGCAGCCGCTCCTCCATGTTCATTCGGATGAACGCGCCCGCCGTGACGAGGGCCGCGCTGACGGCCGCCTGCCAGGAAAAGCGATCCAGGGCGCCGGCCCAGACAAAATAGATGGCGGCCGCGTAGATCGGATGCCGGATATAAGCGTAGGGCCCGTTCTGGACGACGCCGCCGGCCGTCGGATTCGCCGCGGCGTGAAAACTTCGCCGCCCGAATGTGATGCGAGCGGCGATCATCAACAGTACCGCGGCCACCTGCAACGCGATGAATCCCGGCCGGACCGCGACCAACGCGTGCACGTAGTACAGCGCGGCGATCCCGGCCACCATGGCGGCGAACGCGGCGATCGACAGCGTCTTCGGCATGAGCCGAAGACTATCGCAGCGCGTCGATCGGATCCACGCGGATCGCGCGGCGGACGGGCACGTAGCATGCCGCAAGCGCGACGAGTCCGATGACCGCCGCGGTCAGCGCAAAAGCGGACGGATCCGTCGGGCGCACGCCATACAGGAGTCCGGTCAGGACCGAGGTCGCGGCCCGGGCGGCCAGCAGCCCCACGCAGATGCCCGATACGGCGAGAAACAGCGCTTTCCGGACGATCATGCCCGCGACCGACGCACTACCCGCGCCGAGCGCCATGCGGATGGCAATCTCCTGACGCCGCTCGCTGACCGACCACGCCATCATCGCGTAAATGCCCACGACGGCCAGCGTCACCGCGAGGCCGCCGAATGAGGTGACCAGCGCCGAGAAGAACTTCGGCTTCGCGAGCGCCCGCTCGACATGTTCATCCATCGTCTTCACCCCGGCCAATGGCAGCCTCGGATCGAGCTCGGCCGCCGCGCGTCGAATCGACACGACGGCGGCATACGGGTCGGCGCTGGTACGAACGACGAACGACATGAACGGGAACGAGCGCTGCGATGCGGGCTGGTAGACCTCTGGCCGTGGCGGTACCGCCGGCCCGAGATGACGAATATCCCGGACCATGCCGGCCACGCGGCACCACGACGTGTCGGCCGGATCGAGTTTCAGCCGCTTGCCCACGGGATCCTGGCCCGGCCACGCTTCTCGCGCGAGCTGTTCGTTGACGAGCACGATCGGCTCCGCGTCCGGCGTGTCCGAACTGCGAACGTCCCGTCCAGACCTGATCGGGATTCCCATCGCCGCGAAATACCCCGGCATCACAACCTGATATCCCGCCGACGGCAGCTCGGCGCGAGTCAGCACGGCGCGGCCTTCGGGAAGATAACTCGTGCCGAAGCTGTCGCCCCCGATCGGGAGCGTCACCGCTGCGCCGACCGCGCGGACGCCGGGCACCTGCTGCAGCCGCTGCGCCAGCGCATCATAGAACTGCACCTGTTTCGCTTGATTCCCAACGCGATCGCCGGTCAGCGAAACCTCGAATGTCAGCAGGTTCCTCGTATCGAGCCCGACATCGGCGCGCGTGAGCTCGCGGAAGCTGCGGACGAGCAGAATGGATCCGGCGAGCAGTACGACGGCGACGGCGATTTCGACCGCGACGAGTGTGTCGCGCATCCGGCCGGTGTGCGTCGCGCTCGAAGAGCGCGCGCCGCCTTCTCCGAGCGCACCCGACAGAGCATCGCGCGAAAGCTGGAGCGCGGGGATTGCGCCGAACGCGAGGCCGCACACGATCGACACGCCGAGCGAATACGCGAGGACGCGCGCATCGATGGCCGGCGTCTGGCTGCCGATGAAATCGCTGGGCGCGACCCGCGACATCACGGCCGATCCCCACCACGCAAGGATTCCACCGGCGGCCGCACCGGCCATCGACAGCACGGTTGCCTCGGTCAGGAGCTGTCGAATCACCCGCGCGCGCGTCGCGCCCAGCGCGCGCCGCAAGGCCAGATCGCGGCGCCGGGCGGCGCCTCGGCCGAGCAGGAGTCCGCCCACGTTCGCGCACGCAATCGCGAGGACGAACGTCACTACGCCGCCGAGCACGAACAGCGGACGCTCCACGGGTCCGAAGAACTGATCGCGGATGGCGACGACAGTCGCGCCGCGGCCGCCGTCCTCGGGATGTTCTCGCGACAGCCGATCGCCGATCGCCGCAAGCTCTGCCCTTGCGCGCCCGACGGCTACGCCCGGCTTCAGCCGCGCGACCGCGCGCAGGTAGCCGCCGTTGCGGTTGCCGGTCATGTCGCGATCCTCATCGCTGGCGGTCCGTGGAATGTCCCCCGCGCCGCCGGGCACCCACAGTTCCGGTCCGGGCGTCGCGCCCGGCCGTCCCGTGATCATCGGCCAGAAAAAGTCCGGCCGCATCACCGCCGTCACGAACCGCGGCTTGCCGTTGAGCGTAATCGTGCGGCCCACGATGGAGGGGTCGGCGCCGAAGCGCCGCTTCCACAATGCATGGCTGAAGACGACCGCCGACGGATCCGCGCCGCCGGCGTGAAACGGCTCCCCGAGCAGCGGACGCGCGCCGAGGACGTCGAAGAAGCTGGACGATACGCTCGAGCCGCTGATCCGCTCCGGCTCGCCGGCGCCGGTGAGCGTGTACGAGATGTGGCTGATGCCGGCGAAGCCGGCGAAGCTCGTCGCCTGCGTTCGAAGATCGAGCATCCGTCCGGGACCGAGCGGCTCGGGCGCGCCGTCCTTCGTATTCCACACGAACACGAGTCGATCGCCGTCCGCGTACGGCAGCGGCCGCAGGAGCGCGGTATTGATGACGCAGAAGATCGCCGTATTCGCGCCGATGCCGAGAGCCAGCGTCAGAACGGCGACTGCGGTGAACGAGCGTGTCCGCCGCAGCCCCCGGATTGCGTACTTGATGTCATGCCTGAGATCGATCCACATGAGGGGTTAGACGGGGGGTGGTAGGAAAGGATGGGGTTCCAGGCTCCGGGGTTGTGGAACCCATGGAACCTCAGGAACCGGTGGAACGTCGGGCGCGGAGATAGAATCCCGAATATGGTGAACGCCCGACGAGCGCTTCCGGCCGTTGTCGTCATCGCTCTTCTCGCTGGGGGTTGCGGGCGCGGGGCGGCGCCTGCCAGTGAAACGACGGCCACATCCGGAGATGTGCCGGTCGCGTCGCTGCCACAGGTCGATCCGGCGGCGATCCTTCAGCACGTCAAGGTGATTTCGGCGGACCCCTATCAAGGACGGGCGCCCGGCGGCGCGGGCGAGAACCTGACTGTCGACTATCTTCAGACGCAGTTCAGGGACATGGGGCTGAAGCCGGGAAATCCCGACGGCACGTATGTCCAGAAAGTGCCGCTCGTCGGCATCACCGGAGCCGAGGCGAAGCCGCTCACGTTTACGAAAGGCTCGAAGACGCTCGCGCTCGCCTGGAAAGACGATGTGGTGGCGTGGTCGAAGCACGTCGCCGACAGCGCCGCCATCGCCAACTCCGACGTCGTGTTCGCGGGTTATGGTGTGGAAGCGCCGGAGTACGGCTGGGACGACTTCAAGGGAGTCGACGTCAAGGGCAAGACGATCGTCGTGTTGATCAACGATCCGCCGGTGCCCGATCCGGCCGATCCGTCGAAACTCGATCCGAAGATGTTCGGCGGCAGGGCGATGACGTACTACGGACGCTGGACGTACAAGTTCGAGGAAGGCGCGCGCAAGGGCGCGGCCGCCGTCCTCATCGTTCACGAGACCGAGCCGGCCGCGTATCCGTTCTCCGTGGTGCAGGGCAACCTCGGCGAGAAGTTCGACATCATTCCGCCCGACAGGAACATGGGGCGCGTGAACATCGAGGGCTGGATCACCGTCGACTCCGCGCGCAAGCTCTTCTCGATGGCCGGAATGGATTTCGATGCCCTGAAGAAGCAGGCGCTCACCAGGAGCTTCAAGGCGGTGCCGCTTGGCGTCACCGCCTCGATGGCCATCCACAACACGCTGCGCACGATCGACTCCCACAACGTCGTCGCGAAGGTGGAAGGGACCGATGCGTCCGTGAAAGACGAGTACGTCATCTACACGGCGCATTGGGATCATCTCGGCGTCGGTCTGCCGGTCAACGGCGACAACATCTACAACGGCGCCCGCGACAACGCGGCCGGCGTCGCGACGATGATCGAGGTTGCGCGCGCCTTCACGAAAGTGCGGCCGCAGCCCAGGCGCTCGATCCTCTTTGTGATGGTGACAGCCGAGGAGCAGGGGCTGCTCGGCTCGCAGTACTACGCCGTCATGCCGCTGCATCCGCTGGCGAAGACGCTCGCGGAAATCAACGTCGACGAGCCGAACGTCTACGCGCCGTCGAAAGACGTCACGGTCATCGGCTACGGCGCGTCGGATCTCGACGATTATCTCCGCCAGGCGGCACGGGAACAGGGCCGCACGCTTCGCGCCGATCCGCAGCCGGAGAAAGGCTTCTATTACCGCTCCGACCATTTCAACTTCGCGAAGCAGGGCGTGCCGTCGCTGTACACCGAAAGCGGCGTGGAAACGGCTCCGTCAGCAGGCAAACCGCCCGATTATCTGAAGAGCAAGCTCGATGACTACGAGGAGCACCACTATCACCAGCCGTCCGACGAGGTGAAACCGGACTGGGATCTATCGGGGACCGCGCAGGACGCACAGCTCGTGCTGGCGGTCGGCTATCGCGTGGCAAATGCACAGAAATACCCGGAATGGAAGCCTGGGAACGAGTTCAAGACAAAACGTGACTCTATGGTCCATAAGTGATCGCGCAACGGTGATCAACTGTTCCATTTCGTGATCCCGCCGAGCCGGCGCACACCCCCGCACAGTCGCCAAATGCAGACTGTATCTTATTGACATACAAAGGCTTGTAGCCCAGGCTCTGCCGGAGGGCACCGAGGTTGCTCAGCTCGACAGCGGAGGTCGCTGATGAAGCGATATGCCGTTGCAGCCGTGGTCATCCTTCTTGTCGTCGTCCCCTGGCGGTCGACCCTCAGGGCGGATGCCGTTTCGTACACGGTTGAGGACCTCGGGACCATCGATGGACTGGTACCCGCGGTGACCGGTATCAACGCCTCCGGACAGATTTCCGGTTACGTGAACGGCCCGACCGGCCCGCGCGCCGTGCGGTATACCGACGGCTTCGGCTGGGAGTATCTTCCCGGACTCGGCGTCGGCAGCATCGCGTACGCGATCAACGGTCACGGCGATTTGACCGGCTCCCATTCGGTCGGCTCCGGCACCCGCGCGTTTCGCTTCCGCGACGGCCTGCCGCTCGAAGATATCGAGCCGCCGGCTGGCAGCACGGCCACGATCGGCGCGGGCATCAACGAGGCCGGCGTTGTCGTCGGCTACAGCGATACGCCGGACGGCGGCCTCCGCGGCTGGCGCGCCAGTCCGGGTCTGCCCGCCCAGACGCTTCCCACGCTCGGAGGCACCTTCGCGATGACGTGCGGGATCAACACATCGGGCCAGATCGCCGGCACGTCGACGACGGCAACGGGCGCCCAGCACGCGTACCGGATCAACGTCGACGACACGACCGACGACGCGACGTCGTTCGACGGTCCGAGCGGGATCAGCAACGCCTGCGCGATCGATGACGCCGGCAACATCGGCGGCTACTCGCTCGGCAGCGGCGTGTTTCACGCGTTCCGCTTCCTGACCGGCCCGCCCGTAAACGTCGACAGCGCGCATTCCGTATTCGGCAACGTCGAAGCGATCGCCAACGGCGCGAGCGCGGGCTGGTTCATCTCGGACGTCGACTTCGCGTCGCACGCCCTGCTGCACACGGATGCCGACGGCGCGGTCGATCTGAACGAGCGCATTCCGGCGGATTCCGGATGGTTCCTGTCCGAAGCGAAAGGCATCAATGCCGCCGGGCAGATCGTCGGCGACGGCACGCTCAACGGCGAGGCGCGGGTCTTCCGGCTGACGCCCCCGAAGGCGGCCGACACGACCCCACCCGTCATCACGTCGCTCACGGCGAGCCCGTCCAGCATCGTCCCGCCCAACAAGGTGATGGTGCCCGTGACGCTGTCGGCGACCGCCACGGACGACAAGGACCCGTCCCCTGTCTGCACGCTGACGAGCATCGACAGCCACGGTGGATCGCCGAGCGATGCCGGCATTACCGGTCCGCTCTCCGGATCCGTGCGCGCGGTGGGCGGCGCGACCTATACGTTCGTCGTGACGTGTAAAGACGCCGCCGGCAACAGCGTGGATGGCAGCGTGAACGTCGTGGTGCCTCCGGATACGACGCCGCCCGTGATCTCGAGCGTCAGCGCGACGCCTTCGACGATCTGGCCGCCGAACGATTCGCTCGTTCCCGTCAAGGTTGCCGTCGTCGCCACAGACGACGTCGACGCCGTGCCCGTGTGCGGGCTGACGTCGATCACGAGCAGCGCAGGCTCGGCAAGCGATTTCACCATCACGGGCCCGTTCGAGGCGGTTCTCCGCGCAACGGGCGGCCGGACCTACACGCTGCACGTCAGATGCCTCGACGCGGCGGGCAACCACAGCGACGGCAGCGTCGACGTGGTCGTGCCGCCCGACACGACGGCCCCGGTCATCACAAGCGTCGCGGCGTCGCCGGCCTTCGTCTGGCCGCCGAACGGCAAGATGGTGAACGTCGTCGTCACGGTCAGCGCGACGGACAACGTCGACGCGGCTCCGCAGTGCGCGCTGACGTCGGTCACGGGCGGCGCGGCCGGTGACGCGCTCGTCACGGGCGCATTCTCGGCGAGCGTGCGCGCGAAGGACAGCAACGTCTACTCGCTCACGGTCACCTGCGCCGATCGCGCGGGAAACAGGTCGACCGCTGCGGCGACCGTCACGGTAGGGAAAGATCCCGGGGCCAAGGCCGCGACCGGCAACAACAGCTCGAGATTCTGAGTCAACTGGGGACCGGGGACCGGGGACCGGGGACCGGGGACCGAGGACCGGGGACTGGGGACTGGAGTTATCTCTCCCGGGGCTCTTCGAGGTAGGTGTAGCCGTGGAGCCCTTCTTCGTAGAACTCGAGCAGGCGCCCGGACTCCTCGTAGGAGAGCCGGCCTTCGCGGACCGCGAGCTCGACGTCCTGACGCAGCTTCCGCACGAGCATCTCCGCGTCGAACTCGACGTAGTCGAGTACCTCGCGGACGGTGTCCCCCTTGATCACGGCGTCGAGGACGACGTTCCCGCCTTCGTCCAGGCTGACGTGCACGGCGTGTGTATCGCCGAACAGGTTGTGCAGGTCGCCGAGGATTTCCTGATAGGCGCCGACGAGAAAGACGCCGAGATAGTACGGCTCGCCGTTGACCGTGTGCAGCGGCAGCGTTTTCTTGACGTCGCGCCGATCGATGAACGAATCGATCTTCCCGTCCGAGTCGCACGTGATGTCGCCCAGCACCGCGTGATGGCTCGGCGCGCGATTCAGGTTGTGGATCGGCATCACGGGGAAGAGCTGCTTGATGGCCCAACTGTCGGGGATCGACTGGAACAGCGAGAAATTGCAGAAATACGTGTCGGCCATCGCATCGTCGAGCGCCTGGAGGTCCTCGGGGACGTCCTCCATCTGCGCGACGAGCTTTTTGAGCTTCACGAGGATCGCCCAGTACAGGTTCTCCGCCTGGCAGCGCTGGTCGAGGGGCAGATACCCGCCCGTGAAGAGGTTCATCGCCATGTCGAGCGCCTGCTGCGCGTCGTGGTAGCTCTCGAGGGCGTTGCGCACGGACAGGTTCTGATAGGTCTCGAGCAGGTCGATGACCGGCTGCTCGGCCTCGTCGGGTGAAATCGCGTCCGGAATCTTCTCCTCGCCGAACGCCGAAACCCCGAGAACGTTGAAGATGAGGACGCTGTGGTAAGCGACGATGGCCCGGCCGCTCTCCGAAACGATGGTCGGATGCTTGACGCCGGCGTCGTCGCACACGGTCTGCACGTGATAGACGACGTCGTTGGCGTACTCTTCCAGCGTGTAGTTGACGCTCGACTCGAAGTTCGTCTGTGAGCCGTCGTAGTCGACGCCGAGGCCGCCGCCCACGTCGATATACTCGAGGCCCGCGCCCGATTTGACGAGCTCCGTGTAGATGCGCGCGGCCTCGTTCAGGGCGGCCTTGACGATCCGGATGTTCGGGATCTGGCTGCCGAGGTGGAAGTGCAGGAGCTTGAAGCAGTCCTGCATGCCGAGAACCTTCAGTTCCTCCAGACCCCGGAGCACCTCGGCAACGGTCAGGCCGAACTTGGACCGATATCCGCCCGATCCCTGCCAGCGGCCGCTCCCGCGGGCGGCCAGCTTGACGCGCATCCCGATCTGCGGCCGAACGCCGACTTTCTCCGCGTACTTCAGAATCAGGCCGAGCTCCGTGTATTTCTCGACCACCGGGATGACGTTCCGCCCGATTTTCTGGGCCAGCATCGCCATTTCGATGAACTCGGCGTCCTTGAACCCGTTGCAGATGATGGGGGTGTCGTTGTAGGCCTGCGCCATGACCGCCAGCAGCTCGGGTTTCGACCCGGCCTCGAGACCGAAGCCGTACTCGCGGCCGAAGTCGAGCACCTCCTCGACGACCTGCCGCTGCTGGTTCACTTTGATGGGGTAAACACAGACGTACTTGCCCTCGTACGAGTGCTGGTTGATGGCCGCCCGGAAGGCGTTATGGATGTCGCCGACGCGGTGGCGCAGGATGTCGGTGAACCGGACCAGGACCGGCAGACCGATCCCTCGAAGCATCAGATGATCGGTGAGCTGTTTCAGATCGATCGCGCGCGCCGGGTCCTTCGTCGGGTGAACGAGGACGTGGCCCTCGTTCGAAATCGAAAAGTAGCCCTTTCCCCACCGATCGAGCTCGTACAACTCCGTCGCGTCGTTGACGGTGAAGATCTCTCCCGCCTGCCACGTACGAGCTCGAACTGTCGGGGAACTCACGCGATGATAATACACAGATTTTTTTCAACTTCATCCGTACGGACGATGAAAAAGTTGCGACGGAGCTTCGACGGCGCGTCCGCGCGTTTCAACGTCGCGTCCCGTTTCTCCGTCACGCCGGTTGTCCCGCGGCCGCTTCCGTCTTGCGCCGTCGCCACGGATCGAGACTGCGGATCCCTCGCGGAAGCACCCATATGGCCGGGCCTGCGCGGTTTTCGTGATCCGTGTGCAAAAATGTGACGATCGGCGCAACGCGTGCCGGGAGATCTGGCGAGAATCCGCCGGAATATTCGGGCACTTCCCTTGCGATAGCACCCGGTCTCAACCCCATGTCTTCCGTGTTGTTCGTCAGTCACGATGTCGATCTGTGCGCCGCGGCGGCGCGGGTCCTGGCGAGAGCCGGCTGCCGCGTGACGGTAGCGACACACGGCGGCCATGCGTTCCTGGCGTGCGTGGAGCACGGAGGCTTCGACGTCCTGATCATCGAGAACCAGATGCCGGAGGGGTCCGGGCTGGGCATCGCGGCACGGCTTCGCCGCTACTGTCCGGAGCTTCAGGTCGTGCGCATCTGCGACGATTGGTCGGCCGTCTCGAGCGAGGAGACGACGCTGGTCCGTCCCTTTACCGCCGACGATCTCCTCGAGGCGGCGGTCGACGCGGCCGACCCCGTTCAGGCCCGCCGCGGCGCGACCATCCGGTAAAGCACGAGCAGAACGATCGCGCCTCCAATCGACATCAGCCAGCCGGCCGACTGATTCGGACCGTAGAAGCCAATCGCACGGCCGATGAACCCGCCCAGCAGCGCGCCGGCAATGCCGAGCAGGATGGTGATGATGAACCCGCCCGGATCTCTACCGGGAGTCAGGAGCTTCGCGATTATCCCTACGACGAGGCCGAACAGAATCCAGGACAGGATACCCATCGAATGTCCTCCTTGCTGGCCCGGAATCACTGCAAGTTGGACGACCTGAAGCATATCGAAGCCCCGCGAAGCTCTGCCAGCGCCGACTCTACTTCACGATCACCGAGGTTTTCGTGCTGCGCCCGTCGGCATCGCGCGCTTCGATTTGATGGGCGCCGACGGCAAGCGGCCACAGCAGGCTGCGGTCCGAAGGCGCCGTGCCCACGGTCGCGCCGTCGACCAGCCACGTCACGGTGGTCGGCCGGGACGTGACGACGCGGAGCGGGAGCGCCTGGAATTCGCGGCGGAGCGTCGGATCCACGCTGTAGATGGCGCCGGCGGGCGGGTTGGCGATTTGGAGGAGCGAGCTGCGGGGCGCCAGGCGCGAGTCGCGAGGAGCGAAATCCTTCGATCCGGTATTCTCGCTGGCCGCGCCTCCGGCCTCGCTCCTCGCCCATGCCCGATACTCGGGCGGATAGTACGTGACAACCCCTTCGTCGGTCTGATGGTGCCACGAGCACGGCACGGCCTCGGCGCCCGCGGGCACCCACTCCCGGCCTCGCGACGGGCACCACGGGTTCGCTCGCATCCCCGAAAGCGCGCAGATGGCTGCTTCCTCGACGTCAGCCGGCGGTGCCGCGATCGGCATCGTAGCCGCGAGGCCGCCGGCACGCCGGGCCGCCGCGAGCATCACGGCGTGAAAGATCGGGCCCGCGCCCGTGACGCCAGACGAGTCGCGGAGCGGGGTGCGATCGAAGTTGCCGACCCAGACGCCGACCGTGACGTCGCGGGTGTAGCCGATGGTCCAGTTGTCGTGGTACGCCTGAGAGGTGCCGGTCTTGACGGCGACGGGGAATGGAAAGTCGAGGCTGCTGCCGCGGCCGAATATGAACGCGCGCGCGTCGGGATCGCTCAGGATGTCGGTGATCCAGAAGGCGGTACGCGGACTGATGACGCGGTGCTCTTCGTGGCTTCCGCCTTCAGGCGTGAGAATCGCCGTCGGCCGGACCCACGATCCGCCGCGCGCGAAGATCGCGTACGCCGCCACGAGCTCGTCGAGCCGTACTTCGGCGTCGCCCAGCGTGACGCCGAGTCCATAGAACGACGGCGTGCGATCGAAGGTCGTCAGCCCGGCGCGATCGAGGAAACGCAGCAGCGTGCTGACGCCGATGTCCGAGGCGAGCGCCACCGCGGGAACGTTCTCTGATCCGGCCAGCGCCCGGCGCGCCAGCAGCGGCCCCCGATATTGGCCGTCATAATTGCGCGGGCTGTACACGACGCCGGCCTCGGCGGTCGGGAAGTGTGAGGGGATGTCGGGCAGCACGGTCGCGGGAGTGCGCCCCTGCTCGAACGCCAGCGCGTAGGTGAACGGCTTCAGCGCCGAGCCCGGCTGGCGCGGAACGCGCGGTCCGTTGATCGCGCCGCCATGGTCCGCATCGGTGTAATCGCCCGATCCTTCCCACGCGAGCCATTCGCCGCGGTGATTATCGAGCACGACGATGGCCACGTTGGACGCGCCGTGGGCCTTCAACGCCGGACGTTCGTGCTCGACGATGCCCTCCACCTCACGCTGCAGGTCGAGATCCAGCGTGGTTTCGATGCGGGCGGGCTCATCGGCCCCATCCCGGGGGAGCGCCGAAACCATCTCGACGAAATGAGGGGCGCTGAAGGCCGCCGAGCGCGGACGCAGGCTCAGCCGCTCCTCGCGCGCCTCGCGCAGACGCTCGGGGTCGAGCGCGCCTGCGGCCGCCATCCGCCGAAGCACCGCCATCTGGCGGCTCCGCGACGAGGCCGGATTCTTCCAGGGGTTGAATGCGCTCGGCCGCTGCGGCAGCGACGCGAGGAACGCCGCCTGCGCGGGCGTGAGCATCGCCGCGTCCACGCCGAAGTACAGTTGGCTCGCGCGGGCGGCACCGGCCATCTGGTTTCCGTACGACGCGAGATTCAGGTATAGCGCAAGGATTTCCTGCTTCCCGAAGCGGTGCTCCAGCCGAAGCGCAAGGACCATCTCCCGGAGCTTCGTCCGGGCGCCTCGTGCGTGCAGGCCTTCGCGGCGCTGCAGCAGCAGCTTCGCCACCTGCTGCGTGATCGTCGATCCTCCTTCGACCACACGCCCTTCGACGAGATCGTGCCGCGCCGCGCGCAACAGCGCGACGAGGTCCACGCCCGGGTGCGAATAGAAGCGGCGATCCTCCGCCGCGAGCGTGGCGGCGACGAGCGTCGGCGGCAGGCGATCCGCGTCCACGGCCTGGACTCGCGTTCCCCCCTGGAGCGTCTCGTGCAACGGCCGGCCGTAGCGATCGACGATGACCGTCGACGGCCTGTCGACGCCCTCGAGGAGCGCCGGCGGGATCGGGCCGCAGCGAATCCAGATGCCGGCGATCGACACGGCGAGCACGGCGGCTGCCGCGCACACCCGTCGCCGACGATCATTTCTTGACATCGATCACCGCCGTCGCCGTTCTCCCGAACACCTCGGGCTCGTACATCTCTTCCGCGTGCGCCGGCGCCGTCCGGAACGTGCCCGCCGTCGTGGCGCGGACGACGTAGGTGAAGGTGTGGGTTCCCTCGCTCAGCCGCGTGGCGAAAAGCTGAACGCGATCGTCGTGTCGCTCGACGTGATCGAAGCCGCCGCGCTCCCACCAACTGAACCAGCTTCGGTCAGTGCCGTCGCCTTGTGTGTTGTCGTCCCGCGCGAGCGAAGCGGCAGATGTCGCGAACCACGAATCGACGGGCTCGAAGCCGGCGGGGAGCGGATCGGTGACCGCGATGAAGCGGCGCTCTTTCGTCAACTGCAGCGTCAGCGTCACGCGCACCAGATCGCCGGCTTTGAAAGAGGTCCCCGCCGGACGCGTCCCGTTCTCGACATAGGGCGCGTACGAACGTTCGATCCGGACGCCCTGGTCGAGGCCGGACTGGAACAAACGGTCGACGGCGTACCGCAACCGCGCGGCGTAGAAGAGCGTGCCGGTGCCGGTCCGGCTGAACGTCAGCGGCCGGTCGGCCCCCGCCGGCGCCGACGCGAGCAGCCTGGGCATCGGCAGATCGGCCGCCTTGGCCTCGGTCGAGCGCCCCTTGAACGATGCGTTTGCCAGCTCCACGTCGGAGATCGTCACGACCGCCGAAAAGTCCGGCGCGGCCGCCTCGTACCGCCTGTAATAGTTGACCAGCGATTCGAGCGCAAGGGCGTTCTCCTGCGTATTGCCCCATCTTCCGTCCCTGCGCGCCCGCAGCAGCCAGGCGACGATCGGCCGGTACGGCGCGTCGGCGCTGCCGGCCTTCACCATCGAATTCAGCACGATTGCGGTGGATCGGACGTTGGAGTTCCAGAACCACATCAGATACGGATCGGTCAGCTCTTCGACGTGCGCCGTCGCCGCTTCGGGCAGAATCGCGTTGCCGATGCGTCGGCGCAGATCGCCGGCGCGGACGCCGGTACCTTCTCCCTTCGCGACGAGGGCGTCCATCAGGTAGGAGAGCCCGAACACGGGCATTCGCTCCCGGTAGCTGTACAGGCGCGTGATGTTCGAGTCCTGATTTCGACCGCCTTCGACGAGCACCTTCACGGCAAACGCCTGCCACGCCGTGTACGCCGGCCACCAGCTCTCGTTGGTCGGCGGCTGCTGCGCGAGCTGCAGCTCGAGGTACGCGTACGCGCGATTCATCATCGGCGCGTCGACCTGGTATTTGAGATCCGTCGCCACCTTGAAGACGTGCAGCAGGTACGCGGTCAGGTATGGCGACGTGGTCCAGCACTCACCCGGCCAGTAGGCGAATCCTCCGTTCTCGCACTGGAACTTGCGGAGCTCCGTCAGCGTCGCCTGCACCGTCGTTCGGAGCTGTGCCGGCTCGATGCCCGGGAGCTTGAACGCTTCCCCGAGATCCGCCGACAGAAGCAACGCCAGCGCGCGCGAGCCGCGCTGCTCGGCGCAGCCGTACGGATACTCGACCAGATAGCGCGCGCCCTCGCCGAGGCCGACCAGCGCCGTCGACGCCAGATCCACGTGAAGACCGCCGAACGTCGTGACCACTCCGGCGGGCAGTTTCAGGCGCTCCTCCGCCGTCGGCTTCGACTCGCCGGCCTCGCCGACGGCCGACACCGTTTCCGGCGACACGAGCACTTCGGTGGGAATCGAATCCTCGAACGCGTCGGACTCGTTCGCGAGCTTCACCGTCATGCGGACCCGCGCCCGCCCGACGCCGCGGCCGGCGGCTTCGAACCGCACTTCGACGGATGCGCCCGCCGCGACGTCGACGGTCTGCGGCCCCCTGGCTGCGACCTCCATCACCTGCGGATCGAGACTCTCGATCGTGACGGTCGCTGCGCCTCCTGTCTTGAGCTGGCTCGTCACGACGGCGCCGAAGATCGCCTTGTCGCCGACGGCGAGAAACCGTGGGAACGTCGGCTTCAGCGTGACGGGCTTGTTGATCCGGATCTCGCTGTCGCCCGACCCGAAGCGCGAGCCGCGGTCTCCGGCGACGGCCATGATCCGGTACGTCGTCAGCGACTCCGGCAGCTTGATATCCGCCGACGCGTGGCCGCGCGCGTCGGTCGTGACGGAGCCGAGCCAGAAGGCGAGCACACGAAAGTCGCTGCGGACCGACGACACGTTGGAGTCCGCGCCGCCGCCTCCGCCGTCCGAATCTCCTTTCGGCGTCACCACGCGGCGGGAGATGATCTTCTGGCGGGCGTCCTCGGTGAGGACCTGCAGCGCCTTCCTGACGTAGACGGATCCGAGCACGTCCGGCGTGCGATACGCCGTCAGCGAGAGAACGCCATAATCGACCGCCCACAGCGTCACTTCGCTGGCGGCGCCCCGTCCCTGCCGATCTTTCACGTCGACGACGACGCTGGCGGTGTTGGCCGGCCGATATTCGTGTTTGTTGGCGGCGACGGCGACGGTCAGCCGCCGGCTGCTGTCTTCGACGCCGAGCTGTACGTATCCCAGGCGGAATGCCGGTTTGCCGGGATCACTGGGATCGTGTTCTTTTACTTCGGCGCTCGCTTGCGGGATGGAGCGGCCTTTGACGAGCAGTACCGAGACGTAGACGTTCGGGATGTCGTCGTCGGTAATCGGAACGTCGATGGACTGCTGCGTGGACGTGAGCGCGAACTGGCGGTGCGTCCGGATGCCTTCGCGCTCGGTCGTGACGAGGGCGGTCGCCTGCTCCCAGGGGGATTGAATCAGGATCTTCGCGACGTCGCCCGGCTTGTAGGCGGTGCGATCGGCGACGAGATCGATGCGGTTGTGATCGTAGCGCTGCCAGGCGGTATACCCGCGTCCGAGCGCGTAGAAGGACTCGCGCGTGACGGCGAACCGGCCCTGGCCCGCGTCGGCTTTCGCTTCGAGGATGAAGAGGCCGCCCGCGGGGAGGTCGACACTGAGCGGCACTGGATCGGCCGCGCTCGTCACGTGCCACTCGCCGGCCGGCACCTCTTTCCGCTCCGTCTCCCAGGTATAGAAGCCATTGCCTTCCGCGCGGCGCACGCTCTGCCACTGGACCTGCGTCAGTTTCACCTCGATGGCGACGCCGGGGACGGTCTTGCCGTCGAGCCCGACGGCAACGAGCTCCGTCTTCAGTCCGTCTCTTTGCTCGTTGAAGAGCGGGCTGCGCTTGACGCCGATGTACCAGGGCGCAGGATGGACGATCAGGCTGGTCCTGTTGGCGATGTGCTGGCGCGACACGTCCTGAACGTCCCCTTCGAGCGTGTACGAATACGGGATGCCGGCCTTCGCGTCGGTGTCGAGCGACAGCGGGAGCTGTCCGCCCGCGATCGTCTCCGCGTCATTGGCGGCCATCTCGCTCTTGGCTCGTCGCGTGTCGTCGTCTATCCAGCCGACGAACGCCCAGCGATCGAACGGGAACTGATCGGTAATGGCCGCCGGCGCGTCGTAAACGGGGGTCCGCGTGAAAGCCCAGTGCACCGGACGCTTCACCATCGGCGCGCCGAAGAGATAGCGCGCGTTGATCGCGCCCTTGAGGGGATCGCCGGCGAGGCGCGACTCGCCCGCCAGCGTGACGTCGACCCGGAAGTCGGGACGGCGATATGCCGCCACGAGGAACGACCCGACCACGGTCTTCTTCCAATCGCGATCGATGTAGTACTCCTCCTCGCCTTGCGGTTGTCGGGGCGCTGCCGTCTTCGTCCGATCGCTTTCGAGGATGGCGCGGACGCTGTAGTCGCCGAGGGTCCCGTCAGCGGGCAGCGTCAACGTCCATTCCGCCGTGCTCCATCCGTTGAGATTGACCGTGCGCTCGTCGATGACCTTGTTGCGGTTGTCGCGCACCGTGATCGCGACGGGCGTCCCTTCCGGCAGGAGCCGAATGCCGGAAGGCGTATTGCTCCGCAGGATGGCCTTGAAGTGGACCTCCTCGCCGAGCTTGTAGACGCCGCGATCGGTGAAGACCGTCCCCCGGAGCAGCGGATCGGCTTCCTCGAGGTCGAGCCCGATCCCGAATTCCCACGGAAGGATGCCTTCGTTCCAGTCGCTGCCGACATACGCGACGTCGCCGTCTTTTTCGGCCATGACGAGGAAGGCGAATTCCGACCACCGCAGCGGATTCCGAAGCCGCGTCTGCGGCGCGATCGCCACGCCGTCCTCGCCCGTCGTGCCCGTCCACTGCGGCTGGCCGTCGAGCTTGATGATCGACACGCGGGCGCCGGGGACTGGCGCCGCGGTATCCAGGCGAGTCACGAACAGCAGCGTGTTCTGCGGGCTGTCCTTCACGCTGATCGCCAGATTCGTCACTTGCACGAGGCTCGCGCGGACCAGCGGCTTGCCATCTTTGTCCTTCGCCGCCCGCGCCTGCGCGATCGGCTCGCCTTCTTCGACGGCCGTCCATACGAAGCCGGTGCCCGACGGCTTCAGCACGCCCGCGAGATCGAGTCCGTGCGACTGGATGCGATCGGGCTGCACGCCAAGGCGTCGCGCGGTCGGCGTCGTCGCCGGCGTGAGATGAAATCCCGCGGCCTGGAGGTTGAGCAGCGTCGGCATCAACTGCGCCGGCTCGACCGGCGCCGCCCACTGCTTCACGTTCTGAAAGTTCCGGGCGTAGAACGGGAGCTGCGGCCCGCCGTCTTTCTCCCAGACGCCGTGCCCGCCCCCAAAGCTCGTGAACGCACGCTGGTGCCAGTTGTCGACGATGCCGGCCCAGGTGTAGCCGAGAAGCTGGCCATCGGCGGCCTTCAAGTCGGCCGGCAGGGTCGCGAGCCAGCGGCTGACGGGCGGCTGCGCCGCGACGCCGGCGTCCTCGAACGTCAGATCGTCGGATTCGTCCTGCTCCCAACTGTTCCGCGCGCGGGGCGCGGACTTCGCGAGCGCGCGCTCGCCGTTTGGAGCGGTGATGTCCATGGCCGTCAGCGCGGCGGCGAACGCCGCGGCCTTCACCGGGACGCGGAAATGAATCGGGTTGTGATTGTCGGGATCGCACGCCGCCTCGCAGCGGAACCGATCGGCGAAAAACGCCGGCTCGACCTTCACTATGTAGTTCTGCACGCGGCCGGATGTCGCCAGGCCGCCGAGCGACGCGAGATGGCCGTCCAGTTCGATGCGCACCCAGCTCTCGGGCGGCACCGGCGTCGTGACCTGCAGCACGACCATGTCGGGTGACGGCTTGTAGCGCTTCTTGTCCCAGTCCCTGGCGACGGCCAACGTCACCGCCGTCGTCGCGGATGCGGCCTCGCGCGTCCGCTGCACCTTCTCCGCGAAGGCCTGCAGTGCCGCACCATCGATCGCGCGCAGGCGGTCCTGTGCCGCCTGGGGAATCACCGGAGGCGTGAAGTTGTGCGCCTCGAACGACGCGCGCACGTGCGCCAGCACGTCCTCCGCTCTGACCGGCTGGTTGAACCGCAAGACGACGATCGGCGCGGCGTCGAAACGGCCGCCGGGCCGATACCAGTTCGTCTGCATCAGGCGCGCGGTCGGCGTCGTGAAACTGAACGTGTAGGCGGCGGCAAGTTTGCGCCCGCTGACCGCCGCCGTGCCCGCGTCGATCGTGACGTCGTATTTCGTGGCAAGGGGCAGCCGCTTCGTCGGCGTCAGAATGAGGATCGTGGTCCCCGACCATCGGTACGTGCCGGCGACCGCGGGAGCGATGTGGAAGAAGGCTGGCTTCAGCCGCGCCGGGATCCGTCCCATCGCGACCATCGGCTCGGAGAAAACGACGCGGATCTCGTTCGCCTCTTCGACGGTGGCGATCTCGCCCGTTGGCCCCGCGCCGACGATGCGAAGGGGCGTGCCGGCCGTGGACGTGGTCTGAGCGGCGGCCGGGCCTGCGGCAAGCAGGCCTGCGGCCAGGAACGACAGCAGCAATCGAAATGTCATGTTTTTGTTCGCACGGTACGAGGGCGTGATCTTCGCCGTGATACCAGCCTCTACCCGGTTCGACACCGGCCTCGCGAAGACGGCTAGCTGTGGAAGATCGCCGCGAGGATTCGCGGGACGAGGCGCCGGCGGGACGTGGGCGGATCCGGCACGCCTTCGCCCGCTGCACGGCGATCGACCCGGCCTGGCATCAGGGCGGGGTCGTCCTTGTATTCCGGATCGTGGCCGATCAGCTCCGCCTGGCCGCGGATCAGGTTCATGGCGCGGCGGTCGCCGAGCGGGAACAGACGGCAGAAGTCGTCGACGACTTCGTTGGCGTCCAGACCAATCGCCTTCGCGTAGTCGCGAACGAAGGCGCGGGCGAAGATGCCGCGGGGCCACTTCGAGAAGTCGTTCCGTTCGAGCCCCATCCAGAGCTCGACGCTGACGTTTGTCAGGACCGCCAGCGTTTCGAGGGAAATACCTCGGCGTTCACGTTCGCGGCGGAGGCGGGGACCGAAAGTCTCCTGTTCGGACATGGCGAAAATGGAGCGGTGGCAATTCCCAGGCCGGGGAACGGCCCCACATTTGCGCGGTTCGTTCCATATCCGGACGCCGGCGCGCGCACGATCCTGTAATCGGCATTACGATGGTCGACAGCCAGTCGTGATCAGGTGTCTCAGTTTTCACGCCCCCTACCGCTGTAGGCATGCGGGCGCGTGCTGCCGCGCGGGGTGGACGATCGCCTTCGATCCCGTTGAATACGCCCGGGCGCGCAGGCTGGCCGGCACGCGGGGCACGTTCGTCCGCCTGCGGGACGGCGGTGCGACGGCCGCCCGCCAAGACGACGGGATCTGTACTTTCTTTGACACCGATTCGGGCCTCTGCGGCATCCACCGCGCGGGCGGCCACGCCGCGCTGCCGCTGGCCTGCCGGATGTTTCCGCGCAGCGTGCTGCACGACCCGCGCGGCACGTTTGTTTCTTTGTCGCACTTCTGTCCGACGGCGGCCGCACTGCTGTTCGAGCCCGGGCCGCCCGCGGCGATCGTCGACGCACCGGCTGCCCTCGCCGACGTCGGGCCGCTCGACGGCCTCGACGCGCGCGAGGCATGGCCTCCGCTGCTGCGACCCGGAGTATTGATGGACGTCGAGAGCTACGGCGCGTGGGAACGACAGGGGATCGATCTGCTGACGCGCGACGGCGTTCCTGCGCGCGACTCACTCGCGGCGCTCGAAGATGTCACCACGCGCATCGCGAGGTGGTCGCCGGGCGAGCCGCTGGGCCGTGTCGTTCACGACGCGTTCGAGCGGGCCGCGCCAGGCGCCGCGGCCCTCGCGTCGCACGACGCCGCCGTCAAGCGCTGGCTGGCCGCGCGCCTGTTCGCCTGCTGGGTTGCCTACCAGGGCCATGGACTCGCGGCGATCGTCGGCCACCTGCGGAAGTGCCTGACGATCTTCACCCTGGAGCTCGCCCGCGACGACAACCCGCTCGAGGCGATCCGGCGCAGCGACCTTCAGATCATGCACGCGCCATGAGCGTCCTCGATCGATTCCTTCGCTACGTCCAGGTGGATACGCGCGCGGACGAGAAGTCGAAGACGTGTCCGAGCACGCCGGGGCAGATGACATTGCAGCGTATGCTCGCCGAGGATCTGCGCGGCATCGGTCTCGACGAGATCTCGCTCGATGACAACGGCTACCTGATGGCGGCGATCCCGCCCAGCGCCGCCGCGGGCGCGGACGTCCCGACGATCGGCTTCATCGCGCACGTCGACACATCGCCGGAAATGCCCGGCCGCGACGTGAAGCCGATCGTGCACACGCGCTGGGACGGCCGCGACATCGTCCTTCCCGACGATCCGTCGGCGGTGCTTCGAGCGGCCGAACAGCCCGAACTGGCCGCACAGATTGGCCACGACATCGTGACGGCGTCGGGGACGACCCTGCTCGGCGCCGACGACAAGGCCGGCGTGGCGGCCATTGTCGAAGCGGCGGCCTTTCTCATGTCCCATCCCGACGTCCCCCACGGACGGATCCGGATCGGCTTCACGCCGGACGAGGAGATCGGCCGCGGCGCGGACCGTTTCGACGTCGCGGCGTTCGGCGCCGCGTTCGCGTACACGCTCGACGGCGGCAGCGCCGGCGAGCTGGAGTTCGAGAGCTTTTCGGCGGACGTCATGCGCGTGACGTTCGTCGGCTTCAATACGCACCCAGGCTATGCGAAGGGCAGGATGGTCAACGCGATCAAGGCCGCCGCGCGCTTCGTCGATCGGCTCCCGCCCGATCGCCTGTCGCCCGAATCGACTGCCGGCTACGAAGGCTACGTGCACCCGTACCAGATGGACGCGTCGGTCGACCGGACGTCCGTGCGCGTGCTCCTGCGCGACTTCGTGACCGCCAGGCTGCGCGAGCAGCAGCGGCTCGTCGAGGCGCTCGCGCACGACGTGGCGCGCGACACGCGCACGGGCGTCGAGATCGAAGTGCAGGAGCAGTATCGCAACATGCGCGAAGTGCTCCACGCGCACCCCGCAGTCGTCGAGCGGGCCCGCGCGGCGATCCGCCGCGTCGGCCTGGCGCCGATCGAGAAGCCGATTCGCGGCGGCACAGATGGCTCGCGCCTGTCGTTCATGGGGCTGCCGACGCCGAACGTGTTTGCGGGCGAGCACAATTTCCACTCACGGCTCGAATGGACGTCGCGCCAGGACCTCGAGGCCGCCGTCGCCGTCGTCGTTGAAATCGCGCGGGTGCGCTGAGCGGCCGCCAGGGTTCCAAGGTTCCTCGGGTTCCAGTGGTTCCAGTGGAAGCTGCTCATTGAGCCGCTTGACAGGAATCTACTAACTACTAAATACTTAGTATATGAGAACCCCTACCCCCACCCTCACTCCCCAGGAACTCGCGATCATGAAGGTGGTCTGGAAGCTCGAATCGGCCACTGTCCGGGATGTGTACGAGCGGCTGCGCGCCGGCCGCGATGTGGCCTACACCACCGTCCTTACGATGATGAACATCCTCGAGCAGAAGGGATACGTGCGAAAGACGCGGAGCGACAAGGCATTCGTTTATCGGCCGACCAAACCTCGCGCGCAGGTCGTGGGCGCGATGGTCCGCGAATTCGTCGACCGCGTGTTCGACGGTGCGTCGCGGCCGATGCTCCTGCATCTGATGAAAGAAGCGAAACTGAGCGATAAAGAACGCAGGACGCTGCTGCGCGCGATTGAGGAGGTGGAGGAGTGACGGCCCCGAACCTCGTCTCGTACGCCGCTCAGGTCACGATCCTCGTCCTGGCCTGCGCCGGGCTGCCGCGGCTGCTTGGCCTGCGATCGCCCGGTCTTCAGTATGCGTTCTGGCGGACCCTACTGGCCGCCTGCCTGGTGCTGCCAATTGTCGAGCCGTGGCGACACGACGTCATGGTCTTCGTGCCCGCGCCTGGCCCGACACTCCTGTCAGCGACGGGTTCAGCGCCAACCCCTCCGGGTACTTTCACCATCGACTGGTCGATCGCAGGTGAAGGCGTGCTGGTCGCCGGGATCGTCGCGCGGCTCGCCTGGCTCGGACTCGGCATCTTCCGGCTTCGGCGGCTACGCCGTCGCGCCATCGATCACGCTGGCGCGTTTGGAGATCTGCAGCAGATGATCGGAGTAGAGGCGCCGATCTTGTGGTCGCCCGACGCGCGTCATCCGGTGACATTTGGGATGATCGACCCGATCATTCTGCTCCCGGCCGCGCTGCAAAGCACCGATACCGCCGTGCAGCGGGCGGTTGTGGCTCACGAGCTTCATCATGTGAAACGCCGCGACTGGGCCTGGGTGCTGGGCGAAGAAATCGTGCGCTCGATCTTCTGGTTCCATCCGGCGATTTGGTGGTTGATCTCGCGGCTTCAGCTCGCCCGCGAAACCGTCGTCGACGAGTTGTCGATCCTGACCACGAATGCAAGACGCGCTTATCTTGACACTCTGCTAGCGTTCGCGGACGACCCCGGTCTGGCATCGACGGCGGCGTTCTCGGCGCGCCGTCACTTGTTCCATCGCGTCATGCTGCTATCGCGGGAGGGAGAGATGTCTTCGCTTCGCATTGCCGTCGGTTCGTGCGTCCTGATCTTCGCGCTTGGCGCTGCCACGCTAGGCGCCGCGCGCGCATTCCCGCTCACCGCCGTCGCTCGCGTCACCGAGCAGAATGCGGCGCGCGACGCGCTGACGCCCGAGGTTTACGTGCGCCGCGCAGCCGAGGCGCTCGAGCGGGCGCTGAAGGACACGTCGCTGACGAGGGACGAGAAGATGGAAGTCCTCCGCACGGGGATCGTCGAGGCCGACCGCGCCCTTTCGATCGATCCGCGGTACGTGTCCGCGCTCGTGTACAAGAACGTTCTCCTGCGGATGTCGGCGAACATGACCGAACATCCCGAAGCGCGTGCGGCGATGATTCGGGAGGCCGACGAGTTGCGCGACAAAGCGATGGTGCTCCAGCGGGCGGCCGGCCAGACAACGGCTGTGCCACAGACGCGAAGCACGCCGGGCTTCCTCCCGCCACCGCCCCTGCCGCGCAAAGAGATGCCAGCGCCACCGCCTCCCCCACAAGCGCCGGCTACGGAGGAATCGTTCCAAGTGTTGATGGATCGGCTCCAGCCCGAGCGCATTGCCGGGAGGGTCAAGCAGCCGGAGAAGATCCGCGACGTCAAGCCCGTCTACCCGCCCGAGGCGAAAGCCGCCAATGTCCAGGGCGTGGTCATCGTCGAGGCGCTGATCGACTCCGAGGGCATGGTGGCGGGCGCGCGAGTTCTGCGCTCGATTCCCATGCTTGACGAAGCGGCGCTGAAAGCCGTGTCCCAGTGGCGATTCGCGCCGACCCTTCTAGACAACCAGCCGACCGCGGTGCTAATGACTGTGACGGTCAACTTCAGGCTGGAGTAGGCGCGGCGTTCAGTTGATACGGAACGAGAAGAGCACTTTGTCCCGATCCGCGCCGCGCGACGCTTCAAGGGCCACGATGTACTCGCCGCGTGCGATAGAGGCGACGGGGAGATCGATCTCGTAGCCGGCGGGGCCCGATTTCATCGGCAGCGCCGTCATCGCGACGCCTTTCCGGCTGAGCAGATGCGCCGACACCGTCGCGTCGGATGCGGCGGTTCCGGTAACCGCGAATCGCATGAAGACTCTGTCGGTGCGCTCGAACTGGCGGCCGGCGAACGGCCGCGGATCGGCGTCGGCGAGCAGCGTTCGCAGCTCCATGGGCGTTCGTGCGCGAAACACGACTGGCGTCGTGATGGCGATCGGCCGCGCGCGGAAATCGGGCACGTCGATCGACGATTCCTGCCGGTCGCCGCGCGACCCGTCGGCTTCAATCGGCTCCAGCCGCAAATGGATGGCCCCCGGCGCCGCGGCAAAGGTCACCCGATCCTGAAACGGGCCGTCGAAGTACACGTGCCCGTCGTCTCCGCTCGCGCGCAGCCAGGTCCGCTGCGCCTCGCCCCCGGCCGATCGCTTGGTCCAGACCGCGGTGATCGCCGGTGTGCCGTCGGGGCCGGGCCTCGCGCCGGCCCAGAAGTCGCCGGCGATCGGGACGTGCGGCGCGTCGACGAGCGGCTCGAGCGCCTTGGAGATCTCGGGCGGCAGCGCCGCGGCCGACGCTTTCTTGTTCGCCACGTCCATCTCGGCCAGCGACGGCGCGTAGTAGCCGGTGCGCGCTTTGACTTCCACCCCGGGCCGCTTCACGTGGACCGCAATCTTGTGGAACTTGCCGTCGGCCGGATTCTTCGCGGACGAATACCCGAGCAGATAGAACGCGCTGGCGACTTTCACGATCTCGCGCAGCGACGCGGCCGGGAAGTTGCTCGCAAACTGCCGGCCGCCGGTCTGCTCCGCCAGGGCGTGGAGGATGTCGGACGACATCGTGCCCATGTTCAGTCCCCGGGGATCGAGCGTGTAGATCGTCGTGTTGTTGGCGTTGGCGCTCCGGATCGCGCCGTCGAGCCACTGGACCGTATCCTGCTGGGTTGTTCCGACACGACCGATCGTTTGTGAGACGAACAGGATCGTCTTTCGCCCTTCCTTGAGTGAACCCAGGAACGCGATCGTCGACTCGAGCGCGGTCGCGGTGACCTGCGACCGCAGCATCTCGATGTCGCGGCCCTGATACATCTGCGCTTCCTCGACGGCGCTGCGCGGCGGCAGGTAGACGCCCTGGCGACCCTGGAGCGTGTGCACGCGGTCGGCCAGCTCGCGGCGGTTCCGCGTGAACCTGATGGCGTCGGTCGGCGTCAACTGATCCATCAGCGCGACGAGATCCGTCGGACCGAACGCCGTTTCCACGAAGGCGGTCAGGGCCTCGCGCGCGCGAATCGCCGGCGCCATCTGGCCGATGTGGTACTCGTCCCAGAAAATGACGAATACGCGGATGTCGTCGCGCGCCGCTTCGGCCGCCGCATGTTCGGGCGATCGGATCGGCAGCGACGTGTCGTCGTCTGGAGCCGCGCCCGTCGCCTGGATCAGTTTCAGGGTGTCGATCGATTGCGGGATCCCGTCCTCGCGGACGTCGAAATCCTCCTTCTTCAGGTCGGTGATCGGATCGCCTTTGCGATCGACGACGGTGACGTCCACGCGGACCTGGCTCGTGCCCGCCTTGAACACCGGCGGGCGCGGCTGCTGCGTCGGCGGAACCGCGGGCGGCTGTGCCTCGAGCAGAGCGACCGCCGCGATGGCGAAGCCGAGCGTCAGCAGCGTGCGGATCCGGTCCAACTTCGGCCTTCTCCTAGACGTCGAACGTGGCCACGACAGGCCCGTGATCGCTCGTGCCGAAGTCGCGCTGGATCGCGCAGCTCCGCACGCGCTCGAAGACGGGCGCGCTCGCCAGGACGTAATCGAGCCGCCAGCCGATGTTCCGTTGGCGCAGGTTCCGCCACGGCGCCCACCAGGTGAACATCTGATCGTTTGCGGGTTCGAGCGTGCGCCCGGTGTCGACCAGCCCGTTCGCGATGATTCGTTCGAGCAGCGCGCGTTCTTCAGGGAGCTGGCCGATCGCGCGCGGCTTGCGCTCCTTCGGGTGGACGTCGATATCGGCGCGGGCGATGTTCAGATCGCCGCAGAGGACGGCGCGCCGGCCCGACGCGAGCAGTTCGGCCGTGTACTTACGCAGCCCTTCGAGAAACCGCATTTTCGCCTCGAAGTCTTTGCCGCCATTCGGCGCGTAAATGGAGGCAAAGGTAATGCCCTGCACCTCCGCCGTCACGATCCGACTTTCGTAATCGAACGCGGGGTGCCCGAAGAGAGGACGATCGGACGCCGCGGACTTTTTTACATGCAGACCGACGCCTGAGTATCCCTTGGCGCCGTGCCAGTAGCACCAGTACCCTTCCATCTCACAGAGCGCCGCCGGTACCTGGTCGGATACGGCCTTGATCTCCTGCAGGCAGACCACCTCGGGCTGTTCCCGCTCGATCCAGGTCTGCACTTCCGACTGCCGAGCTCGAATGCCGTTGACGTTCCACGTCGCCACTTTCATCGACTCAACGATTGTACGTCGGTGCGGGCACCCGAATTGCGACCATGCCGCCTCGACTGGAGGCGAATTCATGAAGACTCTGTTGGGTGTCCTTGTTGTCCTGCTTGGTCTGCCGGCCGCCGCTGCGGCCCAGGCCCGCATGCCGCACGAAGGCGCGAGCGCCGTCGGCGCCGACGTCGGCGTGTTCATCCCTCGTCAGGACGGAATGTCGACGGGGCCGGCAATCGAAGGTTTCTACGAATGGTATCTGAACGCGCGCGACAGCCTGCGCGTGGGCGCGGGATGGGCGAATCCGAAACAGGAAGCGGACGACAACAACCGGATGCGCCAGATTCGGATCGCCGGCGACCTCGTGCACAACTGGGAAGGCGGAGCCGTGCATCCGTTCGTCGGGGCGGGTCTCGGGATCTATTTCCTGCAGCCGCGCACGAACGGATCGAACGTCGGATCGGAAGCGAAGAAGCTGGGCGGGACGATCTTCGGCGGCGCCGAGTTCTTTACATCGAAGACGTTTTCGGTGAAGGGCGAAGGCCGCTATCACATCGTCTCGAAGTCGGGCAGCTACGATCCGTCGGGTCTCGAGCTGACGATCGGCGTGAAGAGCTACTTCTGACCGGAGGCCTGCTCGTTCGAGCGCGGTCGCGGCGCTGTCGTCAATTCGGGAATCTGGTTCCCGTTTGCGTGTTCCGGATTGTCGCAGCCGGGCTGACGGTCGTCGAGCAGGCTGACGACCTCCCCGTCGTAGGTTTCGTAGATGCCCGCAATACATCCGCACGGCAGCAGCCGGCTCGTGAGACCGCGGAGGATGCGCATGACCCTTTGTTAGACCCGGCGATCCCGCGCGAGGTTTAATCTTTCGCCGCCGAACCGTCCCCTACATCTTTCGTTTCGCGCGCGCCGTGGGGGGCGCGGTCCACGGATCGTCGGGCCACGGGTGTTTCGGATAGCGGCCGCGGAGCTCCCTGCGGACCTCCTGGTACATCGTGTCCCAGAAGCTGCGCAGATCGCGGGTCGTCTGCACAGGACGGCCGTTCGGCGCGAGCAGCTCGAAGACAACCGGCACCCGCCGCGGGCCGAGGCGCGGAGAATCGCCGAGACCGAACAGCTCCTGCAGCTTCACGGACGCGACGACGGAGCCGTCTTCCTGATAGCGAAGAGGCGTGGTGCGTCCGCTCGGAACAGCCAGAGCCGCCGGTGCGCGCCGCTCCAGCTCCCGCGCCACGGATCCCTCGAGCGCCGCCCGAAGATCGACCTCGTCGATCGCGCGACGGCCGGCCGCGGCCGCCGCGATGAGCGCCGACTCGTCGCCCGCCAGATCCGCGAAGCGCAGGCGGCGCATCAGTTGCGTATCGGCGTCGGACCAGCCGCGCTCGCGATACGCGCGCGCGACCAGCGTGGCCGCCGTCGCGCCATCGATGTCGGCTGGCCGCTCTTCGATCGAGATCCGCCCGTAGCAGCTGCGTTCGACCGCCCGGACTCGCCCGGAGCCGTCGATCGCGTGCTCCACCCCGACGCTCGTCGGCTCCAGCCAGTCGGGATCGATCGCGCTCGCGATCCGGATGCTCGCCTCCGCATTCTCCCCTCGCCGTCCGGCTTGCACGTCGACGGCGACGATGAATTCGGCGTCGCGGACGCCGCTGTCGCGGCTCAGCGCGGCGCCGTGGCCGGACATCAAAAGGAATCGAGTCGATCCCGGATCGCGCCGCCGCGCCACGCGGTCCGGATAGCCGCGAAAGATCGCGCGGAGGAAATCCGTCTCGGTCGAACGCCCGCCGGAACCAGCCAACCGCCTGGCTACATCACGCACGTGAGGCGGGAACGCGCCTTCATCATCGACGGCGGAGAGAAGATCGCTGGACGTCGTCGAGACGCGCCGCGGCGCGGAGTGGCGCTCCGACAGCAGGGCGCATGCGAGCGCGACGTCGTAGCGCGCGTCGGCCTCGACCAGCATCCGGCCCAATCGCGGATGCAGCGGCAGGTGCCTGAGGCGATCGCCGAGTGCCGTGACACGCCCGCCGCGGACCGCCCCGAGCTGCTCGAGCAGGAGGAGCGCCGCCTCGATGCGCTCGCGCGCCGGCGGGTCGAACCACTCGAACGTGCCCGGATCGCCGCCCCAGGCGAGCACGTGGAGCACGGCGTCGGAGAGATCCACTCGATGGATCTCGGCCTCGCCGTGCGGCCGCAGCCGATCCGTCTCGCTCCAGAGACGCCGCACGCGGCCGGGTCCCAGGCGTCCGGCCCGGCCGGCGCGCTGCGCCGCGGCGTCGGCGGGAATCCTCTCGAGGTCCAGCGAATCGATGCCGCGGTCCGGATCGTAGCGTGCGATCTTGTGCAGGCCGGCGTCGACGACAGCGGTGACGCCGGGAACGGTCAGCGACGTTTGCGCGATGTTCGTGGCCAGGATGACGCGCCGCGGCGAGCCTGCCGCGATGGCGCGATCCTGATCGGCCGCCGATAGCGATCCGTGCAGCGGAAGGACCTCGACGTCAAGACCCGCCGCCGCGCGGACATCCGCGATCGCCCGCTCGATCTCCGGCGCGCCAGGCAGGAAGCAGAGGACGCTGCCGGCGGTCTCGGCGAGGATTTCACGAACCGCGGCGCCCGTCGGCTGCGCCGGCCGATAGTCGATCCCGAGAGGATGAAGGCGGCCGGGAACGTCCACGTGCGGGCAACCCTCCAGAAACGCCGCGAGCTGCGCGGTCTCGAGCGTCGCCGACATGACCACGAGCCGGAGGTCGGCTCGCGCCCGCCAGGCCTGTCGCGCAAGTGCCAGGCCGAGATCGGCATGAACGCTCCGTTCGTGAAACTCGTCCAGGACGATCGTCATGAAGCCGGTCAGCAGCGGATCCTGCTGGAGGCGCGCGGTCAGGATCCCCTCCGTCGCGAACAAGACTCGCGTCTCCGCGGTGAAGCGGCGCTCGAACCGGACGTGCCAGCCGACCTCCCGGCCGAGCGTCCAGCCGCGTTCGTCCGCGACGCGCCGTGCGATCGCCCGCGCCGCGATGCGCCTCGGCTGCAGGACAATGACCGGACCATCCGCCGACAGCGCCGGTGGGACGCGCGTCGTCTTGCCGGCGCCTGGTGCCGCCGTCACGATGACGGCGCGCTCAGCGCGGACGGCGGCGAGTACTTGGGGAACGTAGTCGTCGATTGGAAGGACAGTCACCCCTGTACACAGTACCAGCAACGAGACGAGCCGACGGCAGCGGCACCGCAGCCGTCGGCCCGTCGCCGCGACAGGCTATTCGCCTCTGAGCGCGGATGCCGGATCGATGCGCAGGGCGCGGCGGATGGGGATCCAGTGCGCCGCGAGCGCGACAATCGTCAGCAGGACGGCGGCCGACGCCATCGTCAACGGATCCAGTGGACTGACGCCGAAGATCAGCGTCGTCAGGAAACGCGCGCCGGCGGCGGCCGCTACCAGGCCGGCTGTGATGCCGGTGCCGACAATCCACACGCCGCTCGCGAGGACCAGCCGCACGACGTCGATCTGCGTCGCGCCGAGAGCGACGCGGACGCCGACTTCGCTCGTGCGCTCGGCGACGCTGTAGGCGACCAGACCGTAGAGTCCGACCGCCGCGAGCAGAACGGCGGCGGCCGCGAACGCCGACAGCACGCGCATCACGAACACGCGCTGCGCGGCCGACTGGCGGACCAGGCCGGACAGCGGCGCGACACCGTACACCGGCACGATTGGATCGAGCCCGCGTAGCACCGCCCGGGCGTCCGGCGCCAGCGCGGCGGCGTCGCCATTGCGGGCCCTCGCGACGAGCGTGAGATACGCGCTCGTGATTTGCGCCTCGGGCGTGTACATCGCCGGCGCGGGCGCGGTGGTCAGGTCACTGTGATGCACGTCTCCGACGATGCCGACGACAGTGCGCCAGGCACCGCCCGTCGCGCTCCCAATCCGCACCTGCGCGCCGATGGGATTGGCCGAGCCCCAGACCAGCTTCGCTGTTGACGCCGACACGAGGATCACCCGCAGGCCGGACGCGCTGTCTTCGGCGGTGAACGTTCTGCCGGCGATCACCGGGATGTTCAATACGCGGAAGTAATCGCCGGCGAAGCTGTATCGCTCCACGCACGGGTCGTCGGCCGGGTTCGACTGCATCCGGCCCTGCGCGTGAAAACCCCAGCAACCGTCCACGCCGCCGAAGGGGACCCGGCCGGCGACGGCCACGGCTTCGACCGCCGACAGCGCCCGCATGCGATCGAGCACTCGCTGCTCAAAGCCGACCATGGCCGCGTCGCTCGGATACGCGCGGCCCGTGAGCGCGAACCGGAGCGACAGCACGCCGTCGGCCGTGAAGCCGGGATTGGCGCGGCTCAGCGCGAAGACCGTCCGCAGCATCAGTCCCGCGCCGGCCAGCAGCACGAGCGCGAGCGTCAAGTCCGCGACGACGAGCAGCGAACGCGCGCGCGAGCGATGAGCGACCGCGCCGCGCCTCTCGAGCGTGAGGGGACGTTCACGGCGGCGCTCGACGCTCCGCCACGCCGGAAGCAGGCCGCACGCGACGCTCGTGAGGACCGTCACGACCGCCGTGAACGCGAGGACGCGGCTGTCCACGGCCGCGCGATCGAGTCGCGGCAGCGCCGCCGGCGCAAGGGCCGCCAGACCGCGGACACCAATCGACGCGACGAGCACGCCGGTGAGGCCGCCGATGCCGGCGAGCAGCAGACTCTCGGTCAGCAACTGACGCACCAGCCGCGCGCGTCCTGCGCCGAGCGCGGCGCGCAGCGTCAGCTCGCGCTGACGCGTGACGGATCGGGCGAGCAGCAGGCTCGCGACGTTTGCGCACGCGATCAGCAGGACGAAGACGACCGCGCCCAGCAGCACGAGCAGCGTCGGCCGGATGTCGCTCGTCAATGCGTCCCGGAGCGGCACGACAGCGATCGACCCCGTGGCGTAGTCGGCGGGATTGTCGCGCCGGAGCTGTTCGCGGATCGCGCCCATCTCGGAGGTCGCCACCGCGATCGTCGCGCCGGGCCGCAGCCGCGCGAAGACTTTGAGCTGCTCGCAGCCGCGGCAAGTGCCGCTCGCGGCGCGGCCGCCTTTCATGTAGGAGCCGATCGGCGCCCACAGCTCCGCCGGCGCGCCGTAGAGCTTCTCCGAGTCCAGCGCCTCGAACGAGGCCGGCATCACGCCAACGATGCGATAGGCGCGATCGTTCAGGGAGACCGTCCGGCCGACCATCGACGGATCCGAGCCGAATCGGCGCCACAGCGATTCGCTCAAGATCGCATACGGCGGCCAGTCGCCGGTGTCGTCGTCCTGCGGAGAGAACGTTCGTCCGAGGCGCGGCCGGACGCCCAGCAGATCGAAATAGTTCCAACTCACGCGGACCGCCTGGATGCGCTCCGCTTCTCCACCGGTGACGATCGTCGGCGTCCACGGCCGCATCGCCGCGAATCCTTCGAGCGTCCGGCTGCGATCGCGCCAGGCATTCATCGTCTGGAAGCCGGCGTTTGCGGACGAGCCGTCGGGATTGCGATCGCCGACCGTCACGAGCCGATCGGGATCCGCGTACGGGAGCGGCCGAAGCAGCACGGTGTCGACGATCGTGAAGACGGCGGTATTGGCGCCGATACCGAGGGCGAGTGTCAGAATCGCCGTCGCGGAGAATCCCGGCGTGCGCTTCAGCATCCGGACGCCGTACCGCACGTCCTGCCGCAGCGCGTCGACCAGCGGCAGGCTGCGCTGATCGCGCCAGGCCTCCGCGATCTGCGCCGCGCCCCCGAGATCGAACCGCGCGGTCCGCCTGGCCGACGCGGCGTCGCTGCCTCGTGCGCGGTGACGCGCTTCGAGCATCTCGCGGTGGAACTCCAGCTCCTGTTCGAGATCTCGTTCGCGCCGGCCAAGGCCTAGGGCGCCTTTCAGACGGGCGATCCACTCACGCGCGGTCATCGGACTATTCGGCCCTGAGCGCGGCGGCGGGATCGACCCTCAGCGCGCGGCGAATCGGCACCCAATGGGCGAGGAGCGCAACCGTGGTGAGAAGCGCAGCGGCGCCGGCAAACGTCAGCGGATCCGTCGGACTGACGCCGAAGACGAGCGTCCCGAGATATCGCGTGGCCGCAACAGAAGCGAGCAGCCCCGCGGCGACGCCGGCGCCGACGAGCGCGAGGCCGCCGGAGAGGACCAGCCGCAGCACGTCGGCGCGCTGCGCGCCGAGCGCGATTCGCAGGCCGACTTCGCGGGTGCGCTGCGAGACCCCATAGGCGACCACACCGTAGAGCCCCACGGCCGCCAAGAGCACGGCAACGACCGCGAAGCCCGCCAGCAGGCGCATCACGAACAGCCGCTGTGCGCCCGACTTCGCGACCAGCGCCGAGACCGTCGCCACGTCGTAGACCGGCACCGACGGATCGATCTGGCGCATGACCTCGCGCGCCGCAGGCGCCAGCGCCGTGGCGTCCATCCCGCTCGTCCTGAGCACGGCGACGAGGTACGAATCCGTGAACTGTGCCTGCGGCGTGTAGAACGCCGGGACGAGCGGAGCGGTCAGATCATCGTGATGCACATCGGCGACAATGCCGACGACCGTACGCCACGGGCCCTTTCCAGGATTCCCGATCCGAACCTGCGCGCCGATTGGATTCCCGGTGGCCCAGACCGCGGTGGCCGCGGCCTGGGAAATGACGATGACGGGCTGGCTGGTGGCCGTATCACCGTCCGCGAACGTCCGCCCGGCAAGCAGGGGGATATCCATCACGCGGAAGTAGTCCGGCGTGACGCCGTAGCGCTCGATGCATGGATCGTCGACGGTATTCGGCTTCATCCGCCCCTGGACGTGAAACCCCCGGCAGTCATAGTTGGCACCGAAGGGAATCTGATCCGCGAGCGCCGCGCCGGACACGCCGGGAAGCGCGCGCAGCTTCTCGAGGGCGCGGTTCTGGAACGCGACGACGGCGGGATCCTCCGCGTACGCGTTTCCGACGAGCGAGAACGGCATCGACAGGATGCGCTCGGTCTGGAAGCCGGGATTGGCATGCGTCAGGGCCACCACGGTGCGCAACATGAGACCCGCGCCTGCCAGCAGCACGAGTGCGAGGACCAGATCGGCGACGACGAGCGCGGCTCGCGCGCGCGAGGGTCCGCCGGCGCTCGTTCGCGAATCGACGGCAAGGGTGCGCTGCATGCCGGACGCAGCACCCTTGAGGGCGGGCACGAGTCCAAAGAGCGCGCTCGTCAGCAGCGACACGGCGGCCGTGAACGCCAGCACGCGGCCGTCGACGGCGATCCGATCGGCGCGCGGAAGCGACAGGGGCGCAAGCGTGCCGAGCGCCCGCACGCCGGCCATGGCAAGCCCCGACCCGAGCACGGCGCCGCCAGCGCCGAGAAGGCACGCTTCGGTGAGCAATTGTCGCGTCAGGCGGCCGCGTCCGGCCCCGAGCACCGAGCGCAGCGTCAGCTCGCGGCGCCGCGTGACGGACCGCGCGAGCAGCAGATTCGCGACGTTGGCGCAAGCGATCAGGAGGACGAACGCCACCGCGCCGAGCAGGACGAGCAGCGCCGGCCGCACATCGCCGGTCAGCGCATCCTGGAGCGGCGCCAGTGCCATCGATCCCGCGTCGTAATCCGTTGTGTGGTCGCGCCGCAATGTCTCGCGAATGGCGTTCAACTCCGCCGAGGCGGCGGCGAACGTCACGCCCCGCCTCAGGCGACCGAAGCCGCGCAGATGACGACAGCTGCGGCACGCGGAGTCGCCGCCCACGGCGTATCCGATCGGCGCCCAGAGCTGAGCGTCGGCGTTGCTGTACTGGCGCTCGGCGAGCGGCTCGTACGCGGCCGGCATCACGCCGACCACCTGATAGCGCTGATCGTTCATGACGACCGTACGTCCTACCACCGACGGATCCGCGCCGAAACGGCGACGCCACAGCGCGTCGCTCAACAGCAGCACACGCCAGTGATCGGGCCGGTCGTCGTCTGCGGTGAACGGACGGCCGAGCGCGGGACGCACGCCGAGCATCTGGAAATAGTTCCAGCTCACGCGCACCGCCGGCAGCCGCTCCGCCTCGCCGTTCGTGACGAGCGTCGGCAGCCACGACCGCATCATCGCGAAGCTCTCGAACGTCCGGCTTCGCTCGCGCAGGTCGATCATCGTCTCGTATCCGACGTTCGACGAAGATCCCCGCTCGCCCTCATCGCCGACCGTGACGAGTCGGTCCGGCTCCGCGTACGGCAGCGGCCGGAGCAGCACGGCGTCGACGATGGTGAAGATCGCGGTGTTGGCGCCGATGCCGAGCGTCAGCGTGATGAGGGCGGCGCAGGTGAATCCTGGGTTGCGCCGCAGCATCCGAAACCCGTACCGCACGTCCTGCCGCAGCGTGTCGACGAACGGAAGGCCGCGCTGATCACGCCACGCCTCGGCGATCTGCGTCCCGCCGCCGAGCTCCAGCCGCGCCGCGCGCCGCGCGGCGTCCGCATCGAGACCCGACGCCCGGTGCCGGGCTTCCAGCATGTCCTGATGAAAGGCGAGCTCGTCCGACAGTTCACGGTCGGGGCGCCCGAGTCCCATCGCAGCCGCTGCGCGCGACAGCCATTCGCGCGGCGTCACGGCAGCTCCTCGGCTCCCCCGAGGACGCGCGCCATGATCGCCGCCGTCCGCCGCCAGTCGGCTTCCTCGCGCTGAAGCTGCCTGCGTCCCCCGCGCGTCAGGCTGTAATACCTCGCCTTGCGGTTGTTCTCGGAGGTGCCCCACTTCGACGAAATCCAGCCGCGCTGCTCCAGCCGGAGCAGCGCCGGATACAGCGTGCCCTGGTTCAACTGGAGCACGTCGCCGGACACCTGCTGCAGGCGCTGGGCGATGCCGTAGCCGTGCTGCGGGCCCATCGAATCGAGCGTTTTCAGGACCATCAGGTCCAGCGTGCCCTGGAGCACGTCCGCCTTGTCTTCGGCCATCGGTCTCCCCCGCTCCCATCCGGCTGTTTCTGTTGAATGCCAACAGGAGCATACCGGAGACTCATGTTGGGCGTCAACAGGACGGTCGCAGGGTTCAAGGGGTTCAACGGGTTCAACGGGTTCAACGGGTTCAACGGGTTCGGGTTCGGGTTCGGGTTCGGGTCGGGTTCCGATTCGGGTACACGTTCGGGGTTCGGCGGTGGTACAACAGGCGGCATGATTACGACTCTCCTCTGTGCCCTCGCGGTCGGCGCCGGACAGCCAGGCGGTCCGCTCCAGGTCGGGACCGCCAGCGCCGCGCGCGGGCAGATCGCCCGCGGCGCGATCGAGGTGCCGGCCGGCGTCGACGCCGCGCTCACGATTCCCGTTGCCGTCGTCAACGGCGCGAAGCCGGGCCCCGTGCTGGCGATCGTCTCGGGCCTGCACGGCACCGAATACGCATCCATCATTGCCGTCGAAAAGCTGATCCAACGCCTGGATCCGAAAACTCTGGCCGGCGCCGTCATCCTGGTGCCGCTCGTGAACGTCAATTCGTTCGAGCAGAAGATCGCCCACGTGAATCCCGTGGACGGCAAGAGCATGAACCGGTTCTATCCCGGCAGGGCCGACGGCACCCAGACCGAGCGCGCATCGTTCGCGATCACTCGCGAGGTCGTCGAGAAGAGCGACCACCTGATCGATCTCCACGGCGGCGACCTCGACGAAAGCCTGCGGCCGTATTCGTACTGGACGAAGACCGGCAACGAGCGCCAGGACGCCGTGTCCCGGGAGATGCTCCTTGCCTTCGGCCTGGACACCATCATCATTTCCGCCGATCACCCGAGGGATCCCGCCGCATCGCGCTATCTCGAGAACACGGCGTCGGTCCGCGGCAAGCCGTCGTTCGCGGCCGAGGCGGGCCACGCGGGCACCGTCGAGACAGACGATGTGAACGTGCTCGTGGAGGGATGCCTGTCGGTGATGCGATACCTGAAAATGATGGACGGCGCGCCCAGGACCATCGACGCGCCTGTCTGGATCGAGCGCGTCGCGGGAATCACCAGCGAGGTCAACGGCATCTTCTATCCGCTCGTGAAGCGCGGAACCTACGTGCAGAAAGGCATGAAGGTCGGCTACGTCACGGACTATCTGGGCAAGGTCCTCGTCGAGGCGGCCGCGCCCGAGAGCGGCGTCGTGCTGTTCATCCGCGCGGTGCCGTCGATGACGAAAGGCGAGACGATCGCGAACATCGGCATTCCGGCGCGCTGACGCGAACCGTCCCGGGCAGACGCACGTATAAAGCACTGATCAGGGGGATTCATGCAAGGGCTGCTGCAGGACGTCCGCTTCGCCCGCCGATTGCTCTGGAAAGATCGCGGATTCGCGTTCACGGCGATCCTCACGCTGGCGGTGTGCATCGGCGCGAACGCCGCGATCTTCGCGGTCGTCAATTCCGTCCTCCTCCAGCCGCTTCCCGTCGCGCACCCCGAACAACTGATCCACATGTTCAACGCGTACCCCGGCGCGGGATCGGCGGCGGAGGGCAACACGGGCGTGCCGGATTATTTCGATCGGCTTCGAGAAACGACCGTCTTCCAGGAACAGGCGCTCTACCGGACGCGAGGCGTGACGCTCGGCGGATCCTCGGAGCCGCAGCGCATCACGGCGATGACGTCGACGCCCTCGCTGCTGCGCCTGCTGCAGGTGCAGCCGATCCGGGGCCGGGCATTCTCCGAGGAGGACGGCGAAATCGGCAAGACCAGCAAGGCGATTCTGACCTACGCCGCCTGGCAGCAGTGGTTCGGCGGCGACGCGTCCGCGCTCGGGCAGAACGTGCGGATCAACGGGGAGCCGTACGTGGTCATCGGCATCCTGCCGCAGGGATTCAGCTTTCTCGATCCCGACGTGAAAGTCTGGCTGCCCGTTTCCTTCACGGCGGAGGAGAAGTCCGACGACAGCCGCCACAGCAACAACTGGCAGTACATCGCGCGCCTGAAGCCGGGCGCGACCGTCGAACAGGCGCGGCAGCAGATCGACGCGCTGAACGCACGAAATCTCGATCGCTTCCCGGCGTTGAAGGAAATCCTCATCAACGCCGGATTCCATACCGTCGTCGTGCCGCTGCAAGCGCACCTGGTCCGTGAGATTCGGGGCACGCTCTATCTGCTGTGGGGCGGGGTGGTCTTCGTGCTCCTCGTCGGCGCCGTCAACGTCACGAACCTGATGCTCGTCCGCGCGAGCGGACGGATGAAAGAGATCGCCACGCGGCACGCGCTCGGCGCCGGCCTCGGACGCATCGCGCGGCAGCTCCTCACGGAAACCGTCCTGATGTCCGCCGCAGGCGGGGCGCTGGGGCTCGCGCTTGCCGTTGCCGGCGTCCGCGCGCTGGCGCGTTTCGGGCTCGACGCGACCCCGCAGGGCACGCAGGTCGGCGTGGACGCCACGGTGATCGCCTTCACGTTCGGGCTCTCGCTGGCGCTGGCACTGGCGATTGGAATGATTCCGATCCTCGGTCTGCGGCAGATGAATCTCAGCCAGGCGTTCCGCGAAGAAGGACGGTCGGGGACCGCGAGCCGCGGCGCGCGGCTCACGCGCCGCGCGCTCGTCACGGCGCAGGTCGCCTTCGCGTTCATGCTGCTGATCGGCGCGGGCCTTTTGCTCGCGAGCTTTCAGCGCGTGCTCGCCGTCAAGCCGGGATTCGATCCCGCGCACGTCCTGACCGGCATCGTCAGCCCGCCGCCTTCGCGGTACAAAGACGATGAGTCGGTGAGAGCGTTCTGGGACCGCCTGCTGGAGCGCGTGCGCGCGCTGCCGGGCGTGCAATCGGCGGGCGCCGTCACGAATCTGCCGCTCGGGGGCAACTACAGCGACAGCGTCATCCTCGCCGAAGGCTACGTGATGGCGCGCGGCGAGTCGCTCATCTCGCCGTATCAGGTGTGGGTGACGCCCGGCTACTTCGAGACGATGGCGATTCCGCTGAAGCGCGGGCGCCTCTTTACCGCGTCAGACACCGACCGCGCGCCGCGCGCGGTCGTGATCGACGAGCGGCTGGCGCACAGATTCTGGAAGAACGGCGACCCCGTCGGGCGCCGCATGTGGAAGCCGGACGCTCCCGACGATCTGACGAAGGGACCCGGCCCGAAGACACGCTACTACACGGTCGTCGGCGTCGTGGGGAACGTGCGCGTGACCGGCCTGGCCGAAAAGGAGCCGGTGGGGATGTACTACTTCCCGGCGGAGCAGGGCGAGATTCGCGGAATGACGCTCGTCGCGCGGACGGCGGGCGATCCGAATCTGCTCGCCGGCGCGATCAGGCAGCAGATCAGCGCGATCGATCCCGAGCTGCCGTTCTTCTCGGTCCGTCCGATGGAACGGCGGATCGAGCAATCGCTCGTCAGCCGCCGCACGCCGATGATGCTCGCGACGCTGTTCGGCGGCATCGCCCTGTTCCTTGCCGCGATCGGCATCTACGGCGTGCTGGCCTACCAGGTCGCACAGCGCCGGAGGGAAATCGGCATACGCCTCGCCCTCGGAAGCGACGCGCGGCGCATCTTCGGACTGGTCGTGTCGGAAGGGCTCTGGCTCGTCGCGGTCGGCGTCGCCGCCGGGCTCGCCGGCGCGTTCGCGATCCGGCGCGCGATGGAGACGCAGCTCTTCGGCGTGCAGCCGATGGACCCCCTCGTCCTCTCGCTCGTCGCCGGCGTCCTGGCCGCGGTCGCGTTTCTCGCCTGCGCGGTACCGGCGCGGCGCGCCGCGAGAATCGACCCGATGATCGCGCTGGCGGATCAATAGCATCGGGTAATCGGGTAATCTGGTCATCGAAGGGGCGAGTTTTACCCGATTACCCGATTACGCGATTCCCCGATTCCCCGATTCCCTAAGTGCCTCTCGAAACTGTTTTTCTCGACGCCGGCGGGGTGCTTCTCCATCCGAACTGGTGGCGTGTCGCCGACGCGCTCGCGCAGCACGGGGTCACCGTCACGCCCGAAGCCCTGATGCTCGCCGACACGAAGGCGCGCCGCGAGCTCGACGACCTGCAGGTCATCGGCACGACGACCGATGCGAGCCGGGGCTGGTTGTTCTTCGATCTCGTCCTGGCGCACGCGGCCATTCCCCGATCGGAGGCGACGGCGGCCGCGCTCGAAACGCTGCACAGATATCACACGGCCAGCAACCTCTGGGAGTACGTCCCGTCGGGCGTCCTGCCTGCCTTGCGGGCCATGCGCGCGCGGGGCCTCAGGCTGGTGGTCGTGTCGAACGCCAACGGCACCCTGCGCGCCCACATGAATCGGCTGGCGCTCGCGGAACAGTTCGATTGCATCCTTGATTCGGCTGACGAAGGCGTCGAGAAGCCCGACTCGCGGTTCTTCGACATCGCGCTCGAGCGCAGCGGCGCTCGGCGTGAGACGACGATTCACGTCGGCGATCTCTATTACGTCGACGTGCTGGGCGCGAAGAACGCCGGCCTTCGCGGCGTGCTCCTCGACGAAGCGAATCTGCGGCCCGACGCCGACTGCCCGCGCGTGCGATCGCTCGACGAACTGGTCGCACGGATCGGCGCCGGCGAGTTCGATTAGCGGATCTTCCCCTCGATCTTTGCCCAGCTGTCCTTGAGGGTGACGGTCCTGTTGAAGACAGGGCGGCCCGGAGCCGAATCCTTGTCGACGCAGAAGTACCCAATCCGCTCGAACTGCAGCCGCGTGCCGATGGCCGCGGCGGCCGCGGACGGCTCGACCTTCGCGCCGCCGACAATCTCCAGCGACTGCGGGTTGAGCGCCGACCTGGAGTCGTCGGCCTTTCCCGGGTCCTCCAGATTGAACAGTCGATCGTAGAGGCGGACTTCGGCGTCGACCGCGTCCGGCGCCGAGACCCAGTGCAGCGTCGCCTTGACCTTTCTGCCGTCGGCCGCGTCGCCGCCGCGTGTGGACGGATCGTAGGTGCACCGCAGCTCGACCACTTCGCCCGTGCCGGGATCCTTCACCACGCCGGTACAGGTGATGAAGTACGCGCATCGCAGCCGCACTTCGCGGCCGGGCGCCAGCCGGAAGAACTTCTTCGGGGGATCCTCGCGAAAATCATCGCGCTCGAGATAGAGGACGCGCGAAAACGGCACCTTCCTCGTACCAGCGTCAGGATCCTCCGGGTTGTTGACGACGTCGATCTGCTCGGTCTGCCCCTCGGGGTAATTGTCGATGACCACGCGGAGAGGCCGCAGGACCGCCATGACGCGCGCGGCGCGCTTGTTCAGATCCTCCCGTACCGCATGCTCGAGCAGCGCCACGTCGACGATGTTCTCGCGCTTGGCGACGCCGATGCGATCGCAGAAAGCGCGGATGGCCTCCGGCGTGTATCCCCGGCGGCGCATGCCGACGATCGTCGGCATCCGGGGATCGTCCCAGCCGCTGACGTGGCGCTCCTGCACGAGCTCCAGCAGCCGTCGCTTGCTCAGGACCGTGTACGTCACGCTCAGGCGGGCGAACTCAATCTGCCGCGGCGTGGACGGGACCGGCAGGCTCTCGATCAGCCAGTCGTAGAGCGGTCGGTGATCCTCGAATTCGAGCGTGCAGAGCGAGTGCGTGATGTGCTCGAGCGCGTCGGACGGCGGGTGCGCGAAGTCGTACATCGGATAGATGCACCACGCATCGCCGGTGCGATGGTGGTGGGCGCGCCTTATCCGATAGAGCACCGGATCGCGCATGTTGATGTTCGGCGACGCCATGTCGATCTTCGCGCGCAGCACGAGCGTGCCGTCGGCGAATTCGCCGTCGCGCATGCGCCGGAAGAGGTCGAGGTTCTCCTCGACCGACCGGTTCCGGTACGGACTATCCTCGCCCGGCTCGGTCAGCGTGCCGCGCAGGCGCCGGATCTCGTCGGCGGTCTGGCTGTCGACGTAGGCCTTGCCGTGCTCGATCAGGTGGATGGCGTAGTCGTACAGCCTCTCGAAATAGTCCGAGGCGAAATGCAGCCCCGCCCACTCGAACCCGAGCCAGCGGACATCGTCCTCGATCGATTCGACGTACTCGACGTCTTCCTTGGTCGGGTTCGTATCGTCAAACCGCAGGTTGCACGTCCCGCCGAACTCCGCGGCGACGCCGAAGTTCAGGCAGATCGACTTGGCGTGGCCGATGTGCAGATAGCCGTTCGGTTCGGGCGGGAACCGGGTCGCGACACGTCCACCGTTGCGGCCGGCGGCCTGGTCCTCGGAGACGATGGTCCGGATGAAGTCGAGCAACTCTTGATTATAGAACGCATGGAAACTTTCGCTGCAGGCGCAACCTCTCCGGTTCCAGACCGTCTAAGTGGAGACCAGCGTTTCTTGGTGGTGACGCCATGTGGCAGGACCTGCGGTACGCATTCCGATCGATTCGAAAACAGCCTGCGTTCACGTCGCTGGCCGTCCTGACACTCGCGCTGGGGATCGGCGCGGCCACGACGATCTTCAGCGTCATCCAGAACGTGCTGCTGGACCCCTTCCCCTACAAGGATGCCAATCGGGTCGTCGCCATCCGGATCCACGACGCCACCAATCCCAACCCGTTCGGGCGGACCGCGCTCCAGACGGATGAATTCCTCGATTACGTGGATCAGACGCACGTGTTCGAAGAAGTCATCGGCGGGATGCCGGAGGACGTCCTGATGACGACGCCCGAGGGGACCGAGCAGCTCACCGGCGGGGTCGTCACGGCCAACATGTTCCAGTTCCTGGGCGTGTCGGCCCAGCTCGGGCGCGTGCTCACGCCGGCCGACGCCCGCCCAGGCGCGCCGCCGGTGTTCGTGATGGCGTACAAGATGTGGATCAAGCACTTCAACGGCGACCCGGGCGTCGTCGGACGCGTCTTCACGCTCAACGAGGTGCCCGTCACCGCGGTCGGCGTCATGCCGGCGCGCTTCACGAAGCTTGCGGCGGATCTCTGGCGGCCGGTCGCGCTCAATCGCGGCGATCCGCTGATCAAGGATCGCTTCTTCGTGTTCCAGGCGAAGATGAAGCCCGGCGTCACGCTGCAGCAGACGGCTGCGGACGTCGACGTCGTCGCGCACCGCTACGCACAGTCGAATCCGCGCAACTATCCCAAGGCGTTCAACGTGATCGTCGTGAGCTGGGTCGACAGCATCGTCGGGCAGTTCAAGCGGACGCTGTACACGATGTCGGCCGCTGTCGGGCTCCTCCTGGTGATCGCGTGCTTCAACGTCGCCATCATGCTCCTGGCCCGATCGACCGCCAGGGAGCGTGAGATGGCGGTCCGCGCATCGCTCGGCGCAAATCGATCGCGTCTGATCCGTCAATTGCTGATCGAGAGCGTGCTCCTCGCGGGCGCGGGCGCCGGGCTCGGATGCCTTTTCGCGTATGTCGGAATCAAGGGTGTCGTGCCGCTGATCCCCGACGGGCTCATTCCGCGGGAGGTCGTCATCCGCCTGAACGCGCCGGTTCTCGTCTTCAGCCTCGCCCTGGCCGTGCTGACCGTACTCTTGTTTGGCCTGGCGCCGGCCGCGCAGACCGCGCGGCGGAACATCGTGGAACCGCTCAAGGATTCGGGAAAAGGCGTGGGGTCGGGATTCCGCGGAGGACGCCTGCGAAGCGCGCTGATTGTCGCCGAAATCGCCCTGTCGCTGATGCTGCTCGTCGGGGCGGGCCTGCTGATGCGCAGCTTCGTCGCGCTCCAGCGCGTCGATCTGGGACTGAACCCGGACAACATCCTCGTCGCGCGGCTGCCCTTCCCCCGCGGCACGTACAAGACTGCCGCCGAGAAACAACGGTTCTTTCAGCAGGTGCTGCAGAGAATCCACGCGCTTCCAGGCGTTGTCGCGGCTACCGAAACGACCTCGCTGCCCCCGTATGGCGGCATCGGCACCGATCTGGAGATTCCAGGCAAGACCCACACGGAGCGCTGGAACGGCGTCTTCCAGCTCGTCAGCGAAGGCTACGCCCGGACGCTCGGCCTCCGCGTGATTCGCGGCCGGATGCTGTCGGCCGACGAAGTGGGGGCGGCGCGCAAAACCGCAGTCGTCAATGAGACGCTCGTCAAGCGCTACTTCGGTCCCGAGGATCCGCTCGGTCGGCACGTGAAGCTGTCCATGCTCGAGAAATTCCCGGATGGACCTGTTCCCAATCCGCTGTTCGAGATCGTCGGCGTGATTGCCGACGCGAAGAACGATGGCGTGCAGGATCCGCCGCGTCCGGAGGTGCTGATTCCCTACACCGTCACCGGCGGATTCGAGCGGGGCGTTCTCGTGCGAACGGCCGGCGATCCGGCGCCGCTCTTGAACAGCGTCCGCAGGGAGATCTGGGCGGTCGATCGCGGCGTCGCGCTGTCGGACATCGGCACGCTGAACGAGTACCTGAAGCGGTTCTCCTATGCGGAGCCGCGCTTCAGTCTCGTGCTGCTCAGCGTGTTCGCGGGCGTCGGTCTCGCACTCGTCGGCATCGGCGTCTACAGCGTGATTGCGTACACGGTTTCGAGGCAGATCCATGAGATCGGCATCCGGATCGCGCTCGGGGCGCAGCGGGCGGACGTGCTCCGGCTCGTCCTCGGCATGACCGTGCGTCTGCTTCTCTTCGGTATGGTGCTGGGGGCGCTCGGCAGCTATGGCGTCATGCGCGTGCTCGCCAGCCAGGTATGGGGCGTCTCCGCCCACGACCCCGTCACCGTCGCGGCGGTCGTCTGCACGATGACGCTCGTCGCGCTCGCGGCGGCGTTCTTCCCGGCTCGGCGTGCGATGCGGGTCGATCCGCTCGCGGCGCTGAGGGTCGAGTAGGGGCGCCGCGGGGGCATGTAGTACGCTCCGGCCTGATGATTGTTCGACTCTGGAAAGGGCGCGCGCGCGGCGATTCGGCGGAGGCCTATGAGAGGCACGTCCTGACGAGCGTCTTCCCGAAACTCCGAGCGATCGACGGGTACGTCGGTGGCCGCGTGCTCCGCCGCAATGTGGACGGCGACGTCGAGTTTCTGGTCGAGACCACCTGGGCGTCGCTGAACGCGATTCGCGCGTTCGCGGGCGATACCGCCGACCGCGCCGTCGTCGAGCCGGCCGCCAGGGCGCTGCTCGCCGACTTCGATTCGCACGTCGAGCATTTCGACGTCGTCGCCGGCGGCGCCGGCATCGAATAACGCCGCGTGCCACGCGCGGACAGGACGTCAGTCTGTCCGCAAGGCCGTCATTGGATCGACACGGGCGGCCCGCCGGGCCGGCAGGAGCGCCGCGATCCCCGCGACGGCCGCAATGAGACATGCGACGACGAGGACGGTCGGCCCGCCCGGAGCGTGCACGGCAACGGGCGCCGCTCTCAGCATCGGCATCGAGAGCGTCGCGCCGAGCAGGCCGGCGCCCAGGCCGATGCCGGTCAGGACGAATGCGCGGCCGAGGACCAATCCGGACACGCGCACGGCGCCGGAGCCCAGCGCGACGCGAATGGCGAACTCCCGCATGCGCGACGAAGCGAGATACGAGATCACGCCGTAAGTGCCAGTGAGCGCCATCGCGATCGCAAGCGCCGCGAACGCCGACAGAATCGTCATCGAGAGCGTAAAGCCAGAGAGCGAGTCCTCAATCACCGCGTCCATCGTCTTGACCGCGAAGATGGCCTGGCGTGGATCGGCATCTCGAATGACAGATCGGATCGCATCGATCGTCGGCTCGGGCCGATCCGCGGTCCGCACGACGAGCGTCATGCCGAGATCGGAGACCTGCGACCAGTTCTGCGCAATCGGCGTGTACAGCTCGGGCAGCGGCGTCCGATCGAGTCCGGCTTGCCGGACGTCTCCGATCGTGCCGACGATCGTTCCGCGCGTAGTGACGAGGCCGATCGGATCCTCGCCGGGGAACGCGCGGCGCGCAAGCGTTTCGTTGATGATGATGACCCTGGGATTTGCCGGGGTATCCGCCTCGGTAAAGCCGCGGCCGCGCCGGATCGGAATGCCGATCGCCTCGAAATAGCCGGGCGTGACGAACCGGAGCTCCATCGTGAACTCGTCGGTCCGTGGCGGCTGGCCGCGGACCAGGAAGTCGGTCGCGTTGGCGGCCCACCCCCAGCTCTGAAGCGGTAGCATCTGCGCGAACCCTGCCGCCTGCACGTGGGGGAGCTGCGCGACGCGCCCGGCAATCTCATAGAAGCGCTGGCCGCCCTGCGGCGCCGCTCCGCGCGGCTGACCCAGGTGGAACGTGATCACATTGTGCGGCGCGATCCCGGAATCGGTCGCCCGCAGATGAATGAGCTCGCGCAGAACGGCGGCTGCCGCGATGCCCAGCATGAACGCGAGCGCGACTTCGGCGACGACGAGCGAATCACGAACGCGGCGCTGCCGCCGGCTCATCGTGCTCTGTCCGCCTGACTCGTGCAGCGCCGCGCGCGGATCGCGCCGTGCGGCGATCAGCGCCGGCGCCAGGCCGACCGCCACGCCGACCGCCGTGCAGATCGCGAGTGCGAAGAGAGATACGCGCCAGTCCAAGGCGACCTCGTGCGCGCGCGGCAGGTAAGGCGCAGCGGTGGCGATCAGCCGCTTGACGACCCACCACGCCAGGAGCACGCCGGCGAGGCCTCCGGTGAACGCCACGAACAGCGATTCGGTCAGGAATTGCCGTGCGAGACGGGGCAGGGACGCTCCAAGGGCCGCGCGCACCGCGACTTCGCGCTGCCGCAGCATCATGCGCGCCAGCGACAGATTCGCCACGTTGGCGCACGCCAGCGCGAGCACGATAACGACAGCGGCCGAGAAGAGCAGCAGCAGACGGCGCGTCGCGGCCGGCACGATCGAATCGAGGAGCGGCGTGATCGAGAGGCCCTGACGGCCATTGTTCGGAACGATGGCGTCGACACGGGCGGCAATCGCGTCGAGCTCCCCCTGCGCGGCGGCGAGGGCTACGCCGGGCTTCAGTCGCGCGACGACGCTCCCGAGTCTTGCCCGGGGCGGAAGCGGCGGGTCGAAGGGCATCCACAGATCGGTTCGCTGCGGACCGCCGCCTGCGCCCTCGAGCAATGACGCCGCGCGGTACGGGAACTGAAACCAGCCGGGCATGACGCCTGCGACGGTATACGGCCGGTCATCGAGGATCAGCGTGCGCCCGATGACGTCGCGGTTTCCACCAAACCGGCGGCGCCAGAAGCTTTCGCTCAGCACCACCACCGTCGGTCCGTCGGATGCGTCGTATGTCCGTCCGTAGAGCGCCGAGACGCCCAGAATGGGAAAAAACGCCGGCTCGGTGCGTACGGCCATCACCCGCTCGACGCTGTTGTCGCCGCGCATGTAGCGGGCGTACACGTCGTAGGCCGCAAACGCTTCGAGCGCGCGGCTTTCGTGGCGATAGAACGGCAGATTCGTGACCTGCGTGCCCTGCGCGGGATGCGGCGTCGTCCCACGGACGGCCACGAGACGATCGGCGTTCGGAAACGGAAGCGGTCGCAGCAGCAGTCCGCTGACGACGGTGAAGACGGCGGTCGTCGCGCCGATTGCGACGGCCAGCGTGAGCACCGCGCTCGCCGCGAAGGAGCGATGGCCGCGCACGAGGGTCCGCGCGGCATAACGGACGTCCTGCCCCGCGTCGTCAATCCATCGCATCCCCCAGACGTCGCGTGCTTCGTCGCGAAGCCGGAGCGTGTTGCCGAAGCGCGCCCGGACGGGCAGCATCTCGCGATGCGCCTCCATCTCGCGCCGCAACTGCTCGTCGTGCGCGCCGCGATTCAGGAGGTAGCGCAGGCGCCGGAACCATTCGCCTGGAACGCTCATGAGGTCCTCATGCGGTATCGAGCACGGTCGCGATGGCCGTCGCCATGCGGCGGTATCGTTCGCGTTCGACGCCGAGCTGCTTCCGTCCGGCAGCCGTCAGCCGGTACTCGCGAACGGCGCGGCCGGTCTCCGAGACCGCCGGCGCGGCGTTGACCCATCCCTTCAGGAGAAGCCGTTGGAGCGCGGGATAGAGCGAGCCCTCTTCGACGCTGAGCTCGTCGTGCGAGAGCTGACCGATGCGCCGGGCGATCGCGTAGCCGTGAAGCGGGCCGGCCGCGAGCACCCGGAGGATCAGCATGACCAGCGTGCCAGGCGGCAGGCCGTCGTCTCTAGGCATAGTTGAACTATGCCTAGTTTGGACTGGCCCACCGGCGTGCGTCAAGTGTCGCGCAGCGCTTCTTCCGCCTTCTCTCTGTCCTCCACCCTCACCAGCAGCTGCGCGCCGCCGATCGCCGGATACATTCCGCCGCCATCGTCGGTCCTGATGATCGACTGGATGCCGGCTGCGCGGAGAAGGCCCCTGGCGATCTGGGCATCGATCGCGGAGGGAAACGTCGAGATGGCGATCAGATCCGGAAAGCTCATTGGGATGCCTCCGCTTCGGGTTAGGTCCGGGGCGCCGGAGAGGGCACTTCCGCGTTCATCCCGAGAATCCCCTGCACGGCGCGCGTCGAGGCGCCCGCGCCGGAATCCATGAAGATCACTTTGCCCTGCGAGTGATCCGCCACGTACTTGAGCGCGTCGGTGTACTCCAGGAACAGCAGGAAGTTCGCATCGACGCCCGCGACGCGGAGGCTCTCGGCGGCGTCCTTCATGCCGTCGGCGACGTTGCGCCGGAAGAGCGCGAGGCCTTCGCCGCGGAGGGCCGACGCCTTCTTCTCCGCTTCCGCGCCGATTGTCTTGTAGGCCGCCTCCGCCTCGGCGTCCTTGGTGCGCTTCACGAGCAGTGCGGCGCCTTCGTTCGACGCGGCCGCAAGCAGGTTCTTCGACGACACCACGCGCGCCATCGAATCCATGATCTCCTTGTCGAAGGTCATGTCCGTGATCTGGATGTCGCGGACGACGTAGCCCCAGGACGAGACGACCTCGTCGAGGTTCTTCTTCGTGTGGTCGACGATCTCGGCGCGCATCGCGAGAATGTCGGCCTGCTTCGTCGTCGCGACGAACTGGCGGATCGAGCCGTCGATCGTCCGTTGGAGGGCGAGCTGGAACTCCTGCGGCGTCGCGAAGCTGAAGACCGCCTTCTTGATGCTCTCTTCGTCCGCCGCGGCGACCGCGTAGAGCACCATCGTCGCGAACTTGACGTTCGCCTGGTCCTGCGTGATGGCCTGGAACTCGAGCTGCAGGGCGCGGTTCTGCAGCGAGAGACGCTGGAACACGTTCTCCCACGGGAGCTTCATGTTCAGTCCTTCGCGCATCACGCGGCGGTACTTGCCGAAGACCGTGATGACCGCCACCGTCGCCTGCGGCACGCTCCTGAACCACGAGAACGCGAAAAACACGAAGATGATGAAAAGGATGAACGCGAACGGCGCGAATGACACCATGGTCCCCCCTGACTAGCGGCCCGCCAGGCGGCGGCCGATGTCGATTGTCCTGAAGCCGGGATCGCCCCAATTGATCACGAACACCGAGAAGCCCTGCTTCATCCGCGTCTCGATGTCGTTTTCCGTCGCGGGATAGCCGCATGGCACGCTGAATTGCTTGCACGCGGCGAGCACCTGTTGAATCGCCCCCTCCCAGCCGTCCGCGTCGAACTTGCGCGTCCCGTCTGGCGCGGTGGTCGTGAATACTCCGCGCAGAGTGCCCGCGCCCGGAAAGAGCACGCTGATGCCTTTCACGGCGGCGATCTCGCGCACGTGCGCAAGACCTTCCCTGCTCTCGACGATCGTCCAGTTGGTGAGCTCGCCGTCGGCGTTGAGCGGCCACAGGTCCGCTCTCTGGCGATATTCCTTCTCGCTCAGTCCCCAATACTTCGGCGCGTTTCCCACCTCGTCGGGGCGCAGGCCGCCCTTCGCCTTGAACCGCATCGCGCTCAGGCCGTGCCGCACTTCGTCCGCGCTCTCCGCTTCGACGAACACGATCGTACTGACGCCGGTATTGAGCTGGCGGCTGATGTTCTCCACCGCCTTCGCGCGATCCGTCCCGATCTTCGGCGTCTTGACGACGAGCGGATGCTTCCAGCGCGCCGGGGGCGGCGCGGCGTCCATCAATGCATCGACGAAATCGGTGAAGGGGCCGATGGCGGGATCGACGCCCGGCTCCATCGACCCGCTGAACAGGTAATCGTTCGGCTCGTACGCGAGCGCTTCCTTCGCGAGCTCCGCGGGAGTCTTCTGCGGAGGCGGCGCCGGCGCAGGCGCGTTCGGGTCCGCGGCGCTCCGGCCGCGGCCGCCCCCGCGCCGGTTCGCGGGCGCATAGAGCCCGAAGAGCGGCTTCTTCTGCAGATGCAGCTCGATGAGCGGATTGAGATGGTTTGCGGCCGTGGTCTGGCCGCTCGGGGCTGCGCAAAGCGCAGCCACGGCAACTGCAACGAGACGCAACCGCATCCGCACCCTGATCCCTCCCGATGGCGCGTATTCTATCGCGCTCGGGCGGCGCCGGTCTGCCGGTCGATTCGGTATACTCCGGGCTCCCGAGCACCTCGGAACAAGCCGTTTGACGTGATTCTCGCCCCCGGCGCACGTGTCGGCCCGTATCACATCGTGTCCGCGATCGGCCGCGGCGGCGTCGGCGAAGTGTATCTGGCCGACGATCCGCGGCTGCGACGGCAGGTCGCGATCAAGATTCTGAACGCCCGGTTTGCGGACGATGAGACCGCGCGCGGCAGGTTCCTGCGCGAGGCGCAGATGGCCGCCGCGCTCGATCATCCCAGCATCTGTACGCTGCATGAGATCGGCACCGACGCGGGATTCGACTACCTCGTCATGCAGCGGCTGCGGGGCGAGACGCTCGCGCACCGGATCGAACGCGGGCGCATCGCAGTCCCGCAATCGCTCGACATCGCCGTGCAGTTGGCCGACGCCCTCGCGTACGCGCACGCCAACGGCGTCCTCCATCGCGACATCAAGCCGCAGAACGTGATGCTGACGCCCGAGGGTCGCGTAAAGTTGATGGACTTCGGCCTGGCGAAACCCTCGGACAAGCCGGACGATCAACAGGAAACGCGCGCCGCCCTGACGCAGCACGGCGACTTCTTCGGCACGATCGCGTACATGTCGCCGGAACAGCTCGATGGCCTGCCCGCGGACGAGCGCAGCGACATCTTCAGTCTCGGGCTGACCCTCTATGCGCTGTTCGCGGGCCGGCATCCGTTCGCCGGCGCCACCCCGGCAGCCACGATCGCAGCCATCGCGTCGCGTCCGGCGATGCGGCTCTCCGAGGCGGCGCCCGATTCGCCGGCCGCGCTCACGCCCATTCTCGCCAGGGCGCTCGCGATCGATCGCCAGCAGCGGTATCAGACCGCCGGCGATCTGCTGAGCGATCTGCGCGCCGTGCACGGCCGCGCGGCGGCCGCCGGACCCGACGCGGCCAGCGCACGAAAAAGCCAACTGCCCCGCGCGGTACTGATCACCGCGGCGGCCGCAGCAGTCGTGGGGATCGCCGCGATCCTTCCCCGGTTCGGCCACGCGCCTGCGTCTTTGCCTCAGGCTGCCGTCAATCCGCCACCACAAATGTTGAAGCTGACTGCCTGGCTGGGATTCGAGCCGGCGGCGAAAGACTCTCAATCCCTCAAGAAGGGATCGAAATTCCGCGTCAACGTGGTCCCGGACGTGCCCGGATCGCTATACATTGTCAGCGACGAAAGGGCGATTTCCCAGACAACCGATGAACTGACGCTGTTGTATCCCCTGGCGGATGCTGACAGTTCGGTTCGGGGCCCGGTGACGACGGACTGGTATGTCATCGGCGGCGCTCCGGCGGACACGTTTGTCTGGGTGGCGTGGTCGCGGGCGCCGATCCCGCAACTCGAGGCGCTGAAGCCGCTGGCCACTGCCGGCGCGCGCGGCGTCGTGCGAAATCGAGGCGACGCCGACGCCGTGCGGCAGTTACTCAGTGAGGCAGGCGGGCACGCAGGGTCAACGGTCGATCCTGCGACCGGTCGCGCGACCGCACAGTCGACCGGAGACATTATCGTCCATCGGTTTTCGTTCCGGCATCGGTGATGGAGTGAAGGAATGTGTCGTCGTCTTGCGACGGCCGTGATCGGCGTCTCGTGGGCTTCGCTCGCACTCGGTGCGCAGGACGAGTCGACGCGATCGATCACCGCCGAAAAGTTCCTCAAGGCGCGTCCGCACGCGACGGCGAAGGCGGCCGTCCGGCCGGCCTACCGGCCGGTCGATCCGCGCCGGCCGGCGTCGAAGGCGCCCCCGGGCGCCGAGACGATCGAAATCGGCGTCACGGTCTGGCGCCTGCGTCCGGCAAAAGCCGGAGACGCGGTGCGGCTGCTCGTGCAGGAGGCCGACGTCGCGACGCAGTGGACGCCGGAGCGTGTTCCGGCCGGCGCGCCGGTCGCCGCGGGCGATCGCGTCCGCCTCAGCATCGAGTCGCCGCGGGCCGGCTATCTCTATGTCGTCGATCGCGAGCAGCGGGCCGATGGATCGACCAGCGCGCCGTACCTGATTTTTCCGACGACGCGCACACGCGGCGGCGACAACAAGGTCATGGGCGGACGGCTGATCGACATTCCATCGCAGGACGATCGCCCTCCGTTTTTCACCATCCGCCCGAGCCGCACCGATCAGACGGGTGAGCGGCTCACGATCGTCGTCACCGATCGGCCCCTCAAGGACGTGACCATCGGCGCGCAGCCGCTCGAGCTGACGCCGGCGATCGTCGACGACTGGGAAGCGCACGGCGCGGCGTCGATCGAACACCTGGAAATGGTCGGAGGCGCCGGGCGCCCGTGGTCGCGCGCGGAACAGCGCGCGGGCGCCGACGCGACGCGGCTCCTGAAGCAGGATGATCCGCCGCCGCAGACGATCTTCCGCGTCGTGGTAACGCGCCCCGATTTGGTTGCCGTGAATGTGATCTTGAATCAACGCAGATGAGAACGCAGATGAGGAGGATGAGCAATGCCGCTTTACTACCTTTACACATGGGCGGAGGGGGTCGACACCTGGACCTACAGCGGCTACCAGTTGAGCATCGCGGGCAGCTCGAACGGCGGCGGCCCGAACGGCCTGCAGGTTCAGGCGAGGACGTATCCCAAGACGCAGCCGCCCAATCCGGGGCAGTGGAACACCGTGAGCGGCGTCTCGCGGAGCGGCAACGGGAATCCAAACAATCCGAGTAGCGGCGACGACCTCGGCCTGCCCTCGACCATCGGGAATGTGAACGGCCTCACCGGCAACGGCACGTACGACTCCACCGGCGACGGCACGCTCGGCGCGGGGTACTACACGAGCGAGGGGCCGCAGGGAGACGAAGGCGACTGGTGCGCCACGACAAACTAGCGCGACGCGCGGCCCCGGCGGCGGCGATTCTGTGGCTGACGGTCTCGTCGTCGGCAATCGGACAGGGATCCGTCAGACCCGGACGACCGCTCGCGGCGGATAGCGTGATCGAAGGATCGCTTCCGCAAGGCGCGGCGGACGTTTATCCCGTCGTCCTGGGCGCCGGCCAGTTCTTGCGCATCACGGTCGAGCAGCGCGCGCTCGACGTGCGCGTGCGCCTGCTCGATGCCGGGGGCAGCGCGCTGGTGGCATCCGACACGATGAACGGCGCATTCGGCGTCGAACGACTCGCGTTCGTCGCGCGCGCGGCCGGCGAGTATCGCGTCGAGGTGTCGACGTCCGCCGCGGCGCCGGAAGGACGGTATGTGCTGAGAGTGCTCGCACTGCGCGAGGCGAGCCCTGCCGACGCGCGGCATGCTGCGGCCGAAGGCGTCTACGCGGAGGCGGAGGCGCTGCGGCGGCAGAACACGGCGGATGCCCGCGCGGCGGCGGTCGCGAAGTACCACGAGACCGCCGAGGCGTTCCGATCGCTGGGACTCACGTACGAAGCGGCCATGTCCCTTTACAGCGCGGGGATTCAGCAGCTCTCGGGCGGACAGACGCGCGCCGCCGAAGCGGATCTCTCGGCGGCGCTGCCCATGGTCCGGGCGTTGAACGACCCTTTGCTTCCCTCCGTCGTGAACGCGCTGGGCGGCGCGTACGATCTTCTCGGCGAGCCGGCGCGCGCGATGGAGTCGTACCGGGAGGCGCTCGGGATCTTCCGCGCGAACGGGAATCGGAACGGTGAGGCGAACGCGCTCAACAACATCGGGAAGGTGTACGGCGACCTCGCCGACTGGCAGCAGGCGCTGGAGTACTACCGCCTCGCGCTGCCGATCTGGCGGACGCAGCGCGATGTCGTCCGCGAAGGAATTACGCTGCACAACATCGGCTTCGCCTACTTCAACGCGGGCGATGCCGATCGCGGCCTCGAATACTTCGGCCAGGCCCTGGAGCGCCGGCGGACCGCCGGCAACAAGGCCGGCGAGGCGGACACGCTCGGCGCGATGGGGCTCGTCGAAACGCGGCGCGGCGACAACCGGAAGGCGCTGGCCTATTACGACCAGGCGCTGACGCTGCGCCGTGCGGTGGGCGATCGGCGCGCGGAGGCCAGCACGCTCGACTATGTCGGCCGCACGCACGTCGATATCGGCGATCCGGCGGGGGCGCTCACGTTCTTCGAGCTGGCGCTGCCCCTGCAGCGCGCCAGCGGCGATCGGCGCCTCGAAGGCATGACGCTCGGCAATCTCGCGAGCGCCTACAGCGCCCTGGGCCGCCATGCCGAGGCGCTCGATCGCGCCCGGCAGGCGCTTGCGATTCTCCGCGACGTCGGCGACCGCAGCAGCACGGCTGGCGTTCTCCATATCGTCGCGCGCGCCGAACGCGATCTCGGCGATCTCGATGCCGCGGCGGGTCACGCGGCCGAAGCGCTCCGGACGATCGAAGAAGTACGCGGCGGGGTGGCGAGCCGGCAGCTGCGTACGAGCTACTTCGCCAGTCAGCACGACATCTCGATGTTCTACGTCGACCTGCTCATGCGGCAGCACGATCGCGATCCCGCGAAGGGGTTCGACGTGCGCGCGCTCGAAGCCAGCGAACGCTCGCGGGCGCGCGCGCTCATCGAGCTGCTGGCCGAGAGCGGCACGGCCGTCCGGCGGGGCGCCGACCCAGCGCTCCTCGAGCGCGAGCGAGATGTCTCGGAGCGCCTCAGCACGAAATCCGCGCGGCTCGTCGGACTGCTGGCTCGGGGAAGTCGATCGCCGGAAGCGGACACGCTCTCGAGGGAAGTGCGCGGACTCGAGTCGGAGTACGACGATATCCAGACGGCCCTGCGCCAGACGAGCCCGGCCTACGCGACCATCACCCAATCGCCGCCCATCGACGTGAGCGCGATGCAGCGCGACATCCTCGATCCGCGGACGATCGTGCTGGAGTACGCGCTCGGCGAGGAAGCCAGCTATCTCTGGGCGATCGAACAGCGGCGGATCCGCAGCTACCGGCTGCCGCCCCGCGCGGCGATCGAACAGGCGACCCGGGAGGCGTACGGCTTCGTGACCGCGCGCGGGACGTCTGTCCCGGGCGAGACGGCCGCTGCGCGCCGCGATCGCATCGCGCGGGCGGATGCGGCGCTGCCCGCGGCGCTCCGCCGCCTCTCCGCGACGATCCTCGCGCCCGTCCTTCCCCTTGCCGACAACGCGCGTCTGGTCCTGGTCGCCGATGGCGCGCTCGAATACTTTCCCTTCGCGATCCTGCCGGCAGGCGGCGCGCGGTCGGTGGAGCCGCTCGTCGCACGCGCGGAAATCGTCGGCATTCCATCCGCATCGACGCTCTCGACGCAGCGCGCGACGCTGGCGGGCCGCAGGCCCGCCGCGCACATGCTCGCGATCGTCGCCGATCCCGTCTTCGACGTCAGCGATCCGCGCGTCCGTCCCAGAGGGCCCACGTCGCCTGCGAAACGCGACGACGATCGGGCGCGGCTGCTCCAGCACCTGGCCGCCGCGGACGGTTCGTCGGCAACGGTCATTCCGAGGCTGCCGTTCACCTCCACGGAAGCGGCCGCGATCGCGGCTGCCGTCGGCGGCAGCGGAAACCTGTCGGCCACCGGCTTCGACGCCCGAAAGGACGCACTGCTGGGCGATCGACTCAAGGACTATCGGTACGTCCATTTCGCGACGCACGGGTTCATCGATACGGACAATCCGTCGCTCTCGGCCCTCGTGCTGTCGCTCGTGGATCGAGAAGGCCAGCCGCTGGATGGGTTCCTGCGCGCCGACGAGCTCTATGGCCTCGACCTCTCCGCCGACCTCGTCGTCCTGAGCGCCTGCCAGACAGGGCTCGGCAAGTCGATCAAAGGGGAAGGGATCGTGGGCCTGACGCGCGGCTTGATGTACGCGGGCGCGGCACGAGTGATCGTCAGCCTGTGGAGCGTCAGCGATCGCGCGACTGCGGACCTGATGTCGCGGCTGTACCGTGAAATGGTGGGCGCTGGCCGGACACCGGCGGCCGCGCTGCGCGCCGCGCAAATCGCGATGTGGAAAACAGCGCCGAACCGCAGCCCGTACTACTGGGCGGCCTTTACCCTGCAGGGCGACTGGAAATAGCGCGGAGCCGGCCCGGCGATGCGAGCGCCGATCATCGGCCGCCGCCGGGCCTCGATCGCGCCGGCGCATCTTCGACGCTCGCGCGCAGCGGCTCCCACGTCCCGGTCTTCCTGACCGCGGCAATCTCGATCGGCAGCGGCGCCGCCGCCGTGTAGGCCAGTTGCGACGGGAGGGGATTCGCCGCGGTGTAGGGCAGCGTCACCGGCAAAGTCGGATCCGTCCTCGGGCTGCCCCCGCCGGCCGGGCGCTCGAAACGGATCGTCACGGCGCCCTCCGAATTCAGGGTGCCCGTGCCGACGATCACGACCGGCTGGACGGACGCTTTCTGAATCTGCCCCAGCGCGGCATTGTGCGCCGACGCGACGGATCCGATCGACATGGCGCACAGCCACAGGAGACATCCGGCAATGACGGTAAGCACGGCTTTCGTATAGCGGTCGATCATCGTTCACCTCGTCCTGAGGACTTTGACGCCGTCGCCGGGGCGGCGGCCTGTTAGAATCGGTGTCCCCAGCCGATAACATGCTGACATGGATCCCGAGCCCGGCACGTCCAGGTTCCGCTTCGAAAAGCGCCGCGCCGAGGCGATCGTCACGCTCGTCAGCGGCGAATCCGTCCGCGGATGCTTCTTCACGGCCGCCGGCACGACCCGCCATGCAGGGGGGGAGCGGGTCGGCGATCTTCTGAACGCCGAACCCGGGTTCTTCCCGTTCGAGTCCCACCTCGAGACTCAGCCGCGGACGGTGCTGTACAACCGCGCCCACGTGATCGCGGTCGCCGTCTTCGACGACGAAGCGCAGCGCGATCCCGGCTACGCCGTCGCCGCGCGGCGCGAGGTCTCGATTCTGCTGTCGAACGGGCTGCGGATCGACGGCGCGATCCGGGTCTATCGGCCGGAAGGGCGCGATCGGGTCAGCGACTGGACGCGCCAGCCGGAGACGTTCCGGTACGTCGAAGGCCGCGACGCCACGCTCATCGTCAACGCCGCCCATATCGTCGCCGTCACGGAGGTATCCGGGTCGTGAGTGAAGCCCCAGCGATCGATCATCTGTTTCACGGCATGGTGAAGGCCGGCGCGTCGGACCTGCACCTGTCGGTCGGCTCGCCGCCCATGATCCGCAAGGACGGGCACATGGCCGCGCTCGATCCGGCCGCTCCCCCACTGACGGCCCACGAGGTCGAGCAGCTCCTCGCGCCCATTACGCCCGACAAGAATCGCGACGAGTTCGCCGCGCGGCACGACACCGACTTCGCGTACGAAATCGACGGCCTGGCGCGCTTCCGATCGAACGTGTTCGCCGACCGCAAGGGCCCCGGCGCGGTCTTCCGCGTCATCCCGTCGAAGATTCTGACCGCCGAACAGCTCGGCCTGTCGCAGTTCATCCTGAATCTGTGCGCCCTGAACAAAGGGCTCGTGCTCGTCACCGGTCCGACCGGATCCGGCAAATCGACGACGCTCTGCGCGATGATCGATCACATCAACAGAACGCGGCAGGACCACATCATCACGATCGAAGATCCGATCGAGTTCGTGCACCCCAACCAGAAGTGCCTGATCAATCAGCGCGAGGTGCACACGCACACGCAGTCGTTCAAGGACGCCCTCCGCGCGGCGCTGCGCGAGGACCCCGACATCATCCTCGTCGGCGAGCTGCGCGACCTGGAGACGGTGGCCATCGCGATCGAAACGGCCGAAACAGGCCACCTCGTGTTCGGGACGCTGCACACGACGACGGCGGCGTCGACGGTCGATCGCGTGATCGATCAGTTCCCCTCGGACCGGCAGGCGCAGATCCGCATCATGCTGTCGGAATCGCTGAAGGGCGTCATCGCGCAGACGCTCTGCCGCAAGATCGGCGGCGGACGCGTCGCGGCGCTCGAGGTGCTGATCGCGACGCAGGCGGTCAGCAACCTGATTCGCGAGGGCAAGACCTTCCAGATCCCTTCCATCATGCAGGTCAACAAGGCGGTCGGCATGGTGGCGCTGAATGACGCGCTGATGGAGCTCGTCACCAAGAAGCTCGTCGAGCCGGCCGAGGCGTACTCGAAGGCGGTCGACAAATCCGGCTTCGACGCGCTGCTCAAACGCGCGGGCATCAACCTGAACGCGCCACCGGATCCGCGCGCGGCGCGCCCGCAGGCGACGCCCGCGTAGTCCCGCGACCCGCCTCCCGTCCCCCGTCCCTGGTCCTCGGTCCCTAGTCATGCCGCAGCGCCTGGATCGGATCCAGGCGCGCGGCCCGCGCGGCGGGATAGCTGCCCGCCACCAGGCTGATCACGATTGAAAACCCGATCGCGCCGCCGATCAGCCAGAACGGCAGCGAGAACAGGTTGCCCGGCGCGCCTCCCTGCTGCTGGATGTAGATGTTGGCGCCGAAGTTGATCGCGCGACCCACCGCCCATCCCAGCGCGACGCCGCCGATGCCGCCGAGGCAGCCGATCGCGGACGCCTCGATGAGGAAAATGCGACGGACATCGCCGTCGCTCCCTCCGATTGCCTTCATGATCCCGATCTCGCGCGTCCGTTCGAGTATCGACATCACCATCGTGTTCACAATCCCGAGCGCCGAGACGGCGAGTGCAATGGAGCCGATGAGGCTGAGGACGATGTCGAGGATGATGAAGGCGCGCTTGGCGCCCTGCAGCGCGTCGTTCAGGGAGTAGGCCGCAAAGCCCATCTTCTTGATCTGTTCTTCGACGTCCTGGGTCGACCGCGGCGACCGCACCCTCACGACGGCCGACATGTACGGCCGCGATGTCTTCGTGGGATCGCGCATCAATGCCTGCGCCGTGGCGATGCTGCTGGCGAAGATCGCCTTGGCCTTCGGCAGGGGAATCATGAGCCCGGACACGCCGCCGGCCGAGAACGGCCCGGTCTCGCGCTCCACGATGCCGACAATCGGGCACTTGATCTCGGCCTGCTGGACCGTCGCGGCGGGGCTCGCCGCCGAAGGCATCGTCGATGCCGAGGCCGCCGCGTAATGCAGCGTCAGTTCCTGTCCGACGAGGCTGCCGGGGCTTCGATCGTTGATCCGCCTGGCGAACTCGAGGCTGAGCAGGCACGCGTTTTCGGATTCGTTCGCGAAGAACCTGCCATACGGAATCGACTGGAACGCGCCCTCGCCCCTGGCGCTCATCGGCACGCCGGCGGCCGCCATGAACTCCGAGTCGCCGCCGTACTTCACCTCGACGGGCACGCGGACGTTGGGATACACCTCCTTGACGCGATCGAGCGCCGCGAGATCCTTGAGGGCGTCGTCGGTTACCTCGCGCGCGTTCTCGGGAGCCTGAGCGGCGGCGCCGCTGCGGCCGAAGCCGCGGCGGCCGAACTGCCCGCGTCCGCGGCCGCCCATGATGAAGCCCGGCTGATCCGCGCCCGGCAGCACATTGATGGCGTCGAACATCCCCGACTTCGTGAATCGGCCGACGAACTGGTCCTGCAGGCCGACGCCGAGCGAGACCATCCCGGCGAGCGAGGCAATCCCGATTGACACTCCCATTGTCGTCAGCGACGTGCGCAGCTTCGCCTGTCCGAGATTCCTGACGGCAAGATCGAGCGTGTCGCGGAAGGTCACTGCCGCGCCCCCGCGTGTTCCGAGAGGATCTGGCCGTCGAGCAATGTGACGGTTCGATGCGCGTGGCGGTCCGCGAGCGCGGGATCGTGCGTCACCATGATGATCGTCTTGCCGTCGCGCTCGTTCAGTTGCGTGAGCAGAGCAAGGATTTCCTGCGAGGTGCGGCTGTCGAGATTGCCCGTCGGCTCGTCGGCGAGGAGCAGGTGCGGATTGTTGGAGAGCGCGCGCGCGATCGCGACGCGCTGCTGCTCGCCCCCCGACAGCTCGCGCGGACGGTGCCGCTGGCGGCCCGCGAGGCCGACCGATTCGAGAAGCGCCGACGCGCGCGCGTCGCGCTCGCCGCGCGGCACGTCCGCGAACATCATCGCGAGCGCCACGTTCTGCGCCGCCGTCATCGTGGAGACGAGGTTGAACGACTGAAAGATGATGCCGACGCTCTTCCGGCGGTGGAGGCTCAGCTCGGCGCTCGACATCTGCGCGAGGTCGCGATCGAAGACGCGCAGGGTGCCCTCGGTGGCGCGGTCGAGGCCCGCGATGAGATTGAGGAGGGTCGACTTGCCGGATCCCGACGTTCCGAGCAGCGCCAGGAACTCTCCCTCTTCCACGGTCAGCGACACGCTGTCGAGCGCTCGAACGATGGATGCGCCCATCCGGTAGTGTCTTTTCAGTCCGCGCGTCTCGAGCAGGGTCGCCATGGGGACGCTACAATACCAGTCTATGGCCGGGCTGATCGAAGCGATCGCGATCAAGCGGAAGATGTACTTCGAGTACGAGGGCGCGCCCTACCACGTCATCGACGTCGACGTCTCGCGCCCGACGGCGCGGGGCGGCCAGACGCTGGTGCGGGTGAAAATGCGCAACCTGCTGACCCGCGCCGTCTTCGACAAGACGTTCAAAGCCGGCGAGAAGTTCGCGGAGCCGGATCTCGAGACCGTCGATGCGACGTATCTCTACGCCGACAGCGCCGGGTACCACTTCATGGATCAGGAAAGCTTCGAGACGGTCACGCTGCGCGCGGACGTCGTCGGCGACGACCGGCTGCTGCTGGTCGACAACGTGCCGGTCCAGATTCAGAAATTCAACGGCGGTCCGATCGGACTGCAGTTCCCGCCGCACGTCGAGCTGACCGTCACGTCGACCGAGCCAGGCGTCCGCGGCGACACGGCGAGCGGCGGCGTGACCAAGGCGGCGACGCTCGAAACCGGCCTCGAAATCCGCGTGCCTCTCTTCATCAAGGAGGGAGAGAAGGTGAAAGTCCACACGGAGACGCGCGAGTTCGCGGGACGCGCGTAGAGCCGGTCTCGAGACTACTCGTGGCTAGAAGCCATCTCATAGATACCGGGGGCCACGCGGCCAGCAACGCGAGCGAGCGCCGCGAGCGGGCCACGCGCACGGAGCGCGTCGGCGCAGCGGCGCGCGAGCGCGCGTGTAGGGGAGTCCGAGGGGCAAAGCCCCTCGGATGAGACTAGAATCGCAGCTTGAACTGGACGCGGGCGCTCGGGCCCGTCGCGGCCGACGCGGCCGGCTTGCTGTAGATCGTCGTGCGCCCGCCGTTGATGGCGTCGATGCCGGCGCCGATGAATCCGCCCAGTATCGTGTTCAGCGTGACTCCCACGGCGCACGCGCCGCCGTTGCGGTACTCGGCGCACGTCAGCAGGCTGAGTCCGCCCATGACCGCGGCGCCGATGACGGATCCGTTCTTCACCGAGTCTCCGCGGACCTCGATGCGCAGCACGCGATCAATCGGCAGCTCGACGCGGGTATGGTCGGCGGTCATCAGAGCGACCGTGTGCTCGCTGAGATCGAGGATCCGGCCGTGCACGACCTCGCCCGACCCGGACTGCGTCACCCAGACCTGCCTGTAATCCTGCGCGGCGACGGGCGACGCCAGAACGAGGACCGCGAGCACGGGCAGGAAAATCCGCATGAGTCCACCTCCTGATGCCTAAGGCGTGAGGCGGCGCCGAACCGGCTCAGGCGTCAGCGGCGGAAGACGACGCCG
>DATJFE010000036.1:0-176848 GCA_035495955.1 Vicinamibacterales bacterium | reverse complement strand
ACGGGAATACAACGAGGAACGACCGAAAAAGAGTCTCGGCGGGCTGACGCCCGCCGCGTATGCCAAGACGCTGATGAAGGAAACGAGTACAGTCACCGCCGGACTCTAACGCCGACTGCTACTCAAGACGGGGGGACGTCGGGAGGATCAGGAGGCCAGGAGCAATTCTTTCAAAGAGCTGTCCTGATCTCTTGGATCTCTGGCAAAGAGCTCTTGTCCGAGTTCCTCTTGATCTTCAGCAGGAGGATCAGGAGACCAGGAGCAATTCTTTCAAAGAGTCCTGATCTCCTGCAAAGAGCTCTTCTCCGAGTCTCTTGATTTCCTGTTGGGATCTTCAGCCGCTATTGTGCGAACCGATCGGATCTGAACTGATCGAACGCCGGATCGCGCCTTCCGTCGACAATCCAGTCCGCGATCAACGTCGCGGTAATCGGCGCGAGCAGCACGCCGTTCCGATAGTGGCCGGCGGCGTGCACCAGTCCCGCGAGGTTCGTATCGGGCCCAATCACAGGCAGATCGTCCGGCGCCGCCGGGCGCAGGCCGGCGCGCGCATCGAGAAGGGGCGCCCCGGCGCTTTCCGGCAGCAACCTGGACGCGGCGTCGCGCAGCGCGCGAATGCCGGCGGCTGTCGTCCGCTCGTCGAAGCCGACATTCTCGACTGTGGCGCCGACGAGCAGCGAACCGTCCGCGCGCGGCACGACATAACAATCGGGCCCCCAGAGAATCGTGGAGACAGGACGTCCGTGCGACCCGAGCTGCAGGAGCTGGCCGCGTACCGGGCGGAGCGGAGGCGTGTCGATCCCCGCGATGCGATTCGTCCATGCGCCGGCGGCGAGAACGACGCTGTCGGCGTCGACCGTGCCCTCGGCGGCCGTCACGCGGAGGGACGAGCCGTGGGGCGCGATTGCCTGTACGGCCGACCGGCGAAAAGCGGCGCCGTGCCGCTCCGCCGCGGCCGCCAGCGCCGAGGCGAGGTTTGGCGCCGACACGTACCCGTGCGTCGGCGTGAAAAGGCCGCCGGCGATGGGTGCGAGCGCGGGGTGCGCGCGGCGCGCCGCGGCGGCATCGAGCCAGGTCCTGATGACAGGCGACTCGCCGCGCGCCCGTGACCGGAATTCCGCGGCATGGTCCTCGTCGAACGCGATCTCGAGAGTGCCGATCCGCCGGTATTCGACCTCGACGCCGGATTCGCGCCGGACGTCGTCGATCCAGGCGTCGTATAGATCGAGGCTTCGAACGCAGAGATCGAGCAGCGGTCCCCGCTCGTGCGCTTCGACATACGGCGCAAGCATCCCCGCCGATGCACGCGTCGCTCCGCCGCCGACCGGCCGGTCATCGAATACGGCGCACGCGACGCCACGCGCCGCGAGCGCCCGGGCGATCGCGCAGCCAATTATGCCGGCGCCGACGATGGCCACGGACTGCACGGATCTATTTAGCCACGGAATTACACGGACCAGATCTACTTAGCCACGGAATGCACGGACCAGATCTCCTAGCCACGGAATGCACGGACCAGATCTTCTGATCTGTCGTCATGTCTCACGCTCCGCTTCCGTGCCCCGGAAGCATGGGCTGAGACCCTACCGTGTTGTCAAATTAAATTCTGACTTACTCAGCTGAATCAAGAAGTCCCGTGCATCCGTGTCGTCCGCGTCGTCCGTGGCAGAGTGTCGTCCCCGACGTCCGTGGCAGGGTGTCGTCCGCGTCGTCCGTGGCAGAGTGTCGTCCGCGACGTCCGTGGCAGGGTGTCGTCCGCGTCGTCCGTGGCAGGGTGTCGTCCGCGTCGTCCGTGGCAGGGTGTCGTCCGCGTCGTCCGTGGCAGTGTCGTCCGCGACGTCCGTGGCAGAGCGTCGTCCGCGACGTCCGTGGCGGAGTGTCGTCCGCGTCGTCCGTGGCGGTGTGTCGTCCGCGTCGTCCGTGGCCCTTATTCGAAGCTGCTCAGCGTGGCTTCCAGATCGCGGACGCGGCGGTCGGCGCGGTGCCACTGGACGAGGATGGGACTCTGATAACGGCCATCGGCGATGATGCCGCGGCCGTCGGTCTCCCGGACGCGCAGGTTGATCGACCGCTTCATTCGCAGGAACCGTCCCGCCGGGACGGCGACGGCTCGCGCCAGGAGTCGTTCGAGCAGCGACTCGCGCAGCCCGGTGACGTCGAGGATGCGGTTCAGCGTCCGCACCATGTCGTATTTCGCGTAATCGCGCGCTTTTGCCGGAATCGCTCTGGGGTGCGCGAGCATGTGGCGCCCCTTCTCCGCCGCAAACCGGAACGGATTCCGCAGGACCTCAGCGAGATCGTGCCGCATCAGCAGCGTCTCGTACTCATTGACGGTCAGTCCCGCCTGACGCTCCCCGCCGGCGAGCTCGAGACGCACGCGCCCGCTCGTGATGCCGTGCCGCTTGACCAGGTCGATGAGCTGATCGTAGATGCCGAGTTTCGGATCCTTCAGATTCACCGAATCGACCGGATGATCCGACACCGGGACGCCGATGCGCACCCGCGCAATCTCGCGCTCGCGCGTGAAGCCGACGATGCTGGTCAGGCGGCGGCGCGGCTTGCCGTCGGTGACGCCGTCGAGATCGACGAAGCAGACCGGTTCCTCCGGCCGATTCACGTAGCTGACGCACGTGCTCAGGCCGGCCGCCATGAAGGCCAGATGCGAATCGGCGTTGCGGGGCTCGATGCGCCGCTCCTCCGACGTCAGGTCCCGGCGTCGATCGAGTCGATCGTGTTCGTACCCCGCACCCTCGGGAAACATCGCGCGGAACACTTCGACATACGGCGCAACCGTCTCCGTCTGGCGCGTCAGCCGCGCGGCGAGGCTCTGTTCGAGATACCCGGCGGTCGTATGGAACGAGTGATAGAGATGGCGCGGATAGATGTCGAGCAGGCCGCCGTGCGCCGCCCGGAGCCGCGCGCGGACGTCGATGATATCGAAGCGGGCCCGCGGCGTCAGTTCGAGCGTGATCTCGACCGGAGAGGCTGCCATCAGGATACGAGACGGTAGTGTAACCTAAAGTCACTTTCTATTGCAAAGTAATATCACCCCTAACCTGTTGAGTCCGTTCGGCCGATGGCGGGGAACTTGCTACCTCGAAGGCATGCTTGGGTACTTGAGAGTTCCCCTTGGCTGGGGCGACATCTTCAAACGAACGGGACGGGAGGCGCTCGCCGACAACGTGTTCGACCTCGCGGCTGAGCAGGCGTACTACTTTTTCTTCGCCCTCTTTCCGGCCCTCCTGTTCGTCATCGCCATCGCCAGCTTCTTTCCGCTCCAGTCCCTGACCGGCGACGTCGTCGGCATGCTCTCGCGCTTCGCCCCGCAGGCCGTCGTCGACATCATCACGCAGGCGATGGGGTCGTTGGCGAAACAGAACAATGGCGGCATTCTGACGTTCGCATTCCTCGTGACGATATGGTCGAGCTCGGGCGCCATGGTCTCGATCATCACGACGCTGAACGCCGCGTACGATGTCACCGAATCGCGTCCGTGGTGGCGGACGCGGCTGACGGCGGTCGCGCTCACGATTGGCCTGGCGATCTTCATTCTCGCATCGATGTTCCTGGTCATCGCCGGCCCCACGGTCGCCGAACGCGTCGCCGCCAACCTGGGCCTGGGTTCTGTGTTCACCTGGATCTGGCTCGTGCTGCAGTGGCCGCTGGTCTTCGCCCTTGTCGCGACGGGAATCGGTCTCATCTACTATTTCGCTCCCGACGTCGAGCAGGACTGGGTCTGGATCACCCCGGGATCCGTCCTTGCGACGCTGGTGTGGCTCGTGGTGTCGCTGGCGCTGAAGTTCTATTACCAGCTCGTACCGAACGCCAACGCGGCGTACGGCGCGATCGGCGGCATCATGGTCCTGATGCTCTGGTTCTACTGCTCGGGCATCGCGATGCTGCTCGGGGCGGAGTTGAACGCGGAAATCGAGCACGCGTCGCCCTACGGCAAGGATCCGGGCGAACGCGTGGCGGGAGAAAAGAAAGTCGTCGGGCCCCGCGCGCAGCGCCTCTATGAGGAAAAGCGCGCGAGAGGAGAGATTCCGATCAGGCCGATTTCAGACGACGTCAACTGCGACATCGATCGCGGGCCCGCGCCCGGCCACGCGGCGCCGAAGGCGAGCGATCTGATTATCGGAGCCGCGGCGCTCGCGCCCGCCGCGGTTGTGGTCGCGAAGAATATCAAGGACCAGTTGAAGAAGCCGGCGTGATTATCGACAAACGACGGTCGGCGGCGGTTCCCACGACCCGGGGCGCAGCTTCCCGCCAAAGCCCCAGTACACCGGCTCGGCCTTGACGCAGTTCGCCGGAACGGGTACGCGCGCCTTCACCAGACCCTGATCGGTTTCAATCGTCGTCTGCACCGTGCCGCCCGCCGCACCCCGTCGAGTCGGGGCGGTGACGTAGACCGGGACGGCGACCGGCACCGGATAGGCGATCGGCGCCGGCTGCGGGTCATGATGATCGATGACGATCACTTGCGGCTCGCTGACGACGGGCTGAGGTTCCACTGGAATAGGCTCGATCGGCTGCGCAGGCTCGAGCGGCGGAGGGGTGCGGCCGCTGCGGATCATCGCGACGATGACAGGCTCGCTGACCCCGGCTTGTTTGAGCTGCTTGAGCGTCTCGGTGTCGATCTGAAAGACCGAGTGATCCACGTCTATCAACGCCAGCAGGACCGGGTCGCTGAGGCCCGCTTTCGAAAGTTCGATGACATCCCGTACCGTGACGGCCTCCGCACGGCCCGCCGCAATCGTCAGGACGGTGAATAGAGCAAGCAGGCAATGGCGCATGCGAACCTCCGCTGGTCGGGGTTATAGTGCAACGCAAGTGCCGTCCCGGTTGGCTTTTTCTGGCCAAATCGAGGCGGCGGGGGACGCGTGGGTCCTGTCACGAGGACAGGACTGTCCCCGGCGAATGGCGCTTGCGGCCGAAAAACGATGAAAATGCGGCAGGTTTCCGGGGTACGGGCCTTGCTCGACTGAAGGGAACACGAGGAGCTGTTCGATGCTGTCCAAACCGCTGGCGTTTCTCCTGCTCGCCCTCGGCTGCCTGACCGCGGCCGGCGGCGGAGCCTATCTGGCGACCCGGCACAATTCGGCCGACCTCGCGGTCGGTCCGGCGCCGACCGCCACGACCGCCCCGGCGGCAGCCCCGATTTCGCAGCCTTCCGCGCAACCCGTGGCGGAGACGGAAGCCGCCGTGAGCGCCGCCAAACCCGACCCGCAGCCGGCGGCGCCCGCAAAGGCTGAAAACATCGCGCCCGTGCCTGCAGCAGCGCACCATGCTCCGCCGGCGGCGCAGACGCAGAAGCGGAACGTCGGTTCCGCATCGGCCACCAATGCCGCACGCACGCAGACGCCCGCCGCGCGCACGGTTCCCCTTTCGGGCGCGGCGTCCGCTCCGTCGGATCTCCCACCGGCTGCGCAAGCGGCCACGGCGCCGCCGCCCGATCCCGTGAAACCCGTTGAAGCGCCGCCCGAAACCAGACAACCGCAGTTCGAAGAAGTCATCCTGCCGGCCGGGTCCATCATCGGACTCCAGCTTGAAACGCCGCTGTCGTCGGACCGCGCGCGGGTCGAGGATCGCGTGGACGCGCGGGTCACGCGCGACGTCATTGCGGCAGGACGCGTTGCGATTCCCGCGGCATCGCGCGTGCTCGGCTCGGTAACCGCGGTCGAGAAGGGCGGGAAGGTCAAGCAGCCTGCGCGGCTGGCCATCCGTTTCCACACGCTGATCCTTGCGGATGGAAGCGAAGTCGCCCTTCACACGGATCCGATCGATCGGACCGGCGAATCGCCGGCGAACAGCAGCGCCAAGAAAATCGGCGGCGGCGCCGTTGGCGGCGCGATTCTCGGGGCGATTCTCGGCGGCGGCAAGGGCGCCGCGATCGGCAGCGCAACCGGCGCCGCGGGCGGCACGGCGGCCGTGATGGCGGGCGACCGCGCTACCGTGTCGCTCACCCCGGGCTCGCTGCTGAACGCGCGGCTCTCCGCCCCGGCGACCATCACCGTGGAGCGCAGAGATCAGTAATCCGGACGACTTCCGCCAGCAGGCGCATCGCGTCGCGGACTGGATCGCCGACTATCTCGAGCAGCCGGATCGCTATCCGGTCCTGTCGCGCGTCCGCCCCGGCGAGATCCGGGATGCGCTCCCGGCGCGCGCCCCCGAACGCGGTGAAAGCCTCGACGCGATCTTCGGCGACTTCGAACGCATCATCGTTCCCGGACTCACTCACTGGAATCACCCAGGATTCTTCGCGTACTTCGCGATCAGCACCAGCGCGCCGGGCGTGCTTGCGGAATTCCTCTCGGCGGCGCTGAACCAGCAGGCGATGCTGTGGCGCACGTCTCCGGCGGCCACCGAACTGGAGGAGGTGGCGCTGGCATGGCTGCGCCGCCTGATCGGATTGCCCGACGCCTTCGAAGGAGTCATCTACGACACGGCGTCGATCTCGACGCTGCACGCGATCGCGGCCGCGCGCGAAGCGGCGATCCCCGATGTGAGGGTGGCCGGCCTTGCCGGACGCCGCGATGTCGCCGGCGTCCGCGTGTATTGCAGCGAGCACGCCCATTCGTCGGTGGACAAGTCCATCATCCTGCTCGGTCTGGGCCGCGACAGCCTGCGCCGCATTCCCGCCGACGAGCAATTCCGGATGCGACCCGAGATGCTGGCGGCGGCGATCGCCGAAGATCGAGCCGCCGGACGACTGCCCATCGCCGTCGTCGCAACCGTCGGAAGCACGTCGAGCACGAGTGTCGATCCCATTGAAGCGATCGCGGCGATTTGCGCGCGCGAAGGCGTCTGGCTGCACGTCGACGCGGCCTATGCCGGTGTGGCGGCGATGGTGCCCGGATACGAGTGGATCCTGCGCGGCGCCGATCGGGCCGACTCGCTCGTCGTCAATCCGCACAAGTGGCTGTTCACGCCGTTCGATCTCAGTGCGCTCTACTGCCGCAGGATGGATGTAGTGAGGCAGGCCTTCTCGCTCACTCCCGAATATCTCAAGACGAGCGAAGGGGACGCAGGCGTCAGGAATCTGATGGACACGGGGATCCAGCTCGGACGACGCTTCCGGGCCTTGAAACTGTGGATGGTGCTGCGGCACTTCGGCGCGGAAGGGCTGCGCTCCCGCCTCGCCGAGCACATGCGCCTCGCACGCATCTTCGCCGGCTGGGTCGATTCGAGCGATCGATTCGAGCGGGTCGCGCCCGTTCCCTTCAGCGTCGTCTGCTTTCGTCTTCGCGGAAACGGGGATGATGCCGAGCACGGCCGTATTCTGGATACCGTCAACGCTTCTGGTGAGGTCTTTCTTTCTCACACGAAGTTGGATGGCCGCTACGTGCTCCGGTTGGCCATCGGCAACATCAACACCACTGAGCGTCACGTGGCTCGCGCCTGGGAACTGCTGAACTCGGCGGCGCAGCAGTAATCCAGGGCACATCGCTTGCAATCGCATCGGAGCGAACCCGTTACAGAGGAGCATGTTCCGATGTCTGTTCGAAAGTGTCTCATTACAATCGGTGTCATCGCCATCATCTCGGCCGCAACGCCGCGCATCGCATCCGCCGACTGGATCCTCACGCCGTTTCTGGGCGTGAATTTCGGCGGCTCAGCCGACGTGAGCGGAAACGGAGGCACCGCGCTGTCCAACAAGTTCGAGCACAAGATCGACTACGGCGTGTCGCTCGCCGGGATGGGCAAGGGCGTCATCGGCGGCGAAATCGACTTTGGCTATTCTCCGAACTTCTTCGCGACCACGCCCGGCTCGGGCTTCCAGTTCACGAACGCCAGCAACGTCACGACCCTGACGGGCAACCTCATCATCGGCGCGCCGGCGGGCCGCCACGGAGGCTCCGTCCGGCCGTACGTCGTGGGCGGCGTCGGGCTCGTCCGTACGAAGGTGCAGGATGCGGCCGAGTTCTTCGACGTCTCGACGAAGAACGACTTCGGCTTCGACGTCGGGGGGGGCGTGATGGGGTTTTTCAACCAGAACGTCGGCCTTCGCGGGGACGTGCGCTACTTCCGGAGCTTCCAGGGATCGAGCAGCGACAGCCTGACCGGCCTTGCGCTGAGCGGCTTCCATTTCTGGCGGGGATCGATAGGACTCTCGCTGAAATTCTGACTTCAGGCTCATGGCTCATGGCTCATGGCTTCGGTTCGTGGTTTGTGAGCCGTGAGCCATGAGCCCTGAGCCACTTTCGTGTCTCTGAGAGCGCCGCGGCGACCGACGCCGGGTTCGTCGACTGCGGCGTCTTTTTCTTTTCGATCGATCCGAGTGGGGTGATCGCCGCGCGGACGTCCTCATCGAAGAGTGGAGAGTGCTCGCGCCACTCGCCGAGCGTCAGCTGATCGAACGTACGCCCCTGCTCGACCAGCCGTCTCACCAGCGCGCCGACGACTTCGTGCGCGTCGCGGAACGCAAGCCCTCTGGCCACGAGGTAGTCGGCGACATCGGTCGCCAGGAGTAGCCCGGACGCGGCGCGGGTCGTGACGGCGGCGTTCGGCCGCAGTCCGGCGGCGACGGAAGACACCGCGCGCAGGCATCCCAGCCACGTGTCCTCGGAGTCGAAGAGCGCTTCCTTGTCTTCCTGCAGGTCCTTGTTGTATCCGGCGGGCAGTCCCTTCATCGTCGCCAGCCACGCGGTCGAATGGCCGATCGCGCGGCCGCTTTTTCCCCGCACGAGCTCGAGCGGATCGGGATTCTTTTTCTGGGGCATGAGGCTGCTGCCGGTGGCCGCCGCGTCCGCAAGCTCGAAGAAGCCGAATTCCTCCGACGTGAACAGGATGAAGTCCTCGGCGACGCGGCTCAAGTGCACCATGCCGAGCGCGGACGCGTGCAGGAACGATGCGACGAAATCGCGATTGCCGCTGACGTCGATGCTGTTGCGCGCCACGCGGCCGAATCCGAGCGCCGCGGCGAGGGCATCGACGTCCACCGCGTAGCTCGTTCCGGCAATCGCGCCGGATCCGAGGGGCAGCTCGTCCACCTCGTCGAGGATCGCATCGAGCCGATCGACGTCGCGGCGGAGCGCCGCGCAGTGCGATAGGAGGAAATGCGACACGAGCACGGGCTGCGCGCGGCGCAGATGCGTGTAGGACGGCATCAGCGCGTCGCCGGCGCGCTCCGCCAGCGCCACGAACGCCGCGACGACGTCCGCGAGGGCGCCCTGGATTTCGGGCAGCCGGCGCTTCAAGTACAGCCGGAGGTCGACGGCGACCTGCTCGTTGCGGGATCGTCCCGTGTGCAGACGGCGTCCGGCATCCCCGATGCGCTCGATGAGTTCGCGCTCCACGAATGCGTGCACGTCCTCATCGCCATGGCGGTCCGAGACGAAGGTCTGATCGGTCGCTGCCCGCTGCAGCAGGTGACGGAGTCCGTCGTCGATCGCCTTCGCATCTGCGACCGACAACACGCCCGCCCGCGCGAGCGCCGCCGCCCATGCAAGGCTGCCTCTCACGTCGTCCTCGAACAATCGCCGATCGAAGCGGAACGAGGAGCCGAACGCAAACAGATCGGCGTCGGGATCGCCGGCGAAGCGGCCGGACCAGAGATGGGCCATCAGTGGACTGTCGCTCCTGAGGCCGGAGGCCGGAGGTCGGAGGCCGCCGCGTCCAGCGCAAACATCGAGCGGCGTCCGACGACGCGGCAGTCGCCCTTGAACAGCTTCAGCCGGACGGCGCCCGTCACTCGCGGCTGGATCGTCCGCATGAACGCGTCGATCGCTTCGCGCGTCGGCGAGAACCATCGGCCGTTGTATGCGAGGTCGGCATACGCACGGCCGAGGTCGTGGCCGAGGCGCTCGAGATCCCGCGGAACCACGAGCTTCTCCAGCTCGCTGTGCGCGGTGTGCAGGACGACTGCCGCCGGAGCCTCATAGATCTCGCGCGACTTCACGCCCGTCATGGCGTTCTCGACCATGTCGATGCGGCCGACGCCGTGAGCGCCGGCGATCGTCTCGACGCTTTCGATCAGCTCCACCAGCGGCATTTCGATGCCGTTGGCGCGCTGCGGCACGCCACGCTCGAATTCGATTTCGACGTATGCCGGTTCGTCGGGGCAATCCTGCGGCGCCCGGGTGAGCGCGTAAACATCCTCCGGCGACTCCTGCCAGGCGTCGTCCAGCCCGCCGCGCTCGATCGAACGTCCCCAGAGGTTCGTGTCGATCGTGTACGGACCCTCCGCGGCGGAGGTGATCGGGATGTGGCGGGCTTTCGCGTACGCCACTTCCTCCTGGCGCGACATGCCCCAGATCCGCGCCGGCGCCAGGACGCGGATCGACGCGTCCAGCGCGTGAATGCCCAGCTCGAGGCGCAGCTCGTCGTTCGCCTTTCCATTGCAGCCGTGCGCGATCGTCGAAGCGCCTTCCATGTGCGCCACTTCGACCAGCTTGCGCGCGATCAGCGGACGGCCGAGCGCGGTCGCGAGCGGATAGCGATCCTCATAGAGCGCGCCGGCCTGGAGCGCCGGCAGGATGTAGTCGCGCGCGAACTCGTCGCGGACGTCGAGCACGTGCGCCCGGACGGCGCCGACCGCCAGCGCGCGCTCGCGCACGTCCGTCAGCCCGCGGCCCTGTCCGAGGTCCAGCGTCACCGCAATGACTTCCGCGCCGTACTTTTCCGCCAGCCAGGCGATCGCCACCGAGGTGTCGAGCCCGCCGGAATATGCGAGAACGATCCGTTCCATTGCCCCGCCTTTATCCCTTCACCCACTCTTCGAGCTGCTGCGTGAACGCCTGCGCCTCGCGGTCGCCGCGGCAGATGACGAGAATCGTGTTCTCACCGCTGATCGTGCCGACGACGTCGGGAAGTCGGGCGCGATCGATGGCCTCCGCGAGCGGCTGTGCCTGCGCGTATTCGGTCCGCAGCACCACGAGCTGCTGGACGGCGTCGAATCCCCGCAGCGAACCGGCCACCGCCCGACGCAGCACCGCATCTGCGCCCGGTGTTTTTCCCGGATCGACGGCATCGGGCCGCTTGTACGCGCCGTCGGCGGCAGCTTTGACCAGCCCCAGATCCCGGATGTCGCGCGACAACGTGGCCTGTGTGACGTCGATGCCCCGTTCCTTCAGGCGCTCCCGAAGCTGCTGCTGGCTCGTGATGGCCTGCCGGCCGATGATCTCCAGAACCTGCGCCTGGCGGAAGGCCTTCATAACTATTCAAGCCGATCGTGATTATACACCGTATGCATACGGTGGGTATTGATTTATTCATTGAAAGCATGGCCTGGATGTTGTATATGTAATCGTTGTCGTGAATAGTTATGCCATTCCAGTTCGTGTCGGCGTCGCGGGTGCGACCGGCTATGCCGGTGTCGAGCTCATGCGGCTGCTGGCCCGGCATCCCGGCGCGCAGGTTGCCGCGGCGATGGGGGCGCCGGGCGCCGCCTCGCGGACGGTCGCCGCGCTCAAACGCGTGTGGGACGCGCCGGTGGACGGACTCGACATCGACATCCTCGCCGATCGATCGGACGCGGTCTTCCTGGCGCTGCCCGAGCACGCCGCCGCAGAGTTCGCGCCGCCGCTCGTCGCGCGCGGCAAACGCGTCTTCGATCTGTCCGGCGCGTTCCGGCTGCGCGACGCCGGGCTGCGCCGCCGCTGGTATCCGCAGACGCCGGATCCGCCGCAGTCCGTCGTGTACGGCCTGACCGAACGCTATCGCGGCCTGCTTCGGGATTCGACGTTCGTGGCGTGCGCGGGATGCTATCCGACGGCGGCGATTCTGGCCCTCCAGCCGCTGATCCATGCGCGCCTTCTCGATCTGGGCGGCGCGCCGATCATCATCGACGCCAAGTCAGGCGTGTCGGGCGCGGGCAAGACGCCGACCGAGCGCACGCACTTCAGCGAATGCCACGACAGCCTCTCCGCGTATGGCGTGTTCAACCATCGCCATGCCGTCGAGATCGAGCAGGAGCTGGGCACGCGCGTCACGTTCGTGCCGCATCTGCTGCCGATCGATCGCGGCATTCTCGAGACGATTTACGTCATGCTGCAGGACGGCGTGGACGAGGCGGCGGTTGCCACGACCATGAACGCCGCGTACGCGGACTCTCCGTTCGTGCGGCTGACCGGCGGCGATCTTCCCGAGATCAAGCACGTCGCGCACACGAACTTCTGCGACATCGGCTGGAAGCTCAATCCCGAGACCCGGCAACTCGTGCTCGTCGTCTGCATCGACAATCTGGTGAAGGGGGCCGCCGGCCAGGCGGTGCAGAACTTCAACGTCGCCTTCGGCTTCGACGAGCAGGCGGGCCTCAATTGATCACGCTGCTCAAGCTTGGCGGGGAGCTGCTCGAAGACGCGGCGGCGATGGAATCGGCGGCCGCCGGCGTCGCCAGACTTCGCTCGACCGGTCCGGTCGTCGTCGTCCATGGCGGCGGGCGCGCCATCGATGCGGACCTGAAGGCGCGCGGCAAGGCGCCGCAGTTCGTCGACGGCCTGCGCGTGACGGACAGAGACACGCTCGACACCGTCGTCGGCGTGCTGGCTGGGCGCATCAACACTGCGTTTGTCGCGGCGCTGGCGGCTGCGGGCGTGAAGGCGGTCGGTCTGACAGGCGCGGACGCGTCGCTCGGGCTGTCGTCGGTCGCGCCCCCGCTGCGAGCAACCACCGGACAGGTGGCGGATCTCGGACTGGTGGGCACTCCCCGGCCCGACGCATCGCCGGCCCTGATCGTGGACCTGCTCGGGCTCGGATACGTACCGGTCGTCGCAAGCATCGGCGTCACCGGGACCGGTGAGCTTCTCAACGTCAACGCCGACGTGCTCGCGGCGCATCTTGCGGCCGCGGTCGGCGCGACGCGTCTGATCATCGGCGGCAAGACGCCGGGCGTGTTCGACGCGTCCGGCAATCCGTGCGAGCGGCTGGACGAGCGGACGGCGCGGGAGATGGTGGCCCGAGGCGCCGCGCGCGACGGCATGGTCGCGAAGCTTGGCGCCTGTCTCGAGGCGATCGCCGGCGGCGTCGCCGAGGTCCGTATCGTCGACGGGCGGGCGGGCGAATACGCGCAGGCGCCCGGAACGGTCTTATGCTGACGCAGACCTCTGTCGATCCAATCGCTCTCGACGCGCAGCACGTGCTGCAGGTCTATCGCCGCGCGCCGATCGTCTTCGCCTCGGGGCGGGGATGTGCGCTCTTCACGAAGACCGGCGACCGCTATCTCGATCTGATTTCCGGCGTCGGGGTGGCGTCGCTTGGACACGGCCACCCCGGCCTCGCGCGGGCGCTGTCGGAGCAGGCGTCGACGCTCATCCACACGTCCAATCTGTTCCATCATCCGCTGCAGGCGGAGGTCGCGGCGCAACTGTCGGCGCTGTCTGGCCTGCCGCGCGCCTTCTTCTGCAACAGCGGCGCGGAAGCGGTCGAGGCGTGCCTGAAGTTCGCACGACGCTACTGGCACGCGCAGGGCGCGCCGCGGCAGGGCTTCGTCGCCTTCGAGCACTCGTTCCACGGCCGGACGATGGGCGCGGTTTCGGTGACGTGGGACGAGCACTATCGGACGCCGTTCACCCCGCTCGTACCGGGCGTCACGTTCGTCAAGACCGACGATCCGGCGGCGCTCGCCACCGCCGTCACGCCGGAGACCGCGGCCGTGATCGTCGAGCCGCTTCAAGGCGAAGGGGGCGTCAGGCCGATCCCGCAGCGTACGGCGGATGCGATTGCCGCGGCGTGCCGCCGTACCGGCGCGCTGCTGATCGCCGACGAAGTGCAGTGCGGCCTGGGCCGGACGGGCCGCGCGTTTTATTCCGGCGCGCTCGGCCTGCAGCCGGATCTGATGGCGCTCGGCAAGGCCCTCGGAGCGGGCGTCCCGATCGGCGCGGCGATGTTCTCGGAACGCGTGGCCGCGGCGGCCAAGCCCGGCGATCACGGCAGCACGTACGGCGGGAACCTGCTCGCCTGCCGCGCCGCCCTCGTATTTCTGCAGGAGCTCACGACGGGCGGGCTTTTGCCGCACGTGGCGCACGCGGGGACGCGCCTCGAGCGCGGCCTGCGCGACATCGCGTCCCGCCAGCCGGCGATCCTTTCCGTCCGGGGCGCGGGCGTGATGTGGGGCCTCGAAATGGACCGTCCCGCTGCGCCGGTGGTCGAGGCCGCGCTGCTGCGGCATCTTCTGATCAACAGGACGAGCGATACCGTGATTCGCCTCCTGCCGCCGTACGTAATCACGGAATCCGAGATCGATGAAGCGCTGCCGCTGCTCGAACAATCCATCGCCGCGGCGGTGCAGGGATCTCCGAGGACAACGTCATGAGCATCGAGCTGCGCACCGGAACGGCCGCCGACGCGACCGCCATCCATTCGCTGATCACGTCCAACCTGCACGCCGGCCATCTGCTGCCGCGCACGTTCGAGGACGTCGAGTCGCACGCGCAGCGCTTCGTCGTCGCCGACCGGGATGGCGAGGTGATCGGGTGCGGCGAACTGGCGCCGCTCAGCCCGGAAGTCGCGGAGGTGCGCTCGCTCGTCGTCGACGAAGCGTCGCGCGGCCAGCGGACCGGCGTGGCGCTCGTGACCGCGCTGGCCGACCGCGCGCGCGAGCTGGGGTACGTGACGCTCTGCGCGTTTACGCACCAGCCGTCGCATTTCATCCGTCTCGGATTCTCGATCGTGCCGCATCAGTGGGTGCCGGAGAAGATCGCGCACGACTGCGTCGGCTGCAGCCAGTTCCGGCAGTGCGGACAGTACGCCGTGTCCCTTCCCCTTCGCGCCGGCGCCGGCCTTCGCCTCGACCTCACCGCGCCGCCGCAGCGCGCCGTCGCGGCTCCGCGGGCGAGCGTCGAGCGGCTGCGCCTGATTCGGGTTCCGGCATGAGCGTCCCGAACGCAAGCGCGACGCCGACTTTCGCCGAGATTGCCGGCGGCGTCGCGGCGCCGGCCGGATTTCGGGCGGCGGGTGTGGCGTGCGGCATCAAGACCACCGGCGCCCTCGATCTCGCGCTGATTGTCAGCGACGTACCGGCGTCGGCCGCGGCGATCTTCACGTCGAACAGGGCGCAGGCCGCGCCCATCGTCGTGTCGAAGGCGCGCTTGAAAGCTTCGGGGGGCCGCGCGCGCGCGGTCGCCATCAACAGCGGCTGCGCGAACGCCTGCACCGGGCCAGACGGCCAGCAGACTGCCGAAGCCATGGCCGACGCGACCGCAAAGGCCGTGAGCGCCGCGCCGGCCGACGTCCTGATCGCATCCACCGGCGTCATCGGCGTCGCGCTCGACCGCGATCGTGTGATCGACGGCATCGCGGCCGCCTGCCAGGCGCTGTCGCGCGACGGCGGCCCGGCCGCCGCCCGCGCGATCATGACGACCGATCCGTTCCCGAAGGAAGCGGCCGTCGAGGCCACCACGCCGTCAGGACGGTTTCGGATCGGCGGGATCGCAAAGGGCTCGGGAATGATCGAGCCGCTGATGGCGACGATGCTCGCGGTCGTGACGACTGACGCGGCGGTGAGTCCGGCGCTGCTGCAGCGCGCGCTCGCGTCGGTGGCCGACGTGACCTTCAACGCCATCACGGTCGACGGGGAGTGCTCCACCAACGATTGTGTGTTCGCGCTCGCCAACGGCGCGAGCGGTGTGACGATCGGCGAGAGCGACGTCGAATTGTTCGTCGAAGCGCTCCGCCGCGTATGTGAACCGCTCGCGATCGGCATCGTCCGCGGCGGCGAGGGGGCGACGAAGCTGGTCACCATCGACGTGACGGGCGGACGCTCGGACGAGGAGGCAAAGAGAGCCGCACGGGCGATTGCGAATTCGCCGCTGGTCAAGACGGCGGTGCACGGCGCGGATCCCAACTGGGGACGGCTGATCGCGGTTGCCGGCCGCGCGGGCGTGGATTTCTCCCTCGAGCGCGCGCGAGTGCGCATCGGGGACGTCGAGCTGTTCGCCGGAGGGCGGCCGTTCGACGAGCGGTCGCCGAAGGCGTCCGAGCATCTGCGGCACAAGGAAGTGCGTCTCGCCGTGGACCTGGGCACGGGCGGTCCCGGCCGGGCGCGGATGTGGACGTGCGACCTGAGCGCCGACTACGTGAGAATCAACGCGGAGTACCGAACGTGAGCCTACATATCGCCGCCGAAGCCGCTGCCTGGCGACCCACGCAGTTTCTCTCGGTGCTCGATCTGGCGCCGCGCGAGCTGGAGCGCTGTCTGGAGCTTGCGGCCGCGCTGAAGAGCGCGCGCCACGGCCGCCGGCCGCATGCGACACCGTTGACCGGCCGTCATATCGCGCTCCTCTTCGACAAGCCGTCGCTGCGGACGCGTTCGACCTTCACGATCGCCGTCCGCGAGCTCGGAGGGGACGTCATCGAGCCGCCGGCCGATGTCGCGCTCGGCGGACGCGAGTCGATCGAGGACGTCGCCCGCAATCTCGAGCGCTGGGTGTTCGGCGCCGTCGTGCGCACGTTCGAGCAGGACCGCCTGGAGCGGCTTGCGGCGGCAGCCCCCGCACTGCGCGTCGTGAACGCGCTCACCGACGAAGAGCATCCCTGTCAGGCCCTGGCGGATTGTCTGACGTTGATCGAGCGGTGGGGATCGCTGCAGGGGCGCACGATCGCGTTCGTCGGCGACGGCAACAACGTCGCGGCGTCGCTGGCACAGGCGGCCGCCATGCTCGGCGCGACGGTGATCGTCGCCTCGCCGGACGGATTCGAGCTGCCGCAGCACGTCCGCGACGCGGTCGCGAAGGTGGCGCGACTGGGGGGCGGCGTCCACGTGACCAACGATCCGATCGAAGCGGTCTCGACCGCCGGCGCCGTGTACACCGACGTCTGGACGTCGATGGGCCAGGAAGCCGAGGCCTCCGCACGGCAAGCGATCTTCCGGCCGTTCCAGGTGAACGCCGCGCTCATGGCGCGCGCGCCCGAAGCCGCCGTCTTCATGCACTGCCTGCCCGCGCATCGCGGCGCCGAAGTCACCGACGAGGTCATGGATTCGCCGGCGTCGATCGTCTTCGACCAGTCCGAGAACCGGCTGCACACGCAGAAGGCGCTCCTCGCCTTGCTCGCGTCCTGACGAACGCTCGCCGCGAACGGTTTCCAGTTAACGGTTACCGGTCGTTAACAGTAAACTCCCGACAATGCGGCAGGTGGTCATCCCCCGCCACGGAGGCGCGGATGTATTCGAGGTCCGCGAAGCGGCCGAGCCCGCCCCGGGCGCGGGCGAGGTGCGCATCCGCGTGCGGGCGGCGGGCGTCAACTTCGCCGACATCCTCGCGCGCATCGGTCTCTATCCCGACGCGCCGAAGCCTCCCGTCGTCGTCGGCTACGAGGTCGCGGGCGTCGTGGACGCCCTGGGTGCCGGCGTGTCGACTCCGTATGAAGGCGAACGCGTCCTCGCTTTGACGCGCTTCGGCGGCTACGCCGACAGCGTGGTCGTGCCGACGTCGCAGGTCTTCAAGTTCCCCGACCGCCTGAGCGACGCGGAAGCCGCGGCCGTTCCGGTGACGTACATCACGGCCGCGATTGCCCTGTACAGGATGGCGGCGCTCACGGCAGGCGAGACGGTGCTCGTGCACAACGCCGGCGGGGGCCTCGGAATTGCCGCGACGCAGCTCGCGCGGCTCCGGCGCGCAACGGTGATCGGCACGGCCTCGGCCGCCAAGCACGACGCGCTCCGGAGCTTCGGTGTGGACCACGCGATCGACTATCGCCATGCGAACGTCGAACATGAGGTGAAACAACTCACGAAGGGCCGCGGCGTCGACGTGATCCTGGATCCCATCGGCGGGCGCAGCTTCGGCGCGAGCTACGGGATGCTCGCGCCGCTCGGCCGGCTGATCATGCTCGGCATCTCGTCGATGTCGGGCGAGCAGCGGAGCGCGTGGCGCGTGATGCGATCCTGGTGGGAGATGAAATCGTTCGCGCCGCTTTCGCTCATCAACCGGAACCGCGGCGTATTCGGACTGAACGTCGGTCATCTCTGGGACGAGCGCCGCGTGCTCGCGCCGCTGATGGATCTGGTCATCAGCGAGCTCAGCGCCGGGCGCCTCGAGCCCATCGTCGCGCGGACGTTCCCGCTGGAGCGAGCCGGCGACGCCCATCGTTTCATCCAGAGCCGCGCGAATATCGGCAAGGTGGTCCTCACCACGTAGATGCGCAGCCGTAACGCGCGGGCGGTGTCGTCCGCCACACTCGCCTACCTCGCTCTCACGATCGCCTACTGCTGGCCGCTGCCGGCAAGACTGCTGCACGGCGTCGCGCACGATCCGGGCGATCCGCTCCTGAACGCCTGGATTCTGTGGTGGACGACGAAGGCCGTGCCGCTGACGGCGCACTGGTGGAACGCGCCGATCTTCTATCCCGCGCCCGGCACGCTGGCCTTCTCGGAGCATCTGCTCGGCTTGGCGCCTCTGGCCGCGCCGCTCATCGCGCTCACGCACAACGCGCTCTTCGGCTACAACGTGACGCTCCTGGCGAGCTTCGTCCTCTGCGCGCTCGGGGCGTATTTCCTCGGATACACGTTGACGCGTCGGCACGATGCCGCCTTTCTGTCCGGGCTGGCGTACGCGTTTGCGCCGTACCGCGTTGCGCAGCTTCCGCATCTGCAGGTGCTGTTCTCGTGCTGGACGCCGGTCTGCCTGGCCGCGCTGCATCGATACGATCGCGGCGGTCAGCGGCGATGGGCTGCGCTCGCGGCGGGCGCCTGGTTCATGCAGGCGCTCTCGTGCGGCTACTACCTGTTCTTCCTCTCGGTGCTGCTGGTTCTGTGGTTCCTGTGGTTCGCCGCGGGCCGCTGGTCCCTGCGGAAGGCTGCGATCCTCGCGGCGTTCTGGATCCCGCCAGCCATGATTCTCGCGCCGATTCTGCTCGGCTATCGGCACATCCTGGTGGACACGTACGGGTTTACTCGCGGTCTCGAGGAGATCCAGCAGTTCAGCGCCGACGTCGGAGGCCTCCTGAATGCAAGTCGCGATCTCTGGCTATGGGGATGGCTGCACGCGATCAGGACGCCCGAAGGCGAGCTGTTTCCGGGACTGACGATCGTGGCGCTGTCGATCTTCGCCGTCTTGGCGGCGCGGCCGTTTTCGACGTCGGCGGAGCCGGGACCGACGCGCTGGTGGCTCCGACGGGCGCTTGCGGCGCTCTTCATCCTCCTGATCGTCGCGACCATGCTGCCGGTGTACTACGGCTCCTGGCGCCTGAAACTCGGTGGTCTGAGGCTCGTCTCGATCGCGAGGGCGGACAAACCGCTCTCGCTCGCGGTGGTGGCCGCCCTCGCGTGGATGAGCCTGATGCCGAGAGTCGTCGGTGCCGCGCGCGGGCGCGCGCCGCTGCTCTTCTATGCGCTGGCCGCCTTTGCGACGTGGGTCTTCGCGCTCGGGCCGGATCCGCTCTTCTTCACGCATCGCGCGCTGTACCAAGCGCCGTATGGTTGGCTGTTGCGCATTCCCGCATTTGACGGGCTGCGCGTACCCGCGCGGTTCTGGATGATGAGCCTCGCCTGTCTGAGCGCGATCGCGGCGCTGGCGGCCAATCGTCTGCAGGGGCGCGCGCGCCGTGTAGTTGTCACGCTGGCGGCCGCCGGGCTCCTGCTGGACGGCTGGCCGCGCAGGCTCGACGTGCTCGCCGAGCCCGAACGTCGGCCGTCGCCGCCGGGCGTGGCCGCGCGCCTCGATCTGCCGTCGACCGAAGACAGCGACGCCGCGGCCCTTTTTCAGCAGACTCTCGAAGGCGTTCCCCTCTACAACGGTTTCAGCGGGTATCCCGCCCCGCATGGCTACGCGATGCGTGTCCTGATCGCGGATCGAGACCCACGGATCCTGCAGGCGATGACGGTGCGCGGATCGCTCGGCGTGGTCATCGATCGCGAGGCGGACGGAGGCGACCTCCTCCAGAAATTCGTGGCGGCGTCTCCGGGCGCGCTGCTGCAGGAGACACACGCGCGGTGGAGCAGCTATCGCCTGCCGGCCCGTGACGGCGGCGATCTGCTTCCCGACCGGACCGGCGTGCCGCTGCCGATCAAATCGCTCGACGCCTTCCCGAGCCAGCCCCACACGCCCAGGGCGATCGACGGCAACCTGAAGACGCGGTGGAGCGGCGGCGTTCAGCGGGCGGCAGCCGACTTCACGATCGAGCTGGATCATCCGCAGCACGTCGGACAGCTCGTGACCGATCTCGGCGAGTACTGGACCGACTTTCCCCAGCGGCTGCGGGTGGACGTCTCGGAGGACGGATCGCGCTGGGACACGGCGTTCGACGGCGGCACCGCCCTGCACACCTACTATGGCGCGCTGCGGCATCCGAGAGAAGTGCCCCTCGTGTTTCAAATCGATCGCGACAACGTCCGGTTCATCCGGATGAAGCAGCTTGGGTGGAGCACGCACGACTGGAGCATCGCCGAGGTCCACGTCCTTCGGTAGCAGTCGCGCTGCGTCAGTGCGTCCCGCGCGGCTTGAGCACGATCTCCTTCGGCGCGGAAAACTGCGGGGACGACTCGGGCTCGAGCGCCACCACCGGCGCCGCAGGCGCGCGCGTCGTCGCGAGGTCGTAGATCGTCACACCCCCGCTGTCGCGCATCCTCGCGATGTACGGCCATGGAAGCGGCCGGTCCGCGGCGAGCCCCAGGTGTCTCTTGACGTCCGGCTCCTCCCAGTCGTCGATCGTGAGATATGGATGCAGTCCTTCCTGTTCCAGTTCCGGCACGACGCGGGGAGCCCACTCCGGATCAATGAAGTCATACCGGAGCGTCAGCCGGCCGCCCCAGATGCGCACGTTGCCGCTGTGCTGCATCGCCAGCACGACGGCGTTCTCCGGCAGCGCGTGGTTGATGAATTCGGCGACGTCCGCATATCGATGCTCGCTCCTTTTCAGCGGACCGAAGATCGATTTGTCGAGCGCGAATCCCGTAGTCGACTTCACGATGAGCAGGACGATGACCGCGGCGGAGATCTTTCCCCATGGACGCGCAACGAGGCCCGCAAGGATCGTCAGGCCGACCGCCATGAGCACGTAGAACGCTCCGAGTCCGGGGAGCAGGAAGCGCAGATACCACCACTCCTCGAACTGGGAATAGGCGATATAGGAACCGGCCGTCGCCAGGAAGAAGATCCAGGCGAGTGCGACAGCCGAACGTCCCGGCCACGGACGGACGAACGCCACCGCGGAAAGGAGCGACACGAGAATCCACGGAGACTGGGAGTGCCAGAGCCATACGGGGTACCGCTGCAGGTTCGGCCAGACGTTCGCGAGCGCGTAGATGTCCGCCGTCCGTCCGTAGCCCGACGTGAACGGCGAGCCGTACCACATGGCGTTCAGCGCGGCGATACTGAAGACAACCGGTAGAATCGGCGCGCAGAAAATGGCGGCGCGTACGTAGCGTTCCCGCCCGCGCGCGGACGCGAAGATCCAGAGAGCGAGCACGACGGCGAGCAGCGGCAGATTCGGACGGACGAACAGCCCGATCGCCGCCGACAACCCGCCGAGAAGCGCGCTTCGGCGCGACGTCCCGAGCGCGCCGACAATGGCTCCGGTCCACAACGCGCCGGCGGGCACGTCGCTCATCGGCCAGAGCGATTGAAACAGCACGATCGGACTCGTCGCCGCGACGATCGCCGCGACGAGACCGCCGATCGGACCGGCCGCACGTCGGCCGAGACAGAAGGTGAACCAGACGAACAGCCCCGCGGAGATGGGTACGACCAGATACGGTCCGATGGCGCCCGTGAGTCGAATGCCCACCGCCATGAGCAACGGCAGTCCCGGAGCGTAGGTCGGCACCATCGTATGCGGGGCCGGCCCTGCTCGGTATCCAAGCGGCATCTGCATCACGTCGCCGGAGGGGAACGGCAGCGACAGCGGCAGGTCGTACGCGCGGGGCAGATGTCCGGTTTCCCAGCCGTACGCCTCGCTGACGTAGCCATACGAATCCGAACCGCCGGCAGTACAGCCGCCATAGCGCAGCGCGTGCGCTACCGCCACCGCCGCGACGATGCCCGCGAGCCACGGCGATGCGCGCCTGGCGAGCGCCACGACGCGGTCGACGTCGCGCTCGAACGGTTCACGGAACAGGAATACCTGCACGAGCAGCAGCGCGATGAGAGCAAGGAGCGCGCGCTGCGGATCGCGGGAGCGAAACAGCACGCCGGCGATCCGCCACTGGATCCCACCGGTCGCGACGACGAGAGCGGCCCAGGCGAAGAAGAACGCGGACAGGGCCAGCAGGATCCGCCGCATTCAGCGATCGGAATCCGCCGTCGTGATCGCCTTCTTCGCCGGCGTTGTCGGCTTCGCCCGCTCCCGGAGGTGCTCTTCCATCTTCAGCCGCGGCACGCCGTTCACCATCCAATCCGGCGCCGGCGCGCCCATCAGGTAGTGATCGAAAAACTCCTTCATACGGACGGTGTAGTCGCGCTGGTTCGCCGGCTTGCGCAGGCCATGGTTCTCGCCGATGTACTCGAGCATGATGACCGGCTTCTGCATCCGGCGGAGGGTGTTGAAGTACTCCACGCCCTGCGTGAAATCGACGGCGCCGTCCTTGTCGTTGTGCAGGATCATCAGCGGCGTATGGACGTTCTTCGCGAAGAACACCGGCGAATTGCGGTAGTAGGCATCCCAGTTGTCCCAGTAGCCCCCCTTGAACCGTCCCTGGCTGCTCTCGAAGATCGCGCCGTTCCAGCCGCCGCTGTTCTTGTACACGAGCGAGTACATGCTCACCATGTCGGTCAGCGGCGCGCCGGCGACGGCCGCCGCGAACACGTCGGTCTGGGTGACCAGAAACGCCGTCTGATAGCCGCCCCACGAGTGGCCGGTGATCCCGATATGCTTCGGATCGACGACGCCGGTCGCGATCGCGGCCTTGACGGCCGGCACCATGCACCACACCGCGGACATGCCCGGATCGTTCACGCGATACGTGATGTCGGGGACGAGCACGGCGTAGCCGTTGCTCGTGTACACCGATCGGTTGAACCCGTTCGAAGATGGACTGACGAACTGGTTCGCCGTCTGCGACATCTTCTCGTAGAAGTTCACCATCGTCGGATACGCCTTCCCTTTCTGGTAATTCGCGGGAAGGAAGAGCGCGGCCTGGAGCTTGTCGCCTTTCTCGCTCGTGTAGTTGACGAGCTGAACCCCCGATGACCACGCGAACTTCTCGACCTGCGGGCGCTGATCCGTGAGCCGCGACGGATTGGCCAGCGCGGCGTCCGCGGCATAGAAGTCGGACGGCTCGATCGACGTGCCGCGCGCATAGACGTAGGCGTCGGCGTTTTTCGCCTTCATGAGCTGCGGGTAGCTGGCGTCGGACCAGGCGAGCATCTTCACGCCGTCCGCGCCTGGATCGATCCGCGCGATCCCGCCCTTCTTCGTCCATTCGCCGTACGCCGAGAAATAGATCGGCTTCGACAGATCGATGCCGTTGTCGCGGTCCTCGCGCGCTTCGAGCGCGAAGCGGCGCTGATAGCGAATCGCATCCTTCCGGCCGTTCACCGTCAGGTTGACGGCCTGGCTGCCTTCCGTCGACACGCGCCATACGTCCCAGGCGTCGGTCAGCAGCACGGTCTTGCTGTCGCTCGCCCAGCCGATCGCGTTCACCGGCGGCTTCACTTCGTTGTGATCGTCTTCGACGTCCACGAACGAGACCGGCAGGCCCTGCGTGATATTGCGATCCTGTCCCGTCGCGAGGGAGTACACGTGGTAATCGCCGTTGTCGTAGTACAGGACCTTCGACCCGTCCGGTGAGATTCCCGAGAAGTAGCGCAGGTGCTTGACCGCGAGCTTGCGCGCGCCGGTCGCCAGATCGATCGCATACACGTCCTCATACCGGCGGCCATCGAGGCTTCCCAGCAACTCGTATTCGCGGTCGTCGACGCCGATTGCAAATCTGCTCTGTTTCGGCGTGAACATGACCGTGCGCATCTCGTCGTCTGCGAGCCGGATGAATTTCTTCTCGGGCAGGCGGTACTCGGCCACGTAGTTGTACGCGCGGTCGCGCGCTTCCTGAACCTCCTGCTGCGTCTGGAGGCGCGGGTCCTTGTAGTGCCAGAGCACGAGGTCCACCTTGTCTTCGTTCAGCGGGCCGCCGGCGCCGTTATCGCCGCCGTTCGCGGCATCGGCTCGCGCGGCTCCGTCGGCGGGTCCTTCCGCTTCGGCGTCTCCCGAAGGGTCTTTGTGGCGCGGCTCGCGCAGCCCGAAGATCAGCGCCTGCTGATCGTCGGTCCATTCCGGCGCGCGATCCGGACTGACCGAGAGGCCCTTGGGCACCGCCGCATCGGTGGCCGGATCGAAGACAATCCTGTGCGGCGATCCGGACGGCAGGCCGCTGACGCCGACGAGGGAGTACAGCTTGTCGCGATAGGCGCGATCGTCGACGCCCTTCAGGACGGCGACCGCGTCTCCCCTCTCGCTCCACGTGATCCGCTCGTAGGAGGCGCTGCCGCTGTCGAGCGGCGTCACGGCGCCCGTCGTCATGTCCCGTACCTGCACGCCGTTGCCGGCCTTGTCCTGCGCGTCGATCGCGAGCGCAAGCAGCCGCCCGTCGCGGCGGAACGAGAACTCGCTGACGTTGCCGACGTTGAGCTCCGCGCCGGTCCCGAGCTCGCGCAGGATCAGATCGGATCCGCGGGGACGGTCGGCGGCCTGTCCCTGGCCTGTCGAAGCGCCGCGTCCGCCACCTCCCGGCGCCTGCGCCTGCCCTGAGCCTGTCGAAGGATCCGGACCGTAGCGATGAAGCGCAATCCAGCCGGACGACTCACCAGAGAACGCGAACCTGCGGATCTTCGGGTATTCGTGTTTCTCACCGGTCGCGAGATTCACGACGGTGACGCTGGATTGAATCGGCCGCCGCTGGCGCTTGAGCCGCTGCGCGGCCTGTCGGGTGGGATACGTCATGAACGCGGCCCACTTGCCGTCTTCCGAGAAGGCGAGCGTGCTCGCGGCGCCGCCAGGACCGCCGCGCCCTCCGCCGCCGTCGGCCGGCTGCGGCTGCTCGCCGGCGGGAAATCGCATCGGCTTGTCACCGCGCACGCGGGCGAGCACGACTTCCGCATCGCCCTCCTGCGGCGCAAGCCGGTACGCGAACCACTGCCCGTCGCCCGAGAGAACGGGTGTCGCGAGAGACTTCCACGCGATGATGTCTTCGAGCTCGATCGGGCGCTTCGGCGCCGTCTGCATCGAGGCGGCTGGACTGAACAGGGGCACGAGCGCGAGAACGACAACGGCAAGCAGCAGGCGCGGGCGGCGCAAGGTCATGGGCGCTCCTCCAGTGGGGATTCGCATGCTAACAGATCGAGCGCTTCCGTCCTATACTCGGCCCTCCACCGGATGCCCGCCCTGTGAAGCCCCACGTCGCATCTGTCGTCACGCCATCGCGCTCGGAATTCACCCCGTCGCGACTGCGCGCGCATCTGACGATTCTCGCGGCTGTACTCTGGCTGGTCGCGGCAGGAGACGTCGCAACGACGAGCCGGTACATGCGTACCGGCCAGGTGAAGGGAACCGATTTCGTTCACTTCTACACGCTCGCCTATCTCTCCGCACACGGACGCGCCGACAAGTTCGCCGACCTCTCGGTGCAGCGCGCCGAGCAGATCGAGCTTGTTCCCGAATCACAGAAGGACTGGTACCCCCCCGCCTATGGGCCGCAGGTCGCGCTTGCGCTGACGCCGCTCGGCTTCCTGTCGTACGAGCATGCGCTGCTCGTGTGGATCGCCCTGACGTCGGCCGTTTACCTGGGGCTCATCGTCGTCCTCACGCGCCGCACCACGCACCTGCGCGCACATCTCGGTCTCGTCGCGCTCGCCGCGATCGCCTATCCGCCTTTCTGGAACCTGATCATTCACGGACAGCTCTCAATCGTGGCGGTCGGCTCGGTCGCCTGCGCGTACCTGGCGCTTGCGGGGGATCGTCGCTGGCTCGCCGGCGCGGCGCTCGGTGTGCTCGCGTACAAGCCGCCGCTCGCCATTCCGGCGCTTGCCGTGCTCGTCTTCGCACGCGAGTGGCGGGCCTCGGCGGGATGGCTGGTCACGGCCGTGATCCAACTGTTCGTTGCCGCAGTTGTGCTCGGTCCCGGAACGTTGCTCGCCTACAAGGAACTGCTCTTCGGCAGCCGACGACTCGCTGAGATTCTCCTCTCAAAACCTGCTCAGATGCACAGCCTGCGCGCCTTCTGGGTGCTCCTGATCCCGAACGCCACACTCGCGCTGGTCGTTTATGCGATCTCGGCGGGTCTCGCGATCATCGCGGCCGTCGTGATCTGGCGACGGACGATGAACCCGGCGCTCAGAATGGCGGCGCTCGTACTCGCCACGGTCCTTGCGGCGCCGCACCTGTATGTGTACGACGTGGTGCTGCTCGCGCCTGTCTGGATCTGGCTGACGGACTGGTACCTGGCGCAGCCGGCGCTTCCTGCGGCGTTCGGGCGAACCCTCTACGTCGGGTACGTGGCGCCGGTGCTCACAGTCGTCGCGCAGAGTATCCACGTGCAAGTCTCTGTGCTCTGCTTCTGTGCGCTGCTCTGGTGGCTGTTGACTGTCCTGTCGTCACCTGCGCATGAGGCATAGCCGCTTCTCTTCCCGGCATACCAGCACGCTCATGCTCGGGGTGACGATCGCGGCGCTGTCGCTTGCGCTCGTCATCGCGAACATTCGCTGGCCGCTCGATGATTTCATCGAGTACTGGTCCGCGGGGCGATTGAACGCGGCCGGTAGCAATCCGTACGACCCCGCCCTGATGCTTCGGGAACAGACACACATCGGTTGGCCCGATCCAAAGCCGATCATGATGTACAACCCGCCCTGGACGCTCGCGCTGGCGATGCCGATGGGCGCGGCCGAATTCGGGTTCGCGCGGTCGATCTGGCTGCCGCTGCAACTGTTGTTCACCCTCTGGAGTGTTTCGCAACTCTGGATTCTCTATGGGGGTGCGCGGGAGGGGCGGACGCGTGCGTGGTTTCTAGGGCTATTGTGGTCTCCGACGGTCCTCGCGCTCCGCTTCGGTCAGTTGGGGCCTGTCATCCTTCTCGGATTGGTCGGGTTCCTGGGCTGCGTCGTGCAGCGCCGCGATTTCGCTGCGGGAACCTTCCTCGCCTTGACGACTGTCAAACCGCAGTTCGTCGCGCTGGTGTGGCTGCCCGTCGTCCTGTGGGCGGTGGCCGATCGAAGGTGGAAGGTGTTGGCCGGCGCGGCGGCGGCCGTGATAGGAGCCAGTGGGATCGCGCTTTCCACCAACCTGCATGTGTTCGCGCAGTACCTCGATCTGATGTCGGCCGCGCCCCCGACGCTTGCGTTCGAGTCTCCCAACATCGCGACGGTACTTCGTGCGTTTGCAGGCACTAAGGGAAGCTGGCCTCAGTACGTGCCGACGGTGGTTGGTGCCGCCGCCATACTTCGGCTGTGGTACCGACGGCGGAACGCCTGGGACTGGCGCGATCGCCTGCCCGCCCTGGTAATCCTGTCGTGCCTGCTGACGTCGTACGGTGGCTGGGCCTTCGATCTCGTGGTCCTGCTCGTGCCGATCGTTGCGCTGGCGGCGATCCTGAGTCGGAGTCCTCGCAAAGCCCGTGGCGTGATCGGTGGTGCGGTGTTTCTCGCGGTGTCATTGCTGGCTTTCAAGATGCACCAGATGCGCGTGCCCCAAGCGGGCTTCCTATGGATGACGCCGGTCGTTGCGGTTGCCTGGTGGACCCTGTCACGCATGGCCCGGCAGCGCACCGATGCTCTCTAGCAGATGGAACGCAGGAGAATAAGAGCTCAGGAGGAAGTCTAGTCTTCTTGTTCCAATAGAAACTCCTGATCTCTTGTTCTCCTGCGATCGGGCTTTCTGCAGAAATACTTTGAAGCTCCACGGAGAACAGATGGGACGCAGGAGAATAAGAGCTCAGGAGGGAGTCTAGTCTTCTTGTTCCAACAGAAACTCCTGATCTCTTGTTCTCCTGCGATCGGGTTTTCTGCAGAAATACTTCGAAAGCTCCACGGAGAGCAGATGGGACGCAGGAGAATAAGAGCTCAGGAGCAGTCCGGTCTTCTTGTTCCAACTCCTGGTCTCTTGTTTCCTTCTGCGAAGGGGTCTCTCTCTAAGGCATAAGGCGAGTGCCCGGCGTGTCCACGCCGACAACCCGTCCGGCATCGAGGCGCACCACGACGTCCGCGAGCGCTTCGACTTCTTCCCGATCGTGCGACACGTAGACGATCGGCACGCGCAGGTGATCGCGGACGCGAAGGAGATACGGAAGGATCCGGCGCCGAAGCGGCACGTCGACCGCGGCCAGCGGCTCGTCGAGCAAGAGCAGAGACGGCCCGGACATCAGCGCCCGGCCGAGCGCAACCCGCTGGCGTTCACCGCCGGAGAGATCCGTGACGCGCCGATCGAGCAGCCGATCGATCTCCAGCATGCCCACCACACGATCGAGATCGGGCGAGAGTCCCGGATGCCGGCCATACAGAAGGTTTCTCCGGACGTTCATGTGCGGAAAAAGCGCCACGTCCTGCGGCACGTAGCCCACGCGGCGCTGCTGCGGCGGGAGATTGATGCGATCCTTCGAGGAGAACAGGACACGGCCGTCGACGACGATCGACCCCGACCGAGGAGTCCTCAAGCCGGCGATGGCGTCGAGGATCGTGGTCTTACCCGCGCCGGACGGCCCGAACAGCGCCGCCGCGGCGGAGTCGATCCGGATGCGGGCCGCGAGCGTGAAGCTCCCTTGAACGAGCTCGATGTCGACGTCGATCACGCCGGACGCCTCTCCACGAGACGATGGGCGGACCAGAGCGCCGCAAAGGCGATCGCCACCGAGATGAGGAGCAGGACGAGGGCGTCGGAGTCGCGGCCCGTCTCGGTGTAGCCATAAATCGCGACCGCGAGTGTCCGCGTCGCCCCGGGGATGCTGCCGGCGACGACGATGGTCGCGCCGAACTCGCCCAATCCCCGCGCGAACGCCAGCACCGCGCCCGCCAGAACGGAGGGCCACGCGAGCGGCAGACTGATTGTCAGAAAGATGCGGGCCGGCGACGCGCCGAGCGTCGCGGCGACGCGCTCGTAGCGGACGTTCACCTGCTCGAAGCCGGCGAGCGCCGTACGCACCAGCAGCGGCAGTCCCATGAGCGCCATCGCGAGCACGACCGCCTTCCACGTGAAGACGACGTCGATGCCGAAGCGCTCGAGCACGCGCCCGATTGGTCCGCGGCGGCTGAGGAGCATGAGCAGGATGAGCCCCGTCGCGACCGGCGGCATCACGAGCGGCAGCGAGACGATCGTTTCGACGACCGCCCGGCCGGGAAAGGTCCGGCGCGCGAGGAGCCACGCGATGACGACGGCGGGCGGCAGCACGATGAGAGTGGCGCCCGTGGCGCAGAGAACCGTGAACCAGGCGATCCGCCACGCGTCCATCAGCGGAAGCCGAAACGCTCGAATATGCGCGCGGCGGCGGCGCCGCGAACGAAATCGAGGAATCGCGCCGATTCAGTCGGCAGCGCCGTCGTGCGCACGACGGCAGCGGGATACACGATGCGCGGGCCGCGATCGAACGGCACAACCCAGGCGACCGTCGCCCGGAGGGCGATCCGCGCGTCGGTCCGATAGACGATCGCGGCATCCGCGGCGCCGGACTCGACCGCCGTGAGTGCCGCCCGAACGCTCCCGGCCGGCACGATCCGCGCGCTCACCGCGTCCCACAGCCCTTCCTTCTCGAGGTACTGCTTCGCGTACACGCCGGCAGGCACCGCCGCCGGATCGCCGATCGCGATGCGCTTGATGGCGGGATTGGTGAGGTCGCTGATGCCGCGGAACGTTCGCGGACGGTCGGTCGGCACCACGATCGCGAGCTGATTGTGGACGATCGCCACTCGCGTGCCTTCCTTCAGCATGCCCGCCGCCGCCACGACATCCATCTGCGCCTCGTCCGCGCTGATGAAGACGTCCACCGGCGCGCCGGCGACGATCTGCCGCGCGAGGACGTTCGACGCGCCGAAGTTCAGCCGCACGCTTCCGAGCCCCTCCCGGCCGTAGGCCTCCGCGACGGCTGTCAACGCGTCGGTCAGGCTCACGGCCGCGGAGACGGTGATCGGCTTCGGGGCGGGCAAGCCCTGCGCCGCGGCAATCCAGAGGGCGAGCGGAATCGCAACGAGCGTGCGCACGTGTCGCAAGCTTATCAGGGCCACCGACCACGCGGGCTCCATGGACTATTGCCACGGACAGCCACGGACGACACGGGCTACACGGACGTGTGCACGCGCCGCAGCAGGACGAGCGACCACGCCTGGACGTGCAGGTGCTCCTGGGCGGCGAGCTGGCGGCCCGGCATCGAGACGTCGACGTGATCGGGCAGCTCGTTGGTGTCGAGCGTCACCGTCCAGTGTTCGCCCCACGCCCGTTCCGGCAGGACGAACTCGACCGCGTCGGAGTGCGCGTTGAACATCAGGTAGAAGCTGTCGTCGACCACGCGGCGGCCCCGCTCGTCGACGGTCGGAGCGGCGTTGCCGTTCAGGAACACGCCGAGCGACTTCGCGAAACCAGCCTGCCAATCCTGTTCCGACATCTCGGTGCCGCCGGGCGTGAACCAGCCGATGTCGCTCACGTCGTTGCCGCGGATCGGACGGCCCTGGAACCACCGGCGGCGGCAGAAGACCGGGTGCTCCGACCGGAGACGAACGAGCTCCCGCGTGAAGCCGATCAGCGCCTGATCGGCGTCGTCCCAGTCGTACCACGACAGCTCGTTGTCCTGGCAATACGCGTTGTTGTTGCCGCGCTGCGATTGCCCGGCTTCGTCACCGCCGCGGATCATCGGGACCCCCTGGGAGAGAAGCAGCGTCGTCAAGAAGTTTCGAAGCTGGCGCTGGCGCAGCCGAACGATCTGCGGATCGTCTGTCGGTCCTTCGGCGCCGCAGTTCCACGACCGGTTGTGGCTCTCGCCGTCGCGGTTCTCCTCGGCGTTCGCCTCGTTGTGCTTGTCGTTGTACGACACCAGATCGTGCAGCGTGAAGCCGTCGTGCGCCGTGATGAAGTTGATGCTCGCGTACGGACGGCGGGCGGTCCCCTGATAGAGATCGGAGCTGCCCGTGAAACGCGACCCGAACTCCGCCAGCGTCTGCTCGGTTCCGCGCCAGAAGTCGCGCACGCAGTCGCGATACTTGCCGTTCCACTCCGACCAGAGCGGGGGGAAGTTGCCCACCTGGTACCCGCCTTCGCCGATGTCCCATGGCTCCGCGATGAGCTTCACACGGTTGATGATCGGATCCTGCTGAATCAGATCGAAAAAGGCCGACAGTCGATCGACGTCGTGCAGCTCGCGCGCGAGCGTCGCCGCCAGATCGAACCGGAATCCGTCGACATGCATGTCGACCACCCAGTACCGCAGGCTGTCCATGATGAGCTGCAGCACGTGGGGATGCTGCATGTTCAGCGTGTTACCGGTGCCGGTGTAATCCATGTAGTACCGGCGGTTGTCGCCCATCAGGCGGTAGTAGGCCGCGTTGTCGATGCCCTTGAACGACAGCACGGGACCGAGATGATTCCCTTCGGCGGTGTGGTTGTAGACGACGTCGAGGATGACTTCGATGCCGGCGCGATGCAGCGCCTTCACGGCCCCTTTGAATTCCGCCACCTGCTGGCCGCGCGTGCCCGAGCACGCATACTCGTTATGGGGCGCCAGATAGCCGATCGAGTTGTAGCCCCAGTAGTTCCGCAGCCCGCGCTGGAGCAGCAGCGAATCCTGGACGAACTGGTGGACGGGGAGAAGCTCGACCGCGGTCACGCCGAGCGTCTGCAGGTACGCAATCGCGTCGGGGCTCGCCAGCCCGCCATAGGTGCCGCGCACGTGCTCGGGCAGCTTCGGATGACGCCTGGTGAAGCCCTTCACGTGCGTTTCGTACACGATCGTCTTGTGCCACGGCGTCCGCGGCGGCGCGTCGCCTTCCCAGTCGAAGCGCTGATCGACGACGACCGCTTTGGGCAGGTGGGGCGCGCTGTCGAGATCGTTCTTCGACGACTCCGGATTGTCGAAGTGGTACGGGAACATCGACTCGTTCCAGTCCCATCCGCCGTCCACCGCCTTCGCGTATGGATCGAGCAGCAGCTTGCTGGGGTTGCACCAATGGCCCTGCGCCGGCTCCCAGGGTCCGTGAACCCGATAGCCGTAACGCTGTCCAGCTTTCACGCCCGGCAGATAACCGTGCCAGCAGAGCGCCGTCACTTCGGGCAGGGTGACGCGCGTCTCCGCTCCCGCCTCGTCGAACAGGCACAACTCGATCTTCGTGGCGACTTCGGAGAAGAGGGAGAAGTTCGTCCCGGAGCCGTCGTACGTGGCGCCCAGGGGGAAAGGCTCACCTGGCCAGATCTCCATGCAGAGATTCACGCGTGGCAATTCCCGTGCCCGGAGTACACTGCGGCCATGCGCACCCTCCGCGAAGCCTTCACGGTCGTGGTCGTTCTGCCGCTCCTTCTGGCGTCGACGCCGCAGGTCTCCCGCAGCGCCGCGGACGAAGGCGTCGCCTCTCGAGACGGTCTCGTCGTCTGCACGTCGGCGCCGGCCTGCGATGCGGGCGCGGCGATTCTCGCCAAGGGCGGCACGGCCGTGGACGGCGCCGTCGCGACGGCGTTCGCCCTTGCCGTGACGCACCCGAGCGCCGGCAACATCGGCGGCGGCGGCTTCATGATCGTCCGCCGGCGCAACGGCGAGGCGACGACGTTCGACTACCGCGAGACGGCGCCGCTCAAGTCGACGCGGACGATGTACATGCGCGACGGCAAGGTCGACATCTCCCTGACGAATTCCGGATATCTGGCGCCCGGCGTGCCCGGGACCGTCCGCGGCCTCGCGCTCGCGCACCGCAGGTTCGGTCACCTTCCGTGGAAGGACGTCGTGATGCCCGCCGTGCAGCTCGCCGAGAACGGATTCGACATTTCCGACGGCCTGGCCCGCAGCCTGAACGCGCAGTTGTCCGGCGTGATGGGCCGCTTCCCCGCTTCCGTCGAGGCGTACGGCAAGCCCGGCGGCGGCGTGTGGAGCGGCGGCGATCGCCTCGTCCTGAAGGATCTCGGCAGGACGCTCCGCGCGATCGCGACCGACGGGCCGGACGTCTTCTACAAGGGCTGGATCGCGGATCGGATCGCGGAGGATCTCGACGCCAACGGCGGCCTCATCACGAAGGAGGACCTCGCGTCGTACGAAGCGAAGGAGCGTCCGCCCGTGCGAGGCACGTTCCGCGGATTCGACATCGTCTCGATGCCGCCGCCCAGCTCGGGCGGCGTCGCGCTGATCGAGATGCTGAACATGCTCGAGCCGTTCGATCTGAAGCCGAACGGGCCGAACGCGCCGAAGACGCGGCATCTCGAGATCGAGGCGATGCGGCGCGCGTATCTGGATCGCGCGAGGTATCTGGGCGATCCCGACTTCGTGCAGATTCCACTCGCGAAGCTCCTGTCCAAGGACCACGCACGATCGATCGCCGCGACGATCGATCCCGACAAGGCGAGCAGCAGCCTCGAGCTGGGCCAGGACATCGTCACGCAGCCTTCCGGCGAAGCCGACGAGACGACGCACTTCTCCGTGATCGATCGCAACGGCATGGCCGTCAGCAATACGTACACGCTGGAAGGCGGCTACGGCTCGCGCGTCGTCGTGAAGGGAACGGGATTCCTGCTCAACAACGAGATGGGCGACTTCAACAAGAACCCCGGACAGACGCTGCCGGACGGAACGATCGGCACAACACCGAATCTGATCGATCCCGGAAAGCGGATGCTGAGCTCGATGACTCCCACCATCGTGACCAGGAACGGGCGGGTGGTCCTGATCACCGGGTCGCCGGGCGGCAGAACGATCATCAACACGGTCTTCTGCGTCGTGATCAGCGTCACCGAGTTCGCCATGAACGTGCGCGATGCGGTCGACGCGCCGAGGATGCATCATCAGTGGCTGCCGGATTCGGTCGCCATCGAACGAAGCGGCGCGAGCGACGAGCTGGTCGAGAAACTCCGCGCGATGGGCCACACCGTCACGGTCGGCGGCGCGCAGGGGGACGCGAACTCCATCCTCGTCGACGCGGGAGGAACGGCCTGGGGCGCCGCCGATCGCCGCACGGCAGGCGGCAAGGCCTCGTCCGCGGGCGTACGCTTGACTTCGACGACAGCGGCGAAATAGGCTTGATGGAGATGTACCGTCTCGCGCATCACCACCGGCACCACCACTCCTGCTGCGGCGGGCCGGTCGACGTGCGCCACTGAACCTCACGTAAGAGCAGCCGACGCACTGGACGCTCCGCCGGATTCGGCGGGGCTTTTGTTTTGTACGCCACGGACGACATTGGCCACGGAGAACGCGGACTGATTCAGCCACGGACAACGCGGACTGATTCAGCCACGGACAACACGGACTGATTCAGCCACGGACTAACACGGACTGCACGGACATACAGATGGATTTCTCAAAATTGGGGGGACTGATACCGGCGGTCGTTCAGGACGCCGCGAGCGGCGAGGTGTTGATGGTCGGCTTCATGAACGAGGACGCCCTCGCGAAGACGCGTGCCACGGGATTCGCGACGTTTTTCAGCCGCACGCGCAACGCACTGTGGACGAAGGGGGAAACGTCGGGCAATCGCCTCCAGGTGACGTCCCTGTTCGTGGACTGCGACGACGATACCGTGTTGTTGAAGGTGACGCGCCTCGGCGAGGGCAACGTCTGCCACACGGGCGCGCGCTCGTGCTTCCGGAGGCTGGAGTAGCGGCATGGCGACGCTGAAGCTCGGACTGCCGAAGGGGTCGCTCCAGGACGCCACGATCCAGCTCTTCGCCCGCGCGGGATTCAACATCTACGCGAGCCCGCGATCGTATTTTCCCAGCATCGACGATCCGGACATCGAGTGCATGCTGATCCGCGCGCAGGAAATGGCGCGCTACGTCGCCGACGGCGTGCTCGACGCCGGCCTGACCGGCCTCGACTGGGTCATGGAGCATGAAGCCGCGAGCGCAATGGAGCGGCCGCGGCCCCGAGCGCCAAGAATCGTCGCGCTGGCCGATCTCGTGTACGCGAAACAGAGCTTCGGAAAGGTGCGCTGGGTGCTCGCCGTGCCGGAGGACTCGCGGTATCGGTCCCCGACGGACCTCCAGGGCGCCACGATTGCAACGGAGCTGGTGCGCGCCACGGAGGCGTACTTCGCGCGGCTGGGCGTCGCGGCGAAGGTGGAGTTCTCCTGGGGCGCGACCGAGGTCAAGCCGCCGGTGCTGGCCGACGCGATTGTGGAAGTCACCGAAACGGGATCGTCGCTGCGCGCGAACCGGCTGCGGATCATCGACACGGTGCTGGAGTCCAACACGCAGCTCATCGCGAATCCCGATGCGCTCGCGGACGCCTGGAAGGCGACGAAGCTGGAGAACATCGCGCTGCTGCTGAAAGCCGCGATCGAGGCGCAGGGGCGCGTCGGCATCATGCTGAACGTCCGGCGCGCGCAGCTCGAGGGCGTGCTCGCGCTGCTGCCGGCGCTGCAGCGCCCGACCATCGCTCCGCTCAGCGACGCCGACTGGGTGGCGGTCAACACGATCATCGAGGAGCGCACCGTGCGGGATCTCATTCCCCGCCTGAAGGCCGCGAGCGCGCAGGGGATCGTCGAGTATCCGCTCAACAAGATAGTCCTTTGAATTTGGAAATCGGTAATCGGGTCATCGGGTCATCGGTAATCGGGTAAATGGGGGGCGACGAAGGATGCGGATCATCGAGGCGGGCGATGCGCGCGCGGTGGGGGCGCTGCTGGATCGCGCGCCGCGGCGCGATGCGGCGCTCGAGCGCCGGGTGTCGGCGATCGTGAACGCCGTGCGCCGGCAGGGCGATCGCGCGCTCCGGAGATATGCGCGGCGGTTCGACGGCTGGTCGGGTCCCCTCGAGGTGACGCGAGAGGAGATGCGGGCGGGCGCCGCAGGGGTTTCCATCGACGTGCGACGGGCGGTCGCGGCCGCCGCGCGAAATATCCGCGAGGTTGCACGGCGGCAGGTCCCTCGAGGCTGGACCACAACACCGGTGCCGGGCGTCACGATCGAACAGCGCGTGATTCCTCTCGATCGCGTCGCCTGCTACGTTCCCGGCGGGCGGCATCCCCTGCCATCGTCCCTGCTGATGACCGCGATTCCAGCCGTCATCGCGGGCGTCGCTGACGTCATCGCCGTGTGTCCCACGCCGGATGCGACGGTCATGCTGGCAGCGATCGAGTCCGGCGTCACGCGGCTGTTCAGGCTGGGCGGCGCGCACGCGATCGCCGCGGTCGCGTACGGGACCGAGAGCGTGCCGCGCGCCGACAAGATCGTCGGACCCGGCAATGCCTACGTCGCGTCGGCGAAGGCGCTCGTGGCGTCCGACTGCGCGATCGATTTCTTCGCCGGCCCGAGCGAGATCCTGATTGTGTCCACGGCGGGACGGCCCGCGTGGATCGCGGCCGACCTGATCGCGCAGGCAGAGCACGACGCGGACGCGCGCGCGGTCTTCGTCACGCCGAGCCGCAGACTGGCAAGGGCGGTCGCCGCCGAAGTGGATCGGCAGATGCCGATCGGGGGCCCCGCATCCGCCGCGCTCGCGCGCAACGGCGCCATCGTCGTGACTCGCGATCTCGATGGAGCAATCGCTCTGAGCGAGAGGATGGCGCCGGAGCACGTCGTGTGCGACTCGCGAGTCGTGGCGGAACGTCTTCGCCGGGCGGGGACCGTATTCGTCGGTTCGTACAGCGCACAGGCATCGGGCGACTACGCGACCGGATCGAATCACGTGCTGCCGACGAGCGGCGCCGCGCGCGCACGGGGCGGGTTGACGGCCGCGGACTTCGTCCGTGTCAGCACGATTCAGCGGCTGTCGCGGGACGGGCTCGCGCGAATCGCCCCGCATGCAATCGCGCTGGCGGAGGCCGAGGGACTCTCCGCGCACGCCGCTTCCCTGCGGCTTCGCCTGCGGAGTACGTCATGAGACTACACCTCAACGAGAACACCGCGGGCTGCTCGCCAGCCGTGCTCGAGGCGCTCCGCGCTCTCGGCCGATCCGACGCGGGCTTCTATCCGGATTACGGCGCCGCCCTGGAAGCGGTCGCGTCGTGCTTCGGAGTCCGGCCGGAATACGTGCTGCTCACCAACGGACTCGACGAGGGCATTCTCGCAGCGGCGGGCGCCGCGCTGCGCGACAGAACCGGAGGCATTCCTGAGGCGATCGGCGTCAGTCCCTCGTTCGACATGTACGAAACCTGCGTGACGGCGCTCGGCGGGCGGATGATCACGGTCCCCATGGGATCGGATTTCGCCCTCCCGACGGAGGCGCTCCGCCGGGCCCTCACGAACGACACGCGCGTCATGTTCCTCACCAATCCGCACAATCCCAGCGGCGTGACCGTCGAACTGGATGCCCTGCGCGCGATCGCGCGCGACATCGCGCCAACGATGCTCTTCGTCGACGAAGCCTATGCCGACTTCTCCGGCGAGACGCTCATCGCTCCGCGCGCGCTCGACGCGATGCCGAACCTGATCGTTGGCCGGACGTTCTCCAAGGCATACGGGATCGCGGGGCTTCGCGCGGGAGCCCTCATCGCCGCTCCAGCGGCGCTCGCGGCGCTGCGGCCGGTCGTGCCGCCCTACAGCGTGAATGCCTGGGCGGCGGCGGCGCTCCCCGTCGCGATTGCGGACGTCGCCTACCGCGACTGGTATGTGAAACAGGCTCGACAATCGCGCGCGCTGCTCGCCGATGCGTGCCGCCGGCTCGGACTGCAGACCTGGCCGAGCGGAGCGAACTTCAATCTCGTGCGGCTCGGGCGGGACACGGCGCCGATAATCGAGCGGCTCGCGGCCAAAGGCATCCGCGTCCGCGATCGATCGCAGGACCCGGGATGCGGGCAGTGCGTCCGGATCACGGCCGGCCTCGTTGACGACACCGCGCGGCTGATTGCCGCACTCGAGGAGGTCCTGTGCGGCGCGCGAGGATAAGGCGGCAGACGCATGAAACCGCGATCGACCTCCGGCTCGCGATCGAGGGCCGCGGCCGATACACGGTGTCGACCGGCATCCGCTTCCTCGATCACATGCTGGAGCTCGTTGCGCGGCACGGCGCCTTCGATCTGTCGCTCCGCGCCGCCGGCGATCTCGACGTCGATCAGCATCACACGGTCGAGGACGTCGGCATCGCGTTCGGCGACGCCGTCGCCTCGGCGATCGGATCGCGCCGCGGGATCAATCGCGCGGGGTACTTCGTCATGCCCATGGACGAGACGCTCGCCGTCGCCGCGATCGATCTCGGTGGGCGCCCGCATGCCGTCGTCGATCTGCGACTGAAGGTCGCGCGCGTCGGCGATCTGCAGGCCGAGCTGGTGCAGGACTTCTTCGAGGGCTTCGCCCAGGGCGCGCGGGCGAACGTCCACGTGAAAGTGCTCTACGGCCGCTCGAGCCACCATCAAGTCGAGGCGATCTTCAAGGCGTTCGCGCGCGCGCTGCGCGTCGCCTGCTCGAAAGACCGTCAGCTCGGACGGACGCTGCCGTCGACAAAGGGTTTGTTGTGAGAAGTGGACGCGAGCGAGTCGCGCGAGCGAGCCACGCGAACGGAGCGGGGCAGGCGGGCCCCGCGAGTGAGCGTGTCGGGGGGTCCGGCGGGGCGAAGCCCCCCGGTCAGAAATGCTCGGGCTGATTGACTACGGCGCGGGGAATCTCGCGTCGGTCAGAAAAGCGCTGGCCGCCGTCGGCGCGGACGTGTTCACGCCCGAGCGCCCGCACGATCTCGATCGGGCCGCCGGCATCATCATTCCCGGCGTCGGCCATTTCGCCGCCACGCGCGCGATCGAGGCAGAGTGGCGCAGGGCGATTCTGTCGGCCGTTGGCCGCGGTATCCCGTTGCTGGGCATCTGCCTCGGCCTCCAGTACTTGTTCGACGGAAGCGACGAGGCGCCTGGCGTGGCGGGCCTCGGTCTGTTGCAGGGCCGCTGCACGCCCCTGCCGCCGACGGTCAAGGTGCCCCACGTCGGATGGAACGATCTGCGGCTCGAAAGGCCATCCGCGCTCCTCGACGGGATCGCGGACGGCACGCAGGTGTACTTCACGCACTCCTACGCGGCTCCAGTCACCGACGCGACAGTCGCCTGGGCCGAACACGGCCCGCGGTTCACGGCAGCGGTCGAGCGTGAGCGCGTCTTCGGCGTGCAGTTTCACCCGGAGAAGTCCGGCGACGCCGGCCTCCGCGTCCTGCGCTCGTTCGTACAACTCACCAATTCACCAAGCCACCAAGCCACCAAATGCTAGCGAAACGCCTCATCGCATGCCTGGACGTCCGCGACGGCTGCGTCGTGAAGGGCGTGCGGTTCGAGGATCTCGCGACAGCGGGCGATCCGGCGGCGCTTGCGCGACGGTACAACGCGGAAGGGATCGACGAGCTCGTTATTCTCGACGTGACGGCGACGATCGAGAACAGGCGCGCGATGGAGGACACCCTGCGCAAGGTCTCCGCCGAACTGTTCATTCCGCTCGCCGTGGGCGGCGGCATCCGATCCGAAGCGGATGCCGCAGCGGCGCTCGACGCCGGCGCGGACAAGGTGGCGCTGAACAGCGCGGCGCTCGCCGATCCGCCGCTGATCTCCACGCTGGCCGCGCGCTACGGATCGCAGGCGGTGGTCGTCGCGATTGATTCCAGCCGGGAGGGGGATCGGCACGTCGTGTACGCGCGAAGCGGACGAAGCCGCACGCCGAGGAACGCGGTCGACTGGGCGCGCGAGGCCGCCGACAGGGGCGCCGGCGAGGTGCTGCTGACGTCGATCGATCGCGACGGCACGCGGAGCGGATTCGACTGCCTCCTGACGGCCGCGGTCTCCTCCGCCGTCCCCATTCCGGTAATTGCCTCAGGCGGGGCGGGCACGTTCGACCATTTCTACGACGTCTTCACCGCCGGACGCGCCGACGCCGCCCTCGCCGCGTCCATCTTCCACTTCCGCGAACACGCCGTCGGAGAACTGAAGGGGTACCTGCGGGAACGCGGAGTGACGGTGCGACTCAGCCCATGCTGATTCCTTCGATCGACCTTCAGCGCGGCCGGATCGTTCAGCTCGTCCAGGGGGAGCGGCTGGCGCTGGCCACCGACGATTTCGCGGGATGGATCGAGCGCTTCCGCGCCTTCTCTCAGGTGCAGCTGATCGATCTGGACGCCGCGAAGAGCGCCGGAGACAATCGCGCGCTCGTCGCCTCGATCTGCGCCGAGCTTCCCTGCCGCGTCGGTGGCGGCATCCGGGACGTGGCCCGCGCCCGCGGCGCTCTCGCGAGCGGCGCGCGTAAGGTCATCATCGGATCGGCGATGTTCAGGAACGGTGAGCCGGACCTCGAGCTGGCCGCATCATTGGCCCGCGAGATCGGCGAAGAGCGCTGGATCGCGGCGGTCGACGCCCGCGGCGGCAGGGTCGTGGTCGATGGCTGGCGTACTCAGCTCGACATCTCTCCCCAGGATGCGATGCGCGCGCTGGAACCCTACGCGGCCGAGTTCCTGTTCACCAACGTGGACGTCGAAGGCCTGATGCGCGGCGTCGATCGCGCCGCCATCGAGCGCGTGCGCGCGGCCACGACCCGTCGCGTCACGGCCGCGGGCGGCGTGACCACGCTCCAGGAAGTGGACTGGCTCCACGGTATCGGGGTGGATGCCGTCGCCGGCATGGCCATTTACACTGGGAAGCTACGCTACTCCTGATGGAGGGCCACCATCGGATCGACGCTCGCCGCGCGGCGAGCCGGGACGTAGCACGCGACAAACGCCACGAACGCGAGCACGATGGCGACAGCCGCGTACGCGAGCGGGTCGGCGGGCTCCACGCCGAACAACTGGCTGCGGAGCAGCCTGGTCGCGGCGAGGCTCGCGGGAATCCCGACGGCCAGACCGATCAGGACCAGCCGTCCTCCCATTGTCAGGAGCAGGCCGATCACGTGCCGGCGCGTCGCGCCCAGCGCCTGTCGGATGCCGAGCTCGTGCGTGCGGCGGGTGACATGGAACGACAGCACGCTGTAGATGCCGGCCGCGGCAAGCGCGAGCCCCAGCGTCCCGAACGCGCTGAACAGCGCCATCGTGAACCGCGGCTGGATCACGTCCTGGCCGAGGATCTCGGCCAGCGTGATCGGGCGGCCGAGCGGCTGATCCGGATCCATCGTCCGCACCAGCGCGCGCACCGGGTTGAGCAGCAGTATGGGATCCCCGCTGCCGCGCACGGCGAGCGTGCGCTGGACGGCCGCGATGATCGAATACGGCATCACGACCACCGGCGCTGGATCGGCACGCAGGCCGGCGTTCCTCGTATTCGCGATGACGCCGACGATAGTGACCTCGGGCGGGAGGCTCGTATCGGCCACCGTCCGCACGGGCGGCCGCTCGAGCGCGCCCAGACGCAGACGCGCGCCAATCGGGTTCTCGCCGGCGGGCCACAGCTTCACGGCGGCTTCGTTGATCACGGCGACGCGATCGCCCCGCCGCACCTCCGACGCGTCGAACATCCGGCCGCTTCGTAGAGGGATGCCGAAAACACGCAGATGATCGGCCCCGGCCAGGTTGACGCCGATGCGCCTCGAGGCGTCGGGCGTGTGACCCGCGATGGTGAACGGCGACTGAAATCCGCCAAAGGGCAGGCCGAACGTGGCCGCTTCGACGCCCGGCAGGCCGCCGACCCGCTCCAGCAGTTCCTGCGCAAAGCGGTTGCGCTGCTCGAGCGTCGCGTACTTCGCCGGCGGCAGCGGAACCCCCACGATCAGGACACGATCCGTCCTGATCCCGGCGTCCATCGTCTGGAGAACGAAGAACGTACGGATCGTCAGCGCCGCGCCGGCGAGCAGGACGACCGACAACGCGACTTCGATCACGACCAGGACGTCGCGGGTGCGGCCGCCGTGCGTTCCCGCGCCCGTGCTGCGAGCCGCCTTGAGCGCGTCCGTGACGTCGGGCTTCGACGATTGCAACGCGGGCGCGAGACCGAACACCACGCCCGTCAGCAACGACACGCCGAGCGAGAACAGCAGTACGGGCGCGTTGATCGTCACACGCGATTCGTTCGGCACGTAGAACTCGGGCATCAGTCCGATGATGGAGCGGATCGCGATGAAGGCAAACAGCACGCCGAGAATGCCGCCCGCCAGCGAGAGCAGCACGCTCTCGGTCAGCAACTGGCGAAGCAGCCGCCGGCGCCCGGCGCCGATCGATATACGGACCGCGATCTCCCGCGCGCGCGCGCTGCCGCGGGCGAGCTGCAGGTTGGCCACGTTGGCGCACGCGATCAGAAGCAGGAACGCGACCGCGCCGAGGAGGAGCTGCAGGCTCGTCCGCATCTCTCCGCTCGCGACGGTCACGTCCAGATAGTTCCGCAGCGTCGTCGTGAACCCCTGCGGGGGAAATGTCGAGGGCCGCTCCAGCGCCAGCTGCCTGTTCAGGACGCCGAGCTGCTGCTCGGCCACTTCCTTCGATACGCCGGGTGCCAGGCGCATGATGGGATTGATCCCTGGCAGATCCGAGCGCGCGGGCGACAGTGGAAGCCAGAACCCGTCGTTGCCGTACCAGCCAAACCGTGGAGGCATCACCCCGATAATGGTGTGCGGACGGCCATTGAGACGCAGCGTCCGGCCGATCGCGGACGGACTCCCCTCGAACAACCGGAACCACAGCCGGTAACTCAATACCACGACAGGTTCAGCCTGGCCGTCCGGCCGGATATCCGTCGGCTGGATTGTTCGGCCCGCGACGGGCGGCACACCGAGAAAATTGAATGCGTTACTCGACAGCAAGACGCCGTTGAAGCTCTCGGGCGCGAACTCGCCCGTCATGATCACCGTTTCACCCGACGTCGCCATCACGTCGGCAAACGCGGGCAGCGCCGCGAGGCGCGGAAGCTCGTCGACCAGGTATCCGTGGCCGCCGCGGCCATCGATTCCGCGAACTTGAGGCGCCCAGATCTCACCGGGCTTCGCGTACGGATAGGGCGCGATCAGGACACCGTAGATCACGCTGAAGATGGCGGATGTCGCGCCGATCCCAAGGGTCAGCGACAGCAGCGCCACGAGCGTGAACGCCGGACTCCGCCGGAACGATCGGACGGCGAAAGCAAGATCTTGCGCCAACGAGCCCAATACGCGATGCATACGCGTCGTTTGTATCACCATAAACCCCTGACCGGCGCCTCCCGTCTAAGTCGGCGGTGAGGAAAACATGTCAAGACTTGGCCTGATCCCGGCGATCGCGCTCATCAGCGCGGCCACCCTGGCAACACCGGCTGTCGCATCGGAGCAGCAGGAAACCGAGCGCATCGACCGGACGGTCCCGATTCGCGCGAACGGCCACCTGCGGCTGAAAAACTTCTCCGGCAGGATCAGCATTACGGGCACCAATCGCGCCGACGTCTCGGTGCACGCCGTCCGGCGGGCCTCCCGCGACCGGCTGGACCACATCAAGCTCGATATCGCCGAATCCGGCTCGGGCGTGACGATCGAAGCCAACAGGAAGGACGACTCCTGGCGCGATCGCGACAACAACGTCGTCGACACCGAGTTCGACATCGAAGTCCCGTCGGACATCAGCGTCGAGGTCGACGCCTTTTCGAGCAGTGTCGACGTGAAGGACGTGCGAGGCGACGAGCGCGTGCACACGTTTTCGGGCGCGATCGACGTCAGCGATGCGTGGGGATCGGTGGATGCGGAAACCTTCAGCGGCAACGTGACGGTCAAGCTGGCGGCATCGGCCGGCGGCCGCGTCGAGTTCGACTCGTTCAGCGGCTCGCTCCGAAGCGACGCCGCTTTGACGTACCGCTCCGGCAGCCGCCGCCGCATCTCCGGCGACATCGGAACCGGCGGCAACAACGACTATCACTTCAAGACGTTCAGCGGGGACGTGCGGATTCGATAACCGATGGGCGATACCGGGTATCGCCCATCTGAGCTACGCTGTCCGGGATGCGCCGGGCAGCCGTCCTCTCCCTCCTGCTCATCTGTTCCGCCTGTAGCCGACCGGCGCCGCGATTCTCACTCGAGAACGCCAGGGCCCACGTACGGATGCTGGCGGATACGATCGGCAGCCGTCCGACCGGCACGCCCGAGAATCAGCGGGCGCGCCAATACATCGTCGATCAGTTGCATCTCTACGGATACGACGTGCGCGTCCAGGAGACGGACGCCCGGCGTCCCGAGTTCGGCCGCACGGCGCACGTCAATAACATCATCGGCATCAAGGCCGGCACCGAACGGGCCGCGCTCGCGCTGCTGTCGCACTACGACTCCGTCGCCGAGGCCCCGGGCGCGTCCGACGATGCGATGGGCGTGGCGGTGTCGCTGGAGGCGGCGCGTGTGCTGGGCGCGCGAGAGAACCGGCGCCATACGATCTTCGTGCTCGTGACCGACGGCGAGGAAGCGGGGCTGATGGGAGCCGCGGGCCTGACGTCGGAACGCGACGTGATGGATCGCCTGCAGGCCTATATCAATCTCGATTCGATCGGATCGTCCGGCCGGGCCGTGCTTTTCGAAACCGGGCCCGGCAACGGATGGATCGTCAAACCCTGGGCACGCACCGCGCCGCATCCGCGGGGATCGTCTTATGCGTTCGAAATCTACCGGCGCCTGCCGAACGACACCGACTTCTCGATTCTGAAGCGGCACGACGTGCCGGGCCTGAACTTCGGCGTAACGGACGACAGCTATCCGTACCACACAGCTCGCGACACGCCGGATCGTCTCTCCGATGACTCGCTCCGCGAGACCGGCGAGAACGTCGTCCAGACCGCCATCGCGCTCGACGCGCTCGACCTGAGCACCCGCTCGACCGCGAATGCGACGTTCTTCGACGTGGCCGGCACGGCGGCCGTTGCCTGGGGGCCGGTGACGGCGTGGCTCATCGCGGCGCTGTCGCTCGCGTTCGGGCTGCTCGCATGGTTCAAGGTCCTCGGCACGAGCGTCCGGCTCGTCGGCCTTGGGCGGTGGATCTTCGATCTGCTGTGGACGCTCGTCGGCGTCGCGGCCGTAGGCGCCGTGATGATCGGCGGCACGTGGGCGCTGCGCGTGACACGCACGGTGTATCACCCGTGGTACGCGCGCCCGCACTGGATGTTTCTGATGCTGCTCGCGCTCGGCGTGCTGGCTGCGTGGGTCGTGGTCCGGGTAGGGGCGATTCTTCCGGCGCGCGCCCACGGTCCGCGTCATCCCGTGCTCGTGTGGAGCATGACGCTTCCGCTCTGGATCGTCTTCGCCGGCGTCACGGGCGCGTTCGCGCCGGCGGCGGCATATCTGTGGACCGTCCCGCTTCTCGCCGCCGGTCTGGGGCTTCTCGCCATTCCCGCCGGCAGCGTCCATGCGGTGCGCCTCGTCTCCCTCGCCGTGCTCGCGATAGCGGGGACGCTATGGCTGCGCGACACCGCGCAGGTGCTCGCGTTCGTCGTGGCGTTGCTCGGGCGTCTGCCGTTTATTACGCCGATCTGGATCTATGCGGCGATCATGCTCGCCTGCGGCGCGATGGTCGCGCCTCCATTCGTGGCGTCGGTCGCGGCCACGAAGCCGATTCTGAGGCCATCGCTGATCACCACGGCTCTCCTTCTCTGCGTCGCCGTCACGACGGGTCTCGCGTATGCCGCGCCGGCCTACACCTTTGCGCAGCCGCAGCGCCGGTCGGCGCGGATCATCGTCGAGCCGGGCGCCTCGACGGCGACGTACGAAGTGAGCTCGCAGGAACCGGGAATCGACCTCGAGGCCGGCGCGCCTGGCGGCTGGTACCGCGCGACCGATACGCCGAAGGCCAGCGTTCCGATCCAGAGATATGCGTCGCCGTTTGTCTTTCGAACGACGGCGACGTCGCCCGGCCCTCCGCCGGCAACCGTGAGCGTGTTCGCTTTGAAAGCTGTCGCCGGTGGCACGGAGCTGACGATGACCATCGTGCCGCAGTCGACGGGATTGACGGCGATGTTCGTGCTGCCGGATGGCGTTGCGCCGGCGCGCTCCAACCTGCCCGGCATCGTCAGGTCGGGGCGGTGGACCGCGACGTATGTCGGCGTGCCTCCGGACGGCGTGACGTGGCGGGCATCTTTCAAGGGCGGTATGGAGACGAAGCTGACGCAGGCGGTCCCGGCGATCGTGTCATCGCGATTTCCTGGAGGCGGCGGGTGGCAGAGCCTGCCCGCGTGGCTGCCCCAGGAGCACGCCGTGTGGCATCTGGACCTGCTCTGGATCCTGGCGCCTCCGACCGTCATCCCGCCGGTTCCGGCATTCCGCTGAGCGGCATGCGCTCTTTACTCGAACGCCTGGGTCTCGGCCGACGCGAGCTGCGCGCGTGGGCCATGTACGACTGGGCCAATTCGGCGTTCCAGACGACCATCATCGCCGCGATCTTTCCCATCTATTTCCAGAAGGTGGCGGCCGCCGGCACACCCGGGCCGGTCGCCACGAGCCGGTTCGCCTGGGCGACCACGTGGTCGATCCTCATCGTGGCGATCGTCGCTCCCGTGCTGGGCGCGGTCGCCGACTACGCGCCAGTCAAGAAAAAGCTGCTCGGCGTCTTCCTCGCGATCGGAGCGACGACGACGGCGGCCATGTATTTCATCGGCCGGGGCGAATGGCTGTTCGCGCTGACGCTGTTCGTGGTGTCGAACGTCGGCGTCGCCGGCAGCATCGTGTTCTACGAATCGATGCTGCCGCACATCGCCCGCGAGGACGAGCTCGATCGCGTCTCAACGGCCGGGTACGCGCTCGGCTACATCGGCGGCGGCGTGCTGCTCGCAGTGAACGTCCTGATGATGAGCGAGCCGGCGTGGTTCGGACTGCCCTCTCGCGACGCCGCCGTGCGCGCCAGCATGGCCAGCGTCGCGGTCTGGTGGGTCGTGTTCTCGATCCCCCTCTTCAGGGACGTGCCCGAGCCGGCGGTGCGGATTGCCGACGCGCGGCGCGGTCCGGCGATCGATCTGACTGGCGCCCTCCGGCGGGTGGCGGGTACGCTCCAGGAGCTGCGGCGGTACAAACAGGCGTTCCTGCTCCTGGTTGCGTTCCTTCTCTACAACGACGGCATCCAGACGATCATTCGGATGGCGACAACCTACGGCACGGAGATCGGCCTCGACGACAACGCGATGATCGTGGCGCTGCTGGTCACGCAGTTCATCGGCGTGCCGTTTGCGTTTCTATTCGGCATGTTCGCGCACCGGATCGGCGCGAAGCCGGCGATCTTCGTCGGTCTCGTGGCCTACGCGATCATCACGTGCCTCGGCTATTTCATGCGGACCTCCACGCAGTTCTTCGCGCTGGCGGTGATGGTCGGCATGGTCCAGGGAGGCACGCAGGCGCTCAGCCGGTCGCTGTTCGCCAGCATGATCCCGAAGCAGAAGTCGTCGGAGTTCTTCGCGTTCTTCGGCGTGTTCGAGCGCTATGCGGGCATCCTGGGGCCGGCGCTCTTCGCATGGGTCGTCGCGCACAGCGGCAGCAGCCGCAACGCGATTCTCTCGGTGCTCGCCTTCTTCGTCATCGGCGGCGCGCTGCTGACCGCCGTGGATGTCGTCGAAGGCCGCCGCGCGGCGCGCGAGGGGGAGCGGTTGCTAACGGTTAACGGTTAACGGGTGTCGGGTGTCCGGTGTCGGGTGTCGGGTGTCGGGTGTCGGGTAACGGGTGTCGGGTGTCGGGTGCCCTTAACGGTCAACGGTCCCCACGGGCGCGTCGTTGAGCACGAAGTTCCGCATGAACCACATCCAGGAGGCGAGCAGGTAACTGTCGCCCACGGGACCGAGATTGTCGTGGTTCGCCTCGGTGAATTCCAGATACCAGACGTTCGAGCTGTTCGTCTTCAGCGCGTTGAGGAGATCCTGCGCCTGAGAGACGGGTACTCTCGGGTCCTTTCCTGGATGAATGATCAGAGTTGGCTTCTTGAGCTCCACCGCGTGGGTCACGGGCGATAGCGACAGCAGGAATTGGCGCATCTCGGGATCGCGCTCGTCGCCGTATTCCTGACGGCGGTTATCCTGCCGTGCCGGGTCTGTTCCCTCGAGGAAAGTCACGAAGTTGGTAATACCCGCGCCTTCCACGACTCCTCGAATCCGATCGTTGTACGTGATGCCGGCCTGAAGGGCCAGCCACCCACCCGAGCTCTGGCCGAGCAGGACGACACGGTTCTTGTCGAGATCCGGCCGGGCGGCTATCCAGTCTAGAAGCGCGCCAATGTCTTTCACGGCATTGCCGCGCAGCTTTCCATCGTCCAGGTGCTCGAACGCTCGACCGAAACCGCTGGAGCCGCGCACATTCGAGAAAATGATCGCCATCCCAAGCTCGTTGAGGATGTAGTTACTCCGGCCCTGCCAGCGTGCGCGCTCATTCGAATCGGGTCCGCCATGAATGTTGATGATGACCGGGCGCGGCCCCGTGAACTTCGATGCTGGACGGTAATAGACGCCCGAAATCGTCAGACCGTCGAAGCTTTTCCATTCGATGACCTCGGGCGGCGGCAACGCATCTGCATTGAATGTTGTTTCGCTCGTCGTCCATCGCGTGACAGTGCCGAGCGACGCATCGGCGGAGTACACATCTCCAGCCGACTTGACGCTGGAGAGCGTGAATGCGACCTCCTTGGAGCCAGGGCGCCAATTGATGTCCGAGATGGTTCCCTTCGGCACGGCGGTTATCGGACGTGCTTTCAGTGTCGTGAGATCAATGATCTGGAGCTCGGAATATGAACCTTTGAAGACTCCGGTCGCGAGCTGTCCACCATCAGGCGACAGCTCGAACCCGGCCCTGGCTGGGTCGAGAATCAGGCCTTCGCCGGTCACCGGCGTCCACGTGCAGTGGGCGATGTCGCATCGCCAGATTCGCCATTCCCCTCCCGCACGATCGCTGAGTGCGTAGACTTTCTTGCCATCCGCGGAAAACCGAGCGTTCAGCCACGCGGCTTTTTCGCCGTCGCGCGGCGTCAGCGCGGTCTTCGCGCCGGTCTTTGCGTTGATTTGCCAGATATACGTTTCGAAGTTGGATGGCAGCTCGAGCGCCAGAATCGACGCGCTGTCCGGGGACCAATCCTGCGGGCTAAATGCGCCTGTGAATTCGGCGAGACGACGCTTCGTGGACGGATCCGCGGGCTGAATCACGTAGAGATCGCGATCGCGTCCGTTGCGTTCCGCGGAATCGTAGACGAGCCATTTTCCCTGCCTCGACCATTGAGGGACGTACCGCATGCGGGCAGTGGTCACGAGCGTCGATTCCCCAGTCGACAACTTGAAGCGATAGAGCGACCGGAGTTCGGCCGACGGATCGTAGGGGAACACAAACGTGTCGGGATCAGCAGGGTCGAAGGACGCGCTTATAGTTCCAGACAAACCGCGATCCACCCACGTCAGCTGACGCCGATCGCGCCCCGGCCCGTCGACGAGGTGAATCTGCGGCGCGGCTGGATTGAAGGCGGTCGTGACCAGAATCTGGCGTTTTTGCGGCACCCACGCTGTCATGGACGCCGACCGAAATTGCGCATACTTCGAGAGACCGTCCAGAATTGACTGCGGAATCGGCGGCATGCCCTCGACCTTGACGTTCGCAGGCGTCGGCACGGTCTTTTCCTGCGCGATCGCGGCGGACGAGGACAACACGAGAATGGCGGCACACACCAGATGTCGCATGGTCGGCCTTTGATTCAGGAGGTGCTGGGGACGAATCGAACTGACATTATAGACCCCGGCCGACCTCCGCGCCGCAAACTTACGGCCGGTCCCGCTCGTCCAACATCTGCACATGAAGGTAATCGTCGCCGGCGGTGGCGGGTTTCTCGGGAGCGCGCTGTGCTGGGCCTGGGCCGAAGAGGAGCACGACGTGCGCGTCCTGACTCGCGCCCTCCCGCCGGGCCAGGCGCAACACGAGTCGGGGACCGGCAAGCCCGGGATCACGCGCGTCGGATGGAACCCGGACGGGCAGGCCGGCACGCTGCCGAACGACCTGCAGGACGCCGCGGCGATCATCAACCTTGCCGGCGAATCGATCGACGGCGGACGCTGGAGCGCCGCACGAAAACAGGCGCTGCGCGACAGCCGGCTGCGCGCGACGCGATCGCTCGTCGAGGCGCTCGGACGGACGCCGGCGCCGCCGCGCACCTTCGTCTCCGCCAGCGGCGCTGGCTACTACGGCGATCGCGGGGCCGAAACGCTGTCGGAAAACGCAGCGCCGGGCGACGACTTTCTCGCGCATCTCTGCGTCGAATGGGAAGCCGAAGCGCAGCGCGCGGCCGGCGCCGGCGCTCGCGTCGTCTGCCTCAGGACCGGACTGGTGCTGGAAAAATCCGGCGGCGCCCTGGCCGCCATGATGCGGCCCTTCCGCTTCTTTGCGGGCGGCCGCATGGGATCCGGCCGCCAGTACATGCCCTGGATCCACCGCCTGGACTGGATCGAGATGGTCCGATGGATCGTGGACACGCCGGCGATCGCCGGTCCGGTCAACGTGACGGCGCCGCATCCCGTGACGAACGCCGAATTCGCGCGCGCGCTCGGCCACGCGATGCGCCGCCCGGCGCTCCTGCCGGCGCCCCGCATCGCCCTGAGAGTCGCCCTCGGCGAAATGGCCGACGCCGTGCTCGCCAGCCAGCGGGCGATCCCCGCCGTTCCGCTCGCGCACGGGTATCACTTCCGTTATCCGGAGATCGACATTGCGTTTCGCGGAATCTTTGGAGAAACATGAAAGACGGAGGACGGAGGACGGAGGACGGAGGACGGAAAGTACTTCCCGCCTTCCGCCTTCCGCCTTCCGTCTTCCGTCTTCCGTCTTCCGTCTTTCTGCGCTAGATAATATTTGGCGCGCCCGACCTGAAGTCTGCGCCCAGCACCTGCACCGAGTTGCCGCCCATCCACGAATCGATCACCTTCGCGTATACCGATCGGAAGTCGGTCTCGTAGTGGACGTCCTGTCCGCCGTTTTCGAGCGTCGGGTTGTCGGGCGTGATGCGCAGGTTCGGCGCCGTACCGTAGATCCCGCCGCGCACGCTGCCCCCCATGACGAACATCACGCTCGCGGCGCCGTGGTCGGTCCCCGCGCTCGAGTTCTCGTTGATGCGCCGGCCGAATTCCGAGAATTGCAGGACGACCGTGTCGCCGAACAGGCCCTGGCGCGTGAGGTCGGTGTAGAAGGCGAAAAGGCCGTTGTTGAGCGTGTTCATCAGTTGCGAGTACGCGCCGTTGGCCTGGTTCGTGTTCTGCCCTGAGTGCGTGTCGTACCCACCGGTCTGGACGAAGAACACACGCGTGCCGACGCCGGTCACCATCGCGCCCGCGACGGCCTGGAGCGCCTGGCCGAAGCCGTCGGTCGGATAGTTGACCTGCGGCTTGTACGTGCCGACCTGCGCGACGCGGTCGAGCGTGGCGAACGCCTGCTGCGCGGTGCCGTTCACGAACGCCAGGTGCGGCATGTCGACCGGCACGTGCGACGCGATGCGGGTAGCGCTCTGCCGGGCGAACTGCGCCTCCGCGCCCGTGAAGCCGTTCGGCGTCGAGAACGAATAGCCCGCCACGCTCGGAATTGCCGCGACGCCGACCCGATTGGCCTGCAGCAGGTGCGGCACGTCGCGCGTCGTCGACCAGCCGACGAGCGGATCGACCGGGGAGGGAAGCGTGTCGAGGTACCGTCCGAGCCAGCCCGCGCCCTGCGTGTTGTTCACGTTGGCGGTCGACCAGATGTCGGTGCCCTGGAAATGCGATCGGCTCGAATTGGCATAGCCGGTGCGCTGAATCAGCGCGAGACGGCCGGACTCGAAGATGGTCTTCAGCCCGGACAGCCTCGGATTCAGGCCGAGTGCATTGCCGGCCGGATCCGATCCGATCTGCAGGACGTTGACCGCGGGGATACCGAGCGCGGGCCGTCGCGCGTAGTACTGGTCATCTTTGAACGGCACGACCATGCTCAGCGTGTCGTTGCCGCCGCTCAAATAGAGGACGACGAGATTCCGGCGGTTAGCGCCCTGCGCGCGCGCGAGATCGGACAGGAAGGCGGGGGCGGCGAAGCTGAAGGTGAACGCCGCCACGCCGCCACGAATGAATTCGCGTCTTGTGAACATCGTTACACCAGTTGATATTCGCCGGACCCGACGATCAGGTGCGCGACGCCCGATGCCTTGGTCGCGAGCTGCGTGTCCGATCCCGTCCACGAGCCGCCCGCCCGGGCGTAATCCAGCAGCGCGTTGTACGAATCCGCATCGAAGGGCGGCGTCGTCATGCGATCGAGCGCCCACGAGACCAGGTTCTCCGGCGATCGCACGGAGGGGCGCGCGGCGTTGCGAAGCTCGATCTTCTGATTCGTCGCGAGCTGCGACGCGAAATTCATCCGCCCCAGCATCGCGCCGCTCGTGAACCACGACTGGCCGAGATCCCAGCCGGCGACGTCGGGAGGCTCGAACAGTTGCTGCCCCATCGTGATCATCGGATTCAGCGCGTCGTTCACGGAAAAACCCGACCAGCCCATCTCCTTGATCGCGCGGACCACGAATTCGGCGGGCCACGAGTACCGCTTGAAGTAGTTCGACGGATCCGTGAACTGCGCCGATGTGAACAGCCGGATCAGCATCGGCTTGATCTCGAAGCCGCTCTGGTAATAGTCCGATGCCATCTGCGCCACGAGACCTTCGTCGGGCGGATCCGTCTCGTTGACGAAGTACCCGTACAGCTTTCGCGCCAGCCTCGGCCCGGTCGCAGGATGGCGGACGACGGCGTTGATGAGATCGATGCCGTCCTGCATGCCATCGGCCGGCGAGCGTGCGGGGATCGTCCTGCCGCCGCTGGCGTAGATCGGAAACGTGAACTCCTTCGCGCTGGTTTCGTGATTCCGCGAGTCGTAGAAGAACTTGTAGTATCCGGCGTCGGTCTGGCCGCCGATGCGCGTCATGTTCCACCCGGTGAAGACGCGCGCGCCGGCATAGACGTCTTCCTCGGCGTAGTTGCCGACGCCCATCGTGAAGAGCTCCATCAGCTCCCGCGCGAAGTTCTCCTGCGGCTTGCCCTTGACGTTCGTCCGGCCGTCGAGCCAGACGAGCATCGCGATGTCTTTCGCGACCGCGACGACGAGGTCGCGGAAGTTGCCGACGGCATTCTGCCGCAGCAATTCGATCTGGCCCGGGTCGCCGCTGGGATTCTCCGACGCCTTGCCGGCCATCACCCGGGTGCCGTCGAGCGTCGTCGTGTTGCCGGAGACCTTGCTGTAGGCCGTTGCGAAGTGGTTGTGCCAGAAGAGCGTCATCTTCTCCTGCAGCGGACGCTCCGAGTGCACCATCCGGAACAGCCATCGCTGGCGCGCGTGCGAGATGTTGGTGGCGGGAGTGAAGCCGCCGATCGTGGTGAGGAGCACGTAGCCGGGTTTCCCGATCAGCTCGTCGACGCCGTCGAAGATCGATTCGTAGTTGATCAGGCGATCGAGCGCCGTCGCATAGCCGAGATCCGCGTAGGTCTCGACCTCGCCCGGACCGGCTCCGAAGCTCGCGCGCCGGAGCAGATGTTCGATCAGCAGCTCACGCCTGGCCATCGGGGCCTCCCGTTGGAAATCTTAGACCCTCAACCGCCGCAAAAAGTAACAGAAAGGAGAACTTACAGAATTCGCGCAAACCCGAACAGCTCGTCGTTTCTCGCGCGTTCGCCGAGGAATTCGCGCAGGAGGACGCGCGCCGCCAGCCAGGCGACGCCCGCGCCGTGGCGCCCCTGGCCGAGGGCGAACAGATGCCGCGGAAAGTTCCGGTGCGGGCCGACGACGGGGAGATCGTCGGGGGATCCGTACCGCACGACGTCCCAGCCCCAGTCCGCCCGCAGGCCGGAAATGGCCGGATAAATCGTCGTCAGCTCGTACATAAGCTGGTTCGCGCGCTGGAGCACCGCGCGATCGCGCAGCCGTGGGGAGATCGGCGGCTGGCCGGCTCCCGAAAACAGCACGCGGTCGTCCTTCAGCCACCGAAGCAGATGCGGGGGAGTCGCCGTATCGCGCAGCGCCGCCGAACGGGCGCCCACTTCGCGCCGGACGGCGGCGGGCATGCTCGCGGTCACAACCGCGTAGGACTGGATCGGCGCAAAATGCCGGCGCAGCGCTTTCAGATCGTCGATGAGGCCGCCCGTCGCCATGATGACGGCATCGGCGGTGATCGTCCCTCCGTGCGTCTTCACCTCCACGAATTTCCGGCCGGCGCGGACGCGGCGCACCGCCGTCCTCTCGTGCAGCCGCGCGCCTCTGGAGACGGCGGCTGCGGCCAGGGCCACGCACGCCCTGTAGGGATCGAGCGCTTCCCCTTTCGTCCGGATCGCGCCCCCGGCGGCGATCTGCGCCGCGGCGGCGATCGCGCGCGCGTTGAGCCACGATGCCTCGATGCCGCCGTCGCGGCGCGCCTGATATTCGCGCTGGAGCCGCCGCGCGGCGTCCGCGCCGTCCCTGGTGAAGAGCAGCAGATCCTGCGGCGCGAGATCGGCGCGAACGCCGAGCCGCCGGAGCGCCGCGGCAAAATCGAGCGACGCGCGGCGGAAGCCCTGCCAGACGTGTCTCGCGGCGCGCAGCCCGTAGCGCGAGGCAGACTCCTGGAATGACGCGTCGAGATCCTGGCGGAGCACGCCTTCGCTGCCTGCCGTCGATCCGGCGCCGATCCGATCCGCCTCGAGGAGCACCACGCCAACCCCGGCCGTCGCAAACGCCGCCGCGCAGGCGCACCCCGTCAGTCCGCCGCCGACGATGACAACGCGTGTCCGGATATCGCCGCGATGTCGTGAATAGTCGGGACGGCGCGACCGGGGAAAGGTATCGAGGAAGTACGGAACGGCACGCATGCGGCGCAGAAATTCTAACCTCAACGGGTCCCGCGCGCGCAGCACAAGGTTTGCTTTCGCTTCGGCATGACTCTCAATGAGCACCTCGATCGCCTGGCCGCGTTCGAACCCGGCCCGAACCCCGTCGTCAGCCTCTACCTCAACGCGCAGCCGAACGAGCGCGGGCGCGACCAGTTTCAGACGTTCGTGCGCAAGGAACTGAAGGCGCGCGCGTCAACCTATCCGGCGAAAAGTCCCGAGCGCGCAAGCCTCGAACGGGATCTGGAGCGGATCGCGGCATTCCTGGCGGCCGGCGTCGAGCCTTCGGCCAACGGCGTGGCAATCTTCGCGTGCCAACCGTCCGGACTGTTCGAAGCGGTGCAGTTCGAGGCGCCGCTCGACGAGCACTGGCTGTACGTGGGCAATCGTCCGCACCTGTACCCGCTCGCGCGGGTCGCCGCGAGATATCCCAGGTACGCGGCCGTGATGGCGGGCACCAACCACACACGCATCCTCGTCGTCGCGGAAGGCGCGGTGGAAAAAGGCACCGACATAGACGGCACGAAGACCAGGCGGACGAAGGAAGGCGGGATGTCGCAGGCACGCTACCAGCGCCATATCGAGAACTACCACCTGCACCACGTGAAGGACGTCGTCGAGGCGCTCGACGGGATCGTCAGGATGGACGGCCTCGACCGCATCGTCCTCGCCGGGGATGCCGTCGTGATTCCGCTGCTTCGCGAACAGATGCCCGCGCACCTGTCCTCGATGGTGGTCGACGAGATCTCGCTCGCGTCCACAGCGGGCGACGACGAGGCGGCCGGGAAGACGCTGGAGGCGGTCCAGAGCCACGAGGCCTCGACGGATCGCGACAAGGTCGAGGCGGCGGTCGCCGCGTATCGCGCGGGAGGACTGGGCGTCGTCGGCCCCGATGCCACGCTGCTCGCGCTGACGAACGGCCAAGTGGACGACCTCCTGTTGACGTCATCGCTCGCGACGCTGCGTCCGCTGGGCGATTCGAAGGCGGCGGAGCTGGCGCTGGCGAACGACTCGTCGATCGGGGGGGCCGGCGTCACGGAATCCGCGGCGGGAGAGCCCGCGCACTCTCACATGGGTACGGTCAGGCTCTCCGATGAGCTCGTCACGAGAGCGCGTCAGACTGGCGCCCGTGTGTCCTTCATCGACGATCCTTCGCTGCTCGAGCCGTTCGGCGGCGTTGCCGCCACGCTGCGCTATCGCATCTAGTCGCGCGTGTTTCGGATGACGATCACGACGGAGACGATCGTGCCGATCACGGCAAGGGCGATGAAACCGCCGACGATGGTCCCGAACGCGGGCGTCTTCGTCCATCGAAGAATGTGGCTGCCGTAGTGCGAGGCGAGGGCGCCCTCGATTCCGAAGCGCAGCGAACGCGCCGCGGCGAGCGCGCCGAGAAACGCCCCTGGACTCACACCGAGCGCGCCGCTCGCCAGCACGAAGGGTGTGAAAGGGAACGGCGGCGGAATCAACGCCAGACTCCCGAGGACGAATGCGCCCCGATTGACGCTTCGTTTCACGCGGCGAAGCCGCCGCTGCCTGACGAAGCGCGTCAGCCCGCGCTCGCCGATCGTTCTTCCGACCCAGAAGGTGCCCGCGGCGCCGGCGACGGAACCGGCCATCGCGAGCAGCGCGTACACCCAGAACCACTCGGGATGCCTCGCGCAGACGAGGATCACGACGAAATCGATGCCGAGCGGCAGGTAGAACACGAGCGACGCGTCCAGCGCGCCCATCAGAACGACGCCGGCCGGCGTCAGGAAGTACCCGACGATCGAAAAGAAGAAGGCCCGCAAACGATCGCATTCGCGTGCAGGAACGCCGCCAATTCGGCGACGCCTCGAACCGGTTGACCGGGAATCCGGCAGCGGCAGCCTCGCGGCGCCCGTAACTGGCTGGAATCACAGGACATCGCTTCAAATCGTGCGTGGCAGTTCCGTTGCTACTTCAGCCATCGAGGAAGTGCCCGAGGAAGCCGTCATGTCTTTGTCCGTGGTGCTCGGGGCGCTGTTCATCGTGTCGCAGGCGGGCGCACAACCGCCTGCGGCGCCGGTGAGTCCGCCTGTCGACGACCAGACGTGTCTTGCGTGCCATGCCGACGCCGGCCTTTCGCTGTCCGTACCCGATGGCGGTGCGCTTTCCCTGCGCATCGGACAGGACGCGCTGGCGAAGTCCGTCCACGCGAAGGTCGCGTGCGTGGATTGCCACACGGGCATGGTGGAAGTGCCTCACCCGACCCGCACGTTCGCGTCGCGCCGCGACGTGACGCTGGCCCTGGACGCACAGTGCAGGCGATGCCATTTCTCGAACTACACGAAGACGCTCGACAGCGTGCACCAGCAGGCTGTGGCGCGCGGCGACCGGACGGCGCCCGTCTGCGTCGATTGTCATGGTTCACACGACGTGAAGAAGCCGTCGACGCCACGCGCCCTCGTCTCTCAGACCTGCGCGAAGTGCCACGAAGGCATCGCGGCCGCGTACTCGCGAAGCGTGCACGGACGTGCGCTGACACAGGGAAACGCAGACGTGCCGGTCTGCACGGATTGTCATCATGCTCACGACGTGGCAGGGCCGCGGCAAACGGCCTGGGAGCTCCGGACGCCGGAAATGTGCGGGTCCTGCCACGCCAACGCCGGATTGATGAAGAAGTACGGTCTGTCGACGAACGTGCTGAGCACGTACCTGACCGACTTCCACGGCAAGACGGCATCGCTTCGCCAGAAACAGGGGACGGCGCCGACCGGCCCGGTCGTGGCGCGCTGCACCGATTGCCACGGTGTGCACGACATCCAGAAGGCGGCCGATCCGCGGTCACCGGTGATCAAGGCGAACCTGCTGAAGACGTGCCGGCAGTGCCACGCCGGCGCGACCGACAATTTTCCCGGCGCGTGGCTGTCGCATTACGAACCCAGCATCCACAAGGCGCCGTTTGTGTACGCCGTGAAAATCGGCTACGCGGTGATCATTCCATTCATGATCGGAGGACTTGGTCTCCAGATCCTGCTCCACCTCTGGCGGCTGATGGCAAATCGATGAACGAGCCCATCGTACGATTCTCGCCGCTCCAGCGCTTCGAACACTTCGCGGTGATGGCGCTCTTCGTCGTCCTAGCCCTGACCGGGTTTCCGCAGAAGTTCTTCGATCATCGCTGGGCGCAGGTCCTTGTCGGCTGGCTCGGCGGCGTCGACACGGCCCGCTGGTTCCACCGGGCGGCCGGCGTGATGTTCGCGGGCTTGGTCGTCACGCACGTCGCACGTCTGATCGTGCAGACGGCTTCCGGCCGTGTGTCGCTGTCAATGGTCCCGACGCGTCAGGATTTCCTCGACGCGAAACAGACGCTGCGCTACTACTTCGGACTGACCGATCAGCAGGCGAAATTCGATCGCTTCGATTACCGGCAGAAGTTCGAATACTGGGGACTGCTGCTCGGTTCCACCATCGTCGTCGGCACCGGTTTCGTGCTGCTGTTCCCGATTCTGACCGCTCGGCTCCTGCCGGGTCAGCTCATTCCCGCGGCGTATCTCGCGCACAGCCAGGAAGGTCTGATGGCGTTTCTGGTCGTCATCGTCTGGCACATCTACAACGCGCACCTGAGTCCCGACGTCTTCCCGTTCGACGCTTCCATCTTCGCGGGCACGATCAGCGCGGAGCGCATGCATCACGAGCATCCGCTCGAGTACGAGCGTCTGCGGCGCTCCGACGACGATACGAAAGCGCCAGCTGCGTGAGCCCGTGGGGGAAGGTCCACGCCACACGCTCCGCTCGCGGGTGCTGACGCTGGCTGGAGTCGGCGTGCTCGCTGCGGGCGCAGGCCTGTCGCTCCTCGGCCGGCAGAGTCTGCTCTCGCTCGAGCGGACCGTCCGGGGAGAACAGATCCGTGTCGCGAGCGTCGCCGGCGCCGCGCTGGCGCGCGATCTCGTCGCCGACCTCGAAACACTGCAGAGCGCCGTGTCCGGACCGCACGTTCAACAGGCGCGAACCGACGTCGAGTCCTGGAGCAGGCAGCTCGCGGCATCGGCGCGAGGCCTTCGCCTGGCCGACGGGTTGTGTTACGTCGACGCCGAAGGCGTGCCGGTGGTCTGCACCCGCGACGATCTTGGCGCGCGCGCCGCGGGCCCTCAGATCGAATCGGCGATCCGTCAGTCGATCGTGTCGAGGCGGCCGGTCGTCTCGGCGTTCGAGGGGCGCAAGGGCGGCGGCAGCGATGCGGTCGCGGTCGTTCCCGTCGTAGCGCCGGGCGGCCCATCGGGAGCGGCCGTGGCGATCATTGCCGACGACGGACCGCGGGTGCGTTCGCTGCTTCCCGACACGCGCGAAGCGTCGTTCACGCTGCAAAAATCGTTCGGCGACAGCCTGCCGGAAGATGCTCCGCCGGAAGCGGCCGTGGCCGGAGCGCCGTGGGCCGTCCGCGTGATGACGCCGGTTAACGGCCGCGATACCGTCCTGGCGTTCCGTCGGCTCTCGTTCTGGTTCGCGCCGTCGCTTGCCGCCGTGGCGATGCTGATGGCCTGGGGCGTCGTGCTGAGCGTGCAGCGGCCGCTCCTCAAGCTGACCGAGGCCGCCGAGCGCATCGCCGCCGGGGACCTCTCCAGCCCGATTGCCGGCGGCAGAGACGAGATCGGCCGTCTGGGCTCGGCGCTCGAGAACATGCGTGCGCGCCTGAAACAATCGATCGAGGCCTCCGATCGCGCCAACGCGGATCTCGAGCGCCGCGTCGCGCAGCGGACGTCGCAGCTCCAGCGCCTCCTCGGGAAGGTCATCTCGGCGCAGGAGGACGAGCGGCGCCGCGTCGCGCGGGAGCTGCACGATGAAACCAGCCAGGTGCTGGCCGGTCTCGGCATGGCCCTGCAAGCCGTCGCGACCTCCGCCGGCCCCGCGCGCCTGCAGGAGCTGAAGGCGCTCGTGGACCGGATGCACGACGGACTCCACCGGCTGATCGTGAACCTGCGTCCCGCCGTGCTGGACGATCTCGGTCTCGCCGCGGCCATCAACGGACTCGTGGACGCACAGCTCCGCCACGCCGGCTTCGCGTCCGTCGCGTGCGAACTGGAGGACATCAAGGATCTCCGCGCGGATCCCTCGGTCGAGATCGCCATCTTCAGGGTCGTGCAGGAATCCATCCTGAACGTCGTCCGCCACTCCGGCGCGCAGAGCGTCCTCGTCGAGGCAAGCCTGGAGAAGGGCCGTCTCTGTATTCAGATTGAGGACGATGGGAAGGGATTCGAGCCGGCGGAGATACGGCGCGGCGCCGACTCGCTGCGCGGAGTCGGGCTGGACGGCATGCGCGAGCGGATGGATCTCATCGGCGGACAGCTGACGATCGACAGCGCGCCGGGGGCGGGCACGCACGTCCGCGTCGAGGTCCCGGTGAAGGCGGCCGCGGAGGCCACGATATGAGCCAGATACGCGTCCTGATCGTCGACGACCATGCGATCGTGCGCGACGGGATTCGCGCCATCCTCGCGCTGCCTGGCGACATCGAAGTCGTCGGCGAGGCGGGAGGGGGCCGCGAGGCCATCGCGCTCGCGAAATCGCTGTCGCCGGACGTCATTCTGATGGACATCGCCATGCCGGATCTGGGCGGGCTCGAAGCCAGCCTCGAGATCCGCAGGGAGCGGCCCGACGCGAAGATCATCGTCCTCAGTCAGTACGGCGACGCGGAGTACGTGCGCCGCTTCCTGCGGGCGGGCGTCGCCGGGTACATCCTGAAGAAGGCGGCGGGCGCGGACCTCGTCGCCGCGATTCGCGCCGTGCACCGCGGCGGCCTCGCGCTGGATCCTGAGATCGCGCGCGACGCGCTGACGGGCGAGCCGGCGCGCGCCGACGAGCTGGCCTCGCAGGAGGATCCGTACGAGCGGCTGACGGATCGCGAGAAGCAGGTGCTCAAGCTGGTCGCCGAGGGACGCAGCAACAAGGAAGTTGCGGAGCTCCTCGGCGTCAGCGTGAAGACGGCGATGTCGCACCGCGAGCACCTCATGTTCAAGCTGCGCGCTCATAATCGGACCGAGGTGATCCGGTTTGCGCTCCGCCGCGGGGTGATCCGCGCCGACCCGTAGCCGCCTTGAACAGGAATTGCACGAGCATCGCGAGCCCGATGAAGGGCACGAACATCGCGAACGCCCCTCCCATCACGGGAGCGGCCACCAGCAGGATCGGCCAGCCGATCCTGTAATACAGCACGCCGGCGGTGCCGGGCAGCTCGCCGCCCGGCGCAGGGACGATCTCGGCGCCCCACTTGCCCCGATTCCAGTAGAACCCCGGTTTTACCGCTTCGCCGCCCTGGTATTTCCGCATGACCCACCTTCCCTTCACTGATGACAAGATAGAACCAGAAGCGGGCGACACCAATCGGGAGATCGTCCGAATCGCGTCGGGAAGATTCCCGAGGCACGAGGGGATCGATGCCGGATTCCAGCAAGGTATCTGCAGGACGGCGCCGCCTCGCGGCCGGCGTGGCGGCGGGCATCCTGCTGACCGCCGCCGTGGCGGCGCAGCAAGGAGGATCCCGGGCTAGCGATATGTCGAAGATCTCGAGGGAGTACGTCCGGCTCGTTCTCGCGCTGGGCGCGCATGACAAGGACTACGTCGACGCGTATTACGGCCCTGACGACATCAGGAAGGAAGCGGAGACCGCCCATCTGACGCTCGACGCGATCGGCACGACCGTCGACCGCCTTGCGGCATCTCTCAAGAGCGTCTCTGTGGATGCTGCCGACGAGCTCGCGCGGCTCCGCCATCAGTATCTCGAGAAGCAGCTCGCGGCCATGCGCGCCCGCGTGCGGATGCTCGAGGGCGAAAAGCTATCGTTCGACCAGGAGTCGAAGGCGCTCTATGATGCCGTGGCGCCCACCTACTCAGACGCGCATTTCCAGGAAGTCCTCGATCGGCTCGACAGGCGCTTCCCCGGATCGGGTCCGCTCGTCGAGCGTTACGACGCATGGCGGCGCGCGTTCGTCATTCCCCGCGACAAACTCGACGCCGTATTCAAGGCGGCCATCGGCGCCTGCCGCGAACGGACACTCGCGCACGTGAAGCTCCCGCCAGGCGAGCAATTCACCGTCGAGTACGTCACCAACAAGTCATGGAGCGGCTACAACTGGTATCAGGGGAACTTCCGCAGCCTGATCCAGGTGAACACGGACCTGCCCATCTACATCGATCGCGCGATCGATCTGGCCTGCCACGAGGGCTATCCCGGCCACCACGTCTACAACGCGCTGCTCGAGCAGCATCTCGTCAGGGATCGGGGCTGGACCGAGTTCACGGTCTATCCGCTCTTCTCTCCGCAGTCGCTCATTGCGGAAGGCACGGCGAATTTTGGAATCGACGTTGCGTTCCCCGGACGCGACCGCATCGACTACGAGCGCGGGACCCTTTTTCCGCTGGCCGGCCTCGACGCGTCGCGCACCGCGGAGTATTACGAGGTGCAGGCGCTCGTGGACCAGCTCTCGTATGCCGGCAACGAAGCCGCGCGACGCTACATCAACGGCCGGATCGATCGGGACGCCGCAACTGACTGGCTCCAGACGTACGCGCTGATGCCGCACGACCGCGCCGCGCAGCGCGTGCGCTTCTTCGATCAGTATCGCAGCTACGTCATCAACTACAACTACGGAAAGGATCTCGTCCGCGCGTTCATCGAATCCCGGGGAGGGACCGCGGACCACCCTGCGAAGCGGTGGAACGAATTCGAGACGCTGCTGTCGTCGCCGCGCCTGCCGTCCGGCCTGCGGTGAACGCCCGCGGCTCGCGCGGAGCACGCGCAATGCGCGGAACGATTCTGTGCAGGGGATTCGTCGCCGTCGCCGCGCTGGCGTGTCTGACCGGCTACGTTTATGCGTATGCATTCGGCCGTGCCGGCGTTCCGATACGATCCGACGCATTCTCGTACTACGTCTACCTGCCCGCCTGGCTGCTGTATCACGATCCATCCCTGCAATCCGTGGCGGACGACTGCTGCGGCGGAACGTTTCCCGCCTGGACGGCCATCACACGCTGGCCGCGAACGCACCGGTGGATCGACGCGCACCCGATCGGCGAAGCGATTCTGATCGCGCCCTTCTTCGCGCTCGCGCACCTGCTGACGAAATGGACCAACCTCACGCCTGACGGATTCACGCTGTATTACCAGCACGCCGCCGGCCTCGCCGGTCTCTGCTACGTCATCGTGGGGCTCTGGTTCCTGCGCAGGCTGCTGATGCGATATTTCGCCGACGCAGTCGTGGTCGGCGCGCTCGCGACGCTTCTCCTCGGCACGAGCCTGTACCACTACGCGACGTTCGACAGCGTATGGAGCCATGCGTTCTCCTTCGCGCTGTGCAGCGCGCTTCTCGAGCGGCTCGACGCGTGGGAGCCCGGCGCGTGGAGATCGGAGGCCGCCATCGGCGTTCTCAGCGGACTCCTGATTCTCGTCAGACACACGAACGTCGTGATTCCCGTGTGCCTGCTTGCGACGGCGTGGAGACCGGGCGCGTTCCCAGGGAGCGCGGCATCGCGTCGCCGCCTGACACTCACCGCTGCTCTGGTCGCAGCGCTCGTCGTTCTGCCCCAGTTGTGGCTGTACCGGCGGGCGACGACGCACTGGCTTGTCAGCTCGTACGGCACGCTTGGATTCACGTTCGGCTCGCCGCACATCGCGGGCGTGCTGATTGGACCGCAGAAAGGCTTGTTCTTCTACGCGCCGGTGCTGCTGCTCGCGGTTGCCGGACTGGCCGTCTTGCCGCCGCGGCTCCAGCGGTGGCGACTCGCCATATTCACGATTCTCGGGGTGCATACGTACTTGATCGCGAGCTGGTGGGATTGGCAGTTCGGCGGCAGCTACGGCCACCGCGGATTCGTGGACGTCTATCCGTTCTTCGCGGCTGGCCTCGCATCCGCCTTCGCGCGGCTCATGCCGCATCGGAGAATCAGCGCCGCGATCGGGACCGCCGTCGGGCTCCTGTGCGCGCTATCGCTCTTTCAGATGCTGCAGTACTGGCACGGGGTGCTGCCGATGAGCGACGTCACCTGGTCGCAGTATCGCGGCGTTTTCCTGCGAACATGGTGACCTGACGTGCGCCTGCCTACCATCGCGGGCATCGCCCTCATCGCGGCCTGCATCGGCGCGCTCGCGTATCTGCGCGATCCGCCGTGGCTGATCGACCAGGCGTCGGGCCTGCGTCCGTGGCAGCAGGAGCAGGGCATCCGCTACCGCTGGTCCGGCGCCCACGCGTCCTTTTTCGTGCCGTCCGGCGCGCGACAGATTCGGATCCCCGTCGCGACGACGTTCGACGGCCGCGGGGCGGAGCCGATGGTCGTCACCTTTTTCCTGGATGGACGGAAGGCCGCGAGCGTCCTGCTGACCGACGATCGATGGACGACCGTGACGCTCGACATGCCGACGCCGGGATCGCGCCGGGTGCGCCGCGTCGATCTGCGGACGAGCGTCACCCGCGAAGACAATCACGGAGTGCGCCTCGGCGAGCCGACCGCACGCTGAACCGTTCGCGACTGGCGGCCATGTTGCACGCGAACGAGACTGGAACTGATGGCTGAGATGCTGGAGCGGACGAGGCGGCCGGGAAGCTGGCCCGACGTGCTGGACGCGCTGTATGCCGAGTCCTGGAACGCCGGACTGCGGCGGTACCGCTCGCCCTTTGCGTTCCGCGGCCTGTCGCGCACGGATCACTCGCTCTCGAGCTCGCTCGTCCGCCTGGCCGGCGGCCGTGCCGACGCGCGGCGGCTGGAAATGGCGCTGCTGCGGAACTTCCGCAAGTACGCGCACATGGAGGGCAACCACGCCGACTCGATCTGGGACTGGCTCGCAATCGCGCAGCACCGCGGACTGCCGACACGCCTGCTGGACTGGACGTACTCTCCGCTCGTCGCGCTCCACTTCGCGACCGAAACGCCGGAGGATTTCGCCATCGACGGCGCCGTCTGGTGCGTCAACTTCGTCGAAGCGAACAAACGCCTGCCCTCGCGCCTGAAGCGGATCATGACGATCGAAGGATCCGAGACGGTGACCGTGGACATGCTGAGCGCGTTCGGATCGCTGCGCGATTTCGATGCGCTGGCGCGCCGGCCCTTCCTCGTCTTCATGGAGCCGCCGGCGATCGATCGGCGCATCCTCAATCAGTTCGCGCTGTTTTCCCTGATGTCGAGCCCCACGGCCGATATGGATGTCTGGCTCCGGCAGCATCCGGAGTTGTGCCGGCGAATCGAGATTCCGGCGGCGCTCAAATGGGAAATCCGCGACAAGCTCGATCAGGCCAACGTCAACGAGCGTATTCTGTTTCCGGATCTCGACGGCCTGAGCCGGTGGCTGACGCGCTATTACATGCCCTCCGGGCCGGGCGTCCGCGAGCCAGTTCATGCCGATTCCGAAATCGATGCAGGCCGTCGAAATCGCGCGCCCCGGCGGACCGGACGTCCTTCGTCTCGTCGAGCGGCCGGTTCCCGAACCGCGCGAGGGTGAAGTCCTCGTCCGCGTGGTCGCCGCGGGCGTCAACCGCCCCGACATCATGCAGCGGCAAGGAAAGTATCCGCCGCCGCCGGGCGCCTCCGACATTCCCGGACTCGAAATCGCGGGGGAAATCGTCTCGGCCGGTCACGAAACCGGCTGGCAGGAAGGGCAACTGGCCTGCGCCTTGGCGGCCGGCGGCGGCTACGCGCAGTATTGCGCGGTGCCCGCCGTGCAGTGCCTCCGCATTCCCGCCGCGGTCGCGCCGCGCGACGCCGCCGCCATTCCGGAGACCTTCTTCACGGTCTGGACGAACCTCTTCGATCGCGCGCGGCTCCAGCCCGAAGAGCGGGTTCTGATCCACGGCGGCACGAGCGGCATCGGCACGACCGCGATTCAGCTCGCACGCGCGTTTGGCGCGACCGTGCTTGCGACCGCGGGATCGGACGAGAAATGCGACGCCTGCCGCCGGCTCGGCGCAGACCGCGCGATCAACTACCGCCGCGACGACTTCGTGGAGGCCGTGAAAGACTCCACGCACGGCGAAGGCGTCGACGTCGTCCTGGACATCATCGGTGGTGAGTACCTCCAGCGGAACATCGACTGCCTGCGGCTGAACGGCCGCCTGATCCAGATAGGGCTGATCGGCGGATCGCGGGCGGCGCTCGACTTGCGCGCGATTCTTCAGAAGCGGCTCATCGTGACCGGCTCGACGCTGCGCGCGCGGACGCCCGGGGAAAAAGGCGCGATTGCCCGCGCGCTCGAACGGGCCGTCTGGCCGCTGCTCGATCGCGGCGAGGTCGCCCCGATCGTTCACGCCGCGTTTCCGCTGGCCGACGCCGCCCAGGCGCATCGGGAGCTGGAATCGGGACGGGTGATCGGCAAACTGATTCTGCTGCCGTAAACCCTCACAGGAGATCAGGAAGCAGGAGAACTATTCTCGTTTGATACCGTCTTGCTCCTGAGCTCCTGATCTCCTGCGAGAGATCTGCCGCCGCCCGTAGTCCACGAGCCGCTTCAGCGCCTTGACGCGCTCCGAGCGGTCGATGTTCGCCTTGTTGACGGCTTCCCGCAGCACGTGGACCGTCTTGTCGTACGTTTCCACATCGACCGGATACGGAAACCCGTCCTTGCCGCCGTGCGCAAACGAGAAGCGCGCCGGATCGCGGGTGCTCGCCGGCGCGCCGTAGATGATCTCGGACGCCAGCGCGAGCGCGCGCACCGTCCGGGCGCCCACGCCTTCGATGCCGAGCAGCGTTTCGAAGTTCTCGGGTGCCCGCTCGTAGGTCTTGAGCAGAATCCTGTCGAGATGCCGCGCGCTGACGTCCGCGATCAGCACGGCATGCCGGCGCGGCATCGACAGCAGCGGCAGATCCTTCAGCGCCGACAGCACCACAGACGGCTTCTCGCGGGCCAGCGTCGACGAGGCGTCCCGCACGCGATCGCTCTCCGACGCGACCAGATTCAGCGTTGGCGCTTCCGCCTCGGCGCATATTGCCGCATGCGGCTCGTTGACGAAGCTCTCGAGACGCGAGGCGAGCCAATGGTAGCGGCGCGCCATCCCGTTGGCGTCGTTCATGCCCTGCTGGACGACGCACCACGCGCCGGAGGGCGTGAAGAAGAACGCGTGATGATAGAGCTGGTAGCCGTCCTGGACGGCCGCGCTGTCGACCTTCGCCGACATCCGGCTGGCATAGACGAGCGGCCGTGCGTCGATCGACAGTGAGTCGCAGTAGGTGACGATCTCCGCCGGCGTGCGGCGAGACACGGCGCCTTTTCCGCCGCCGACGTACACGCCCAGCTCCCGCTCGGTCCCGCGCAGTCCTTCCTTCAGCGCGCCAGTGACGGTCGTCGTGACGCCGCTCGAGTGCCAGTCGAACCCGAGGACACACCCGAACGCCTGGAACCAGTACGGGTCGGACAGCCGCCGCAGCACTTCGTCGCTGCCGTACTCGCAGACGATGTGCGCGGTGATCTCGCGCGCGAGACGCACCATGCGGGAGAAAAGCCACGCGGGCGCCCGTCCGCCGTGCAGCGGCAGGTGCGCCGATCCCGTTCTCACCGCCCCATTATCGCAGCGCCGCGGATGCTATCCTACGCGGCGGTGTTTACGTTGAGGCGCCCGCCGGTCTCATGGACCCTGGCGGCGGCGCTGCTGATCACGGCCTACGGCGCGCTGCTGCGCCTCGACGCGTTCGTCGGGAAGTACGGGACGCTCCAGCATCCGGCCTGGGCGCGTTTCGCCACGCACCAGGTCGCGCGGGTAGCGCGGCATCTGCGTCCGTCGGCGGTGGACTGGAGGCCGGAGGCGCGACCCTACGTCGGAGGGGACCCTTTCAACTACCTGAAATTCGCGCGGGAGATGACGGCGTTCTACCAGCCGCATGTCCGGGAGCCCATGTTCCTGACCGCGACGCGCGCCGGACTCGCCGCGCTGGATCAGCAGGACGCCGGCGTCAGCCTCGCGTCCGCCGTGGGATCGACGCTGGCGATTCTTGGCACGTACCTCGTCGGCGCCGCGCTCATTTCACCGCTGGGCGGCCTGGTGGCGGCCGCGATCCTCGCCGTCGAGTACGACGCCATCACCTGGGCCGTGGACGGCTGGCGCGACGACTTCTTCACGGCGACCATCCTGTTCGCGGCCTGGGCGCTGCTGCGTTTTCATGATCGCCCCGTGTTCCGCTACGCCGTGCTTGCCGGCATCACCGGCGGCATCGCGTCGCTCACGCGCATCACCGCGCTGTCCTTCCTGGTACCCGCTCTGGCATGGGTCGCGATCGCCGGGCCCGGATCGGCGCGGCGCGATCGCGCGATTTATGCGGGCGTCGCCGCGCTCATTCTCGCGGCGTGCGTGCTGCCTTTCTTGATCAGTTGCGCAATCGCCACGGGGGATCCCTTTTTTTCCATCAATTACCACACCGTGTACTACCGGTCCGCGGAGGGTGTGCGAGCCGCAGAGCCGATGAGCGCGGCAGACTACATTCGCGCCAAGTTCTCCCACCTGCCGATCGGGACGCTCGACGTCGGCATCACCGGTTTGTTCGTCCGTCCATTCGTGACGAAATGGAACGGCCTGAACGTGTGGGTGCCGGAGCTGGGCCGCGTCTTGAGCTGGCTGGCGGCGGTCGGTCTGGCGATGATGCCCTTCTCGCCGAAGGGACGCCTGACGCTGCTGCTTCTCCTGACCTCGCTCGTGCCCTATGCATTCACGTGGAATATCGGCGACGGCGGCGCATGGCGATTCACGATGCACGCGTACCCGTTCTACATCGCGGCGGCGGTATTCGCGATGACCGGCGTGTATCGCGCGCTCAATGCCGCGATTATGGGTAAGGCGTTTCCCTGGCAGCGCTCAGCGCGGCGCGCCGCCCTTGCGCTGGCCGCGATCGGCGCGGCGGCGGCCGTCTGGGCGCTCACGATCCCGTGGCTCGTCGTCCGTGAAATGATTCAGAAGCGGGAATCGGTCAGCATCGAGACCGGCGGACGCGACTGGGCGTTTTTTCGGGACGGCTGGTCGCCGTCTCACGTCGAGGGCCTGGTCCCCATCCGCGTCTCGCGGGCGGATCGGGCGTCGGTGTTCATGCCGCTGCCCGACAAGGCGCCGTACCTGCTCGTGCTCCGACTCGATCCGGTCGCCCCGGCGGTGCAGAACATGCTGACGGTTCTGTTCAACAGCCAGGTCGTCGGCCGTTTTCATCTGGACTGGAATCCGCAGCGGGTCGGCGCCTACCGGGTGCCGCTGCCGGCGGCGTGGGCGAAGGCGGGAACCAACGAGCTGACGCTGATTCCCGACGCGATGGCGGCCGCCGGATCGGCCGGACCCCGATTTGCGTGGATGGACCCTTCCGAACGCATTGGGCTCCGCCTCTGGTACATCCGCGTTCTGCCCGATACACCGTAATTATCGCCGGGATGCGTACGGCGTGGTCGTCCGCTGGCGATCGAGCGCCGCCGCGAGGTCGACGAGCCGGACGAACTCCGCGCGATACCCATCCGGATCCTCGCCCCGGTGCGCAGCGGCAAGGCGGGCGGCGTCCGCCCAGGTCGCGTCGGCCTTGTACTCCGATCCGCGCAGCAGCATTCCGAACTCCGCGACCGCCGCCGCGAAGCCGAGATGTTTCGGCGATGCCGTGTCGCGTCCGGCGACGGGAATCGTGACGAGGCTGCTGCGGTCGCCGTCGGCCGGCTTGTACCGGAGCTTCACCGTCATCAGCTCGGTGGAGGGCACAGGGACGGTCGGGGGCTGCGGTCGCGCGGGGCGCTGATACTTCAAGGGATCCACGCCGGGCATGCCGGCATCTTCGCCTGGCGGCACGATCTCGTACAGCGCCGTCACGCTGTGGCCGGCGCCCATCTCCCCGGCGTCTTTCGCATCGTCATTGAAGTCTCGGGCCTTGAGCCGCCGGTCTTCGTAGCCGACGAGGCGGTACGCGCCGACGGTCGCGGGATTGAACTCGACCTGAACCTTCACGTCCTTCGCGACAGTCACAAGTGTGGACGCCGCTTCCGTGACGAGCACGCGCCGCGCTTCGGTCAGCGAGTCGAGATAGGCGTAGTTGCCATTCCCTTTATCGGCCAGCCGCTCCATCGTCGCGTCCTTGAGATTATCGTTGCCGACGCCGAGCACCGAGAGGAACACGCCCGACGCGCGCTTTTCCTCGATCATCCGCGTCAGCTCGTTGAGACTGGTCACGCCGACGTTGAAGTCACCGTCGGTCGCGAGGATGACACGGTTGATCCCGCCTTTGACGAAGCTCTCCGACGCGAGCTGGTACGCAAGCTGGATTCCGGCGCCGCCGTTGGTGGATCCGCCGGCGTTCAGCGACGAGACGACGTCCTGAATGAGTCCGTGGCGATCGCCGCGCGTCGCGGGCAGCGCGACGCCGCTGCTGCCGGCATAGGTCACGATCGCGACGCGATCTTCCGCCCGCAGCGTCTCGACGAGCATGTTCATCGCCGTCTTGATGAGCGGCAGCCGCTCGGGGGGAGCCATGGAACCCGAGACGTCGAGGAGGAACACGAGATTGCGCGGCGGGATCTTTCCCGGCGAAGGACGCCTGGCCTGGATCCCGATCAGCGCGAGCTTGTGGCGCGAGTTCCACGGGCACGCGGCAACCTCGGTGGCGACGCCGAGGGGAGCGCCCTGCGTCGAGTCGGGATAGTCGAAGTGGAAGTAGTTGATCAGCTCCTCGACGCGGACCGCGTCGGCGGGCGGCAGGCGGCCCTCGTTCAGGAACCGCCGGACGTTGGCATACGACGCGGTATCGACGTCGATCGAGAAGGTCGAGAGGGGCTGATCGGTCACGCGCCTGAACTTGTTCTCATCGATTGGCCCGTAGGTGGCGGTCTCGGGAGCCGGCACCACGTAGCCGGGGCGTGCGACGCCGAACGCATAACCACCTCGGCCGCCCTCGGCCGCCGGCGCGGGCGGCGGAGCCGTCCGAACTCCGCCCCCCATGCCGCCTCCGACGCCGCCAGGAACGGCCTTCGCCACTGGTGCGGCCACGGGCGAGGCCGCATCCACAGTAACCGTCTCCGAAACGCTGCCGATGAGGAGCTTCACCGTGAGCGGCTGCGGCGCGGCGCTACCGATGGCGATCCGAACGACGGTCTGGCGGAAGCCGGTGAGTGTCACGCGAATTTCATAGTTGCCTCCGGCGACATTCTCGAACACGAATCCGCCGTCGGCTGCGGTGGTTGTCTTCCCGGCCAGGCTCGTGCCCGCGCGCAGCTCGACCGTCGCACCAGGAATCGGCGACCCTGCCGGATCGACGACCGTCCCGCGGACGGCGACGTCCGCCGCGCGGCCCGTAACTGTAACGAGGAGAACGAGGAAGCCAACGAGCAGGGCGCGTGTCACGTGTCGCATGTCCATACCTCTCTCTCCTGGCTGGCATGGAGTTAGACCCCGATTCGGGCCGGTTGGTCGTTACACGTCCAGTTCGACCGCTTCTTCCGCGCGCTCCATGATGAACCGGAAGCGCGCGGACGGGTCCTTTCCCATCAATTCGTTGATCACGCGATCGGTCACGATGTGATCGGCGATGTCGACGCGCAGCAGGCGGCGCGTGCGCGGGTTGAGCGTGGTCTCCCAGAGCACCTTCGGCATCATCTCGCCGAGGCCCTTGAACCGGGTGATCTCGGCATTCGCCCGGCCGTTGCCGTGCGCTTTGAGCAGCCGATCCCGGTGCGCGTCGTCCAGCGCCCAGAACGTCTCCTTGCCGATGTCGATGCGATAGAGAGGCGGCTGCGCGAGGAAGACGCGGCCGGACGTGATGAGCTGCGGCATATGGCGGTAGATGAACGTCATGAGCAGCGTCGCGATGTGATGGCCGTCGGAGTCCGCGTCGGCGAGGATGATCACCTTCCCGTAGCGCATGCGCGCGAGGTCGAAGTTCTTGCCGAGGCCGCAGCCGAGCGCGGTCACGAGATCCGAGAGCTCCTTGTTCTCGAGGACTTTCGCGAGCGATGCGCTCTCGGTGTTCAGCACCTTGCCGCGAAGCGGCAGGATCGCCTGGCGGGTGCGATCGCGCCCCTGCTTCGCGGATCCTCCCGCGGAGTCTCCTTCGACGATGAACAGCTCGCTGTCGTCGCGGCCGGGGGACGTGCAGTCGCTCAGCTTCCCCGGAAGCGTGAGACGGTTCGACGTGGCGGTCTTTCGCGAGACTTCCTGCTGCGCCGCCCGGCTCGCCTCGCGCGCGCGCGCCGCGAGAATGATGCGCGCGACGATCGCTTCGGCGACCGAGATGTTGGTGTTCAGCCAGTGCTCGAGAGCCGGACGGACTTGTGAGTCGACGGCTGCCATCGCTTCGGGGTTGTTGAGCCGATCCTTGGTCTGTCCCTGGAACTGAGGCTCCTGCAGGAATACGCTCAGCACGCCGTGAAGCCCCTCGCGGATGTCCTCCGCCGTGAGCGTGACGCCTTTCGGAGAAAGATTGTGGGTCTCGATGAAATTGCGGACGGCTTTCCCCAGTCCCGCACGGAACCCGTTCTCGTGGGTGCCGCCAGAGCCCGTCGGGATTCCGTTGACGTAGCTCCGCACGTGCTCGTCGGTCGACTGCGTCCACTGCAGCACGAGGTCCAGCCTGATGCCGCTTTCGTCGTTCTCGCGCGCGAGCGTGAACGGCACGTCATGGACCGGCACGGCGGATCGTTCGGTAACGATCTTGCTCAGATATGCGACCAGCCCTTCGGTGTGGTGGAAGACGACCTTCTGGTCTTTCGCTTCGTCCTCGAACGCGATCCGCACGCCCTTGTGCAGGTAGCTGGAAATCTCGAGGCGCTCCTTGATGACGTCGGCGTCGAACTCGATCTTCGGAAAGATCGTCGCGTCGGGCCGGAAGAAGACCGTCGTCCCCGTCCCCCGCGCCGCGCCGAGCTTCTTCACCGTCCCGACCGGCTGGCCTTGCTTGAAGCGCTGCTCCCAGGTGGCGCCGTCCCGCTTGACCGTCGCGATCAGCTCCTTCGACAGGGCGTTGACGACGCTGGCGCCGACGCCGTGGAGGCCGCCGGCGGTCTTGTAGTTGCCCGCCTCGAACTTGCCGCCGGCGTGCAGGGTGGTAAAGATCACCTCGAGGGCGCTCTTCTTCGTTTTCGGATGCTTGTCGACGGGAATCCCGCGGCCGTCGTCCACGACGGTGATCGACGAGCCATCCTCGTGCAGCGTGACGGAGATGTTCGAGGCGTAGCCGTTCATCGCCTCGTCAACGGCGTTGTCGAGGATTTCCCAGACCAGATGATGGAGGCCCGTGCTGCCGACGCCGCCGATGTACATGCCCGGCCGCTTGCGGACGGGCTCGAGCCCTTCGAGGACGGTGATGTCTTTTGCTGTGTAAGTCGCCACTGTCGCTTTCATCTTACCGCGGCACGATCCATGTGCCCGACAGACGATCCTGGATCGAGCGTGACGGATGATAGGCCGCCCAGACCGCGGCGGCGATCATCCCGAGCATCAGCGACGTCTGCAGCAGCAGGATTGCGGGACGGTAGTCGGGCGGCTTCGGCGTGAACGTGAAGAGCGCGAGCGTCGCGAAGACGGGCGTCCAGGTCACGCCGGAGCGCCACAGCGCGCGGACGCGCGAGGCCGGCTGCCCGCGCCGGTTGACGAGGCGCGCGCCAAAGGGCCGGAAGGTGAAGCCGCTGCCGGTCACCGCCGCGCCGAGCGCGCTCATCACGATGGTGATGACGAACGTGCCCGATGAGATCGCGATCGCGAGCACCCAGAGGCCCGTCCAGGTGCTCAGCCTCGACAGGCCGCTCCGCTGTTCATCCATGAGCTGCGAGACGGCGGCGTCGGCCCGCCGCACATCGTCGACGCTCCGAACCGGATGCGCGTCGAGCGCGTGCCGCGCGCGCGCGCGGCCGGCGCGCGCGCCGAGATTCGGAACGGACCGGTTCCACGTGGCCGGATCCCTGACGGCGTCGCTCAGGTGCTCGGCGATATAGATCTCCGCATCCCGCTGCTTCTGCTCCGCCCGCGGATCCGGTCCTTTTCGCAGCGCCTTCGCCGCGTTGTCGATCGCGTCCAGACAGGCCTGGAGCGCAAGGATCTTCTCGCTGCCGGCGTCCCGACGACTCAGCGCGACCACGCCGCCAACGGTGACCGCGGTCAGCAGCACCGGGAGCGCCGCGCTGGCCGCGATCTGCAGCGCGCGCTTTCCGCGCGGATAGTGCGCCGGCGAGGCGAGCGCCGCGGAAATGCCGTCGAGCAGCGCCGACGCAGACGCAAACGCCGCGTCCCGCAGCCCCAGCAGCGTCTTTCGCGCGGGCAGGGGCAGCGGCGTGTTCGGCGGCAGTTGGCGGGCCGCGTCCGGCGCCACGCCGAGCAGCGCGCCGACGATGACGGCGTACAAGAGCTGCTGCGCCGACTGAAGATCGGCGGCCTTCGGCTCGGGCGGGTCCTGCACGCCGGCGCCCGGCCGCGTCCACTCGAGCAGACGCGCGCGATCGTCGCGGCCGATCCAGACGCAGTTCGGATTCAGCGGAGGCAGCGTGCCGTCGGCGAACCCGGCGGCGATTTCGCGGGCGAGATCGTCCAGCCAGTGACGGACGCGCGACCAGTGCTGCGGCGTCGCCGCGAGATCCCGCAGCGGCTGCCCGTCGACCGCTTCGTATGCGTCCCAGCACTCGGGGCCGTCTCGACGGCCGGCCAACCATCGCGCGCGCGCCGGACGGTCGAGATCGCGACGCGCCGCGCTCAGCGCGGGCGTTCCAGGCGGGAGGAAATCGATCCACACACGGCGGCGCAATTTATCGTCGAATCCGAGCAGCGACACCGGCGTATCCACGCGCGTTGGCGCGCCCTCGGGAAGAAGATAGGGCCCAATCCGCACATCTCCCGCGATCGCCGTCTCGGAGGGATGCTGCCGCTCCACACGCGCGCGCCCCTCGATGCTGACGCGGCGCCCGACGACCCGCGTCCGGGTCCATCGATCGTGGACGCCGAGATAACCGTTCGAGGGTCGGGCGGTGCAGAAAAGGACAGCCACATACGCCAGCCCGGTCACGGTGTAGAGGAACCCGCCGGACACGTCGGGCGCCCGGGCGACCACCAGCCAGGTGATCGTCTCCACGATCGCCTGCGACGGAAGCGCGAAGAGGAGCGCGCGCCACGCCGCGAGCCGAACGCCCGGCGCGACCTGGTCGGCGTCGACAACGCGAAGCCCCATGAGGCCCTTGCCGACCGATACGCCCCGCCATCCCTCGAGCAGCCCGTAATAGATGATCCGCGTGATCACGACCACGACGCTGACGATGAGTCCGTGGCTGTGATGCGAAGGGCTGAGCGGCTGAAGCGCCAGATAGCTCACGACCGGGATCGCCGGGAGGCTCGTCACGTAGTTGTCGATCAGACCGGCCGCGAACCGCCGGATGATTGGCGCGGGCGCCAGACGAGCGGAGCCGAACGGCTCGAGCGCCGCCTGCAGCGCAGCATAGCTCTCGTACCGCTCGGCCGCGTTCTTCGCCAGGCATTTCGCGACGATGAGGGCGAGACGGCGCGGAAGACCGGGACGCACTGCAAAGAGCGACGGCGGCGGCTCTGTTGCGACCCTGGCCATGATCGCCGTCGTACTCTGATCGTCGAATGGCGCGCGTCCCGCGAGCAGGTAGAAGAGCGTCGCGCCTACCGAATAGATGTCGGAGCGGACGTCGAGCGAGTCTCCACGGAGCTGCTCGGGCGAGGCGAAACCCGGCGTCCCCAGAATCGTCCCCGCCCGGTCGCCAGGCGCGTGGGCTGCGGTCGCGACGGAAAGGCCGAAGTCGCCGACGAGCACGCGCCCGTCCCGGTGCACGAAGCAGTTCGACGGTTTGATGTCGCGATGGAGGATCCCGATCGACGCCGCGGCCTCGAGACCGGCGATCACCTGCAGAATCGCGTCCACCGCCGCCGACGCCGCCATCGGCGCGCCGGCCACGACGCGATCCCTGAGCGTGCCTTCGGGCACGAGCTCCATCGCGATGACCGGGAAGCCCTGGATCTCGCTGGTGCCGAACACATAAACGCAGTTGGGGTGGCTGAGCGACGCGGCAAGCTGCCCTTCGCGCAGGAACCGCTCGCGCTCCTCATCGTCGCCGATCCCGCGGCTGAGGATCTTCACCGCGACGCGGCGGCCGCTGTCTATCTCATCGGCCTCGTAGACCTGCCCCATCCCGCCCTTGCCGAGCGGGCGCACGATCTGGTACGGACCGAAACGCTGGCCGCCGGAAAAGAGGAACGGGAGATCGGCAAGGAGGGCGGCGTCAGTCGACGACAGCGTTCGCGTGACGCCGTCAGAGGACCAGATCGCGTTGAACCCGGTGTCGTCCGGGCCACGCCCCGGTTGGTCGCTGTCCATCGGTCCTCCCGGCGAGGCGGAGATTTTATAAGAGGAGGTTCCAGGGGTTCCAGGGGTTCCGGAGGTTCCAGGGTTCCATGGGTTTGCAGACGTTGCAGCGCGATACACCGCTGTTGCGATGCAGCCGCTGCGTACTTTCACGCACCGATTCTCAATTTCCCAGGGATCCCGCGCGGCACGGCGGATGCTCTGTGCCGGACGTGGCTTCAGCGCGTCGCTTCGAGGATCTCATTGCCTGGCAGCTTGCGGAGGAATTGAGAGAGCGGATCATCGCGGTCACCGAACGGGACCGTGTTCGAAGGGACTTCGCATTTTGCGACGACGCTCGCCGCGCGGCGCGGTCCGCGCCGGCGAATATCGCAGAAGGATTCGGCTGGTACGAGCCCAGACCGAATTCGCGACACGTGTCGATCGCGAAGGCGTCGCTCGAGGAAACAAAGAACCATATCCTTGATGCCTTCAAGCGCCGCTACGTCGACGCCCCCGAACGCGAGGAGCTCCTCAGTCTGACCCGGCGAGCACTCGGCGCCACACGGCGATATCTTCTCGACTTGAAGTCCTGCAAATCGGCGCCGCGCCCTAAGCCATACCCAACAACCAAAGCGAACCCGGAACGACAGGAACCTCGGAACCCTGGAACCCTGGAACCCTGGAACCGGAACGACTGGAACCCCGGAACCTGCGGAACCCCGGAACCGGCTGCCCACTACTCGATCAGCATCGCCCCCGGATCCTCGACGAGCTGCTTGACGCGCACCAGGAACTGCACGGCTTCCGCGCCGTCGACGATGCGATGGTCGTAGGTCAGCGCCACGTACATCATTGGGCGGATCGCCACCTGGCCGTCGATTGCCATCGGCCGATCCTTGATCGCGTGCAGCCCGAGAATGCCGACCTGCGGCGGATTGAGGATCGGCGTGCTCATCAGCGACCCGAAGACGCCGCCGTTCGTGATCGTAAACGTGCCCCCTCTGAGATCGGCGAGCGACAGCGTCCCGTCTTCCGCCGCCTTCGCGAAGCCGCGCACCTTCTGCTCGACCTGCGCGAACGACAGCCGATCCGCGTCGCGCAGGACGGGGACAACGAGCCCCTCGGCCGCGCCGACGGCGATCCCGATGTCGTAGTAGTGCTTGAGCACCATCTCGTCGCCCTGAATCTCGGCGTTGATGCGGGGAAACTCACGCAGCGCGCCGATGGACGCCTTGACGAAGAACGACGTCAGACCGAGGCCGACGCCATGCCGCTCCTTGAACGCCTGCTTGTGCCGCTCGCGGACGCCCATCACGGCCGACATGTCGATCTCGTTGAACGTCGTCAGCATCGCCGCCGTGCTCTGCGCCTCGACGAGCCGGCGCGCGATCGTCGCGCGGCGCTTCGACATCCGCACGCGCTCTTCGGTGCGATCCCCTTCCCCCTGACGGCGGTCCTCGCGCAGCGGCGTGGCGGGTTTGGAGACGACGGCTTCCACGTCGCGCCGCATCACGCGTCCGGCGTCGCCGCTGCCGGCGACCAGCTTCAGGTCGACCGCGTTCTGCTGGGCGGCATTCCGCGCCGCCGGCGTGGCGCGCTTCCGATCCGTTTCACTCTGGCGCGTTTCGGACTGCGGACCTGGCGGGGCGGCGGGAGCCGCCTCTCTCGCGCCGGCCTTGGGCGCCGGCGCCGCGGGGGAGGCCGCCGCGGAGGTCTGCGGTCCGGGCGGGGCGGGCTCCGCTGTCTTCGCGCCGGCTGACTCCGCGGCCTGGCCCGCCGGCGCCTTGCCGGAAGCGGCCTCGTCGATGACGCCGAGCACTTCCCCGACTTTCACGTCGGATCCGTCACCGTGGGCGATCTTGGTGAGCACGCCCCCCTGCGGGGCGGCGACCTCGAGATCGATCTTGTCCGTCTCGAGCTCGACGAGTGGATCGCCGACCTTGACCACGTCGCCTTCCTTCTTGAGCCACTTCGCGACGCGCGCGTCGACGATCGACTCGCCGACTTCCGGAACCACAACATTAGCGGGCATCTCGCAACTCCCAACTCCAACTCCCAATTCCCAAGTCCCAATTCCCAAGTCCATTCTGGGAGTTGGAAGTCAGGAGTTGAGTTAGCCTGCAACCTGCTCGGGGGCAGGTTTGGTCCCAGGCTTCTGACGCGTTCCCTTTGGCGGCGCGAATGCGGCCTCGACGAGCGCCTGCTGCTGGCGCGCATGACGGGCGGCGGATCCCTCCGCCGGACTTGCGCTGCGGGGCCTGGCAATCGTCCGCACAGGCCGGTCATTCGCCGCCTCGACGAGATACGGCCGGATGAACTCCAGCGCGCCCATGTTTTCCGGCTCTTCCTGGACCCAGACGATCTCGTCCGCGCCGCCGTATTGCGACACGATCGCGCGCAGATCGCGCGCCGCCACGGGATAGAGCTGCTCGATCCGGCAGACGGCGACGTCGGGCCGCTGCGCTCTCAGTTCGCTCGACGCAAGATCGACGTAGATCTTGCCCGTGCAGAAGATCAGGCGTCGAACCTGGGCGGCACGGCCGCTCGCGGCCTCGTCATCGAGCACGGGCCGGAAGCGGGACTCGGCCAGCTCGCGCGGCGTGGACGCGACGAGCGGATGCCGCAGCAGGCTCTTGGGCGTCAGCACGACGAGCGGCAGCGGATCGGTCAGCAGCAGCGCCGCCTGGCGGCGAAGCAGATGGAAATACTGGGCGGCCGTCGTGCAGTTGGCGATCCGCATGTTGGTGTCGGCCGCGAGCTGCAGGAACCGCTCCGGTCGCGCGGACGCGTGGTCGGGCCCCTGTCCCTCGTGCGCGTGAGGCAGGAGCAGGACGAGCGAGGGCTGCTGCCCCCATTTGACGCGCGCCGACACGACGAACTCGTCGATAATCACTTCCGCGCCGTTCACGAAGTCGCCGTACTGCGCTTCCCAGATGACGAGGCGCGATGGCGCCTGCACGTTGTAGCCGTACTCGAAGCCCAGCGCCGCGTTCTCCGACAGCGGACTGTTGTGCACCTCGAACGCCGCGCGCGCCTGCGGCAGCGACTGCAGCGGCACATGGATCGCGCCGGTCCTGACGTCGTGCAGGACGGCATGGCGATGGCTGAACGTCCCGCGCTCGACGTCTTCACCGGTCAGCCTGATGCTCGTGCCGTCGGCGAGAATCGACGCAAGGGCCAGATCCTCGGCGGCGGACCAGTCGATCGAGCGCTCCTCGGGCCGAACGAAGATCTGGCCGCGCTTCTCGCGGAGCCGCTCCAGCTTTTTGTGCACCGAGAAGCCGGCCGGCGTCGCGAGCAGGGCGTCGTTCAGCGACGCCAGGCGATCGAGTGGAACCGCCGTCTCCGCTTTCGACGCGGCCCCCGGCGGCGGCGGACCCGGCTGCGGCTCGACGAAATCCTTCTCGGGCTGCAGCGTGTCGAGCGCCTGCTGGAGCTGGGCCGTGTATTTCACGGTGAGCGCCTCCGGCGCCTGCGCCTCGACAACCCCCCGCTCGACGAGCGTCCGCGCCCAGATCTCGCGCACGCTCGGGTGCGCCGCGATCTTCTGATACATGAGCGGCTGCGTGAACGCCGGCTCGTCCCCTTCGTTGTGCCCCCACCGGCGGTACCCGATCAGATCGATCAGGAAGTCGCGCTGGAACTTCGCGCGGTACGCAAACGCCAGCCGCGCCGCCTCCACGCAGGCTTCCGGATCGTCGGCGTTCACGTGGACGATCGGGATCTTGAAGCCGCGCGCGAGCCCGCTCGCATACGAGGTGCTGTACGAATCGCGCGTGTCCGCCGTGAAGCCGAGCTGGTTGTTGACGATGATGTGAATCGTCCCGCCAGTGTCGTAGCCCCGCAGCCGGCTCAGGTTCAGCGTTTCGGCCACGATCCCCTGGCCCGGAAAGGCGGCGTCGCCGTGAATCAGGATCGGGACGCTCCGCGCCGGATCGAACCGCGGCGCGCCCGCCTTGTCGCTCACCGTTCCCGCCGCGCGCGCCATGCCCTCGACCACCGGATCGACCGCCTCGAGGTGGCTGGGGTTTGGCGGCATGGAGATCTCCATCGCCATCTCCCGGCCGTCCTTGATCGCGCGCTGCGCGCCCGCGTGATACTTCACGTCGCCCGTCCACGCCATGTCCTCGCGGAAGTTGCGCGACGACAGCGGATCCTTGAACTCGGCGAGGATCTGTTCGTAGGGCTTACAGAGCACGTGCGTCATCACGTTCAGCCGCCCGCGATGCGCCATCCCAATCAGAATCGAGCCGATGCCTGCCTCGCCCGCTTCGCCGATCACCTCGTCGAGGATCGGCACGAGCATGTCGAGCCCTTCGATCGAGAAGCGGGTCTTGCCGGGGAACGTGCGGTGCAGGAACCGCTCGAACGCCTCGACCTGCGACAGCCGCTCGAGGAGCGCGACGGGGTTGATCGGATCGGAGGGCGCACGGAAGCGGCCGCCTTCCGCCGCCTGCCGGAGCCAGTTGCGCTCGTCGGGCACGAACACGTGCGAATAGTCGTAGCCGGTCGTCGAACAGTAGACCTTCCTGAACGCCTCCACCAGCTCCAGCATCGTCGCCGCGCTGTCGGCCAGCGGAGACGCAATCAGATTGGCGGGAAAGCGGCGGAGATCGCCCTCGGTGACGCCGTGGGTCTCGGGAAGCAGCGACGGATCGCCGGGAGGCTTCGACCCGAGCGGATCGAGCTGGGCGGCGAGATGGCCGTACCGGCGGATCGACTGCGCGAGATTGACCGCGCCGACGGCCGCGCGAACTGATCCGCCGGTTTCGGCGGCCGGCGCCGCGCCGTCGTCGGCCGGGGGCGTCCACTGCTCGAAGATCGCGCGGGTGCCGGGGTCCACCGACGAGGGATCGCGGCGGAAGCGCTCGTACAGCTCGAGCACGTATCCGCGATTGATCTCGGAGAACCCCTCCCAGCCGTCCATATCCTTATAATCCTACCGCATGCTTCTGACGCTCGCCCTCTCCGTCGCGCTGGTACAAACCCCGCAGTCCCTGCAGTTTCGCGACGACTCGGTCGTCTCGGCAGCCTTGGGCAGAACCATGAAATACCGCGTAATGCTGCCCGACGGGTACGACAGATCCGAGGAGCGCTATCGGGCCCTGTATCTCCTCCACGGCCTGAGCGGCGACTACAAGGACTGGAGCACGAGGACCGATCTGGCGCGGATCGCCCGCGCCCTGCCGATCGTCGTCGTCATGCCCGACGGCGAGAACGCGTGGTACACCAACGCCGCCGACAAGGGGCCGCGGTTCGAAGACTACATCGCCGATGACCTGGTGAATGACGTCGAGACCAAGTATCGGGTGATTCGGTCGCGGTACGGCCGCGCGATCGCCGGCCTGTCGATGGGCGGATACGGCGCGCTCAAGATCGCGCTGAAGCACCCGGCGACGTTCGCGGCGGCGGGAGGATTCAGCTCCGCCCTGCGTGCGACCGATCCCCGGTTCGACGACGAGATGACATACAAGGAGCAGCTCTACAGAATTTTCGGCCCGGCGGGCAGCGAAACCCGGACGGCGAACGACATTCAGGCGATCGCCGGGAAGGCCCAGCCGGAAACGGCGCCGTCTCTGTACCTGGATTGCGGCACGTCGGATGACTTCCTCGACGAGGGCCGCCAACTGGTCGCGATCCTGCAGAAACGCGGCTTCGCGTACGAGTACCACGAGATGCCGGGCGCGCACACATGGGACTACTGGAACCGCAGGATGGAGGCGTTCCTGCCCTGGCTCATGAAGGTGTTCCGCAGCGCCGACTGACAGCTATCGATCCAGGAACGGATCGAGATCGGCGGGCAGCCCGTACGCCATCCGGTGCAGCGCCGAGAGCGCATAGCTCAGCGCGCGCCGCCCCGCCGGCTGAATCCGATAGAGCTTCTTTCGCCGGCCGCCGCGGGCGGCGGTCGTGGGCCCCAGCGAGGACGAGGCGAGATCCTTTTTCTCCAATCGCTCCAATGTCTTGTAGACCGCGGCGACCCCGACGTCGCGGCGCGCCCTGCGGCGGATTTCGTTGTGGATGGAGACGCCGTACGCCCGGTCGCCGAGGCGCACGAGCGCCAGCAGCACGAGCTGCTCGAAGTCTCCGAGGGCTGGAGGCGCGGACCGCATTGCGATATCTTAGACGATGTCTATGAAATACGCGGCGGCGATTCTTCTCGTCGCGCTGACGCTGCCCGTGCCGGCTCCGGACCGGACCGTCTTCTTCGACGATTTTTCCGGGTCCGAGCTCGATCGGACCAAATGGAACGTCATCGTCACCGGCCGGACCGTCAACGACGAACAGCAGGCCTACGTCGATTCTCCCGACGTCCTCTACCTGACGCGCGGCGCAGACGCCGCCGGAGCGGCGAACGGCGCGCTCGTCATCCGTCCGCGCTTCCGGAAGGGCTTCACGACTCCAGAGGGACATGCGTTCGACTTCATTTCGGGGCGCATCGACACCAGGGGCAAGGTGGCCTTCACATACGGGACCGCCGCGGCGCGGATGAAGCTCGCGGCCGGCGCAGGACTGTGGCCGGCGTTCTGGGCGCTCGGAGACGGCCGGTGGCCGGATACGGGAGAGATCGATGTCATGGAGAACGTCGGCGATTCATCGTGGACGAGCGTCGCGCTGCATGGACCAGGCTACTTCGGCGATACGCCGCTCGTGAAGCGCGCGGCGCTTCCCGCGAAGGCCGACGCCTCGGCGTGGCACGTCTACTCAGTCGACTGGACGCCCAACGCGCTCGTCTTCAAGGTCGACGGAGGCGTCGTCTACCGTGTCACTCGCGCGGTGGTCGAGCGCTACGGACCGTGGGCTTTCGATAATCCGAAGCACCTGATCCTGAATCTGGCGCTCGGCGGCAACTACCCGGCAAAGGTCAATCAGGCCGAGACTCCGTATCACGGACTCCCGGAGGCGACCGTGAAGGCCATCCAGAATGGAGACGTCAGGATCGTCGTCGACTGGGTCAGGATCACCGCCTTCAGTCGAGCCGCAGCGCGGTGACCGGATCGATTGAGGTGGCGCGCCTCACCGGCACATAGCTCGCGAGGAGCGCGACGGCGGCGAGCGTCGCGGCGACGCCGGCGTAGGTGGCCGGATCCGACGGCGATACCCTGAAGAGCAGGGTCGAGGCGCCTGCGGCGAGTGCTCGGCCTCCGGCCAGACCGAGAACGACCCCGATGGCGACGAGAAACGCCGTCTGCCTGAGCATCATCCGGCTGATATCGCCAGGGAGCGCGCCGAGCGCGACCCGGACCCCGATTTCCTTCACCCTCTGGGCGGTGGCGTACGAGACCACGGCATAAAGGCCCGACGCCGCCAGGACGAGCGCGACCAGCGCAAACGCGCCGAAGAGACCTCCAAGGACTCGACTGCTCGAGTTGTCGTCGTCCAGCGCCTCCTGCATCGGCCGGAGCTCGTAGACGGGAACGTCGGGATCGATCGAGCGGATCGCCGCGCGCACGTCCGGCGCGGCTGCGGCGGGGTCTGCGGTCCGGACAACCAGGGCTGCCGACTGCTCCGGCCGCTGCTGAGATGAAAAGTACAGTTGCGGGTTTACGGCTTCACGGTCCGAGCGGAGCACGTCCCCGACGACGCCGATGATTTGTACGGGCGACGCGGCGCCGCGTGCATCCGCAACCACGACCCGGCTCCCAATCGCGTTCGCCGGACTGCTCCAATGGCGGCGCGCCAGCTCCTTGTTGACCACCGCGGTCGCAATCCGCCCCGGCCGATCCTCGAGCGTGAACACGTGGCCGGCGATCGTCGGAATGCCGGCGGAGGCGAAGTAGCCGTTGCTGACAGTCGCGGTGACTGCCCATGGCCGATCCTGTGCCCGCGCGACCGCGCGCCCCTCGATAATGAGGTCGGTCGCGGGCTCGCCGTCGATGATCGGAAGCCTGCTGGTGATGCCGGCGTCCTTGACCGCCGGGAGCGCCTTTACCCGCTCGATCATCCGCTCGAAATAGTCCGCCCGCGCGTGGTCGTCGCCATATCGCCAGACAGGAAGCTCGAGGCGGGCCGTGACTATTCGGGTAGCGTCGATCCCGAGCGGCGCGTTCGTGAGATTGCGGAGCGCCTGTATGAGAAGCGTCGCAAGAACCAGGAGCATCACCGCCAGCGCAAGCTGCGTGACGATCAGGACGGAACGGCTGCGTGCGGCCCGGTTGCCGCCAGCCATCCTGACGCCGTCTTTCAGCGCGTCGTTGACGTCGGTTCGCGTCGACTGGAGCGCCGGCAGAATCGCAAAGAGGAGCGGCGTCGCGAGCGCGAGCAGCGCTGTGAATGCGAGCACGTTGCGGTCGATCTGGACGAGCCGGAAGAACGGCTCATAGGCCACGGCCCGGATGGTTTCCAGCCCGGCGAACGCGAGGCCGAGGCCGACGATGCCGCCGCAGACGCCGTATACGGTGTTCTCGGTGAGCATCTGCCGGATGACGCGCGCGCGGCTCGCGCCGAGGGCTGACCGCACCGCCAACTCGCGGCGCCTCCCGGCCATCCGCGACAGCACGAGATTCGCCACGTTCGCGCACGCCAGGAGGAGCACGAAGCCGACCACAACCGACAGCAGCGACAACACCACCCACGTATCGGTGCCTGTCATCGCTTCGCGGGTCGGCGCGACCCTTGCTGTCCAGCCCTCATTCGTCTTCGGATAATCGCGGGCGAGCCGCTCGGCGATCTGACGGACTTCAGCCGACGCCTGGGGCACGCTGACGCCCGGGCGAAGCCGGCCGATCAGCCGCAGGGTCCGCTCGTCGCGTGCGGCGTTCTCGGAGAGGGTGAGCGGGATCCAGACGTCGATTTCGGACAGATTGCCGATCTCGATGTCCGGGGCCAGCACTCCGACGACCGTGAACGGCCGGCCGTTCAGGGTCAACGTCTGCCCGACGGTGGCGGGATCGGCGTTCAGCTCGTGCTGCCAGTAGTGATGGCTGAGGATGGCCTCACCGGCGGCGCCCGGAGCATCGGCGCTCGCCGAGAACGTCCGGCCGCTTTGCAGCCGGAGTCCCCACACGTCGATGAGGTTTGCCGAGACCCGCGACGCGGCAAGACGCCGCGCGTCTCCCCTTCCCGTCAGAATGACGCTCGCTCGCGACGTCGCGCCGATGCTCTCGAACGACCCGGCGGCTTTTCGATAGTCGACAAGCTCCGGAATCGAGAACGACCCGCGTGTTCCGCCCCGGTGCGGCTCGATCGCGAAAAGCCACCCGAGCCGACTTGTCTCCTTGAGCGGGAGCGGGCGCACCAGCAGGATGTTGGTGAAGCTGAAGATGACGGTATTGGCGCCGATGGCCAGGGCCAGCGTGGCGACCACGATCGCGGAAAACGCCGGCTGCCGACGCACCATCCGCATGCCGTAGCGCAGATCCTGGAGCAGCGCGCGCATGAAACCTGTCTCCTTTCGGGGCTCAGGCTCCTAGACGACCGCCGGGCGGCGTGTGTTCCGCGACAACGGGACGCCCCCGGGGAGATGCGCTACGACAACGGCTGGGGGACCTCGGGCGTGGGCCACACGATGCGCGTAAACTGACCGCGCTGAAGCAGTTCGCGGCCTTTGCCGCCGCGGCCGGTCACTTCGTATTTCGCCGTGCTGATGGTCTGCTCCGCGCCGCGGGACGTCTCGACCGTCAGGAGATCGCGATCGCCGGTCGAGGCGACGAATCCCAGGACGCGATCGGCTTTCGACGCCAGCTTGATCAGGATGACGCCGCGGCCGGGGCCGGACAGGAAGTTCACCTCGTCGGCCTTCGCGAGCAGCCCGCGGGCTTCGCGCGTCGCCGTAATCAGCACCTCTCCTCCGCGCAGCGTCGCGACGCCGACGACTTCGGCGCCTTCCGCCGTTCGCGCGTACCGGCGCCCCGATCGCGTGCTCGGCTCGAGGAAGGGCTCGAGCGAGAACCGCAGGCTGTAGCCGTCGCTCGTCACCGCCACGGCGTGGACTTTGGGCTCGGCCCCCTCTTTCTTTGCCGTGACTTCCCCGGCGCGAGGGTCGAGGCTGAACGCGGCCACGATTCGCTCGCCGTCCCTGAGCTTGAACAGCCGCTGAATCGGCTCGCCGTAGCCGGTCGACGCCGGGACGTCGGCGATCCGGGCGCTGTAGCCGACGCCGAAATTGCTGAAGAAGACCGCCGTCGACCGTGTGCTGCCCGCAAGGACCGCGAGCACCTGGTCGCCCTCCCGCAGCCTCGTCGTCGCGATGTCCTTCACTTCCTTCTGACGCTTGATCCAGCCGTCGCGCGAGACAATGACGACATTGTCTTCTTCGACGATGAAGTCTTCGGCTGTGTACTCGGCCTCTCCCTCGTCGGTCGAGATCTTTGTCCGTCTCGGATCGCCGTACCGCTTCTGAATCTGCTCGAGCTCATCCCGGACGATGGCCCATCGGCTGTCTTCGTTCTTCAGCAGCCCGCCGATCTGCCTCGCGCGCTTCCGCTTTTCTTCGGCCTCCTTGCGGATCACCAGGATTTCGAGCCGGGCGAGGCGATACAGCTTGAGTTCCAGGATGGCGTCGGTCTGTTCCGCGTCGAGTCCGAAGCGCTTGATGATGTGGGCGGCCGCGTCGGCCTTCCCCTCGGATTTCCGGACGATCTTCAGGATCTCGTCGAGCGCGTCGAAGACCTTCTCGAAGCCGTCCAGGATGTGAATACGCTTTCTGAGGGCGGCGAGCTCGTGCTCGAGGCGTCTGGTGACGACGTCGAGGCGGAAGTGGAGGAAGTGCCAGAGGATGGAGTGCAGGTCGAGCCGCTCGGGCCGTCCGACTTCGGGATTCTCGGTCGGGATGAGGCACGTCAGGTTGACGAGGAAGTTCGTCTGGAGCGGCGTGTGCTTGTAGAGGTACGCCATCACCATTTTCTCGTCGGCGTCCTTCTTCAGCTCGAGCGCGATGCGGACGTCCTCGGTCGACAGATCCCGCACGTCGAGCAGCGGCGGCAGCTTGCGGCTCAGGGCCACTTCGGCGATGCGCTCGACCAGCGTCGACTTGTTCACGGTGTACGGGATGCTTTCGATGAAGATCGTCTTCGTGCTGCGGGTCTCGGGGCCGATGTCCCAGGTGCCGCGCAGCCGGATGGCGCCGGAGCCGCTCTTGTAGATCTCCTTGAGCTCCTCCGCGGAATTGAGCATCTCGCCGCCGGTGGGAAAGTCTGGCCCCTTGATGAACTTGCACAGCCGGACGCTGCTCAGATCGGGGTCGTCCAGAAGCTTGATCAGCGCCGTGCACACCTCGCCGAGGTTGTGCGGCGGGATGTTGGTGGCCATGCCGACCGCGATTCCGGTCGCGCCGTTGACGAGCAGGTTCGGAATCCGCGACGGCAGTACGACAGGCTCGGTCTTCGTCCCGTCGTAGTTCGGGCGGAACGGAACGGTCGTCTGGTCGATTTCGGTCAGGAGCTCGTCGGCGATCCGGGCGAGGCGGCACTCGGTATAGCGCATGGCGGCCGCGCTGTCGCCGTCGAGCGATCCAAAATTGCCTGAGCCGTCGACGAGCGGATACCGCAGCGAGAAGGGCTGCGCCATCCGGACCAGCGTTTCGTACAGCGCGACGTCGCCGTGCGGGTGATAGTTGCCCATGACGTCGCCGACGACCTTCGCGCACTTCCGATGCTTGGCGTCGGCGGTCATGCTCTGCTGCCACATCGTGAAGAGGATGCGGCGCTGTACCGGCTTGAGGCCATCGCGGACGTCCGGGAGCGCGCGCGAGGTGATGACGGAGAGGGCGTAATTCAGGTACCGCGCCTGCGCCGCCTCGTGGAGCGCAACCCGTTCGTCGATTGGACCGGACGGCGGCGGGGAATCGAGGGCAACATCGAAGAGCGTGGCGGCTTCGGGTTTCCTGCGGCGCTTCGCCATTTGAAAAACAAGGATAGCGCAACACTACGATTGGCGATGGCAGATTGCCGATTGCCGATCGCGAATTGTCGATTGCGGACTGCCGATCGACGGATTGTCGATTGTCGATCGTCTATTGCCGAGTGGCGATTGCCGATCGAGGGAAGGCCGGGTGGCGATTGGCATCCGGGACTGGTACTAAAGTGTGCTCCAATCGACAATGAACAATCGACAGTCCGGCAATCGGCACTCGGCACTCGACATCCGTCGATAGACAATCGGCACTCGACATCCGTCGATAGACAATCGGCAATCGACAATTCGTCGATCGCCAATCGCCAATCTGCAATCGCCAATGCGTACATACCGTTACCTCCATCTTGACGTGTTCACCGACCGCGCGCTGGAGGGCAACCAGCTCGCAGTGTTCCCCGAGCCTGCCGGGCTGTCGACCGACGACATGCAGCGCATCACGCGCGAGATGAACTTTTCCGAGTGCACCTACATCTTCCCGGCGGAGGCGCCGGGCACCGATGTCCGCATGCGGATTTTCACGCCCGGCGAAGAGCTGCCGATGGCCGGGCATCCGACGGTCGGCTCGACCTTTGCTCTCGCCGCCGAGGGCGTGATCGCGCGTGGCCGCTCCCAGTTCGTCTTTGGCCTCGGCGTCGGACCGACCCCGGTGTCCCTCGATTGGAAAGGCGACACCCTGGATTTCGTATGGATGACCCAGCGCAGCCCGGAGTTCGACGGCGAGATCAAGGATCGCGCGACCTTCGCCCGGGCGCTCGGCGTGGGACTCGACGATCTCGCCGCTGCGCCCGTCCAGGTCGTATCGTGCGGCGTCCCCTTCCTATTCGCGGCCCTGGCGTCCAGAGACGCCGTCGATCGCGTCTCCATGGACCGCGCCGGGTATGGAAGCTGTCTGAAGGCCGCCTGGCTCGACGAGCTGCCGGTGTTCGTCTTCTCCACGGATCGCACGTCGGCGGCCGGCGATGAAGCGGTCTACAGCCGGATGCTCGCGCCCGGACTCGGCGTCGCCGAGGATCCCGCGACGGGCGGCGCGAGCGGACCGCTGGGGTGCTACCTGTTCCGGCACCGCCTCATCCCCCGGGATCGCCTCTCCCACATCGTCAGCCTGCAGGGCGTGAAGATGCTGAGACCGAGCCGGATTCACATCTCGATCGACGCCGCCGGCGAAGACGTTACGCGCGTCCGCGTCGGCGGACGCTCCGTCATCGTCGGCGAAGGCCGCCTGACTCTCTGATCGGCGTCGCCAATCGACAATCGCCAATCGACAATCCTTATAATCGGCATTCGGCAATCGGCAATCACCGATCGGCAATCTGCAATCGGCAGTCGCCAATGCGTACCGGAGCGTGCCTCATGATCTGGTCCGACCTCCTCGTTCCCGGCGTCCCAATCGTTGAAAAGATCGTTCGTCCGCTCCTCGTCTACGCCGCGCTGCTCGTGCTGATTCGCATGTTCGGCAAGCGGGAGCTGGCGCAGCTCAATCCGTACGATCTCATCGTCCTGCTCACGATCTCCAACACCGTCCAGAACGCCATCATCGGCAACGACAATTCGGTGACGGGTGGACTGATCGGCGCGCTGACGCTGCTGGTGTTCAATCTTGTCGTCGTCCGCTTCCTGTATCGCCACGAGAAGATCGATCGGATCGTCGAGGGGGACGCGACCGTTCTCGTCGAGAACGGGTGCGTGATCAAGGACGCGCTCGATCGGGAGCTCATTACCGTTCCCGAGCTCGAAGCGGCGGCGCACCGCCAGGGATTCGAATCGCTCGATCTCGTCCAGAAGTGCATCCTCGAGCCGGGCGGCACGCTCGCGATGTTCGGCCGGAAACCGTCCGTAGACGAGGTGCGTCAGGATGCGTTGATGGAGCGGCTCGACGAGATCAAGCGGCTGATTCTCGCCCGTCCGCAGGGCTAGCTCAGCCCGGCCGCCGGGTCGAGTGGTCGTTGCGCAGGATGCCGACCGCCATCCAGGCGGCGCCGAACGCCGCGCCCAGGAAGAACAGCATGGCGAGCCCGGGATAGCCGAAGATCCGGAAGCTCGTGTCGACGCGCATCAGCATCGCGGCGCCGACGATCAAGGCGGCCAGGACCAGGCCCAGCGTGATCCGGTTTGCCACCTTCTGGAGACCTTCCAGCACCGAACCCTCGTCGATCAGCTCGACGCGGACCTTCAGTTCCTGATTCGCCAGCGAATCGAGGATGCGGTTGACGCGTCCCGGCAGGCGCTCGGCGAAATGCTTCGCCTCGAGCAGGGACGAAAAGGCCGCCGACGGCGTGACGCTCCGGCGCATTCGCTCCATCATCAGGTCGTTCGCGTTGCGGCGGAGCGACTCCTGCACGTCGAAATCGGGCGCCAGCGTCTCGCCGATTTCGTCGAGATTGAGGAGCGTCTTTCCCAGCAGCGTCAGTTCGTTCGGCAGCCGCAGCCCGGCGTTGACCGCTGCGTGCGCGATGGCGAGCATCAGCCGTCCGGCTGGAGCGTCGCCGATCGTCGTCCCCCGGCTGCGCATGATGACTTCGGTGATCCGCTTCCGGAACACCGGCTCGTCGAACCCCTCCAGGCGCTCGCCCATATTCAGCGCGAGACCGGCCGCCTGCTCCGTCCGGCAGTCGGCGACCGCGAGAAGAAAATCCAGCAGCCCCTCCTGAAGATCGGGCGAGAGCCGGCTGACCATGCCGAGGTCGAGCAAGGCGACGCGGTGATCGTCGGTCAGCAGCACGTTGCCGGGGTGCGGGTCCGCATGAAAGAGGCCGTCGAGGATCACCTGGTGAAGATAGGCGCGAAACAGCTCGTCGGCCAGGCCGCGGGAATCGGCTTCGGCGAGAACCAGCGGGCTCACCGCGGTGATCTTCTGCCCGCTGACGAAGTCCATGGTGAGCACGCGTCCGGTCGAATACGCGTCAATCGGCTGCGGCACGACGATCCGCCGGAACCGCGCGAGATTGCCGCCGATGAGCACCATGTTCTGCGCTTCGCGGCGGTAATCGAGCTCCTGCAGCAGCGACTCGCGCATCTCGGCGACCATCCGCGCGAACGCGATCCGGCGTCCGGTTTCCGTGTGGCGGTCGAGAAACGCCGCGACCTCCGCCATGGTTTCCATGTCCGCGAGCACCTGCTCGCGGACGCCGGGTCGCTGGATCTTGACGGCGACCTCCCGGCCGTCGCGCAGCGCCGCGCGGTGTACCTGTCCGAGCGAGGCCGCCGCGAACGGGGTCGTGTCGAAGCGGGAGAATGCTTTCGAGAGCCGGACGCCAAGCTCCTCCGCGACGATGCGCTCGGCCTCGGCAAATGCGAACGGTTCCACATCGTCCTGCAGGCGCGACAGCGCGCGAAGCGCGTCGGGTGGCAGCAGATCGGCGCGCGTCGAGAGCAGTTGCCCGACCTTGACGAAGGTTGGACCCATCCGCTCCAGATCGTCGGCGAGGTCGGCGCCTTGCGGGTTCGTATCGGTCTCTGAATTGAGGGATGGGCCGCTGTCGCCGAGCAAGCCCGAGTGGAACAGCAGGTCCGAACGGCCGTACTTGAGCAGCAGCGCCCCGATGTCGCGGTAGCGGCGCAGGTGATCAGGTTTCAGCGACAAGCCCATCGGTGACACTCACCGATGGACTTCTGCAATATGCGGACCCTACCGGCCGACCGAAACTGGACCGTTGTTGGTGCTGATTCGGACGACGACCGGATCGGAGCCGAGGCGCAGGGACCGGGATCGATCGTCCCAGTCGCGGCTGCTGCTCCGGCACGCCGATGCGTGGCAACTCCACGGTGCGTGCGCCGAAGACGAGATTTCGACTCCGGAGGCGTAGTCCTCCGGGACGTGGACGGCGAGCGGCCCGTTGCCCGCATGCGCCGTGAGGTGCCCGTCCCAGCGCCGGCCGTCGAGGTCGATCGAGATCGGACCGTTCTGCGTCTCGACGTCCACCTCGCCCTGGCTGCCGCGGACGCTGATCGGACCGTTCTGGGCGCGCACGTCGAACGTGCCCGCCACCCCGTCGAGCGCGATCGGACCATTTCGAGTGACGACCGAAACGTCGGCGCCAGCCGGTGCGGCAATGACGAGCTGGACGCTCCAGGTCCGAATCCGATCGCCGTCCGGCGCCGTCGCGCGCACGCGATTGCCGTCGACCTCCAGACGGACGCTGTCGGCCGCGGCCTGCGCATCCGCGAAGCTGCGCGCGCCGGCGGCGACGCACGCGGTGACTGAATAGGCGCCTGCCGTCCCACGTTCGATGCGAACGCCGCCGTTCGAATCCGGGCGCACGTCGAGGCGTCCGATTGACAGAGGGATGGTCGTGTGACGAACCGCGCGGGCGGTTTCGTAGTCGTCAAAATTCATCACGACCCGCGAACAGTCGTCCGCTTCGAGATCGACGCGGCGCGACTGGCCGGCGGGGCCGAGGGTGAGCGCGAAGCACCCCGCGAGAGCGACTGTGCGCAGCATGAAGCCTCCTCCCGTCCTTCAGTTGGACGGGAGGAGCGGCGATCAGGTTGGCTACTTGACGAAAAGCATCTCCCGATAGGTGGGGAGCGGCCAGAGGTCCTGCGGAACCAGGCCCTCGAGCGAATCGCCCGTCTCCCGCAGGGCGTTCATCGCCGGAATCACCTTGTCGCGGAAGTACTTCGCGTGCTTCTCGGCCTCGCCGTTGCCCTCGTGCTCGAGCAGATCCTGCAGCCGATCGACGTTGACCTTCGCCCCGTCGACGAGTTTCGTGACCGCGTCGAGCGTGGCGCGCGTCTGCTTCCCGATGCCCCCCGCGGCCTTGACGGCCGAGACGGTCTGCGCGAGCTCCCCCTGGAACCGGTAGGCCGCCGGCAGGATGTAGCGGTTGGCCATCAGCACCATGAGCTGCGCTTCGATGTTGACGGTCTTGTTGTACTGCTCGAGCGCCACTTCGTAGCGCGCGTGCAGCTCGCGTTCGTTCAGCACGCCGTATTTCTCGAACGCCTTCACGACGTCCGGCTCGAGGATTTCGCCGTACGCGTCCACCGACGTCCGGTGATTCATCAGGCCCCGTTTCGCCGCCTCCTTCTGCCAGTCGTCCGAGTAGTTGTTGCCGTTGAAGATGATCCGTTTGTTGTCCTTGATCAGCTTCGTCAGCAGCGTCTTCACGGCCGCCTGGAGCTTCTTGCCTTCCTTCAGGCCCTTCTCGATCTCGGTCGCGATGTAGTCGAGCGACTCGGTGACGGCGACGTTCAGCGCGACGTTCGGCAGCGCGATGCTCTGATTGGCGGAGACCGCGCGGAACTCGAACTTGTTCCCGGTGAACGCGAACGGGCTCGTGCGGTTCCTGTCGCCCGCGTCGCGCGGCAGCTTCGGCAGCACGTTGACGCCGATGTCCATGATGCCGCCGCTCTTGGTCGTCTTCGCCGCGCCCGCCTTCTCGATCTGCTGGAAGATGTCGGTCAGCATGTCGCCGAGGAACACCGAGATAATCGCGGGCGGCGCCTCGTTCGCGCCAAGGCGGTGGTCGTTGCCGGCGCTCGCGATCGCCCAGCGGAGCAGTCCCTGGTACTTGTTCACGGCGCGAATCACCGCGGCGCAGAACACCAGGAACTGGACGTTGTCGTGCGGCGTCTCGCCGGGGTTCAGCAGGTTGTTCCCCAGGTCGTCGCTCATGCTCCAGTTCAGATGCTTGCCCGATCCGTTCACGCCCGCGAACGGCTTCTCGTGCAGCAGGCAGGCGAGGCCGTACTTCGGCGCCACGCGCCGCAGCATCTCCATCGTCATCATCTGGTGATCGGTGGCGACGTTGGCGTTCTCGAAGATCGGAGCGACCTCGTACTGGCTCGGCGCGACTTCGTTATGGCGCGTTTTCACAGGCACGCCCACCTTGTAGAGCTCGCGCTCGACGTCCATCATGAACGCCAGGACGCGCTCGGGGATGGATCCGAAGTAGTGATCCTCCATCTCCTGGCCCTTCGGCGGGCGCGCGCCGAACAGCGTCCGGCCGGCGTTGATCAGGTCGGGCCGGTTGAAATAGAACTGCCGGTCGATCAGGAAGTACTCCTGTTCTGGGCCGCACGTCGTCGTGACGCGCTGCGCCTTCGAGCCAAACAGCTTCAGGATGCGGACGGCCTGCTTCGACAAGGCTTCCTGGGAGCGCAGCAGCGGGGTCTTCTTGTCGAGCGCCTCGCCGGTCCAGCTCACGAACGCGGTTGGAATGACCAGCGTCGTCCCCTGCGGAGTGACGAGGAGCCACGGCGGGCTCGTCGGGTCCCAGGCGGTGTAGCCGCGCGCCTCGAAGGTCGATCGCATGCCGCCGGACGGGAAGCTTGAGGCGTCGGGTTCTCCCTTGACGAGCTCCTTGCCGCTGAATTCGGCGACGGCGCGCCCGTCAGGCGTCGGATTCAGAAACGCGTCATGCTTCTCGGCGGTGATGCCCGTCATCGGCTGGAACCAGTGCGTGTAGTGCGTGGCGCCGTGCTCGACGGCCCAGTCCTTCAGCGCGCTCGCAACGATGTCGGCGATGGACGGATCGAGCGCCTCGCCGAGCGCGATCGACCGGCGCAGCGCGCGGAACACGTCTTTCGGCAGCCGCGCGCGCTGGACCTCTTCGTTGAACGTCAGCGAGCCGAACTCGTCGGCCGGCTTGCGCTGCGTGGACGATGCGGCGTTGCGCACGGACATGCCGAAATCGTTGATGTTGCGGATGGCTTCGCTGGAGGATGAGGAGCCCATGGAGGTTCGTCCTTTCGGGAAAACACTGATTATGGTCGGAGGCATCCCGGCGCGCAAGACCAAAAATCGAGCGAAGCCCGATATATACTTAACAATGTGAAACAAATTCCGGCGCAGGATTATTACGCGCCGATCGTCGGCGAGTTCGAGCAGCTCGTTCTGCTGGCGCTGCTGCGGCTTGGAAACGGCGCGTACGGCGCGGCAATCCGGCGCGAAATCCGCGAGAAAACCGGCCGCGACGCGGCGATCGGCAGCGTGTACATGGCGTTAGGGCGTCTGGAAGAAAAGAAGATGATCGTGTCGTACGTCGGGCTGCCGTCCGCGCATCGCGGCGGTCGGCGGCGGAAGCATTATCTGATCGACGCCGGAGGGCAGAAAGCCCTCGGCCGCGCGTATCGGGCGCTCACCGCCATGGCGGACGGAATCGAGAAAAATCTAGCGGCGCTCTAGCGAATAGCGCTGGCCCGCGTGCAGCACCGCAAGCTTCACGCCGGTCCCGGATACCGGCCCGCCGCGCGAGGACCGATCGATCTTCGCCCCGCGCGCGTCGATCACGACCACCGAGCTCCGGCCGATCACGTCGAAAGAGGCGTCTCTGACGATGATGGCGGTGGATTCGTCGATCCCGACGCCGACGAGCGACGGCTGATCGAAGACGGCGCTGATGAGGCGATTGTCGCGCTGGCGCTTGAGGAAGTGCTGATCGATGAGCGCCGCGGGCCAGAGGCCCAGGCCTTGTCCAATGACGGTGGATCCGGCGGTCAGCGACCGCAGGTCGGCGTCTCCCGTGAACATGGCGCCCGCGATGACAGCGGCGCCCGCGCTCGTGCCTCCGACAGCCAGGCCCGCCCGGTGGCGCTCGCGAATCAGATCGTCCAGCCCGGTTCCGTCGATGGCTTTCATGAAGCGGTTCTGATCGCCGCCCGGGATCCAGATGAGCGTCGCCCGGCGCAGCGCCGCCGAGGCCGCCGCGCGGTCGTCAAACGACACGTTGACGGCTTCTTTCGCTCCCGCCTCGAGCCACATCTTGACCGACGAGTCCCCGGCGTCGGGCTCGGCCGACGACTGCGGCAGCACCGCGACGATCGCGTTGCGGCCCCCCGACAGCGCGAGCGCGGCGGACACGATGTCGGGGCCAATGCTGCCGCCGCCCACGATCACGAGCGGACCGGTCGCGGCCCGGACCAAACCGGGCGCGAGCAGCACGACAATCGCCACAGCGAGCGGAAGCCGCATTCCGGGATTCTATCCAACCCGGCGGTCAGCGACGCGCTTGACGCAGGCGCGCGCCCGCGCTATGGTTCATTCTCATAGACTGTCTATGGGACGAAAGCCAACCGCGCGCGAGGAGCTGCTGCCGGGCACCCTCGACATGCTGATTCTGAAGACGCTCTCGCTGGGCGTGATGCACGGGTACGGCGTCGCGCAGCACATCCGGCAAGTCTCGCAGGATGTCCTGCAGGTCGAAGAAGGCTCCCTGTATCCGGCGCTGCAGCGGCTGCAGATTCAGGGACTCGTGGCCTCCGAGTGGGGCCATTCCGCCAACAACCGCCGCGCCCGGTACTACCGCCTGACCCGCGAGGGCCGGCGCGCGCTGGGCGACGCGACGTCGAGCTTCGATCGCCTCGTCGCGGCGATCGGCCGTGTGATGCGGCCGGCATGACCAACCGAATCGATCCATCGAGCGTCTAGGGATCTGACCATGCGTACCACCTTCAGGCGCCTGGCCGCTCTGCTGCGCCGCGGACGGCTGGACGAGGAGCTGCGCGAGGAAATGGCGCAGCACGTCCGCTGGAAGACCGAAGGCTTGATGGCCGACGGGCTGCCGGAGGCCGAGGCCCGGCGGCGGGCCGCCGTCGCGGTCGGTAACGTCTCCAGACTCCGGGAGGAGGCACGCGCCATGTGGGGATTCCCCTCGGTTGACAGTGTGATTCAGGACCTGCGCTACGGTGTGCGTCTGCTCCGGAAGTCGCCGGTTTTCAGCGTCATCGCGATCGCATCGGTAGCCGTGGGGATCGGCGCGACCGCGTCGGTGTTCAGCCTCGCCGACGCCGTGCTGCTGCGCGACATGTCGGTGCGCGATCCAGCAACGCTGGTCGTGATCAAATGGCGATCCGGACCGGTCTTTCCCTTCTCGTCCCTGAACGGCCATGGCGAACAGAATGCCCAGGGCCTCGCCAGCACGTCGTTCTCACGCGCAGCGTATCTCTCGTTCCAGCGCGACGCGTCACGGTACCTCGACGTGCTCGGCTTCGCCGATCTCGACCGGGTGAACATCGGCCTGGACGGACGCGCCGAGCTCGGCACCGCGCATGCCGTCTCGGGAAACTACTTCGACGTGCTCGGCGTCACGCCGGCGTCGGGTCGGGGGCTCGGCGTTCCGGATGATCGCCTCGACGCCGCGCCTGCCGCGGTCATCAGCGACCGGCTGTGGCGCCGGCGCTTTGGCGCTGCGCGGGACGCGATCGGCCGAACGCTGCTGATCAACAACGCGCCGTTCACCGTCGTCGGCGTCGCGCCCGCGTCGTTCCACGGGACCGGTCAAGTCGGCACGGACCCGGACGTCTTCGTCCCGCTGACGCATCACGTGCGCGTGATGCCCAACGACGATCCGCTGGACGATCCGAACTTCTGGTGGGTGCTCATCATGGGCCGGCTCAAGCCGGGCGTTGGCACCGACGAGACGCGCGCGGCGCTGGACGTCCTGTTGAAGCGCACGGTGGCCGCGGCCAAGCCGTCGCTCGCCGCGAAGGACTATCCGCGCGTCGATCTGCTGCCGGGGGCCCAGGGCCAAGCCGAAGAGCGCGCCGGGATGCGGGATCCGCTCTTCACGATGGCGCTCGTGACGATCGTCGTTCTGCTGGTCGCCTGCGCCAACGTCGCCAGTCTGCTGCTGGCGCGCGGCCGCGCGCGGGTCCGCGAACTGTCGATTCGCGTCGCGATCGGCGCGCCCCGCCGCCGCGTCGTCCGACAGCTCTTCACCGAAGCGCTGCTGATCGGCCTGGCCGGCTGCGCGCTCGGCGTCGCCGCGGCGCGATGGATGAGTCTCGCGTTGGCGCCCGCCCTGACGACCGGGGCGGAACTGCCGGACATTCTCGTCCACATCGATCTGCGCGTGCTGTCGTTCGCGCTCGCGACGGCGTGCGCCTGCGCGGCCCTCTTCGGCGTCCTCCCCGCCCTGCGCGCCACGGACGTGACCGTCGGATCTGGATTGCAGGAGGCCGGCCGCGGCGCCGTCCACGGCAGCGGACGCCGCATGCTGTCCGGCGCGCTGGTCGTCGCGCAGATTGCGCTCTCGCTGCTGCTGATCGCGGGAGCCGGGCTGCTGGTGCGAACGGTGCGCAATCTCGAGCACGTCGATCTGGGCTTCGACGCCGCCAACCTGCTTTTGTTCCGTATCGATCCGTCGTTGAACGGCTACGGGGGCGTCCAGACGACGGACCTCTACGCCCGCGTGCTCGATCGGCTCCGCGCCACGCCAGGCGTCGTCGCGGCGTCTTTGTCGAGCCAGAAGCTGATGAGCAACTCGGCGGCGGTCGGCGTCGTGGCTCGTCCGGACGAAACGGCGCCCGAGCCGGGAAGCGCCGGGATGCAGACGTTCGCGAAAACGCACCGCGGATGGAGCCTGACCGTCGACGATCAGTTCTTCAGGACGCTGGGGATCCGTCTGACGCGCGGACGGACGTTCGTCCGGAGCGACGAGGGTGGCCCGCCCAGCGTCGTCGTCAATCGCGTGCTGGCGCGCCAGTTGTTCGGCACCGACGACGCCGTCGGGCGACAGCTTCGATTCGGATCGTCGAAACGCAGCGGCGCCGTGATGCAGATCATCGGCGTGGTCGAGGATGCGCGGTATGCGTCCGTCCGCGACGACAAGCCGCCGACGATGTACGTCTATTACCGGCACTCGCCGCCGATGAAGAACGCGGCGACGTTCGAAGTCAGGACCGCTGGAGCGCCTTCCTTGCTCGCCGCGCCGGTCCGCGAGATCGTGCACGAGATCGATCCCGCCATTCCGGTCTACGGCGTGATGTCGCAGACCGATCAGATCGCCATGTCGCTGCGCCAGGAGCGCCTCTTCGCGCGCCTCGCGACGCTCCTCGGATCGGTCGCGGTCGGCCTCTCCGCGATCGGCTTGTACGGGCTCCTCGCCTACGCGGTCGCGCGCCGAGTCCCCGAGATCGGTCTTCGCATGGCGCTGGGAGCCGCGCGTGGAGCGGTGCTCTGGATGGTCCTGCGAGAGTCGCTCGTGCTCGCCTCGATCGGCCTGATCGCCGGCCTGCCGGCGGCGCTCGCCGGCACGCGCGTACTCCAATCGATGCTCTTTGGACTCGCGCCTGGCGATCCGCTGACGATCACCGCGGCGGCGCTCTTCATGCTCGTCCTCGCGGCGCTCGCGGGATACATCCCCGCGCGGCGCGCCGCGCGAGTGGACCCGCTCGTCGCGCTTCGGACGGATTAGGGAACGTCAACTCCCAACTCCCACTCCCAATGCGCAAGCAGGCCGCTTTGGGGCGTTGGCAGTTGTGATGGAAGCTATTCAGATCCCCAGCACGCTGTGCGGTCTGTATGGTTCCTCGAGCGCCCGAATCTCCTCGTCGGAAAGTCTGATGCTCAAAGCCTCGACGGCCTGATTGAGCTGCTCCATCTTCGACGCGCCGACGATGGGCGCCGTGACGCCGGGTCGCGAGAGCACCCACGCGAGCGCGACCTGCGCCGGCGCCACGTGTCGCGCGGACGCAATCTCGATCACGCGATCGACGACGTCGTAGTCGGCATCAGAGTAATAGAGATTGTGCGCGAAGCCGTCCGATTTCTCGCGCTCCGTCGCGGATCGGTCGCCGCCGCGCTTGCGGTTGCCGGCGAGGAACCCGCGCGCCAGCGGGCTCCAGGGAATGACGCCGATGCCTTCCTCGCGGCAGAGTGGGAGCATCTCTCGCTCTTCCTCGCGGTAGACCAGGTTGTAGTGGTTCTGCATGGACGCGAACCGCGTCCATCCGCGCCGATCGGCCAGGTACAACGCCTTCGCGAACTGCCAGGACATCATGCTCGACGCGCCGATATAGCGCGCCTTGCCGGCGCGGACGATGTCATCGAGGGCGCGCAGCGTTTCTTCGATGGGCGTCTCGGCGTCCCAGCGATGGATCTGGTAGAGATCGACGTAGTCGGTGCCCAGTCGACGGAGCGACGCGTCGATGGCGGCCATCAGATGCTTGCGCGACAGCCCGCGATCGTTCGGGCTGTCGCTCATGGGGTAGTACACCTTCGTCGCGACGACGACCTGATCGCGTGTCGCGAAATCCTTCAGCGCACGGCCGAGCACCTCTTCGCTCTTGCCGAGCGAGTACATGTCGGCGGTGTCGAAGAAGGTGATGCCCTGCTCGAGCGCGCGCCGGATGAAGGGGCGGGACGCGTCTTCGGGGAGCACCCAGGACCGCCACGCGGGATCGCCGTACGTCATGACCCCGAGGCAGATGCGCGAAACCTTCAGTCCCGTCTCGCCGAGACGAACGTACTCCATCCCCGCATGTTACCGCGCGTAGGGGATGATCTTGTCCCATTCGTCGGCGCTCGATCGCGCGACGACGGCGACGACGGGATCCGTGTCGCTCAGATTGAAGACTTCGTGCGGCACGCCGGGAGCGATGAAAATGAAGTCGCCCGCCGCGTGGTCGACTCGCTGTCTGAGTCCGTCGCCGTACTCGTGGCGGACGCGGCCTTCGAGGATGTAGAGCATGACTTCGAAGTCGACATGGATGTGGGCGCCGGCGACGCCGCCGGGCGGGATCATCGCGACGTTCATCGAGAGTTGCTTGGCGCCGACGTTCTTCCCCGACATCCCGAGCTTGTAGCGAATCCCGTTCCAGTCGCGGCAGATGCCGCTGCCGCGGATCCACATCAGTCCGTCGTGTCCGTCGACCCCTGGCGGCTGGCCATCCATGCCGTTCACGCCCGGAGCCGCGAAATCAGGTAGGCGACGAGGATCAGCACGCCTGCCGCGATGTAGATGATGCCTCTCGCTTTCATCAATGCGTATTTGTTCCAGGGCATCGCGCACCTCTAACGTGTAACTATATCGCGCGCTACACTATTCGCGCCTTGCAGACGACGAGCGTGCGCCGGATTCTCCATATCGATATGGACGCCTTCTACGCGTCGGTGGAGCAGCGCGACAAGCCGGATCTGCGCGGGAAGCCCGTCGCCGTCGGCGGCCAGCCGGACCAGCGGGGCGTGGTCGCCGCCGCGAGCTACGAGGCGCGGGCGTTCGGCGTGCGCTCGGCGATTCCGATGTCGCGAGCCGTTCGCCTCTGCCCCGACCTGATCATCGTCCGGCCCGACTTCCAGCGGTATCGCGCCGCGTCGCAGAAGGTGTTCGAGATCTTCCGATCGGTGACGCCGCTGGTCGAGCCGCTGTCGCTCGACGAGGCGTATCTCGACGTGACTGACAACGCCTGGGGAGAAATCCTCGGCAGGACGGTCGCGCAGCGGCTGAAAGTGGAGATCCGGAAGGCGACCGGGTTGACGGCGTCGGCCGGCGTGGCGCCGAACAAGTTCCTCGCGAAAATCGCCTCGGCGTGGAAGAAGCCCGACGGCCTGACGGTGATCGCGCCGGAGCGCGTCGAACATTTCCTGCAAAAGCTGCCGGTCGATGCGTTGTGGGGCGTCGGTCCGGTCACGGCGGCGCGGCTCCGCGAGCGGGGCGTCGAGCGTCTCGTGGACGTCCGGGCCGTCGGCGACGCCGTCCTCCGCGAGGCCGTAGGCGGCCTCGCCGAGTGGTTGCGACAACTGGCGGCGGGCGTCGACGACCGGCCGGTCGAGCCGAATCGCGAGACCAAATCGTCGGGCAGCGAGTGCACGTACTCGCAGGACCTGACCGACATCCACGAGATGCGTCACGAGATCGACGAAATGGCGCGCGACGCCGCGGCCTGGCTGGAGCGGAAGCAGTTGCTGTGCCGGACCGTGACCATCAAAGTGCGCTACTCGGATTTCACGACCGTGACGCGCAGCCATTCGAAGCCTGCTGCGGGACGGGATGCCGACGACATCGCGGCGCGCGCCGCAGCGCTGCTCGACCGCACGGAAGCCGCGACGCGCCCCGTGCGCCTGCTCGGCGTCAGCGTCCACAACCTCGAGGATCCGTCGGCGCCTTTCGAGGCCGAGGATCCGCTGCTGCCGTTTTAGCGCGGTATTCGCGGGCCAAAGAGCACACCGATCATGAAGCGATAGTTCGAGCGGTCGGCGGGGTCGCCCGAAGCCGTGTGATAGGCCAGCTCCCAGCGCAGCGAGACGCCATGCGAAGGAGCGATCAACAGATCGACGCCGGCCCCCGTCTGCACCGCCGGCCGTGTCGCGCCGTCGACGCCCCGGACTGCCGCGCCAGCGAGAAGCTCCAGGAAGAATCGGCCGGGGATCGGGTCGCGCTCGCTTCCGTAGAAGAATCCGCTGTTCAGGCGCGGACCCGCAAGGGCGGACAGGGCCCGTGCAGTTCTCGCGGCCTGGAAGCCCAGGCCGACCCGGTCCGTCACGTTGCGCGTCACCGAGACGGCGAGGCCGGCCGGCGACCATCTCTCCTGTCCTGACGCGTTTTCGTATCGATAGATCAACTGCGTGACGCCAAGATCGACTCGCGGAAGATGAACGTCAGGCGCCATTTGCGCCGCCGCAGGACCGGCGGCCGAGCCGATCAGCACCAGAACGAACAGAACGTCACGCAACAACGCGCCTCCTTCTGCCGGCGATGCCGGTCATCAGAAGAAGGCGCAGACGTGCGGCAGTCTGGCTCAGGAGACGGGCGTGGGAGCGGCGACCTTTTTCCTGGCCGCGCGCGGCTTGGCTTCGCGGCGCTCCTTCGCGCCCTTCGATTCCTTCGATTCCTTGCCACTCCTCGAGCGCCTCGAGCCCCGACGGGAGGGCTTTTGCGCGGCCTCGGGTTCGGGCGACGCCGTTTCGGCTCCGGACGCCTCTTCGGCATCCACGATCGGCGGCGCTTCCGTTTCGCGGACGACATCGCCGTCGACGACTTCGGACTCGCGCGCCTCGGCCGCGGCAAGCTCCGCTTCGGCGGCCTGCGCGAGGCGCTCGGCGGCGGCGATGTCGGCGGCATCGACGCCGGACGCGGACACGCCCTCGGCCGCTTTCATCACGTTGCCCTGGAAGAAGCGCACGACGCCCTGACGGTCGCGTTCCATGCGGAACAGCCCGTCGCGCTGGCAGGCGCGAAGCAGATCGTTGAGGCTCTGGATCCCGAACTTCCGCTCGTCGAACGCCGGATCCACGCCGCGCAGGTACTGCTTGACCTGCCGCACGTACATCGGCCATCGCGGCGGCTGCTGCGCCGCCTGGAAGAGGCGGCGGACCTCCGCGACGGCGTCCGCGATTCGCGGCGCTTCGGCGTGGCCCGCGGGTCGCGCGTCCGGGGGCGCCTGCGGCTCACGTGACGCGCCGGGGCTCTCGTGCGCCGGCCTGGGTTCCTGCACGTGCCGCGCGTGCTGCCCGTCCTCTTTCAGTTCGACGAGAATGTTGCGTCCCGATTCCTTCAGCGTCACGAATCCCGCCGCGGCGAGCTTCTCCGCGAAATCGCGGAAGCTGCTCACCCCGAACGTGCGCTCCGAGAACGTCGAGTCGAGCTGCAGCATCGTGCTCTTCAGGAGCCCGAGCTGCGGCGACACCTCGCGGTCGCTCAGGACCTTGAGCGCGCGGCGCAGGAGCGGCACTGCCTGGTCCACCGGCGCCTGCCCGCTCGACGAACCCGGCTGGCCCCGCCCGCCCCGATCGCCGCGCCGACCGCCAATCAGATTCTCGTAGGCGACAAACTCGTGGCAGTTCCGCTGCATCACCTGGCTCGTGAACGATCGGCCGCCGACGACGAAAATCTGCTTGTCGTACTGCTTCAGCTTTTCGACCAGGGAGATGAAATCGCTGTCGCCGCCCACGATGACGTACGCGTTGATGTGCGGGTGGGTGAACGCCATCTCGAGCGCGTCGAGGGCGAGGTTGATGTCGGCGCCGTTCTTGTCGCCGCCGGGCGTCAGGTTGCGCTGCACGAGTTTGGTCGCGTGCTGCGTGAGGGATCGGGAGTAGTCTCCCGCGCGCGTCCAGTCGCCGTAGGCGATCTTCGAGACGACGTCGCCGCGCTCCTTGAGGGCCTCGAGCACGACGCCGATGTCGAACTGCGCGTTGAGGGTGTTCTTGACGCCGATCTCGATGTTGTCGAAATCGATGAAGACTGCAATCTTGAGACGTGTTTCTGCCATGTGCACACTGCGGATTAACCCACGAGCCTGACCCGAATGAGGTCGATGCGCGTGGTGGGAGACTCGCCGCTGACGGGCGTGGACTCGATCCTGTCGAGCACGTCCAGGCCGTCGATCACCCGGCCGAAAACGGTGTACTTGCCGTCGAGCGAAGGCGCGTCTGCCGTCACGATGAAAAACGAGGTGGTGGCGCTGGCGGGATCGTCGCCCCGCGCCATGGACACGATGCCCTTGACGTGCTTCGTGTCGTTGAATTCCGGCTCGAGCCGGCGCACCAGCTTCTGCTGCTTCTCGGCGAGCGGCGCCGCACGCGACGTGAGCGCGCCCGTCTGCACGACGAAGCCGCGGACGACGCGATGGAAGGCCGTGCCGTCGAACACGCCCGCCTGCGCGAGCCGGAGGAAGTTGCGCACGTGCTCCGGCGCCCGGTCGGCCAGGAACGCGATCGTGATCGAGCCGGCACTCGTCTCGAGGACCGCACGATGCTGCGCGAGCTGCCCGGGCGTCTCGGCGGCGAAGGGCACCGGCTCGGGCGGCGGCGTATCGCGCGCGGCCAGCGAGACGATCGACACGCGCTCCTCGGGCATGCCTTTCGCATCGGCCGGAAGCTCCGAGATCTTCTGGACGACGTCCATGCCCTCGCTCACGCGCCCGAAGATCGTGAATTGCCCCGCGAGTCCGGGCTGATCGGTGACGCACACGAAGAACTGCGCGCCCCCGCTGTCGGGCTGTCCCGGCCGCAGCGCCGCCGCCACCGCGCCGCGCGTGAACGGCTCGCCGCTGTGCTCGGCCTGCAGTACGCCCAGCCCCCCCGTCCCGTAGAGCGGCCGCCTGGCCGGATCCTTCGTAATCGGATCCCCGCCCTGGATGATCCCGTCGCGAACCACGCGATGAAAGATCGTCCCCGTATAGGTCCCCTCGGCCGCGAGTTTCAGGAAGTAACCGACGTGGTTCGGCGCGAGGTCCGGGCGCAGATCGACGACGAATTGGCCGGCCGTTGTCTCGACCACCGCCTGCTTGCCCATCATCTGGACCACCGTCAGGGTCGTCCTGAAGGGGACCGCAGGCGCCGGGGCAGGACGGCGCGCCGCCTGCCAGGGCAGCACGGCCGAGAACAGAAGGGCCAGGAAGCAGGTCACGGGCACAACCTTCTGATTATAGGACCCAGACGCCGGGAACGAGGTGCAGGTTCCAGCCTAAAAACCACGCCCAGAAGGATTTCGGGCCGGTTTCGCGCAATAGGAGCACGTTGAAGCCGACCGTCATCGGCAGCATGACCCGGGTCATCGCCGCGGTCGCCGGGTCCCATAGCACCCTGTCGAGGACCAGCATGAGGACCGCATAGCCAATCGCCACGCGCCACCACGGTGCCTGAACCCGCGGGCGGCTGACGAGATACGCCCCCTGAACGAGAAGCGGCAGCACGATGCACGCGGATACTCCGGCACTCGACAGCAGACCCCTCGCGCCTATCTGGCCCCAGATGGTGCCGACCGTGTACGCCAGCGCGACGCCCGGCCGGGTCGCCTGTCCCTCGGCGCCCGCGAAGATCGTCGATCCGTAAATGGAGCGCAGGTAGTCCTCCCAGACGAGGAGCGGGAGCACGACGAGCGCCGCGGCGCCGAGCAGCGCACCCACGCGCGCCAGTCGCGCGGCAGCGGCTGCGACAGCGCACCGAGCACGTTGGTCTCACGTCCGAGACCATTGACCCCGACCAGCGCCGCCGCCGCGAACGGACGTCCGTCTTCCGCGAGCTTGACGGCAAGCGCCGTGAGCACCAGGCTCGATCCGTCGAGCAGCGCGAACCTGACGGACCAGAGCAGGCCGTGCGAGAACAGGCAGGCGCTCCAAACCGCGAGGCCCCGCGGCGTCGTCGGCGGCAGCCACCGCGCGAGAAGGACGGCAAGCACGAGCCATGCGGCGACGTTCTGCAGCGCGTAGGCTTCGACGATCCACGCGGGCCGTCCGAGTCCCGCGGCATACGCGGTCCAACTGAAGAGGATTCGGCGCGCGCGGAACGGCGCGAGGTCCATCGCACGGTCGACCTGCGGGTCGCGGACCAGCGGATCGAGCGCGCGCTGCACGTAGAACTGCCCGTCGTATGCGCCGGCGCCGGCATAGTCATAGTGCGGGATGTTGCGGAGCGCGGGCGCTTCGTACTCGTGGCCGGCGGGCAGCCCGAGCAGCGCGGTGAAGCCCGTACCCGGATGGTAGTATCGCGCGATCGAAGACAGGAAGATGGCGATCAATATCAGGGCGATCGCGAGGCACGCGGCTCTCACGCTTCCACCCCTGTTGCTCCTTGCGGGCGCGTGCCGCGGTCGCTCGTCGTCTGTCCCGTGGTCGTCGTGGATCTCATCAAGGAGCTGGATCGCGCCGAGCGGCGGCCGGCGACCTATGCGGTTGCCTATTCGGCGGCCGGCGGCAGCGCCCTTCCGGCCATCGTCGGTCCCGCGCCGGGTCGTCTCACGTGGACGCTGCCGATTCCGAGGGGCGCCACGTTCCGCGCGCGTGTCGCCGCGTCGATCGCGCCGATCCGGGTGCGCGTCGGCGTCAGCGACAGCCGCATCTACGAACAGCTCGCCTCGGCGGCCGTCGCGCCCGGCGCGGACTGGACGGTTGTGACGGCCGACCTGTCCGCGTACGCGGGATGGAAGTTGAGCCTATTCTATCGGCCCGAGGGGCGGCCGTGGCGATTGAATCTGAGCGCGGATGCGGCTGGAGGCCGACCCGCCGGGGTGGCGTGGGCTTCGCCGGAGATCGTCGCCTCGCACGCGATCGCGCTCGAGTACGCGGCGCGGCGGGATCGCCTTACTCGTAGTGGAGCGCCTTGACCGGATCCAGGCGCGATGCCCGCACGGCGGGATAGAGCCCGAACACGATGCCGATCGCGACGGACACGCCGAACGCGAGCACGATCGAGGCGGTCGTCACGATCGTCGACCATCCTGCCAGCACGCCGATCAGTTGAGAGAGTCCGACGCCGAGCAGGATGCCGGCGACGCCGCCGGACAGAGAGATGATCGTCGTCTCGATGAGGAACTGCCGCACGACATCCCGCTGGCGCGCGCCGATCGCGCGACGGACGCCGATCTCGCGCGTCCGCTCGAGCACGCTCGCGAGCATGATGTTCATGATCCCGATGCCGCCGACGAGAAGCGAGATCGACGCGATCGCGACCATGACCATCTCGAAAATCCGCTGCGTGCGCCGCTGTTCGGCGAGCAGCTCGGCCGGCGAGACGATGGTGAAGTCGCCCGCGCCGCGATGCGCGACGTCGAGGACGCCGCGAATGAGCGCCGCCGACGCGGGAATGTCGGAGCCCGGCTTCATCTGCAGGTAGATGCCGTCGATCTCATCCTTCTGGGCGCTCTGCCCGTCCTCCAGCCGGAACACAGACGAGTACAGCGGCACGTAGATGATGTTGTTGCGGTCCTGCGCGGGGATCCCCGCGACGTCGGACTGCACGGTGAGCTGCGGGCCGGCGACGCCGACGACGCGAAACCATTGGTCGTTGACCTTCACGTAGCGGCCAATCGGATCCTCGGCGCCAAAGAGCGCCGCGGTCGCGGCCTCGCCCAGCACAGCCACGGGGGCGGCCGCCGTCGTCTCTCCTTCGTCGAAGAAGCGTCCGGACGCGACCTTGAGGTTCGCGATCGTCTGATACGCGGGCGAAATGCCGTAGACGACCGGCGAATCGCCGCCAAGCGGACGCGGCGTCAGCTTCGACGGCGTGAACCGCTTGCGCGCGGTGACGGCGGAAATCCCGTCGAGATTGGTCTGGATGATTCGCAGATCCTTGAACGACAACCCTGACGAGAGCTTGCGCACTTTCTGCAGCGTCTGATTGTCGGGCGCCTCGCGCGCCTCGACGATCAGGTTGCGGACGCCGAGCTGCTCGATGAACGCCATCACCTCCTGCTGCGCGCCGGCGCCGATCGACAGCATGGCGACGACCGCCGCCACGCCGAAGATCATCCCGAGCATCGTCAGCAGCGAGCGCAGCTTGTGCGCGCGCAGGTTCTCGAGTCCCAGCCGGAACTCGGGCAGCACGTCGGCGGACCAGAGATGCGTGCGCGCGTCCATTCATTATCCGAGGGGCTTTCGCCCCTCGGACTCCCCGACACGCTCCCTCGCCCGCCGCGGCGCCGGCGCGCTCCGGTCGCGTGGCTCACTCGCTGTCGCTCGTTCGCTTTCACTTGGGGATTCCAGCCGTGGGCCCGGACGCGGATTTCGATCGCGAGGTCGCGATGTCGGGATCGACGAGCGCGATGACGTCCCCATCGTGGAGGCCGTCGACGATCGCGCGGCTCTCCGTCGCGGTCACGACCTTGACGTCGCGTCGGTCGAAGCGGTCCCCGCTCTGGAGGAACACGTAGTTCTTGCCCGCCTTCTCGAACACCGCCTGGCGCGGCACGTGGAGCGCGTTGGGCAGCTCGCGGCCGTCGATCGTCAGGCGCAGCGACGATCCGGCGCGCATCGCGGGATCCGGCTTGTCGAGATTCAGGACGATGTCGAACTGGCGCACGGCGCTCGTCTCGAAGAACGATCCGCGCGAGGCGCTCGTGCTGAGCGGCCCGACCTTCGCGGAAAACGTGCGGCCCGGCAGCGCGTCGATCTGGACGGTCGCGGCTTGCCCCGTCTGCAGGTTGTCGCGATCGACTTCCGTCACCTTGGCGCGCACTTCCATCCTGCCGCTCTCGATGACGTCGGCAATCGTGCGCCCGGAAAACGTGGTGTCACCCTCGCGGTACTCCGGCAGCACCATGCCGGAGAAGAAGAAGAACTGGCCGTCGCGGTTCTCCTTCACCGAGATGACGCCGTCGATCGGCGCTTTCACCGCCAAGTTGTCGATGATCGACTGCGCGCGCTGCATCGCGAGCTCCGCCTTGTGGCGGCGCTCCTCGACGACCGCAAGCGCGGCGACGCTGGTGCTGACGCGCGACGCGGCGTCCTGCTCGAGCTGCTGGAGCCGGCGGCGCGCCTCGTCGAGCGTCAACTGGTTCTTCTGCGCGTCGATCGCGCCGATGAATTCGTTGCCGGCGGCGTTCAGCTCGCCGCGTCGCACGTCGTATCGCGCCTGCAGGAGGTTCAGCGCGTCCTGCGACGCCGTGACGGCGTTGTCGGCCTTCATCTTGACGATCGCCTGCTGCGCCTCCTCGAGATCCGATTTCGCCTGCTCGACGGCGAACTGCTGGTCGGAAGGGTCGAACTCGACGACGACGTCGTCCTTCTTGACCGACGTTCCGGTCGGCTGCAGCTTGAGGATGCGCAGCGACCCGCCCGCGGGGGGCGCGACGAGATTCATCGTGCGGCCGGCGCGCAGCTCGCCCGTGGCATACACCGTCAGCTTGAGCGGCCCGCGGACGACTTTTGCCGTCGGCACCGGCGAGCGGCGCTCGGGCAGCACGGGCGATCCTTTCGCCAGCGCCACCGCGACCGCGCCCACGGCGACCAGCGCGACGATCCAGATGAGACGCCGCGCCGCTCGCTCCCTTCCGGTCGCCGTCATCCCTTCCTCCGGATGAGATCGGCGTCCGGACGCCGTACGGCGAGCTTGTCGCCGGCGGCGACGCCGGCGCTGACGGCGGCCTGCTCCCGGCCGCGGCGGACGATCTCGATCGGCTGCTCGTCGAACTTCGATCCGTTCAGCCGGTAGACGACCGGACGGCCGTCCCGCTGGAAGATCGCCTCGGACGGCACGAGGGTCGCATTCGGCAGCCGATCCGCCGCGATGCGGGCCGTCGCCGTCATGCCGGGCCGGATGCGCGGGTCGGGATCGCTCAGCACGAGGCCGAGGTCGAAATTCCTGACGGGCGGCCAGCCGGAGGAGAAGTCGACCCGCGCAAGAACGGAGATCAGATCGACGCGCGCCGCGAAGTCCTTCCCGGGCACCGCCTCGATCTTGACGAGGGCCTGCTGGCCGACCTTGAGACGGCCGCGGTCGGATTCGTCCAGCCGCGCTTCGAGATGGATCGAAGACAGGTCCGGCAGCTCGAGGATGCTCGCGCCAGCCCATGCGCGGTCGCCTTCGCGGAACTCGGTGCCGCCGCCGCCGAACATGTTGCCCGTCCGCGGGTTCTCGAGAATGTTGACCGTGCCGTCGGCCGGCGCGCGCAGGTGCAGCGCCTCGATCGACGCCACGATGCGGTCGACGTCGAACTTCGCCTTGTCGCGCTTGCGCTGCTTGCCCACGAGATCCGCTTCCGCCCCTGCCAGCCCCGATCCCCCCTTCGCCTCGATCTCCTTCCGCCGCTCCTCCGCGTCGGCGAGCGCGAGCTTCGCCTGCTGGTATTCGATCTCCGAGACCAGGTCGCGCTTGCCGAGATCGAGCTTCGCGCGCTCGACGTCGTACTTCGCCTTCATCAGCGCGGTCTTCTGTTCCTCGACGTTGATCTTCTGCTGCGCCTGGAGCTGCGCGATCTCCCCTTCGGCCGACTTGAGATCCGAGCGCCGTTCGGCCAGCCGCTGTTCGAGGGTGGTCGCGTCGAACTCGACGAGGATGTCGCCTTTCTTGATCGTCGCGCCCTGCTTTACGAGCTTGACGATCTGGAGATCGCCGCCGGACTGGAGCGGCGCTGCGAGCACGATCGATTTGGCCGGCCGGATGTCGCCGCGGATCTGGATGTAGTCGACGAAGTCGCCGCTCGTCACGGCCACGGTCGTGGCGTTCGGCGCGGCGCCGCCGCCCGCGGTCATCGCGACCGCCGCGCCGCCGATGACGACGAGCGCCGCCAGCACGGCGAGCAGCCGTTTCGAACGAAAGATCTTCGTCCAGATCTTCATCACGCTAGCGCGGCTTCGCCTTCTCGATGTAGGCGGCGACGTTGCGCGCGACGACCGCGCCGTCCTGGAGCCCGGTGTCAATCACCGCCTCGTGGGCGCTGCTGGGACCGAGGCCGACGTCGCGCCGCTCGAACCGGTTGCCGCGCTGCACCATCACGTACGCCTGCTCGCCTTCGACGACCAGGACGTCGCGGGGGACCACGAGCACGTTGGGGGTGCGATCGATCTCCACGTCGAGCGACGCCGTCAGGTCCGGCATCAGGTTCGGATGCGCCGTCTTGACGAGCACGAGCACGATGAAGCTCCGGACCTTCGGCGACAGCGTCGACTGCTGGCCGATCGGCGACATCTGCGAGATGGTTCCGGCAAACGAGAGATCCGGATAGGCGTCGAGCCCCACGCGCACCAACTGGCCGACGCGCAGCTCGTTGATGTCGGCCTGGTTCACGCGGGCGCGCACGCGCATCACAGCGGGATTCACGACCTCGACGACCGGCTGGCCCGATCGCACCTCGTCGCCTTCCGTGAATTCCACCGGCGCGCCGCCGCTCTTCCACGTCGTCTTGATGACGGCCACGCCCGGCAGCGGCGAGGTCACCAGCATGCGGTCGGCGTTCGATTCCGCCTGCCGCATGTTGGTCTCGGCGCGGTCGCGGCGGATTTCGAGCACTTTGATGTCGGCGGCGGCCGCGCGGCGCTTGAGCTCGTAGGTCTCCTGCAGCTGTTTCAGCTTCGCCTGGGCCTCTTCGTACGCAAGCGTGTTCTTCTCGGCCTCGATCTTCGGCAGCATGTCGTTCTTGACGAGATCGAGCTTCGTGCGGGCGACCGCGTCCTGCCCCTGCGTGATCGAGCTGTCGTCGCTCGCTTTCGCGGCGACTTCCTCCGCCCGCCGCTTCTTGATCTGCTGCTCGAGGTCGGTGAGATCCGCGCGGCGATCGAGCGCGTTCCGGAGTTGCTCCTGGCGGTCGAATTCGACGAGCATGTCGCCCGGCTTCACCGTGGCGCCGTTGCGCACCAGGCGCATGATGACGAGCGAGTTGTTGTTCTGCCCGGCGAGCCGCGGTGCCTGAATCGACGTGGATTCGACCGCCTCCACCGTGCCGTTCAGCCTGAGACTCCTGACGAAATCCTGTCGTCTCACGGTGACCGTCGCATTGGACGCCGTGCCGGCCTTGGGCTCCGGCGCGCGGGCGCGCAGCCTCAGGCCCGCCGCGCCAATGGCAACGGCCACGAGAATCAGGGCAACGAGGACATACCGGCGCTTGGGCACGTGTCGTCAGGGACCCGGTTATCAGACGGTCTGGAGAACCCGTTGGTTGGGCGTCTTTCAGAATACTCTAAGTTCAGCCGGTTCCATAGGTTCCATGGATTCCACAGGTTCCGCCGGTTCCCCAGGGGTTCACTCGGTTCTGAGCGCGATGACGGGATCGACGCGCGCGGCGCGGCGGGCGGGCAGATAGCTGGCGGTCACGGCGATGGCGAGCATGCCGACGGCGGATGCCGTGAACACACGCGGATCGAGCGGCGTGACGCCGTACAGCCAGCTCTCGAGCAGGCGTGTGCAGGCCGCGGCGCCGCCGAGGCCGAGCGCGATGCCGGCAAGCGTCAGGGCTACGCCTTGTCGCAGGAACATGCGCGTCACCGTCGCGGGCCGGGCGCCGAGCGCCATCCGTACGCCTATCTCGCGCGTGCGCTGCGAGACCCACCACGCGATCGACGCCGCAAGGCCGACGGCCGCCAGCAGCAGCGCCATCGCGGCGAACGTGCCGAGCAGCCACGCGCCGAACCGCGACGTCGAGACGGTGGAATCGAGCATGTCGCTCATCGGCATCACGCGATCGAGGACTTGCGTCGGGTCCGCGGCGTAGAGTGCCGATCGAATGCGGGCGGCGAGCCGGGGATCGCCCGGATTCGGCGCGCGAACGATCAGGTTGAGGCCCTGCACGGAGCTTTGCGCCAACGGCATGTAGATTTCGGGCCGCGCTTTGAGATCGCCGCCCGCGCTCCGCGTGTCGCGCAGAACGCCGACGATCTGTCTCGATTCGGTCCGGCCGTCGAAGAACGTCACGTCGACCCGGGCACCGAGCGCAGCGCGATCGAACAGCATCTTCCGGAGGAACGCCTCGTTGACGATGGCGACCTGCGGCGCGCCGGGACCATCCTGGTCCACGAACGCGCGTCCCTGGACGATCGGGATGTCCATCTCCGCGAAGTAGTTCGGTGTCACGACCCCGCTGTACGCGTCCTGCGTGCTGCTGCCGGCTCTCGCCGACACGATCGCGACCATGCCGCTCATCGGGAGGTAGGTCGATGCGGAGACCGACCGCACACCCGGAACCGCCTGCACGTGCGCGAAGACGTTGTCGAACACGCGCGAAGACGCGCTGGCGGCGCGGCCCTGCAGCCGGAGGTTGGCTGTCAGTTTGTCGGAAGCGGTGAATCCCGGCCGGTCGGGTCTCAGCGTCCGAAACGTCGCGATCATCAGCATCGCGCCGACGAGCAGCGTCAGCGAGAGCGCGACCTGTCCGACGACGAGCCCGCGGCGCGTCCACCCGCCGCGGCCGCTCGACGATCGCGTCGAGGCCCGGAGATCGTTCATCAGCGCCGGCGATGTCCCCTGCACGGCAGGAATCAGTCCGACCGCCAGGCCGGTCAGGACGGCGACGGCAAGCGTCGCCGCGAGGACGCGTCCGCTGACTTCGATGTCGTTGGCGTGCGGCACGTACGCGGGCAGCAGGCCGACGATGAGTTGCTGCGTCCAGCGGGCGGCCGCGATGCCGGCGAACGCGCCCAGGAGGAAGAGGACGAGATTCTCCGTGAGCGTCTGCGTGACCGTGCGCGCGCGGGTCGCGCCGAGCGCCATCCGGACGGCCATCTCGACGCGGCGTCCGAAGAGCCGCTCCATCTGCAAATTCGCGACGTTGGCGCAGGCGATCAGGAGAACGAGCCCGACGGCGCCGAGCAGCGCGAGCAGCGGCGTCCGCAGTTCGGACGCGGTCTGTTCGTCGAGAGACATCAGCGTGAGGCGGCCCCCGGTCTTGCCCTGCCAGTCCTCGAGGCGCGCGATTGCGGCGGAGTCTGTCGCCTGACGCGCCGCGGACTCCAGCGTCGCGCCCGGCTTCAGTCGCGCGAACACGTTCACGGCGGCCGCGGCGCAGCCGGCCGTCCGCTGGCCGTCGAGCGTCGGCCCGAGCGGGACCCAGCCGTCGTTGTTGTTTCGCGAGAACGGTCCGCCGAATCGGCGCGGCATGATTCCCACGACCGTCGTCGGCACGTTGTTGAGTGTGATGACGCGCCCGACGGCGTCGGCCGCACCGGCGAAGTCGCGCCGCCAGAACTGATAACTCACGACGACCGCCGACGCAGCCCCAGGGCGATCCTCGTCCGCGCTGAAGGTGCGCCCGGCCAGCGGCGGCGTGCCGAGCACGCGGAACATGTCGGCTGTCACGCACTCGACATTCATGCGGCGCGGTTCGCCGAGCCCGGTGAGAATCGGACGTTGGCCGCCGCCGAGCGCGGCGACGCCGTCGAAGATGGAGGTGTGATCGCGGAGGCTGCGGAACTGCGCGGATGAGATCGCCGACGTGGTCCGGCCGTTGGCGCCCTGTACGCGGACGATGGCGAGCCGGTCGGGATCGGGGAACGGAGAGCGCAGCATGATCGCGTCGACGACGCTGAACATGGCGGCGTTTGCGCCCGTCCCGAGCGCGATGATCAGCAGGGCGACGGCGGTGAAGGCTGGCGTGCGCGCCATCGATCTCAGGGCGAATCGCGCGTCGTAGGTCACCGCGGCGGCGTGCTGGACGAGTCCCGCGCGCAGCATCGACGGGAGCGTGCGCCGCCAGAGCGCGGCGGTCGGCCGCCGGCCGCCGCGGCGCGCGTCGCGGAGCTGGTCGGAGAAGTCGGCCTCCATCTCCGCGCCGAAGTCGCCGCGGAACTCCGCGGGAAACAGACGCAGCAGCAGCTTGAAGAGGCGGACGGACGCGGCCGGACGTCGCGGGGGGGCCATCGCGAATCAGCCTTCGGATCGGCGCAGCACGCGCTTGTCCCACGCGGAGGCGACGAGCTGCTCGAGCCGGCGCGCCTCGGCGGCAACGACCTGCCGGCCGAAGTCGGTGAGCCGGTAGTACCGGCGCCGTTCGTCGTCCTGGTCGGCGCGTGGCCGCCGGCGCGACTCGACGATCAGTCCTTCGGCCAGCGCCCGCTTGATCAATCCGTAGAGCGTGCCGGTGCTGAGCGTGACCGCGCCATCGGTACGCTCCGCCACTTCCTTGAGAATCGCGTAGCCGTGCCGGTCCGCGTCGCTGAGCGAGAGCAGGACGTGGAACAGGACGGGCGTCAGCGGCAGGAGGGATGCGGGATCGCGCACGACTCTGGCGTCAGACTATACGTCGTCTTGCGACATAGTGTCAACGCGTTGTCACACTCGTACGTGCGGCGGTGTGCTACGGTGCGGAGAGGCGCCGTATGAAACCGGGAATCGTCTGCTCGTGCGTATTCGTTGTCGTCGCCGGCACGGCCGCTGCCCAATCGCCGCCGACCCCGACGGCCCAGCCGGAATCCCCGAGCATGGCGGGCGTCTGGGTGTTGAATCCGGCGCTGACGCAGCGGCCGGACGAAATCGGGTTCAACCGCGACTGGGCGCGAACCGCCGGACAAGGCGGCGAAGGGGGGGACCGTTCAGGCGGCTCGCGCGGACGTCGAGGCGGCACCGGGGGCGGCAGCGCGAGCGCGCCACCCGCCTTGCGCGAGAGCGCCGACGACAGCACGCGTGTCCAGCAGCTGACCGCCGAAGCGCGGACGCCTCCCGCGCATCTGGCGATCCTTCAGAAGGCGGACGCCGTCTCGATTGCCGACGATCAGGGACGCTCGCGAACGTTCCATCCGACCGGTCAGCTCGAGGAGCTGACGATCGGGACAGTGGCGCTCCCGACCACGACGCGATGGGACGCCGGCAAGCTCGTCGTCCTCTACGATGTCGAGAGCGGACGGCAACTGCGCTACACGTACGCGCCGACGACGAACCCGGCGCGGCTTCTCGTTGACATCAGGTTTCTGGAGCGTGGACGGGAAGGGGACGAGGTGCGGCTCACTTACGAGCCCCCGGACGCGCACGACCGCGCTGTGCTGTCTGGACCACCGGCGACGCCCGTTCCACCGTCGGCGCCAGCGGCGGCCGGATCGCCTGCCGGTCCGGATACTCCGGCGGCGGGCGCGCGGCCGCCCGTGCTGCCTCCGGGATCGGAGCTGCGCGGTCTCACCATTGTCGGCACCGTGGTCGAGAATCTGAGCGCGCAGGCCGCCGCGTGCGGCCTCGATCAGACGAAGATCAAGACGTCGATCGCGCGCATCCTTGCCGACGCGGGATTCAAGACGCAGCCGTACGGCGACGAGGAATCCTACGTGCTGCTCAGCATCGTGACGAGCCGGCTGCAGGACGGCACGTGCATATCGCGCTACGACGCGTCGCTGGTCGCGCAGGCGGACGCGACGTTTCCTTACGTGAAGGGCTTGATCTCCGTGCCGGTGCAGCTCCTGCACGAGGGCGGAATGGCGGGAGGGTCGCCGTCTTCGCACGCGTCGGCCGTGATGGACGCGCTCGCCAAGTCGGTGAATACATTCGTCGCGCGCATTCGCGCCGCGAACAAGTAGCCTTCAAGAGCACTTCGCCGCGAATGCCGACGTCTCGTACGCCAGATTCGGCGAGAGCCACTTCTCCGCGACCTCGATCGACACGCCCCGCCGCTTCGCGTACGACTCCATCTGGTCCCGCCCGATGCGGCCGACGTTGAAATACTTCGCCTGTGGGTGCGAGAAGTAGAACCCGCTGACGCTGGCGGCGGGCGTCATCGCGGCATGTTCCGTCAGCCGGATGCCCTGCCGCTCGGCCTGCAGGAGCGTGAAGAGCTCGAACTTCTCGCTGTGATCCGGGCACGCGGGATACCCCGGCGCGGGGCGGATGCCGCGATGCTTTTCGTGATGCAGATCGTCGGCGCTCAGGGCGGCCGGATCCGGATGCCCCCAGTCCTCGCGGACGCGCGCATGGAGGTAGGTGGCGAATGCTTCGGCCAGGCGGTCCGCGAGCGCCTTCACCATGATCGCGTGATAGTCGTCGTGATCGGCTTGGTAGCGCTTCGCGAGCTCTTCCGCGCCGATGCCGCCGGTGACGGCGAACATGCCGATATAGTCAGGCACGCCGCTGCCCTTGGGCGCGATGTAGTCTGACAACGAGAGGTTCGGGCGCGCGTCGGGCTGCTGTTCCTGCTGGCGCAGCATCGGAAGCCGGGCCAGCACGTCGCGTCGATTCTCGTCCTTGTATACGACGATGTCGTCGGCGTCGGCCGCCGCCGGCCAGAACGCGTACACGCCGCGCGCCCGCAGCAGGCTGCCGTCGATGATCTGGGAGAGCAGCGACCGCGCATTCGCATACAGATCGCGCGCCGCCTCGCCGTACTGCGGGTGATCCAGGATCGCCGGGAATTTCCCCTTCAGCTCCCATGCCGAGAAGAAGTACGTCCAGTCGATGTACTTCGCGATCGCTTCGAGCGGCACATCATCCAGGAATCGGCGGCCTACGAAAGCGGGCGTCGCGATGACGTGTTCGTCCCAGTCGTAGCGCAGGCGGTTGGCGCGCGCCTGTTCGTACGGGAGGAGCGGCTTCTCGCTGCGCGCCTTGTAGCGCTCGCGCAGCTCGTCCTGCGCTTCACGGTTGCTCCGTTCGAAGGCGCCGCGCCGCTCCGGACTCATGAGGCTCGAGACGACGTCGACGACGCGCGACGCGTCCAGCACGTGGATCGTCGCCTGCGAATACTCCGGCGCAATCTTCACGGCGGTGTGCTGCCGGCTCGTCGTCGCCCCGCCGATGAGCAGCGGCAGCGTCATGCGCCGCCGCTCCATCTCGCGCGCGACCATGACCATCTCGTCGAGCGACGGGGTGATCAGCCCGCTGAGGCCGACCGCGTTCGCGCCGCGCTCGATCGCGGCGTCGAGGATCTTCGCGGCCGGCACCATCACGCCGAGGTCGATGACCTCGTAGTTGTTGCAGCCCAGCACGACGCCGACGATGTTCTTGCCTATGTCGTGCACGTCTCCCTTGACCGTCGCGACGACGATCCGCCCCTGCGCGCCGCCGCCGGAAGGGTTCGCCTTCAGCCGCGCGGCCTTCTCCTTCTCCATGAACGGCTCGAGATACGCGACCGCCTTCTTCATCGCCCGCGCGCTCTTCACGACCTGCGGCAGGAACATCTTCCCCGAGCCGAAGAGATCGCCGACGATCTTCATGCCGTCCATCAGCGGCCCCTCGATGATGTCGAGCGGACGCGGATACTTCTGCCTGGCTTCCTCGGTGTCCTGATCGATGAATTCGACCGAGCCGTGCACGAGTGCGAACGACAGGCGCTCCTCCACGGTTCCGCTGCGCCACGCGAGATCCGCCTGGCGCTCCCTGGCAGTCCCCTTCACTGTTTCGGCGAACTGCACCAGACGGTCCGTCGCGTCCGGACGGCGGTTGAAGATGACGTCCTCGACGTGCTCGAGCAGATCCTTCTGGATGTCCTCGTAGACGACGAGCTGTCCGGCGTTGACGATGCCCATGTCCATGCCCGCCTTGATCGCGTGGAACAGGAAGGCGGAATGCATCGCCTCGCGGACCGTGTCGTTGCCGCGGAAGGAGAACGACAGGTTGCTGACGCCGCCGCTGATCTTGACGCCGGGACACGTCGCCTTGATGATCCGCGCGGCCTCGATGTAGTTCACCGCGTAGTTGTTGTGCTCCTCGAGGCCCGTCGCGATCGCGAGGATGTTGGGATCGAAGATGATGTCGCTCGGGTCGAATCCCGCCTGTTCGGTCAGCAATGTGTACGCGCGCCGGCAGATCTGGACCTTTCGCTCGATCGTGTCCGCCTGGCCGGCCTCGTCGAATGCCATCACGATGACCGCCGCGCCGTAGCGCCGCACGGTTCGGGCCTTGGCGAGGAAATCGGCTTCCCCTTCCTTGAGGCTGATCGAATTGACGACGCCCTTGCCCTGGATGCACTTCAGTCCGGCCTCGAGCACCGACCACTTCGAGCTGTCGATCATGACCGGCACGCGCGCGATTTCCGGCTCGGTCGCGATGTAGTGCAGGAACGTCGTCATCGCCCGCTCGGAGTCGAGCATGCCTTCGTCCATGTTGACGTCGATGATGTTCGCGCCGCCGCGGACCTGCTCGAGGCCGACCTGCGCGGCGTCGGCCCAGCCGCCCGCCTTGACGAGGCGCGCGAACCGCGCGGAGCCGGTGACGTTGGTGCGTTCTCCGACCATCTGGAAGTTGGAGTCCGGGCGTATGACAAGCGGTTCGAGCCCCGACAACTGGGTGAAATGGGGTGCCGAACCTCGCGCCTCGCTCCTCGGACCCCGGACGGGCCGCGGCGCGATGCCGTTGACTGCGTTCGCGATTGCCGCGATGTGGTCCGGCGTCGTGCCGCAGCAGCCGCCGACGATGTTCACGAAGCCGCTGGCCGCGAAGTCCTTGACGAGATCGGCGGTCTCGATCGGCTGCTCGTCGTACTGGCCGAACGCGTTCGGGAGGCCGGCGTTCGGATAGCTGCTGACGTAGCACTCCGCGATCCGCGCCAGATCGGCCAGGTACGGGCGCATGTCGCGGGCGCCGAGCGCGCAGTTGATGCCGATGCTGAACGGCCGGGCGTGCCGCACGGACGTATAGAAAGCCTCCAGCGTCTGCCCGGACAGCGTGCGCCCGCTCCTGTCCGTGATCGTGAACGAGATCATCAGGGGCAGGCGGACGCCCTTTTCGTCGAACACGTTCTCGATGGCGACGATGGCCGCCTTCGCGTTGAGCGTGTCGAAGATCGTCTCGAGCAGCAGAACGTCGCACCCGCCGTCGATGAGCCCGCGCGTCTGATCCTCGTAGGCCGCTCGAAGCTCGTCGAACGCGATGGCGCGGAACGCGGGATTGTTGACGTCGGGCGAGATCGACAGCGTGCGGTTGGTCGGCCCGAGCGAGCCGGCCACGAAGCGCGGACGCTCGGGCGTCTTCGCCGTCCACTCCGCGCACGCCGCTTTCGCAAGCCGCGCGCCTTCGACGTTCAGTTCGTAGGCCAGATCCTCGAGCGCGTAGTCGGCCTGCGCGACCGCCGTGCTGCTGAACGTGTTCGTCTCGATGATATCGGCGCCCGCGGCGAGGTACTGGTGATGGATTTCACCGATGACGTCGGGGCGCGTGAGGACCAGGAGATCGTTGTTGCCGCGCAGATCCCTGGGGTGCGACGCGAAGCGCGCCCCGCGAAAGTCCGCCTCCGTCAGCGCGTGCCGCTGGATCATCGTCCCCATCGCGCCGTCGAGGATGAGGATGCGGTTCGCGAGCGCCTGTTCGAGCGTGCTCGCCGCTGAGATCCGAGGTCCGAGGTCCGAGGTCCGTTGGTTCATGCCAGCCATCACGAGTGAGCCTTCGTGGTCTTTGAGATCCTTGCCGCCCTGGCGGCGCCGCCATGTCGCGTCTCGGCCTTGACGCCCGACGCAATCAACACGGTGAACGGATCGCGCGCGCGCCGGGTGCCGACCGTCACCTTCACCCCAATCAGGCCGGCGCCTTCGAGCAGATGCTTCAACTCGCGGTCGTCGAAGCCGAGCCAGGCATCGCCGAGCCGGTCGCGGACCCAGTGCTCGTCGTGGCGCCTCAGCTCCAGCACGAGCACGCGGCCGCCGGCGCGGACGATTCGCGCGGCTTCCGCCAGCGCCTTCGCCGGGCGCTCCGCATGGTGCAGCGCCTGCGACAGCAGGGCGACGTCGACGCTGGCGTCCTTCAGCGGTAGCTTCTCGAGCTCGCCCCGCCTCCACTCGATGTTCCGGAGCCGGCGGCGCCGCGCGGCGTCTTTCGCGCGCGCCAGGACGGCATCGGACCGATCGATCGCGATCACGCGCTTCGCGAAGCGGCTGGCTTCGATCGTCAGATACCCCTCTCCGCAGCCGAGGTCCGCGATCTCCAGCGGCGGGAGGAGGTGCCCCAGCGCGCGCGCCCACGCGGCCCAGCTCCGTCCGGGGACGATCTGGCGCCGTTCGGCCGCGGCGCCGTGCTCCTCGAAGTTCTCCTTCCGGACGCGGCGCACTTCCTCCAGACGGGAGTCGTCTCCGCGCCCCTCCCCCGTGGCCGCGGCCTGCTCGAACTGCGCGCGCAGGACGGGCCAGATCGGACCGAACCCGTTGTCGCCGGACTCCACCGCCGGCGCCAGCCGGAAGAAGGTGAACCCGCCGTCCCGGCGCTCGTCGACCAGCCCCGCGTCCTTCAGGAGGCCGAGATGACGCGACACCCCCGACTGCGCGATCCCGAGGATCGACGTCAGCTCGGACACGTTCAGCCGCTCGGCGCGCAGCAGCCGCAGGATCCGCAGCCGGGCCTCGTCTCCCAGCAGCCGGAAGAGGGCGGCATTCATGCATCTATAAATCTACATGCGTTGATTAATATTGTCCAGTCCGTTCGACCCATCCGGTCCCGACGATCGGCTATACTCGGACGCCCCCGTTTCAATCCAGGAATCCGATGAAGACTCTCGCGCGCATTTTCGCGGTTTCATGCGCCGTCGCGCTGGTCGGCGGCGGACTGCAGGCGCAGACCGGCGCTCAGCCACCCGCCGCGCCGCCGCTGACGCAACAGCAGATCAATGAGGAAATGCTCAAGGAGCTGAAAGCGATCCGTCAACTCCTCGAAAGGCTCACCACGCCGCAGCAGCCGGCGCAGGGGCCTCCACGGCCGGCGTCGGCGACGCTGACGAACCTCAAGGGATACATCATGGGCCGTCCGGATGCGCCGCTCACGATGGTGGAGTTCACGGACCTTCAATGCCCGTTCTGCCGCCAGTACATGCTGACGACGTTCGACGAGATCAAGAAAAACTGGATCGACACGGGCAAGCTGCGCTACATCAGCCGCGATTTCCCCCTGGACTTCCACCCGCAGGCGCTGCCGGCGGCGCGCGCCGCCCGCTGCGCCGGCGAACAGGGCAGGTTCTGGGAGATGCGGCTCAGCCTGATGCGAAACGCCAACCTGCTGTCGCCGGACTACATCGCGAAGACCGCGGCGGAGCTGAAGCTCGACGCCAAGGCCTTCGCCGCCTGCGCGGCCTCGACGAAATACGACGCGGCGATCGAAGCCGAAACCCAGGAAGGCACCAAGATCGGCGTCGAGGGCACTCCGACCTTCGTCGTGGGCAGGTCGGCGCCGGGCTCGGTCGAGGGGCCGATGATCGTCGGCGCGATGCCCTACGCGCAGTTCGACGCGAAGCTCAAATCACTGTTGGACGGCAAGTAGACAAGGAGAGCGCATGAGGAAAGCGGTATGGATGCTCGGCGTACTCGCGCTGACGGCTGGAATGGCCGCGGCGCAGGACAAGGCGGCGCTCGAAAAGACGCTGATTGCGAACGAACACAAGATCAACGAGGCGGTCGCGAAGGCCGACAGGGCGGGGTTCACGGCGCTCACGGCGTCCGACGGTCTGTCCGCCGACGGCAACGGCTTCATGAAAATCGGCGACTTCACGCCGATCATGGATCAGGCGAAGATCCAGACCTGGAAGATCAGCGACGAAAAAGTCCAATGGGTCGACGCCAACACCGCCATCGTCGCCTACGTCTGGACCGGTTCCGGCACGTTTCAGGGACAGCGCGTCCCGCCGAAGACGTACGCCTCGACGGTGTGGACGAAGAAAGGCGACAAATGGATCGCCGTCTATCACCAGGAATCCGAAGCCGCCAAGCCGGCTCCGGCCAAGCCCGCAGTGAAGAAATGAATCATGGCCGTCACCAGACCCGGCAGACCGGCTGATTGACCATCGGGGCGTTCGCCGGACAACTGAACGCCTTCGCAAATTCCGGCATGTTCGCCACGACCCCGTTCGTCCGGTATTTCCCGGGCGAATGGGGATTCGTCTTCGCGTGGAGCCGCGCGATCTCGTCGCTGCGGCTTTCGCACCACATCTGCGCCCAGCCGAGGAAGAACCGCTGGTCGGGCGTGAAGCCGTCGGCCTCTCCGAGCGCCTTCGCCTTCAGCCGCTCCATCAGCGCCATCCACGCGAGCCGCAGGCCGCCATTGTCGGCGACGTTCTCGCCCAGCGTCAGCTTCCCATTCAGCTTCACATCGTCGACGACGGTGTAGCCGCTGTACTGCTTGTCGATGCAGGCGGCGCGCTCCTCGAACGCCTTTCCATCGGCGGGCGTCCACCATTCGCGCATGTTGCCCTGCGGATCGAAGCGGCGCCCCTGATCGTCGAATCCGTGCGTGAGCTCGTGGCCGACCACGGCCGCCGCGGCCCCGTAGTTCACCGCGTCGTCGGCGGCCTTGATGAAGAAGGGCGGCTGGAGGATGCCCGCGGGGAAGTTGATGTTGTTCTCGAACGGATTGTAGTAGGCGTTGACCGTCGGCGGCGTCATCAGCCACTCCGTCTTGTCCACGGGCTTGCCGATTTTCGCCATCTGATGCCGGTAGGCGAACACGTTCGCGCGCTGCGAATTGCCGTACGCATCGCCCCGGACGATCCGGAGCGAGGAGTAGTCGCGCCAGCGGTCGGGATAGCCGATCTTGTTGGCGACGGCGCGCAGCTTGGCTTCCGCCTGCCGCTTCGTCTCGTCCGACATCCACGAGATCTCCTTGATGTCGGTCCCGAGCGCCGCTTCGATGCCCTGCACCATCTCGATCGTGCGCTGCTTGCCTTCCGGACCGAACGTGCGATCGACGTAGACCTTGCCGAGCGCTTCCCCGAGATCGCTGTCGGTGGCATCGACGCAGCGCTTCCAGCGCGGACGCTGCTCCCTGGCGCCTGTCAGCGTTCTGCCGTAGAACGCGAAGTTCTCGTCGACGAACCGCTTGGGCAGCATGGCCGCATTCGAGTGAATGACGTGCCAGCGCATGTAGGTCTTCAGGTCGGCAAGATCGGTCGAGGCGATGACCTTGTCGACGGCCTTCAGGAACTCGGGCTCGCTGACGTTCGCGGAATCTCCCGGCGGCGCTTCCGCGCGCTCCATGTACGCCGAGAGGTTGAAGTTCGGCATCAGCTTCTTCACCTCGTCGCGCGGCATCTTGTGGTAGATGTTCGTCGGATCGCGCTGGCTGACGCGATCGAGCGCGGCGGTGGCGAGCGCGATCTCGATCGCCATCACGGCTTTCGCGCCGGCCGCGGCCTTCGCGGCCGTGTCGCCGCCGAGCTGCAGCATCGTCGACACGTGCCGCTCGTAGTCCGTGCGCGTCTTGACCGTGTTGGGATCGTCCTTCAGGTAATAGTCGCGATCCGGCAGACCCAGGCCCCCCTGGGCGTAGATCAGGATGTACTGCGACGCCTCCTTGAAGTCGGGCGCCGCGCCGAAGCCGAAGAAGCCCGATCCGCCGACGGTGTGGATGTGGCCGATCACGGCGGGAATGTCCGCCTTCGTCTTGATCGCATCGACTCGCGCCAGGTCCTCTTTCAGGGGCGCGGTGCCTTTCGCCTCGATGGCGCTCTCGTCCATGCAGCTCGCGTAGTAGTCGCCGATCTGCTTCATGTCGGCGCCGGCGCCAGGCTTGGCCGCCTCCTCGAGGATGTCGCGAAGGATCTCGTTATTGCGGTCCTGCAGATCCTCGAAGCGGCCATATCGCGGCTGATCCGGCGGCGCAGGATGCTTCGCGATCCAGCCCCCGCAGGAGAACTGATAGAAATCCGTGCACGCATCGGCCGATCGGTCGAGCGCTGTCAGATCGATGCCCGACCGGCTGGCCATGGGTTGATCGGTGACCGCCTGCGCCTGCGCGCGAACGTCGTTGACGCCAAGGAGCGCCGCCAGGGGAATGGCGATTACCACAAGCGCTTTCGAGCGTGACATGATTCTCTCCAATGATTTCGACAGTCTACCCCAGCGATCGCGCGTTCGCGGCGCTGCTGCTGGCGCACGGCGCGGGAGGCGGGCAGCACAGCGCCTTCATGGTACTCGCCGGGAAAGAGCTCTCCGTCCGCGGCATCACGATCGGCACGTTTGATTTTCCGTACATCGCCGAGGGACGAAAGGTTCCAGACAAGGGACCAGTGCTCGAAGGCGCGTGGCAGACCGTCATCGAGGGCGCCCGGACGCAGGCGGAGTTCGCCGGACTGCCCGTGTTCATCGGCGGCAAATCGATGGGCGGCCGCATCGCGTCGCAAATTGCGGCGCGGCCGGGCGCCAGCATCGCCGGTCTGATCTATTTCGGATATCCGCTTCACCCTCCCGGAAAGCCGGACCAGCGTCGGGATCGGCATCTGCCGGACATTCGCGAGCCGATGCTGTTCGTGCAGGGGACCCGCGACCTGTTCGGCACGGCGGCCGAGATCCGCGCGCTGCTGCCGCGGCTGAACCCCCAGACGGAGCTGCATGAAGTCGACGACGGCGATCACTCCTTCAAGGTGCGCGTGTCGATGGCAGGCAAGACGCAGGCGGCGGTCTTCGCGGAAGTCTTCGACGCCACCGCAGCTTTCGTCCGGCGGTTCTCGTAACCTTGTCCGAGGGGCTCTATGAACCGCGCTCCTTCCTGCGCGGCTGAATCTTGCTCGAGTGGCGCGCCTGCGCTTCCTCGACCGAGTGCGATTTGGTCAGATCGAGGTCCTTCCTGGCCATCTCCACGAGAATGCGGTAATGCTGATGCAGCGTGTTCAGCTCGTTTTCGTCGAGACTCTCGACATCGATCAACCGGTTGCTGGCGCCCTGCATCGCCGCCACGAGCTCGTTGAGTTTCAACTGCACCGCCAGCGCTTCTTTGTTCTGCGCGCGCTGAATCAGGAACACCATCAGGAACGTGATGATCGACGTGATCGTGTTCATCACGAGCTGCCAGGTGTCCGAGAACCGGAAGACCGGGCCGGTGAGCAGCCAGACGACGATCATCAACGCGGCGAGCGAGAAACCACGCGTACTGCCCGTCGCCGCGGTCGCCCACGAGGAGCCCCGCTCCAGCCGCGCGCCGATGCCCGAGTCTTTCCGTCGCATGAGTCCTCCGCCGGGATGATACGGCGGCGCAATCGCGTGAGCTATAGTGAATCGATGTCTCTCCCGCCGCTGACCCAACCCGCGCCAGTCGCCCGCAGCCGCAATCGCACGGAGATCCCCGATCGCTTCAAGTGGAACGTCGCGGACATCTTTCCGGACTGGGCCGCGTGGCAGTCCGCCTACGAGCGGCTCGAGGCCGGCGTCGAACGCTACGCGGCGCTGAAAGGTACGCTTTCGAAGGGGCCCGCGGCGCTGGTGGCGGCGATGACGCTCTCGGAAGAGCTCGGGCAGCTCGCGTACCGGGTCTGGTACTTCCCCTCGCTTCAGTACGACGAAGATCAGCGGGACAACACGATCAACGCCCGGCGGCAGCAGGTCCAGATCCTGTTCGCGAAGTGGAAGCAGGCCGGATCGTGGTTCAGTCCGGAGCTGCTGCAGATCCCGATCGACACCATCCGCGAGTGGATGGATCGACACCAGCCGCTTCAGCTCTATCGCTTCGCGATCGAAAACCTCTATCGCCAGCAGGAGCACGTGCTCGACGACGCCGGCGAGCGGCTGATGTCGCTGTCGAGCCGGCTGGCCGAATCCCCCAACGAGGCGTATTGGGCCCTCTCGACGGCCGACGCGAAGTTTCCGACGGTCAGGTTCTCGGACGGCGAAGAGCTGCAGATCACTTACGGCCAGTACCGGGCCGTGCTCGCGACCCGGCGCGAACAGGCGGATCGCGAGAAGGCGTTCACGGCGCTGCACGAGACGTACAAGTCCTCGCTGAACACGTACGCCACGCTCTATAACGCCGTGTGCCAGCGCGACTGGTTCCAGGCGCGCGCGCGCGGCTACCGCAGCACGCTCGAGGCCGCGCTGCACGGCGACAACATCCCGACCTCCGTCGTCGAGAATCTGATCGAAACGACCCGGGCCGGCGTGGCGCCGCTGCGCCGCTACCACCAGCTTCGCCGGCGGCTGCTGAACGTACCTTCCTATCACGTCTACGACTTCACGATCCCGCTCGTGACGTTCGACAAGACATACGACTACGACGATGTGCTGGACTGGATCGTCGAGGCCGTCGCGCCGCTCGGGCCCGACTATCAGGCGCTGATGCGCAAGGGCTTCTCGAGCGGATGGATCGACGTTTACGAGAACGAAGGCAAGCGATCGGGCGCGTATTCGGCGCCGGTGTACGGCGTCCATCCGTACATGCTCCTCAACTACACCGATACGCTCGACGACGTATTCACGACGGCGCACGAGATGGGGCATTCGATGCACACCATCCTGTCGCACGAGACGCAGCCGTTCGTCTATTCCGACTACACGATCTTCGTCGCCGAAGTGCCGTCCACCCTCAGCGAGGCCCTGCTGCTGGAATACATGCTCGCCCGATCGACGGATCCGATCGAGCGCATCGTTCTCCTGCAGCACGCGATCGACAACATCACCGGGACGTTCTATACGCAGGTGCTGTTTGCCGATTACGAGCTGCGCGCGCATCGACTGGCAGAGGAGGACCGGCCGATCACCGCCGAGATCCTGACGGAGACGTACACGCAGCTCCTGAAGGACTATTACGGCGACGCGGTCGACCTGAATCCCTTCACGGGGATCACCTGGTCGCGCATTCCCCACTTCTTCAACTCGCCGTACTATGTCTATCAGTATGCGACCTGCTTCGCGTCCGCCGCACGCCTCGCCCGCGAGATCATGGCCGGCGGCGCCGGCGCCGACGCGGCGCGGCAGCGGTATCTCACACTGCTGCGCGCCGGCGGCAACGACTATCCGATGGAGCAGTTGCGGAAGGCGGGAGTGGACTTGAGCCAGCCGGACACGGTCCGCGCGGTGGTCGATCAGCTCGACGATCTCGTCACGCGGCTCGAACGGGAGCTTGCCTCTCAGTCAGCATTCACGCGCGGGCGATGATAGCGCGTCGTCAGCACCGCGGTGCCGAGCAGCACGAGCGCGGCTGACCCGTACGCCGTCCCTTCGCCGAGCCACTGCAGGACCCCGTTGCCCCAGACGGGACCGAGCGCGCGGCCGAGGCTTTCGAGCGCGCCCGCGGCGCCCTGCACGCGCCCCTGTTCGTGCTTTCCGGCAGCGCCGCTGACGAGCGAGACGAGCGACGGATTGCAGAAGCCGATTCCCAGGGCGCCGGGCACGAGCATCGCGATGAACAGCGGCAGCGAGTGCGTCAGCGCGCTTCCGCCCCAGCCTGCGGCGGCGAACAGCAGGCCGATCTCCAGCGTGCGCTTCTCGCCCAGGACGCGCACCACCGGTCCGACGAGCGCCGCCTGCACGATGACGCCGAGAAACCCGAAGAATGCGAGCAGATACCCGGTGTGCGCGGCGTCGAAGCCGAACCGGCGCGCGCCGAACAGCGCGAACGTCGTCTGATAGACCGCGAAGGAACCCCAGTAGAGAAAATCGATCGCGAACAGCAGGCGGAGTCCCGGCCGCCCGCCGACTTCGCGCAGGGCGCGCCACGGAGATACCGACACGGCATCGACGCGGTGAACCGTTTCGGGAAGCCAGAGCCAGGCAAGGAGCGTCGCGACGACGGTGATCGCGGCCGCGGCCCAGATCGGCGCCGTGTAGCTGATGCGCGCGAACAGGCCGCCCAGCGCGGGGCCGATGATGAAGCCGAGGCCGAACGCCGCCCCGAGCATCCCGAACGAGCGCGCCCGGTTTTCTTCCGTCGCGATGTCGCCGATGTAGGCGCGCGCCGTCGTGATGTTGCCGCCCGACAGCCCGTCGACAATGCGCGCCGCGAACAGCATCGCGAGACTCTGCGCGAGCGCGAGCATCACGAAGCTGACGACCGTCCCGACGAGACTGAAAATCAGCACGGGCCTGCGCCCCCACTTGTCGGACCAGTGGCCGAGGAGCGGCGAGGCGAAAAGCTGCGAGAAGGAGAACGAGGCGAACAGGAGTCCAATCGTCAGGGGCGACGCCCCGAAGGTCTGCGCGTAGAACGGGAGCAGCGGAATGATGATCCCGAAGCCGATCAGATTGACGAGGATCGTCAGGAAGATGATGAGGAGCGGACGACTCATTCGCCGCGACGTTCCGTCACGCTTTTGATGAGCACCGGCGTCAGCGGGACGTCGTCCATGCCGTCTTTCGACCCCGTCTTGACGGCCGCGATGCGATCGACGACGTCCATGCCCGCGATCACCCGCCCGAAGACGGCGTAGCCGAACACGTCTGGCGAAAAGCCGCGATGGTCGAGTCCTGTGTTGCTCGCGAGGTTGATATAGAACTGCGACGTCGCGCTCCGCAGCGCGCGCGTCCGCGCCATCGCGACAGTCCCGCGCGCGTTGCTCAACCCGTTGGTCGCCTCGTTCTGAATCGGCGGACGCGTCGGCTTTTCGACCAGATCCGCCGTGTATCCGCCGCCCTGGATGACATAGCCCGGCACCACGCGGTGCCAGATGGTCCCCTTGTAGAACCCTTCGCGCGCGTATCGCAGAAAATTCTCCACGGAGACTGGGGCCTGATCTTTGTATAGCTCGATCGTGATCGCCCCCTCGGAGGTCTCGATGACCACGAGGGGGTTGCCCGGCGCGGGCCGCGCCGCGGCGCTGGAGGCGGCCGTTTGCAGAAGTAAACCGAGCAGTACGAAGCAGATGGACATACGGGTTGACCGGTGCCGGACTCTGGCCGGACGCGAACAACGACTGTCCGGCAGCGGCCGTCGCCCAAACCGTCGTCTGCGACGATTCAAGCGAATGGATCCTCGATGTTAGGGGCGACGGGGCCCGCGCGTCAATCTCGGGGTAGGCTACAATTGAGCCTCTTCGCCGGAGGGCAAAGATGGTAACGGAACTCCAGAGCGAACAACGCGAGCTCGCCGATTACATTCGCGCCGGCTCGACGCGTGGTCCACAGTGCTTCGGCAGCTACTTCGACGAAAAAGGCGGGTCGTGCGCCCTCGGCGCGGTCTACGACGCCGTCTATCATCTGCCACGGCACGGCAAGCTGATTCCCGATCATCTCGAGCGGCTGTTCCGCTGTCTCGACGAGGTCACGAAACGCTGCCCGCATGAGGGATGTGTCAAGCGACTGCCGCTCGCCCCGATGCTCGTCCATCTGAACGACGATCACGTGTGGACGCGCGAACAGATCGCCGACTGGCTGACGGCTGAAGCAGGGACGTAAACCGATTTGGTGAATTCGTGAATGGGTGAAGTGGCGAATTGACCTGGTTTGAAGCGCGCGCCGCAGCGCGCGCAGGGCCAATTCACCAACCCACCAATTCACCAATTCACCAAATGTAAGCAGGGCTCGCTGATGTCTTTCCTCGATCGATTCAAGATCCAACCCAAGTACAAGTCTACGGATCCGGAGATTCGCGCAGCCGGGGTGCACGAGCTCGGCGAGGCCGATGAAGATCGCGCCGTGCTGATCGCGCTGGCCGGCGACGATCCCGATCCTCGCGTCCGGCGGGTCGCGGCCGCGCGGGTGCAGGACGTCGCCGTCCTGGCGGCGATGGCGTCGCGCGACGCGGACCCGGGGATTCGGAGCGAACTGATCGAGCGCCTCGCCGCGCTGGCCGCATCCGGCGAGGCCGCCGCCGCGTCGGCCGCCCTGGCGGCGCTGAGCGACCCCAGGCAGATTGCGGCCGTAGCGAAGACGTCGCCGGTCGAAGGCGTCCGCCTCGAGGCGGTGAACCGACTGGCCGACGCGAAGTCGCTGAGCTCGATCGCGCGTCATGCCGCCGATCCACGGGTGGCGAGCGCAGCGGTCGAGCGCATTCAGGATGCCGCGGAGCTCCTGAACGTCGCAGCGAAGACCGACCACAAGGACGCCGGCATCGCGGCGCTGGAGAAAGCCGCTTCGCTGACACGCGTCGACCGCGCCACGCTCGAAGGCCTCGCCGATCGCGCGAACAACAAGTCGGTGGCCAAGCGCGCCCGCGCACTGGTGCAGGCGATCGACGACGCGGAGGCGGCGCGGCGCGCCGTCCTGGAAAAGCATCAACAGGCCGTCGCGAGCGCCATCGCCCGCGTCGAGGCGCTGGCCGCGGGGACGACGATGGCGGGAGCGCAGGAGCGGATCGACGAGGCCCAGGCCCAGTGGGACGAATTCGTCTCGACGACCACTCATGAAGTGACCGCGACCGACCGCCGCCGCTTCTCGGACGCCGTCGCGGCTGCGCGGGCGGCGCTCGAGCGTGAAGCGCGTGACAAGGCCGAACGCGACGAGCGGGAGGCACGGATCGCCACCGCCCGCGCGTCGAAGTCGACGCTCTGCGATCAGATCGAAGCGCTGCACGGCGACGATGCGCTCGATCGGCTCGAGCAGGCGCGCTCGGAGTGGGAGGGCCTCCCCCCGGATCCGGAAGCGACGACGCACGAGGCGTTCATGCGGCGCTTCGAGGACGCGTGCAAACGCGCGAAGGCCCGGCATGAAAACCGTCAGGCGATCGAGCGCACGAACGCCCGGCTCGACGACCTGTCGAAGGAGGCGGAGCAGCTCGCTGCGCAAGAAGACAGTCCGGCGTACGCCTGGGACTCGATTTCACGCGAGTGGCGATCGCTGAAAGAAACGAGCGAAGGACTCGATCCCGCCGTCGAGCAGCGGTTCGCCGCTGCGGAGACGACGATTCGAGAGCGCGCCGAGGCGAAGCGGGTCGCCGCCGAGAAGGCGCTCCGCCATCAGGTGCAGCGGATCGATCAATTGATCGAGCGCGCGCACAAGCGGGCCGAGGCCCAAGATCTCACGCTGAAAGAGGCCGAGAAGGCCGCGCGCGATCTGCGCGGCGCGATCGAAACGCCGCTCACGCTGCCGCATCACGAGCGCGAATACCTCGTCGAGCGGCTCAAGGCGGCTCTCGCGGCCCTCGCGCCCAAGCTGCACGAGCTGCGCGAGATGGACGAATGGAAGCGGTTCGCGAATGCCGCGGTCCAGGAAGAGCTGATCGCGCAGGCCGAGGCGCTCGGAAAGAAATTCGACCTCGAGAAGCCCGAGGACATGGAGAAGGCGGCCCACGAGCTGCACGAGATCCAGGAACGCTGGAAGACGGCGGCCGAGGCGCCGCGCGCGCAGGCGCAGGCGCTCTGGCACCGCTATCGCCAGGCCGCCGACCCCATTCAAGCCAAGGCGCGCGAGTTCTTCGCCGCGCGGGCGGCGGAGCGCGAAACCAACCTCAAGCAGAAGCTGGCGCTCTGCGAGCGGGCGGAGGCCCTCGCCGATTCGACCGACTGGATCAAGACGGCCGAGGAAATGAAGAAGCTGCAGGCCGAATGGCAGGCACTCGGTCCCGTCCCCCGCCCGGACACGCGCATCGTCTGGAAGCGCTTCAGAGATGCGTGCGATCGCTTCTTCACGCGGCGCAATGAGGATCTGGCGCAGCGGAAGGAGGTCTGGTCCGCCAACCAGGCGAAGAAAGAAGCGCTGTGCGCCCGGGCCGAGGAGCTCGCCGAATCGCGCGATTGGGATCGGGCGGCCGCGGAGCTGCGTCGCCTCCAGGCTGAATGGAAGACGGTCGGTCCGGTGCGCCGCAGCAAATCCGAAGCGCTCTGGCAGCGGTTCCGCGCCGCCGCGGACCGCTTCTTCGATCGCTACAAGCGGCGCGACGAGATCGAGATCGAGCTCCGTCAGGCGGATCGCGAGGCGCTCCTGCAGGAGCTCGAGTCGCTGCTGCCGGCGGAACGCGCCGAAGACACACCCGCGCCCGATCTTCTCGACAAGGTCCGATCGCTGCGCACGCGCTGGAATCAGTCCACGCCCGCGGTGAGGCAGGGCGCCGATCCCCTCAGCGCGCGGTTCGTGGCCGCGATGGAGCGGCTGCTGACGTCGTTTCCCGCCCCGTTCAGGGGCACGGAGCTCGACGTCGAAGCCAGCCGTCAGCGGATGGAGAAGCTGGTGACGCGCGTCGAGGGCTTCGTCGCCGACGTCGACACGCGGCCGGATTCACCGCAGGACCTCGCGGCGCGCCTGCGTGAAGCGCTTGCGTCGAACACGATCGGCGGGCGCGCGGGCGAGGAATCGAAGTGGCGGACGATGGGCGAGGAAGTGCGCCAGGCCCAGGCGTCGTTCGCGCGCCTCGTGCCGGTCCCGGGCGAAACCGGCCGTCAGCTCGCCGAGCGCTTCCACAGGGCGTGCAACCGATTCTTCGATCAGTACCGGCGGAAGGTTCCGCCGCCGCAGACGTCACCCTCACGCGGGGGCCGGCCAGTCGGCGCGCGATAAGACGTCTCACAGGGGATACAGGACTTTGCCTCCTACGATCGTGTAGGCGACCTTCGCGGAGGGAATCTCGGCTTCCGGAATCTCCAGGATGTCCTTCGAGAGGACGGTGATGTCGGCGTACTTGCCCGGCTTCAGCGATCCGCGGTTGCCTTCCTCGAACGCCGCGTAGGCGCCGTTGATCGTCATCGACTTCAACGCCTCCATCCTCGACATTCGCTGATCGGCATAGAACACCCTTCCGTCTTTCAGCCTTCGGCTCACAGTTGCGTAGTAATTGGGAATCGGATCGACGTCCTCGACGGGCGCGTCGGTCCCGTTGGCCACAATTGCGCCGCTCGTCATGAGCTTCTGCCAGACGTACGCGCCCTCGCGGGCGCGCTGCTCCCCGAGCCGCTCGAGCACGTACGGCGCGTCCGAGGTGCAGTGGATCCCCTGCATCGACGCGATGACGCCGAGCTTGCCGAAGCGCGGAATGTCCTGAAGGCTCAGGTGCTGCGCGTGCTCGACGCGCCAGCGCAGGTCCGTCCGGCCCGGATTCGCCTTGAAGGCGCGCTCGAAGATGTCGAGCGTCTCGCGGTTGGCGCGATCGCCGATGGCGTGCACGCAGAGCTGAAAGCCGTGCTGCATCGCCAGACGCGCCGTCTGCTCGATCTCCGGGACGGGCGTGGTATTGAGACCCGTGCTTTCGGGCTTGTCGGCGTAGGGCTCGAGCAGCCACGCGCCCCGCGATCCGAGCGCGCCGTCCATGACTTTCTTGATCGCCCGAACGGTGAGGCGTCCGCTGCCGTAGTCGATCATCTTGTACTGCGCCAGCTTCGGCGCGATCGTCTCGTTCGACTGGCGGACCATGACCCAGAGGCGCACGCCCAGCTTGCCTTCGTCGACCATCTCCTTCATCCGATCGATCGTCGCGAGCGGCGAGCCGGCGTCCTCGAAAGTGGTGATGCCCTTCGACAGCGCTTCCTGCGACGCGAGCTCCAGGACCTTCCGGTCGCGCGCGCGTGTCTCCTCCGGCGTCGGCGGCGGCTCGCCGGCGCCGCGCTTGATCAGCCCCTGCGCCGTCTCGCGCAGCAGGCCGGTCGCGTCGCCCGACGCGTCGCGGAGAATCTCGCCGCCCCGCGGGCTTTCGGTCGGCCGCCGGATCCCCGACAGCTCCATCGCTTTCGCATTCGCAAAGGCGGCATGGCCGCTCGCGTGCACGAGCAGGACGGGGTTGTTCGGCGATACCTTGTCGAGCGACGCGTGCGTCGGGAATCCTTCGACGCTCGGCGTCGGACGCGACGTCCACTTTTCCTGGTGCCAGCCGCGGCCGTAGATCCATTGCCCGGGCTTCGCGCGCGTCACGGCCTCGGCCACCATCGCGACGATCTTGTCCCACGACTCGACGGTCATCAGATTCAGCTCGAGCTGCGCGCCGCCGACGCCGGTGAAGTGCCCATGGCTCTCGATGAAACCGGGTATGGCGAGCCGACCCTGGAGATCGATGACCCTGGTGTTCGGCCCGATCAGCCGCTTGATCTCCTCCGACGTGCCGAGCGCCTCGATCCTGTCGCCGCTGACGGCCATTGCCTGCGCCTCGGGCCTCGCATCGTCCACGGTGACGACATGACCGTTGGTGAGGACGAGATCCGCGGGGGGCGGCTGCGCTGTACCGCCGACGCGCTGTCCGCGCGCGTGCGCAGCCGGCCCGGACACGGCCGCCACGGACACGGTGAGCCAGATCAGAGTATTTCGCATTCGGCGATTATAGCCGCGGAGACCACGGACCTTTTCCGCCACGGAAGCCGCGGACATGGTTCGCTTCGCGAGCCACGGACTCCGCGGACGTCACGGGACATGGTTCGATTCACAGGCCACGGACCACACGGACGTCACGGACATGGTTCCATTCACAGGCCACGGACTACACGGACGCCACGGACATGGTTCCATTCACAGGCCACGGACGACACGGACGCCACGGACATGGTTCCATTCACAGGCCACGGACGACACGGACGCCACGGACGCCACGGACATGGTTCCATTCACAGGCCACGGACGACACGGACGCCACGGACACGATTCCATTTGAAACGCCACGGACTACACGGACGCCACGGACACGATTCACGTCAAAGCGGCGGACGACGCGGACGCGGCGCGCTGTGGCTCGTCGTTTAACATCCGTTTGCGGCAGGTAGGCCAGCGGTGCGATCATCAGCCGCCGTGGCTGAACCGAGATCCTTACGACAGACAAATGTGAGTTTCAAGACTTGGAACACACGAATGGTGCGATGCATGAAATGGACTCTCGCGCTGGCAGTATTTCTTCTGCGTTGGGGTCCGGATGTCGGGGTAGCAGTCCAACCCCCGCAGCAGACTCCCCAGAAGACGCCCAGTAGTGTCGAACTGGAACGACGAGACCAGCCGGTTACGAATGACGACTTGCGCATTCTTTTGAAGGCAGCTGAACTCCTCAAGGACGAATCAGTTTGGAACCGCCACGACGACCGGGAGTGCGTGGACGACGAAAGGACAGGCAGGAGGAGCCTGTTCTGTGCCTTACAGAAAGCGTGCATCGACGTTTTGGGCGTCTACGATCACCGACGAGTCGCGTTGCAGGAAGTCCGGTTCGCTGTGGAAGATGCCACGCGGGGGCAAGACTTCGAACATCGGCTCAGAGACTTCAATAACCTTTCCACTACCCGGCTTGTCGACATCAAGAGGGTTCTGAGCGTGGCGACAGACCGAGTGAAAGCGCGGCTGAACGGCAAGTAGTGTGTCCGCGTAGTCCGCGTGATCGGCGGCAGTAGTCTCGATACACTCAGCGGCTCACATCGGTGGCCCCGAGCACAAGTCGAAAGCCGATGCACCCGTCGTGCGCCTCGCGGTCTATGCCGTAGCGGAACAACACCGTACAGTGGATGTCCCAGTTGTGATGACAGCCGCCGCGGAGGCGCCGGTCGGAACCCGGACCGGCCCACGGCGTGCCGTCGAGCGGGACCGAGTCGATATCGTCGGTGCAGGCGTCCTGACACCATTCCCAGACGTTGCCGCTCATGTCGAAGATCCCGAGCTGGTTCGGTGCCTTGGTCGCGACGTCGTGGGTGCGCGTGGGTCTGCCACGCGGAAAACGGCCCATGAGACGCCATCCACGCCGCCATCCGAGCAGACGGCAGACAAAGCGGCGCGTCGCCGAAAACCGGGGACCATACCACGCGACCGCGTCGGGATCGTTGCTTCCGCTGAAGATATAGCCGTCTCTCCAGTGCCGGCCGCCGCGCGCGGCGTACTCCATTCGGCCTCCGACGGAAGACGGAACCGCAGCGTTGGTCCGGCCTCCGCAAGCGCGGCGCGGATCTCACTCGAGTTGATCCGATCAAGAAAACCGTCCGCACGAGTAACCTGATCCCACGAGACGTTTTCCGCGGTGCAGCGGAGGTCCGGCCGCGCGGCGGGATTCGAGCCCATCACGCGCGTCCAGAGCGCTTGCGTGACAGGAGTAGTCGTGACATAGAAGTCGCGGATCTCGATCGGCCGCCGGTGCGGCCCTGGACCAAACAGGTACGGACTGGCATTAGTTCCGAGTACTCGCACGAGCCTCAACTCGTGGTCATCGCCATCGGCCCGCCATTTGTACGACAGCGTCGTCACGCCGCCAGCATAGGCTGAACGCGTACGAACGCAAGCTGGGCTGCCGCTCGCGTCGCCAATCGTCCCGTTCACTCAGACGTTCAACGTTGTCCGTCTGGTCCGTGGCTCGCGAAGGGAGTCGTGTGTGATATCCGTGTCGTCCGTGGCGCCTGGCGTCCGTGTGGTCCGTGGCTCGTGAAGGGAGTCGTGTCCGTGATATCCGTGTCGTCCGTAGCCCCTGGCGTCCGTGTGGTCCGTGGCTCGTGAAGCGAGTCGTGTCCGTGATATCCGCGTCGTCCGTGGCGCCTGGCGTCCGTGTGGTCCGTGGCTCGTGAAGCGAGTCGTGTCCGTGATATCCGTGTCGTCCGTGGCGCCTGGCGTCCGTGTGCTCCGTGGCTCGTGAAGGGAGTCGTGTCCGTGATATCCGTGTCGTCCGTGGCGCCTGGCGTCCGTGTGCTCGGTGGCTCGTGAAGGGAGTCGTGTCCGTGATATCCGTGTCGTCCGTGGCCCTGGCGTCCGTGTGGTCCGTGGCTCGTGAAGGGAGTCGTGTCCGTGATATCCGCGTCGTCCGTGGCCCTGGCGTCCGTGTGGTCTGTGGCTCAAGCCGGGAACAATCGATCGAAATTACCGCCCAGGATCTCTGCCCTGGCCCCGGCGCTGACCCGCAGGACGCCGAGAATCCGATCCTGCTCCTCGTAGACGGATCTCTGCCAGCCTCGCGGAAAAAACGACGAGTCGGTCCCGAAGATGAGGCGCGATGACCCGATCGCGGCCAACGCGGTCCTGAAGACGTCTTCGAGCGTCAGGCCCGGATGGAACTTGACCCAGCTGTTGGAGCTGGACGTGTCGAGGTGAATAGTGGCGCACTGATCTGCGGCGATCAGCGCTTCGCGCAGAAAGCCGGCGCCGAAGTGCGGAATGATCACGGGGACCTGCGGATACCCGAGCGCGACGCGCGCCACGGCGAGCGGATCGCCGCGGCGCAGATCGAACCGGCTCGCCAGACCGAGCTTCTTCCGGACGCCGACGGTCAGCACGCCGCAGTGTACGAACACCGCGCCGCCGTGCTCGGCCGCGCCCCGGAACACGGGCTCGACGCAGTCGTCCTCGAGACGATACCCGTGCATCGCGGGAAACAGACAGACCGCGCGCATGTGCAGCCCCCTGAAAGCGCGGTCGAGCACCGACTCGGAGTCGGGCCCCGTCGGGTTGTGCATGAAGAACCCGACGAAGCGATGCGGGTGGTGCGCGACCGCCTCCGCGACCGACACGGCGTCGCCGGGGACGCTGGCGATCAAGGCCGCCCGGGACAGGCCCTGTCGATCGAGCTCCGAGATCCAGCGGTCGCCCAGTTCGGTGGGCGTGCCCGGCGGATCCCACCCCAGGCGGGCCGCGATCTCGTCGGCGCCGCCCGCTTCGGGCGCGAGCAGCTCGAGAAACCGCGACGACAGGAAATGGCAGTGGGCGTCGTTGATCATAGCCACACGATCGCGGCGTCGGCGCGGCCCAGCCTCACGGTCAATCTGGCGACGCTCGGCCGCAAATGGAACCGCCTCGGCCCCGCCGCACCCGGATTCACGACGAGCCGCGCACCGAAGCGCTCGACGAGCGGCTTGTGCGTATGTCCGAACACAATTACATCCGCTTTATACCGCGCGAGCAACTTCTCCGGCGCTGGGCTGCCGAGCTCGTGGCCGTGGCTGACGTGGATGGAAACGCCGTCGAATTCGAGTGACAGCGATGGCTGAAGATCCGGCTCGCCCGGAGGGTCGGTGTTGCCGAACACGGCGTGGACAGGAGCCATTGCCCGGAGCTCGTCGAGCACGCCCCGGCCGCCGACGTCACCCGCGTGCAGAATCACCTCGACATCGTCGAGCGCCGCGAAGATCTCGGGCCGGACCAGGCCGTGAGTATCGGAGACGAGCCCGATCAGCACGCTACTCGGTCCCTGGTCCCTGGTCCCTGATCCCCGGTCCCCGGTCTCCGGTCCGTGGTCCGTGGTCCTCGGTCCCCGGTCCCTGGTCTCTGGTCTCCGACGCCCGACCCCCGATCTCACCCCGCAAACTTGTACCCCATCCCGTGGATCGTGAGGATGAACTGGGGATGCCGGACGTTCGGCTCGATCTTCTGTCGCAGCCATGCGACGTGGACGTCGACGGTTCGCGTGGACGGCATGGCGTTGTAGCCCCACACTTCGTTTAGCAGCTCTTCGCGCGTGAGCGTTGCGCCGCGATGTTCGATGAAGTACCGCAGCAATTGGAACTCCCGCGCCGAGAGCTCGATCGGCTGTCCCTCGCGCGTGGCTTCCGCCTTGCGGAAATCCACCCGAACGTCGCCGAACGTGTAGCCTTCGACCGGATGCGGCACCGCCGGCGCCCGGCGGAGGTGCGCCTCGACGCGCGCGAGCAGCTCCGCCATCTCGAACGGCTTGGTCACGTAGTCGTCGGCGCCCAGTTTCAGGCCGACCACCTTGTCGACGACCTGCCCGCGCGCCGTCAGCATGACGACGGGCGTCTCGATGCCGCGCTTGCGAAGCTCGCGGCACACGTCGAATCCGCTCATCCGCGGCAGCATCAGGTCGAGGAGCAGCAGATCGAACGCGTTCGCCGATGCGCGCTCGAGCCCGCTCTCGCCATCGGCCGCGCTCTCGACGCTGTAGCCCTCCCGAGCGAGCCGATCGGTGAGCGTCATCACGAGACCAGGCTCGTCCTCGATGAGGAGTATCCGCTTCATCGCGAAGGCGTTCATGAGGGCTGCGTCGCGGCCGCGCCGACGGGCCCTTCCGAAGGGTCGCCGCTCGCGACCGGCAGCATGACGGTGAACGCGCTCCCCTGGCCCGGAGCGCTCTTGACCGTCACTCGTCCACCGTGAGCCTCGACGATGCGCTTGACGAGACTGAGGCCGAGTCCGGCGCCCTGTATCTGCGCGGCGACGACGTCCGCCGTCCGATAGAACGGATCGAAAACGCGCGACTGATCGGCGGGAGCGATGCCGATGCCGCGATCGGCGACAGTCACCTCGACGCCGGCGGCGGACGCACCAGCGGTCACGCCCACCCAACCCGCCGTCGCGCCGTACTTCAGGGAATTTCCGATCAGATTCTGAAACACCCGCCGGAGCGCTGCTTCGTCGCCAAGCACCGGCGGCAGCCGCTCGGCTATCTCGAGCTCCACTGCGGCGCCGGCTGCGCGGGCCGAGGGCTCCAGCGCCGCGGCGACGTCGCGAAGGAGTGCGTCTATTTCAACCGGACGTCGCGTCAGGCGGTGCTGTCCCGATTGCAGCCCAGCGAACTCGAGGATCTGTTCGACGAGGTCGGTAAGCCGGAGCCCTTCCCTGCGCACGAGCTCGCCGTACTGTTTGATGCGCGGATCGTCATGGACGATCCCGTCGGCGAGGTTGTCGGCGGCGGAGCGGATGACGGCCAGCGGTGTGCGCAGCTCGTGGGAGACCGTTGCGACGAACTCGAGCTGGCGGCGCGCGAGCGCGTGGGCGCGCCGGGTCGACACGACCAGGAATCCGACGCTGACGCCGAGGACGCCCAGAATGCCGGTGCTGATGGCGAGATTGCGGCGGCGCGCGGCGTTGACCGCCTGTTCCAGCGATCCCGACGGATGTTTGACGAGCAGCCGCCAGTGGGCTCCCGCGGGCGCGCTGAGCCGCGCGCCGACGGCGCTGAGCGCCGCGGACGTGGACCCGGCAATCAGTTTGTCGAGTTTGTCCGCCGAGGGGCTCGTCTTCGACCCTTGAAGGATGATCGAAAATGGCGCGGTCGGCGTCATGGCCATGCCGGCGTCGCCGCCGCCGCCGATGCGACCGCGAACGATCGTCTGCTTGCCGGGGACGCCGCGACCCCCGACGGCCGTCGTCGACGCAAAGAACGCGAAGCGGCTGACTTCGGCCGCGAGCGCCGGAAAGTCCTGCACGCTCACCTTGAACAGATCCACGCTCGCGTCCGCTTTCGTGCCGCCGGCAGACGTAAAGTCCGCGGCCGAGTGGTAGAGGGACGTTCCGCCGTCGGTCGAGACCACCGCGAGCTGATAGTCGAACCCGTCGCCCGTGCCGCGGAAATACTGCTGCGCCAGCGCGGGCAGCATATCGCGCGTGATGTAGTCGCGATCGAGCAGCAGGATCGTGTGGCGCAGCTGCGGCGCCATGCTGAGGTCCGCGGGTCCTGCGCCGTGATCGAACATCACGATGGGGGCCGGGATCACCAGCGCCGGGACGGCCGGCCAGATCGACGGCGTCATCGCGCGATAGAGCACCGTCCGGGATGGCGGCTCCGGCATCGGCGTCGTCGTTTCCGCGTGCGCGAGCGTCGCGCGGACGGGCGACAGTGCCCCCGGCCAGGCGGCCGGTTCGAGAAACCGCGTGGCAGGGTCGAACCGTCGAAGGGCGGACGCCTCGCGTTCTCCGTCGGACGGAACCAGATAGATCTCCTTGATCATCCTCGGGAAGCGGGCGGTTGCCTGCCAGCGGTCGTACCGCGATGCGACGGCGGCAGCGGGCCGCTCATCCGCCGGCGGATCCGCCTCGAGCTGGAAGAGCAGATAAGCGCGCGTGACCTCGCGATCGAAGTCCTGCGCGAATGCCGCGGCGCGCGTGTTCACGTTCGCCGTCATCCGCGCGCGCTCCGCATCGCTGATCTGTCCGAGCCAGCGGTACTGCAGCGTCGCGAGCAGCGCGATCAATCCGAGCAGCGCGGCCGCGATGGCGAACATCGGCGGCCGGATTCGCCGTGGCATGACGGAATCGTAGCATGCGGATCCGGGCCGATCCGGCGCGCGCCCGCAGGTTTTACGTCCTTAACAAACTGTTAGCGTCCGCTTAACCACTTCCGCCGTCCATCCCGCGATGATGGCTCGTCTCACTTCGAGAAGGTGCATATGAACTATCGCGCTCTTGGATCTGTCGTAGCCGCGGCGGCGATCGCATTTGCGAAACCCGTCATGTTCGTGGCGCAGGAGGCGGGCAGGGCCGCCGAGGTTCTGTCGGCGTCACGCCGGGCGATCGGCGACCGGAAGCTCGATTCCCTGAAAACGTTCAGCGTTCAGTCGCAGGTGCAGCGCAACGTCGGGGGCATGCAGATGAACGCCGACGTCGAGATCGTGCTGGATCTGCCCGACGCCTACCTGCGGACCGAATCGATGAACGGGGCCGGCGGCATGATGATTCGCGGCGGCGGCACCACCGGCTTCAGCGGCGATCGGCCCCTGCAGAAGGCCGACGCGGGCGGCGCGCCGGGCGGCGGAATGGTGATCCGGATGATGGGCCCGGGAGGATCCTTCTCGAACGCGCCCACCGAAAAGCCGACGCCCGAGCAGCAGGAAGAAATGAACCGCGCGATCGTGCGCGCCTCGCGCGCCGAAGCGTCGCGCCTGATGCTCGGATGGTTCGCCATGGCGCACCCGGCGCTCAACGCGCAGTACACCTACGCCGGCGAGGCGGAATCGCCTGACGGGAAGGCGTTCGTGATCGACGTCAGGAACGCCGACAACTTCGCCGCCCGGCTATTCATCGACGAACAGACGCATCTCCCACTCATGGTGACCTACAAGGCCGCGCAGCCTCGGATGGTCCAGATGACCGCCGGCGGGTCCGCGGCGTCCTCGAGCACGACGCACACGAGCGGCGACCAGCGGAAAGCGGCGGAGGCCGAAGCCGCGAAGCAGATGCAGGAGCTGCAGCGGCAGGCACCGGTGATGGCCGACTTCACGATCTACTTCGAGGACTGGCGCGACGTCGAAGGCGTGAAGTTCCCGTTCAAGATGCGTCGCGCGGTCGCCGGCGACACCACCGAGGAGTGGACCGTCGGCAAGGTGAAGGTCAACCCGAAAGTCGATCCGAAGCGCTTCTCGGGCGACGGCTAGAGCCACGGACCACGGACCACACGGACGTCACACGGGCCACGGACGACACGGACACCACGGATCTCGCACCGCGCACCTCGCACCTCGCACCTCGCACTTCGCACTTCGACCAAGGAGCGGCGCATGAAGTGTTTCGTTGTTTTTCTCTCGCTCGTGTTTGCGGCGACGCCTGGTTTCGCCCAGGCGCCACGGCCCACCGGCGCCATAAGAATTGTGGTACGCGATCCGAGCGGCGCCGTGATTCCGAACGCCACGGTACAGATCGCGGGCGCGGATGCGGCGACGCCGGGGGCGCCGGCCGCGGCGGCGGCGTCGGACGGTCAGGGCGTCGCCGCGGTCGGCGGTCTGCCGCCCGGCAGGTACACCGTCACGGTGAGCTTTCCGGGGTTCGAGACGAAGACGCTGACCGACGTCCGCGTGCGCGCCGGCGAGACGCGCAGGGAGGTGACGCTGCCGATCGAAAAGATCGCGGAGTCCGTGGCGGTCGGCCGCGATCCGGCGACGGCAGCCTCCGATCCAAAGAACGAGCGCTTTGGAAACGTGCTCTCGAAAGACCAAATCGCGGCGCTGCCCGACGATCCCGACGAGATGGAGCAGGCCCTCCAGGACATGGCCGGACCGGGCGCGACGATCCGCGTGGACGGTTTCCGCGGCGGAAAACTGCCGCCGAAGTCGCAGATCCGATCGATTCGCTTCTCGAGCGGGATGTTCGCGGCCGAGAACCACGGCGCCGGCATGACCTTCGTCGACATCGCCACGCAGCCTGGCATGGGGCCGCTCCGGGGCGGCCTCGATTTCTCGTTCCGCGACGGCGGGTTGAACGCGCGCAACGCCTTCCAGCCGCAGAAAGGCCCCGAGCAGACGCAGCAGTACGGCTTCAATCTGAGCGGGACGCTGCTGAAGGAGCGCACGTCGTTTTCGCTCGCGGGCGGCGGCACGACGTTATTCGACTCGGCATACGTGTTCGCGGCGCTCCCGGACGGGACGCGCGCAGCGCCGGTCCGGCGACCGGCGGACCGGATGAACGTGAACGGCCGTCTCGACCATGCACTCAGCAAGACGCATTCGCTGCGCGCCAGCTACCAGCAGAACGACAACGAGCAGCACGCGCTTGGCGTGGGCAACTTCGATCTGGCCGATCGCGGGTTCTCCCGGACGTCGAGCGACGCCTTGTTCCGGCTTTCGGAGAGCGGCCCGTGGGCGAAACGCTGGTTCGGTGAAACACGCCTCCAATTGCACTGGGCGACAAACGACAGCGTCTCGACGCTCGAAGCGCCGACCGTTCGGGTGCTCGACGCCTTTACATCAGGCGGCGCGCAGCAGGCCGGCGGCCGTCGTTCCCGCGAGCTGGAATACGCGACCAACGTCGACTACGCGACGCACGGGCACGCCGTGCGCGTCGGCACGCTCGTCGAAGGCGGCACGTACAGAAGCGACGCGGGATCGAACTATCTCGGCACCTATACGTTCACCAGCCTGGCGGACTACGACGCGGGCCGGCCGGCCACGTATACGCGCAGACTGGGCAATCCGCTGGTCGAGTACTCGCACTGGCAGGCGGGATTCTTCCTGCAGGACGACTGGCGCGTCCGCAAGAACCTCACGCTGAGCGGCGGGGTCCGCGAAGAGCTGCAGACGCAGATCGCCGATCGCTGGAATCTCGGACCCCGGGCCGGATTCACGTGGTCGCCGTTCAGGAACGGCAGAACCACCGTGCGCGGCGGCGGAGGGCTGTTCTTCGACTGGCTCGATGCGGACGTTTACGAGCAGACGCTGCGTGTGGACGGGTCCCGCCAGCAGGATCTCGTCGTCATCAATCCTGGGTATCCGGATCCGTCTGCCGGCGATGCGACGCTGCAGGTGCTGCCGCCGAGCAAGTACATGCTGGCGCCCGGTCTCGTGCTGCCCCGGCGCGGCGTGGTGACGGCCGGCGTCTCGCAGCAGCTCTCGCAGGGATTCACGCTGAATCTCAACTACATGCACACGGCGGGATGGGACCGCTACCGCGGCCTCGACGTGAACGCGCCGTTGAACGGCGCGCGCCCCGATCCCGCGCTGGGCAACATCACGACGGTCGAGTCGACGGCGCGGCTGCGCGGCGATACGCTCAACGTCGGGATGAACGTGAGCATCCCGAAACGGCGCACGTTCGTGTTCGCGAACTATGCCTGGATCCGGCAGGAGAATGACGCGGACGGGGCGTTCAGCCTGCCGGCCGACAGCTACCATCTCGCGGAGGAGTGGGGACCGGTGGCGGGCGTGCCGCATCACGTCGCAAGCGCGATCGTCAACACGACGCTGCCGAAAAACGTCCGGCTGGCCGTCTCCGGCACCGCGCGCGGCGGCGCGCCCTACAACGTCACGACCGGACGCGACGACAACGGCGACACGGTCTTCAACGATCGGCCGGCCGGTGTCGGCCGCAACAGCGCGACGAGCGCCGGTATGTGGGATATGGCGGCTCGCGTCAGCTACGCATTCGGATTCGGCGATCGTGCGCAGAATCCGGGCATGCCCGGCGGTCCCATCATGATCGTGCAGCGCGCGGGTGGCGGAGCGGGCGATCTCCTCGGGGCGCTCGGCAGCGTCGGCGGCGGCGCGGACAACAAGCGGCTCCGCATCGAGCTGTTCGCGTCGGCCTCGAATCTCTTCAACCACGTGAATCCGATAGGGTATTCGGGCGTCATGACCTCGCCGTTCTTCGGACGGCCCACCGCGGCGGGCCCGGCGAGAAAGCTGGACCTCGGGGTAAAGATCGGGTTCTGACGTTTTCTTACAAGAGATCAGAAGGTCAGGAGATCCCGTTCTGGAAAGACCCGCCTCTCCTGATCTCTTGTTCTCCTGCTTTTCCCGGATCCACCCGGACGCCCCACCGCGGCGGACTCGGCGAGAAAGCTGGCTCGGCGTGATCCGGTTGGCAAGAGATCAGAAGGTCAGGAGATCTTGTTCTGGAAAGACGCGCCTCCTGATCTCTTGTTCTCCTGCTTTTTCCCGGCACCGATCCGCCCGGACGCCTCACCGCGGTGGACTTGGCGAGAAAAGCTGGCTCGACGTGATCCGGTTGGCAAGAGATCAGAAGGTCAGGAGATCTTGTTCTGGAAAGACGCGTCTCCTGATCTCTTGCTCTCCTGTTGATGGCTTCTTCGCAGCAACCGATCCGCGACGAGGAAGTACGGCAGCGCGAGAATCGACAGGACCGCCGCCGTCCCGAAGGCGGTCGCGAAGCCGTAGCGACCGATGATCCAGCCCATGCTCGTCGATCCGGTGCCGATCCCGGTGTCGAAGCACGCGAGGATCGACCCAAACGCCGCTCCCCTGCGCTCCGGCTTGACGTGGCGCATCACGTAGCCCGCGAAGACGGGATACGCAGTCCCGAAGCCGCAGCCGAACAGGATCGCCGAGGCCACCAGCCAGAACCGCGTGCCGCCGAACACCAGGCACGACAGGCCACAGGCAATCAGGACCAGCGACGGCAGAAACACCCGGCGATACCCGAATCGGTCGCCCAGGCGCCCGGACAGCGGCCGCGTCACCAGAATCACCACCGCCAGCGTCGTCAGATAAAGCCCCTTTGGCGACACGCCGTTGGCATCGGCATAGAGAGCGGTGAAGCTGGTGATCCCGCCGTAGCCGAATGAATATAGAAACAGGCTGAACGAGAGGATCAGGATGCGCCACTCGACCAGCCGTCGGGCGCCTCCGGCGGGGGGCGTCGCGAGTCGCGGCTGCGCCGGAAGGTAGCAGGCAATCGCGGCCATCAGGACGTTCAGCGCGGCGGCCTCCAGGCACAAGGCGCGCCAGCCGAAGTGAAACATCCAGAACCCGATCGAGGGCGCGACGGCAATCGCCGCGATCGTCGCCAGGCCCCAGTACGCGATCCCCTCGGCGCGGCGCCGCTCGGGAAGGATGTTCGTCATGTACGCGGCCGATCCCGTGAGCAGCCCCGACCAGAACACGCCGTGTACGACGACGAGGCCGAGCATGAGCCGATAGTCGGGTATCGCGGCATAGACGACCGAGAAGATCGTGATCGCGACGCTTGCGATAATCAGGACGCGCTTCGCGCCGACGCGATCCACGATCGCGCCGGTCACGGGCGCCGAGAGGGCCGACGCGTAGGTCAGGAGGCCCAGGAAGAGGCCCGAGGCAAACGTGCTGCCGCCGAGCGCCAGGATGTGAAACGGCGCGGTCGGCAGCAACTGGAACGCGGACAGGAAGACGGTGAACGAGAAGCCGCACATCACGAAGAAGCGCGGCGTGAACAGGCGATCTGTCAACGAGGATCAGCCGGTGATAAGATCGACGGTCCTTCCGGGTTTTCCATAGGAGCCGGTCATGGTCAAGAGCCTCCGTTCTCTGATACTCCGCGCCTCGGCGTTGTTGCTGACGGCCGCCGCAGGCCACGGATTCGTCGGATCCGCCGCTGCCCAGGCGACGACTGGCGCCGGCCGCGCCGCGCTGCCGCCGATCGTCGATCGCGAGCTCTTCTTCGGCGATCCGGAGATCGCCGGCGCGGAGATTTCCCCCGACGGAGAATTCATCGCGTTCCTCAAGCCACTCAAGGGCACGCGCAACATCTGGGTCAAGCGCGCCGCTGAGCCGTTCGACAAGGCAAGGCCGATCACGGCAGATACCAAGCGGCCGATCTCCGCGTATTTCTGGAGCCGTGACGCCAAGTACATTCTGTACTCGCAGGACGCTGCCGGCGACGAGAATTTCAACGTGTACGCGGTCCGGCCGTCGGACTCGCCCGCTTCGGGCAGCGCCGTCCCGCCCGCACGCAACCTGACCGAGGCGAAGGCGGTTCGGGCGGAGATCTATCTCGTTCCGAAAAGCGATCCCGACGCGATCTATGTCGGGCTCAACGATCGCGACAAGGCCTGGCACGATCTGTACAAGGTCCGCATTTCCACCGGCGAGCGCACGCTCGTCCGCACCAACACCGAGCGCGTCGTCGGCTGGCAGTTCGACCTCGCCGATCGGCTCCGGCTCGCGACGCGCGTCAACGAAAACGGCGATACCGAGGTGATGCGGATCGACGACAGCGGATTCACCAAAGTCTACACGTGCAACGTGTTCGAGTCGTGCGGGCCGGATCATTTCGCGAAGGACGGCCGCCGCGTCTACATGGAGACGAACAAGGGCGCCGACCTCATTCGGCTCACGCTGTTCGACCCGCAGACCGGTGCGGAAGAGAGCGTGGAATCCGATCCCCAGAACCGCGTCGATCTCGGCGGCGTGCTGTTCTCCGACAGTACGGACGACCTCATCGCGACGATCTATATCGACGACAAGCCGCGGTACGTCTGGAAGGACAAGACGTTCGAGGCCGATTACAACCTGCTGCGGCAGAAACTGCCCGGCAAAGAGCTCCAATTCGTATCGTCCACGAAAGACGAGCGGTTGTTCCTCGTCAGCGCCCGCTCGGACGTCGATCCGGGCACGACCTATCTGTTCGATCGGCAGACCAAAGCGTTGACGGAACAGTATCGGATTCGGGAGAAGCTGCCTCGCGCGGCGCTTTCACCGATGACGCCGATCCACTACACGTCGTCGGACGGCCTCGAAATCCCCGCGTATCTGACGCTTCCGAAGGGCTATCCCGCAAAGGGGCTTCCGCTCATCGTGCTGCCGCACGGCGGACCGTGGGCCCGCGACGTGTGGGGCTACAGCGGGCTGCCCCAGTTCTTCGCAAACCGGGGGTACGCGGTGCTGCAGCCGAATTTCCGCGGGTCCACCGGGTACGGCAAGAAGTTTCTCGACGCGGGCAACAAAGAATGGGGCGGCAAGATGCAGGACGACCTCACGTGGGGCGTCAAGCACCTCGTCGCGCAGGGAACCGTCGATCCAAAACGGGTGGGCATCATTGGCGGCTCGTACGGCGGATACGCGACGCTCGCGGGCGTGGCGTTCACGCCGGACGTCTATGCGGCTGCCGTGTCGATCGTCGGACCCTCCAATCTGATCACGCTGCTCGGATCGATTCCGCCGTACTGGGAGGCCGCCAGGAAGATCTTCGCCGAGCGGATGGGCGATCCGGCGACCGCGGAAGGAAAGGCGCAGCTCGAGCGGCAGTCGCCGCTCAACTCCGCGTCGAAGATCAAGACGCCATTGATGGTGGTGCAGGGCGCGAACGACCCGCGCGTCAACCGCGCGGAATCCGAGCAGATCGTCATCGCGCTCCGCGACCGCGGATTCCCGGTCGAGTACCTCCTCGCTCCGGACGAAGGCCACGGATTCGCGAGGCCGATCAACAACCTCGCGCTTTTTGCCGCCGCCGAGAAGTTCCTGGCTGGGCACTTGAGCGGACGCTATCAGGAATACCTCGGGCCCGAGGTTTCCGCGCGCCTCAAGGTGCTGACCGTCGATCCGAAAACGGTGACACTCACCAAAAAGGCCGACCCCTCCACTGTCGGCGTGCCGAAGCCCTCGCTGGAGCTCCATGCGGGGACGTCGAGCTATGCCGTGCGCATGGAAATGGGGGAACAGAAGGTAAACCTGACCGCAACGAGTGAAATCAAGGAGGAGGACGGCGCCTGGGTGGTCACCGAGACGATGAACACGGCGATGGGCACCGCCATCGATCGCGGGGTGCTCGAGAAAGGCACGCTCGTCCTGCGCAAGCGCGCCATCACGCAGGGACCGATGACGATCGAGTACGAGAGCCGGGACGGCAAGCTCAAAGGCGAAATGAAGATGAACGGCCAGGCGCGCCCGATCGCCGTCGACACCGGAGGCGACTTGTTCGCCGACGGTCCAGGCTCGACCGACGTCGTCGCCACGCTGCCGCTCGCCGACGGGTACACTACGACGTTCCGCAACTTCGACGCGCAGTCGCAGCAGGTCAGGTCCGTGCAGCTGAAAGTGCTGGGGAGCGAGCAGGTGACGGTGCCGGCGGGGACGTTCGAGGCGTTCAAAGTCGAAGTCGTGACGACCGGCGGTCCGACCGCGACCGAATGGATCGCCAAGGATCCCCGGCGCGTCGTGAAAGTGGTGGCCGTGCTGCCGCAGGCGAACGGCGCGACGATGACGCTGGAGCTGCAGAAGTAGCGTGCTCCGTTCCAGTCGCGCCTGAAGATAGAATTCAGAGATGGATCGGGATCTTTCCAACTTCAGGCCCTCCAGACTCTGGCGCCGGATGCCGCTGGAACGCCGGATCGACGCGGCGGGGCTCTTCTGGGACGACGAGCATTCGGCGGATCAACAGATGGAGGCCGTGGGATCGCTTGCCACCCACATGAAATTCCGGCCGCGAAGCGTGATCGCGCTCGCGCCGGAGAAGCGCGCGAAGTACCTGGCGCAGCTTCCGACGATCAGCGACACGATCGCCGCGCGCGCCCTCGTCAGCTATCACCTCGAACGGCAGCGCCCGATGATGGGCGCCTTTCTGGATTTGCTCGGCATCGCGCACGAGAACGGCCTCATCAGCGAGGAGAACGTGGCCAAGCCCGATGCCGCGAAGGTGAAGGAGGCGGCGCGGCAGCTCGCGTCCACGTATCCGGGCGACGAGGTGTCGCTGTACCTGGCGACGCTGGTCTCTCAGGATCCCGAGACGTGGGAGGCGCTGGTCGACGTCGTCGAGCCGTCTGCCTGAAGCGCCGCGATCTCGGCGGCGGCGCGTAGTCCCGTTTCGACCGCGCCATTCATGTAGCCTTGGTACTTGATGCTCGTGTGCTCGCCGGCAAAGACGATTCGGCCGGCGGGACGCGCGAGCCAGGCGCGCCAGAGCGGATCGAATCCGGGATCGAAATACGCGTAGCCGCCGCGCGCGAGCGGATCGTGGTCCCACACGACGGTTTGGGCGGCGAGGAGCCGGCCGGGTGTTCCCAGCCACGCGAGGCGGTCGATCACGCCGCGCTCGCCTTCCTTCCGCAGAATCTCCTGCAGGGCCGCGGACGCGCGGCCGCCCGCGAGAAAGGTCAGCACACCCGCCGGCCCGGGTTGGCCTTCGCTGCCGTCCCAGATCGCGCCCGTGGCGAGATCGGTCCCAAACGCCATCGGACGCCCGGACTTGCGCCAGAACCGCCGGTCGAACTGCATCAGCAGCCGCGTCGCGCATCCATATCGAAGGTGGGCGATCGCGTCGTGCTGCGGGTCCGCCAGCGGCGGCTCGAAGAGAACGCCTCGTGCCGTCGACGCCGGAAGCGCGCAGACGAAGTAGTGGGCGGTGAGCTCGGTGTGCGGCTGGCCGAGGCCCTCAATCGTGACCGTCACACGATCGCCATGCTGCACCACTCGCCGGACCATCGTCTTCAGGATCAGGGCGCCGCGGAGGCGCTTCGCCAGCCCCGTCGCCAGCCGGTCGTTGCCCCCCTCGATGCGGAAAATCGTGCCCTTTCCTGGCGGCCCGGCGTCGGCGAACTGCTCGACGAGGGGGAGCAGCGAAAGATCCTCTGGATCCGCAAGAAAGAATCCGCGAAAGCCGCGCATGCCCGCCCGCAGGTCACGCGGCGCGTTGGTCCGGTCGAGCCACGCCGCCACGGACTGCCGCGCGAGCCTGGCGGCGACCGCGCTGTCCCAGCGTTCTTCCGCGAGCTTGAAATCCTCAATCTCGCGGGCCATCAGTTTGCCGACGCCGGCCAGTCCGGCCAGGGTCGTATGCACGCGCCGGTGACCACGCGCATCAGGCCCGTAGAAGCCGAACCCTTCGCGAAGGATCCTGATCGGCTTCAGCCCAAGCTCTCGCGCCAGTTTGAGAATGTGCTGCTGCTCCCCTTCAATCAGATCGGCGCCGGCCTCCGCGTGCTGCCGCGCCGCGAACTGATTCCTCAGCGTCCACACACGGCCGCCGACCCGATCGCGCGCTTCGACGATGGTGACCGCGGCGCCGCGCTTCTCGAGCTCTCTTGCGGCCGAGAGACCGGCCAGGCCCGCGCCTGCCACGACCACGCTCGTCCCGGCCAGATCCCGTCTGGACATCCTTGAAGGATACACTTGGACCCATGCTCCCGATGCTTCTGTCGCTCCTGGTCTTTCAGCATGCCGCGGCGCCGGATCTGCGCGCGCGCATCGAAAAGCTCATCGATTCCAGCGGCGCGGAAGTGGCCGTGGTCGTCCGATCGATCCAGGGGAAGGACGAGATCGCGATCGATGCGGACAAGCCGTTCCACGCCGCGAGCACCATGAAGGTACCGGTGATGATCGAGCTGTACCGCCAGGCGGAGGCAGGCCGGCTCTCGCTCGACGACCCGCTCGCCATCAGGAACGCGTTCCACAGCATCGTCGACGGCAGTGTGTATCAACTGAGCGTGGGCGACGATTCGGACGCCGAGGTCTACAAGAACGTCGGCAAGACCATGACGCTGCGTGAGCTGTGCGACGCGATGATCACCGTCAGCAGCAACTTCGCGGCGAACCTGCTCATCGAACGGCTCGGCGTGGAGAACATCCGCACGACTGTGTCGCGGCTCGGCGCCGATGGGATGAACGTCCTGCGCGGCGTCGAGGATCAGAAGGCATTCGACAAGGGACTCAACAACACGACGACTGCCCGCGGACTGGCCGTACTGATGCAGAAGCTCGCGGCCGGCCAGGCGGTCAGCCCCACGGCCGACGCGCAGATGACCGCGATACTCGAGCGGCAGACATTCAATGATGCCATCCCGGCGGGGCTGCCGCCCGGCACCCGGGTTGCGCACAAGACGGGTACGATCACGAAGATCCATCATGATGCGGCGATCGTCTACGGCGCCCGGCCTTACGTGCTGGTCGTCCTCGTCCGCGGGATCGAGGATCAGAAACAGAGCGCGGCGCTCATCGCCGCCATCTCGCGCGAGGTGTGGAACCGATGAATCGACGCGGTTTCCTGCAGTCCGTCGGCGCGGCGGCGCTCGTGTCCCAGATCCCGGCGCCGCGTCTTGGGGCCGCCGCTCCGGCGATCGTCAAGCCCAAGCGGCTGGCGGCCGGCGACACGATCGCGCTCGTCAGCCCCGCGAGCGCCACGTTCAATTCCATCGACCTGCAGATTGCGCGTGAGTCGCTCGAGGCGCTTGGATTCAAGGTGAAGACGGGCGTGCACGCGATGGAGCGGCACGGGTACCTCGCGGGCGACGACAAGGCGCGCGCCGACGACATCAACCGGGCGTTCGGCGACAGATCGATCGACGGCGTCCACGCGATTCGCGGAGGCTGGGGAAGCGCGCGGCTGCTTCCGTTTCTCGATTTCGACCTCATCCGCCGCAATCCGAAGGTCATCATCGGCTACAGCGACATCACCGCGCTGCTGCTGTCGATCCGGGCCAGGACCGGCCTCGTCACGTTCCACGGACCCATCGGCCTCGGAAGATGGGACGCCTATTCGCTCGACTACTACAAGAGGGTGCTGTTCAGCGGCGACCGCGTCACGTACTCGAACAAACAGGGAATCTCGGCCGACCGCAACAGCCTGACCCAGGTCGAGTTCCGCACGCAGACGATCGCGCCCGGCGTCGCGCGCGGCCCGCTGCTCGGGGGCAATCTGACAGTGCTGACGACGATCCTCGGATCGCCGTACCTACCCGACTGGGACGGCGCGATCTTCTTCTGCGAGGACGTCCGCGAGGATCTCTACCGGGTCGACCGGATGCTGACGCAGCTCAAGCTGGCGGGCGTCCTCGGGAAAATCAAAGGCTTCGTGTTCGGCGCGTGCGCGGAGTGCGGACCCGGCGAAGGCTACGGCGCGCTGACGCTCGAAGAAATCTTTGCGGATCATATCAAGCCGCTCGGCATCCCCGCGTGGCAGGGTGCGATGATCGGCCATCAGCAGCCACAGTGGACGCTGCCGGAAGGCGTGCAGGTCGAGATGGACGCGACGGCAGGTACGATCACCCTGCTGGAATCGCCGGTCACCTAGATCGACCACCGCTAGCGCTTCGGCGCGCAAGGCGAATGCGCGCCGGACACGAGCGTCATCGTCCTGACCGTCGCGCCTTCTTCGATGGCGTCCACGACGTCCATGTTCACGACGTGCGCGAAGACGGTGTACTGATAGTCGAGCCGGCTGTTATCCACGAGATTCACGAAGAACTGCGCGTCGGCGGTATTCAGCCCTCGGGTCGAGAGCCCGACGCTGCCCCTGACATTCCGGCCGGCGATTTCATCGCGCATGTAATCGTGATGGCCTGAGTATTCGTTCGCGCCTGGGCTCCCGCCCTGAATCACGAAGTTCGGTTCGACGCGCTGGATAGCGGTACCGTCGTAGTAGTGGTCCCGGACGGCCAGCTTCAGGAAATGATCCGCGGTGATCGGCGCGGACTGGGGATCGAGCAGCAGCCAGAATGTCTGACCAGACTGAAGATCAACCCCCACGCACGCGTCGCGATCCGCGAACACCTGGGGCCAGCCGCGCACGATCGGCGACGGCTCGGCGGCGACCGCCTTGCCGGTCAGGCTGGAGATGACGTCGGCGGCCCTCGCCGCGACGACCGGATCGAAGTCTTTCAGCAGGGGCTCGATTCTCTTCGCGTCCATGGCGGTGCCGTGCTTGCCGATGGCGGCGATCAGGGAGACGCGCCCGTCGCGCGATGTTTCCTTGCCTTCCTTCGTCAGTCGCAGCACGGCATCGACGAGCGGCGGCGCGAGCCTGGCGTTCTGCGGCACGCCCTTCAGCATCTCGGCCACGGTGTGGAGGAGCTGGACGTCGGATCTTGCGAGCGCCGCGACGGCGGCGCGATCCCAGTCGGACACCTGCAGTTGACGCAGCGCGCCAAGCGCGGCGTTGACGACGTTATCGTTCTCGTCGTAGGCGAGCTTCTCGAGACGGCTCGTATCCTTCAGCGCGACCGCCGCGCGGACGGCGTACATCCGGACCCACCAGTTCGGGTGCGTCGCGAAGGCGCCCATGCCGACCGCCGCGGCCTCCGGCGAGCGCTTCGCAAGCGCGACGAACGCGTGCGTCTCGCGGTTCCACGCGCCCGAGGCGGGAGGCGTGCGGACTTCGGCGGTGAGCCGCATGAGCACGTCTTGGTCGGTCGTGCAGACCTCGCCCAGCGCATCAAGCGTCGCGAGCACGACATGGGAGTCGGTGTCGGCAAGCAGCTCGAGCAGCGGCGCGCAGCCGTGCGGCGCGCCGCGCCGCGCGTACGCCCGGACGGCATCGAAGCGCACGTTTGGCGACTGATCGCGCAGCCGCTCCCGGATCAGTGTGGCCCGCTCGTCATCGTCGAACGGCACGCTCGTGCCACCGAGAATCGTCACGGCGCGCCGGCGTATTTCGAAGAACTCGTCCTTGAGCGCCGTCTTGATCGTGGGCTGATCGACGGCTCCCTCCGCGAGCAGCGCACCGAACGCCTTGAACCGCGTCATCGGATTGTCGTCGTTCGCCGCGGTGTTGGCGAGGGTGGCGGCCAGGCGCGCGATCGTCGGATCCTCGAATCTCGCGGTCTTGGCGTTGACCCGGCCGAGCAGTTCGAGACCCGTGACCGCGCCGTGATAGGCGCCCTCGAGAGTCGGAAAGCCGGCGGTCTTCTCCATCGTGTCGGCCAGCACATGCTCCGCACGATGCACCTGGTCCGGGGTGGTCCACGCGATCCTCGCCAGCGGGGCGAAGTACGCCGCGGCGACGTCGGGGCCGGTGTCCGCCGCAAGCGGCAGCAGCCAATCGAAGACGCTGTCGATGAGCGCCGGATTCGACATCGGATCGAACGCGACGAGCGACTGCGCGACGGCGGCGGCAATCTGCGGACGAAGCGCCCGCTCGGCGGCGGCAAACGCGATCAGGCGAGGGACGAGACCCGGCTCCTGCAGCCGTCCGATCGCGCGAAGCGCATAGGTCCTCGTGGCGGCGTCGTTCGAGGCCAACAGCGGCATGAGCGCGTCGGCTCCGGCCCACTGCTTCTCGAGGTTGAGGACCTGGGTGGGCTCCCCGCCGCCCACGGACAGACCTTGCGGTGGACGCTGTCCCTGTACCTGCAGGGGCGGCCGCTGAGCCGGCGTGGGCGGACGCTGCTGGGTCTGCAACGCTACGAGCAGAGCCGAGGCCAACGCGGCCGTGATCTTCATCTGAGCGCGCGGCGCGAGCCCGAACGTTCCGAATACTCCAGCATCTGCGTCGCCAAATCCAGCGGATACGAGATCTCGACGTCGGTGATCTCGCCGTGGCCGTCACGGACGGCCTCGAGGCGCGGCTGGACGAACCCCGTGTAGGAGGGCATCTGCAGGCGATCGACGCGCGCGACGATCTCGTCGCGGAGGGCCGGATCGAAGTGGACGCCGTAGGTCTCGAACAACGCCTTCGCGGCCTCGTAATCGCCTTCTGCCTTGATGCGCTGCACGTCAGCGAGCAATCGCCCCACGCCTTCCTGAAAGGCCTTCACGTCGACGACGACATAGTAGGTCTTGCCGTCGCGGCGCCGGATCTCGAGCGCGCGTGAGTTGGCGAGCAGCCAGCCGACGACCATCTGCCGGTTCCGCATGTGATCTTCTTCGATCTGCGAGCCCTCGCGGACGCGCCGGAGCTGCACGAGCGCGTTGCGCGCGTAGGCCTCGTACTCCGCGCGGACGACGTCGGCATGATCGGCTTCGTCCACCAGCCCGAGCTCGACGAGCTTTGGATCGGGCACGAAGTAGAGCGCGACCAGATCCGCGCGCGATTCTTCGAGCGCCGAGTACTGCTCTTTGAGCACGGTCTGCGGACTGCCCTGCAGCCGATCCGAGATGCGGCCGGAGCCGTGCCCGATCACCTCGTGCATGTTGGTGGTCAGCTCGCTCGCAAAGCTGCTCCACTTCTCGGCGCGCTCGGCTTCCTCGGAGCTCCAGGAGAATTCGCGCCGGAACTCCGGAGAGGTCGACCTGTCGTACGCCTCGGTGGCGTTCGAGAGGGAGACGGACTTGCTGCCGTAGCGCTCGCGAATCGTCTGGTCGTTGGGCAGATTGATGCCAACCGGCGTGACCGGCCCCGAGTCGCCCGTTTCGATCACGACGTCGATCGCGTTCGCCGAAACGCCGCGGACCCCCTGGTTCTTGTAGGCGTCGGCCCACGGCATGCGATCCTCGAACCACTGCGCCTCGGCCGCCAGCTTCCGGATCCCCGCCGTCTTGTGGGGATTGACGTAATAGACGAGCGCCTCCCACGCGCCCTTCATCCCTCGCGCGTCCATGTAGACCTCGACGAACCCGTTGATGGTGTCGACGGGCGAGTCGCGGTCCCGGACCCAGGCAATGTCGTACGCCTCGCGATCCGCGGTCTCGCCCGTCTCGTAGAAGCGGATCAGCGCGCGCAGCGCCGTTGCCATCTCCCCGGTCGCGAAGGGAATCGCCGCGTCGAGATGACCGACAATCGCGCGGATGTAGGCGTCGTAGCGGCCGCCGATGCGATAGACCTCTTCGACGAGACGGCCGTCGCGCTTGACGAGCCGCGAGTTCAACGGATACCGCTCGACGAAGGCCTCGAGGTCCGCCATCGAGACGTTGGTGTACAGGTTGTTCGCGCTCGCCTCCAGGATGTCCTTGCCGGATCCGGGCGTCTTGCTCGTCACCAGGGAATCGACGCTCAGATCGAAGAAGTACGGCCGCAGCCGCGCGAGCAGGGTCTCGAGGGTCTCTCCCGCACGGAGCGGAAAGCGTGCGCCGGCTGCCCTTGCCGCGCGAGCCGCGGCCTCGAAGGCCTCGGGCGCGCACGTCAGCACGAATTTTCTGGCGGTCAGATTGTTGTAAGGCCCGGTGTTGATCCAGAACAGCTTGGTATAGCGCCGGATCTCGGCCAGCGTCGACTCGTCGACCCCGGCCGGGTGCGTCAGAATTTCCTCGAGCACGTCGCGCATTTCGAGGTTGTGAGCGTACCGCTGATCGTAATAGATATCGCGTCCGGCGATCGCGGCCTCGTACAGGTGGTAGATGAGGATCTTGTCGCGCGTCGGCAGCTCGCTGAAGCCGTCGGCGTACAGTTGAACGACGGCGGCTTCGTCGACGCGCTCGAGAAGGTATTTCCTGGCGTCGACGCGGCTCGTGACCGGCACGCTCATTTCGCGGCGGCCCGCGGCTCGAGCGTCTTGTCGTACATCGCGCCGTATTCGAGATACTGCCGGACGGCGTCGCGCGGATAGCCGATCGTGACGGCGGGGATGCCCTTCTGCGGACCGAGCGACGCGGTGAGCTTCGCGTTGATGCCCGCCCAGTACGTCGGCAGGTTCAGGGTCTTGTAGCGGGCGACGACCTGGTCGCGCAGCTTCGGGTCGAAACGGGAGCCGTACTTGTCGACGAGGACTTTGATCGCCGCGTAGTCCCCCTCGGCCTTGATCCGCATCAGCTCCGCGAGCAGCATCCCGACGCCCTGCCGCATCTTCTGATAGTCGGTGACCCGGACGTACGTCTTCCCGCCCTTGTCGAAGTACGCGATGGCGCCGGTCTTGTCCTTGATGTAGTGCGCGATGAGCTGCCGATCGCGCTGATGGTCCTCTTCGATCGTGTCCCCTTTCGGGATGCGCCGGAGCTGCGTGAGCGGCGCCCGCGCGGCGTTGTCGTACATCGTTTTCGCGACCTCTTCCTGATCCTTGATCAGGCCGAGCTCCCGCAGCTTCGGATCCCAGACGTTCCAGAGTCCCATCAGATCGGCCCGGGCTTCTTCGAGCGTGGAGAAATACTCTTTCAGGTACGGCTCCGCGCCTCCCCTGACGCGGTCGCTCAGCTTGCCCGAGCCATGCCCGATCACTTCGTGCAGCGCGGTGAGCAGATCCTCGGCTTCCTCGCCGTATTTCCTGCCGCGCTGGATCTCTTCGGGGGACGCGGTGAACTCGTCCGTCAGCGGCCCCGACGCCGCGCTCAACGCGTGGCTGCTGCCGAGGAACAGGAAGTTCTTCGTCCCGTACTTCTCGTGAATCTCGTTTTCGTTCGGCAGGTTGTCGCCGATCGTCGTCACGTGGAAGTCGCCGGTTTCGATCAGGACTTCGACCGCCTTGATGACGGGCGCCTGGAAGTCGCGCTTCTTGTATTTCGCGTCCCAGGGCGCCTTCTCCTCGAAGTACGCCGCGTTCTGCGCCAGCTTGGTCATCACGGTCGTGACGGGCTTGTCGGTGATCGTCACGAAGCTCTGGGACGTGCCCTTCGCGCCGCGCGCGTCGCGATACACCTCGATGAAGCCGTTGGCGAAATCGACGGTCGTGTCGTTTCGGACCCAGTCGCCGCCGAACTGCAGCCAGTCCTTGGGATCGCCCGTCTGGTAGAAGCGAATCAGATCGGCGAGGACGGTCGCCTGCGGCGGATCGGCCAGGGCCCTGGCCTTCTCCAGGCAGTCGATCGCCTTCTTCAGAAACACCGCATAGCGTCCGGGAGCGATCCGCCCATCGGGCGTACCGGCCCGATACACCTCTTCGTGAAGGCCGCGGCTGTCCTTCACCATCCGGGAATTCAACGGAAAGCGCTCCGTGAAGTTCTTCAGATCCGCGAGACTGACGCCCTGGTAGAAGTTGTTCGCGCTCGCCTGGAGGATGTCCGTGCCCGCCGGCGGCGTCTTCGCGGTCGTCATCGGCTCGAAGGACGCATCGAAGATCGCCGCCTTCAGAGCCGCGGTCTCCTTCCTGACCTCGTCGGGCGTGGACAGCGGCGGCAGATCGCCATACGTGGATGCGAAGGCTCCCGCGGCCTGCGCCTTCAGCGCGGCGTCCTGCAGTTCCTCACCCGTAAAGGACGGCAGGAATTTCTGCGCGGTGGTTTCGTTGTGGTTGCCGCGGTTGGCCCAGAAGAGGAGCGCGTATTCACGAATTTTGCGGAACGACCCGGGAGCGATGCCGGCCTGGTGGGACACGATCCCCTCGATCAGCCGTTTCTCTCGAAGGCCGGACGCCGACAACTGATCGTAGACGATCGGATCAATTGCAATGGAAGCCTGCGTCAGCCAGTACGCCAGCGCTTTCTGGCGCGCGTCGAGCTGCGCGAAGCTCGGGGCCTGAATCTGGATGAAGCCGACGTCGCCCGCCCGCTCGACCAGCGGGCTTGCGGTCGGCCGTGGGGTCTTCGCTCGCTGCGCCGCCGTCGGCGTCGCGAGAACAACAGGCACAACAACGGCGAGCAGCCATCTTCGACAGGTCATAACCGTTCGATTTTATCAGTGCCGCTAGATCTCGACCGATTCCCGGTGCGACGGCGCCCTGTGACTCCAGCCGAGCTCGGCCTGTATTCGAGCGCCGAGCGCGTCCTGCGCCGGCGGCTCCCCATGGACGATGAAGGTCTGGGTCGGCGGCGCGGTGAAGCCGCTGAGCCACCGCATGATCTCGCCGGCGTCGGCGTGCGCCGACATCGAGTCGAGGCGTTCGATCGCCGCGGCGACGGGGATCCATTCGCCGTGGATCTTGACGCTCTTCTCGCCGTCGACGAGCCGCCGACCGCGGGTCCCAACGCCTTGATACCCCGCGAACAGCACGGTATTGCGGGCATCCGGCAGCGCCGCCTTCAGGTGGTGGAGCACCCGTCCGCCTTCCGCCATGCCGCTCGACGAAATCACGATCGCCGGCATCTTGGACGCCGTCAATTGCTTCGACTCGTCCGGGGATCCGACGACGCGAAAGCGGGCCGTGCAGAAGATGCACAGATCGCGCTCGTGCTTCGCGCGCTCACGGCGGATATCCGGCGGCTGACGCGCGGCGGCATCGTGCGGCGCTTTGTCGTCGTACATCTCGGGCCGCAGGTCCGGATCGAGCTCGTTGACGCGCTCGCTGTAGCGCGCCAGCGCCGCGGCCGCCATCGGGCTGTCGACGAAGACGGGCAGCACGGGAATCCGCTTTTCCGCCTCCAGACGCTTGAGCCAGTAGCAGAGCTCCTCGACGCGCCCGATCGCAAACGCCGGAATAATCAGCTTGCCGCCCCGTTGGGCCGTGCGCGAGACGATCTCCGCCAGCCGCGCCCCGTCATCGTCCTGCTCGTGCAGGCGATCGCCGTAGGTGGACTCGACGAGCAGATAGTCGGCCGTTGCGACGGGAGTGGGATCCGGCAGGACCGGGCGCCCGTATCGTCCCAGATCGCCCCCGAACAGAATCACGCGGCCGTCGATCTGCATCCGCACGTACGAGGATCCGAGCAGATGCCCGGCGTTGATGAACTCCACCTCGATGCCGCCCACCACCGGTATCTTCCTGTCGTAGCCGCACGGCTGGAGTTGCGACACCGCCCGGAAGGCGTCGACCTCGCGATAGAGCGGGAGCGCGGGCTTGTGTTTCGTGAAATTGTGGCGATTGGCGTAGTCGGCGTCTTCTTCCTGCAGGCGGCCGGCGTCCGGAAGGACGATCTTGCAGAGATCTTGCGTGCCCTGCGTGCAGAACACGCGTCCTCTGAAGCCCTGCGCCACGAGGCGGGGCAGGTATCCGCAGTGATCGAGGTGTGCGTGCGTCAGGACGATCGCCTGGACGCTCGACGGCGGGACCGGAAAATCCTCCCAGTTCCGAAGCCTGAGCTCTTTCAGCCCCTGAAACAGGCCCGCATCGACCATGATGCGGCTGCCGTTGGACTCGATCAGGTACTTCGAGCCGGTCACCGTCCGCGCCGCTCCCAGGAACGTGATCTGAATCATGCAAACAGCCCCACCTGCCCGCCGGTATGCCAGAAGAGCGCCGTCCCGCCCGTCAGTTCCTTCGATCGAATCCGCGCGATGAGGGCGGCCATCGCCTTGGAGGTATACGTCGGATCGAGAAACAGCGCCTCCTGCCGCGCGCACAGCTCGATCGCTTCGGCCGAACCGGCCGTCGGCACGCCATAGCCACCGCCGACGAAGCGATCGTCGACGTCGATGTCGGCGTCCGACAGGGCGCCCGCGGCGACGCCAAGCAGTTGCTCCATTCCACCGAGGATTCTCCGGATGTCGGCGGCGATTGCGGCCGAAGGATCGTCCGCGCTGATGCCCGTCACGCGCGTGCGCAACCCGTGGAGACGGCAGCCGGCGATGACGCCGGCCTGCGTACCGCCCGATGACGAGGACAGCACAATGGTGTCCGGCGGATGGATTCGATCGAGCAGCTCGCCGACGGCCATCGCATAGGCCGCCGCGCCGAGCGGCGTCGACGCGCCCAGAGGGATCACGAAGGGGTTCCCTCCCGCCGCCCGCACCCGATCGGCGGCGCGATCCATCGCAGGCGCACGCGCGTCGCGCGAGTCGACGTAGTCGATCTCGGCGCCCAACAGGCGGTCGAGGAGCGCGTTCGCCGTGGGCCTCGCCTGCTCCACGCCATTGGCGATCAGGATGCAGCGCAAACCGAGGCGGGCCGCGACCGCCGCCGTCGCCCGCGCGTGGTTCGACTGCACGCCGCCGGTCGTGATCAGCGTGTCCGCGCCCGCCGCGAGCGCCTGCGCTGCGACGACCTGCAGTTTCCGGATCTTGTTTCCCCCGAATCCAAACGGCAGCGCATCGTCCCGCTTGACGAGCAGCACGGGACCGGCGCCAAGCGCCGCGCGAAGGCGCGACAGTTCTTCCACGGGCGTGGGCGCAGCGGCGAGCGTGAGGCGGGGCAGTGCGTGGAGCCGCTCGAGCGCGGCGCGGTCGGCTGGCATCGGACACGCTAGTATATGAGGTTGGACCTGGATCCGGCTTTGAGCGCATGGGTGCACTCGTCGAACGACTGAAGAGCGGCGCGGCGGTGATTGCGGCGGAGCTGCGGCCGCCGCGCGCGGAGCTGCAGACGGCGGCGAGCATGGACGCGTGGATCGATACCTACCACGCCGTCCGCGGACTCACGCGAGAAGGCACGTTCGTCTTTCTCACCGACAGCGCCGTTGGATTGAAGGAGGAGGACAACCTCCGGCATCTCGTGATCAATCTTGGAAGCGACGTGCCGCGATCGCACGTCATTCCCTTCCTGACGTGCAAGCACACCGCCGAGTACTGCCTCGCTTACGCGGATCGCGCCAGACATCATGGTTTCGAGTCGCTCGTGGTCCTCGGCGGCGACAAGCACGTCGGCCCTCCACGGTGCGTCGAGCACGCCTGGCAGCTCCGCCAGATGATTCGCGCGCGAGACGCGGATCTGACGCTCGGCGGATGGGCCAACCCGCACGCGGACGCCGCGCGGCAGGTCGATCACCTGACGGACGCGCGGGTGAATGCGGAGTTCTATCTCACGCAGATCGTGTCGCACCACAGCCGTCCCGCGGTGGAGCGTTTCCTGACGGAAGTCGGACGCCGCGGGTTGTCGCTGCCGGGGTTGTTCGGCGTGTTCTATTACCGATCCGCAAATCCGCGGACGCTCGAGGCGCTCCGCGCGTTCCTGCCGGTGCCGGTGGACGATTTGAGGGCGGAGTTCGCGGCGGGCGCGACGCCTGAAGCCGTCTGCGCGCGGTCGATCCGGGAGCTGACCGCCGCCGGCGCGCGGCATTTCTACGTCAGCAATCTGCCGATCGGGCATGCCGCCGTGACGCTGCGCGCGATCCTGGATCTTGTGTGAGCGGCGCGTCGGGATCAGTGCGTCGCCGCCCGCAGTGGCGCCAGCCGCGTGGCTTCTAGGTCGTCGCGATAGAAGAGATTGTAGGTGTCGAAGGGAATGAGGCGTCCGTCCGGATGCACGATATGGACGCATGTCTTCTTCACCGATCGCACGTCGAACGAATATGCGTCGATGAACTGCATGATGATCACGCGGAACAGATTCCGATAGCCGAGCCCGGCCGGGGCGTCGACGTGCGGCAGGCAGCAGAGCAGGTCGCGCAGCGACGAAATCCCAGACTGCGGCGAGTGATTCGTGGCAAATAGCTTGAGCAGTCCGGCCTTCACCGCGTCGTCCTGCTCGTACACGATGGTATTGCGGCCGCCGTTGATCAGGACCTGAGGATCGATCAGGCCCGTGAGCGGGACGACCTCCCCGCCGATCTTCAGCGCATACGCCATGGCCAGCGAATCGGGATGGCATGGGACGGGGATGACGTCCTCGGGCCGGAAGACTGCGGTCTGTTCGAGAATTCGGCGCCGAACCTCGGTCAGCGTGAGCCGATCGGTCGACGGGTCGAAGCGATCGTGGCGGCCCGCGACCTGCACGGGCTGCAGCGTGACGCCGCGCACGCACGGCTGTGTCAGCGCGAAATCTATGATCTTCCCGATCTCGTGGTCGTTGACGCCGCGCTTGACCGTCACCACGAGGGTCGTCGAAATGCCGTGCCGATTGAGGCGCTCCAGCGCCTGTTCGCGGATCCGGCGCAGATCCGCTCCGCGCAGATCCATGAGCGCTTCCCGCTCGAACGAGTCGAACTGCAGATAGAGCTCGAAATCGGGCATGTAGCCCGCCAGGCGCGCGGTGAAGTCTTCGCTTTCGGCGATCCTGATGCCGTTGGTGTTCACCATGACGTGCCGGATCGGCCGCGCCTTGGCGAGATCGAGCACCTCGAAGAAATCGGGATGAATCGTCGGCTCGCCCCCAGAAATCTGCACCACGTCAGGCTGGCCCTCATTCGCGACCACAGCGTCCAGCATGCGCTCGACGTGCGCCAGGGACCGGAAGTTCGGCCGGTCTGGACCGCTCGACGCGTAGCAGATCGGGCAACGCAGGTTGCACGCGTCGGCGATCTCGACGAGCGACAGGCACGAGTGCTGCTCGTGATCCGTGCACAAGCCGCAGTCGTACGGACAGCCCCACTTGACGGGAGTGTTGTACCGGAGCGGCATTTCGGGTGGCTTGATGAACACTTCCCGACAGCGCCGGTAGTAATCGACGTCGTCGGCAATGAGGACGCGCTCGTACCCGTGATCGGGGCACCGCTTGATCATGAAGACGCGATCGTCCTGGAAGACGACCTTCGCGTCCACGCGCCGGAAGCACGTCGAACAGATCGAAATGGCCACGTCGTAGAAGAGATAAGGACGGACGCCCATCGTGCGCTTACTTCCTCAACAGTCGGGCGAGCCCCAGGACGATCGCCCACAAAACGCCGGCCACGAACAGCAGGACTCCGATGACGAAGCTGACAGCTCCGAGCCTGTCGAGCACGGTCGATGTGGTGCCGGTGAAAGTGCCGAGGAAGAGCGCACACCCGCCTCCCGCAAGAACGATCCCGCCGACGAGCAGCATCACCAGCACGCGGACGGGCGAGGCTTTCCGAGACGGCTCCTGCGGCGGGCCAGAGTTCGGCGTCTCAGTCATCGGTCCATCCATCCCGCACCCAGCGGAGGACATCATGGCCGTAATAGACGAGCACCGCAACCGACGCCCACTGCAGCGACGACAGCCCGAGAAAGATCCGCACTTCCGGCTTGAGCGCGTCGACGCCCAGGCGCAGGGCGAAGTAGCTGACCATGAACAGCTTGAAGACGTCCCCCTCGCGATGCGGATGTCGCGTGAGGCGCCCGAGCAGGACCGCGACGACGGCCATCACTGCGGATTCGTAGAGCTGCGTGGGATGGCGCGGAATGCCGTCGCCAAAATCCACGGCCCACGGAAGCGCTGACGGCGTCCCGAACGTCCGATCCGGCAGGCCCGACAGGAAACAGCCGATCCGTCCGATCGCGATCCCGGCGGCGATCGGCATCGCGAACAGATCGCCCGTCCGCCGCGTCAGCCCGGTCCATCGCTTTTCGAGCTCGACGCCCGCCAGGCCGCCGATCAGGCCCCCGACGATCGTCTTCCCCCCGAGAAGGAATCGAAGGTCGTTCCAGTGCGCCAGGGTCTCGGCTGGATCTTCGAGCCAGAAGAACAGCTTGCTGCCGATTGCCGCGCCGAACACCGCAGCCGCGACGACGCTCCAGCGCGCGCCAGTGTCTATCGTGTCGCCGAGCCGCCGACGCTCCCAGAGGAACAGACGGAATCCGATCGAATACGCGAGGACGTCGAAGACCACATGCGGGTGCAGCCTGAAGGGCCCGACGGGGATCGGGACGGGAAACGTCAAGGCATGCGACCGGCCGGCATGAGCGTCACCTTCACGTATCTGGTCGTGTCCAGGTAGGTCCGCGCCGCCTGCTGAATGGCGTCACCCGTCAGCGACGCGATCTGCCCTGGAACGTTGAGCAAGGCCGCCGCGTCGGACGCGTTCCCGTCCTCGTACACCCGCGAGACTTGCTCGAGCCAGTATCGGTTGTCCTGGCCGTTCGACTCGAACTCCCGCAGCAGCGTCTCGCGGATGAGCGCCACCTGCCGCGCGTCGAGCCGGGTGTTCTTCACGGCTTCGATCTCCTGAAACACGCGCTGCACGAGCGCCTCCGTGCGGGCCGGGTCGCACGTCCATTCGATCCGCACGGTGTACTCGGGACGCGGAACCTTGTCTGCGTCCGGCACGACAGTGATGCTGTACGTCCCTCCGAGCTCCTGCCGGATCGAATCGAACAGCCGCGACTGCAGCAGCATCGCCATCGTCCGAAGCGCCAGCCTGTGAGGCGCGTCGTACTCGATCGGTCCCGAAAACACGACCGCCACTTCGCTCTTGGGCGCGATGCCCTGGTGAATGGTCTTCTCGACGATGCCCGCGGGGAACGCGATGCCGTCGTCTCTCCACGTTTCGCGCGCGTGGGTCGCGGGGAGGCTGGCGATGTACGTCTCGACCAGCGGCTTGATCGCATCCGGCGTGAAGCTGCCGACGAACACGAACGTGAAGTTGCTCGCGTCGGCGAAGCGCGCCTTGTAGAACGCCATCGATTTCTCGAGGTTCCATTGATCGACTGTCGAAGGCGTCTCGGGCTGCCGGCGCGGATGGTTGCGGCTGAGCGCCGCGGCAATCGTCTGGTTGAAGACGGCGTCTGGGCTGGCCATCTGGTTCGCGAGCAGCGATCGCGCCTGGGACGCCATCGCGGCGAATGCGGCCGGATCCGCGCGCGGCTGCGTGAAGCGCAGATACAGAAGCTGAAACATCGTCTCGAGGTCCTGCGGCGTGCTGCCGCCGCTCATCCCCTCGTCCAGCTCGTCGATGAACGGCGAGACCGCGACCGCCTTGCCCGAGAGCATCTTGTCGAGCATCACGGCGCTGAAGGCACCGGCCCCCCCGGCCGGCACCACGGCATCCGCCACGCGGGCGGACGCGAAATCTGCATCGCTCGCCAGCGACGTCCCACCTGGGGCCGCCGCCCGAAAAAGAATCTGGTCTTCCTTGAGCGTCGTCGGCTTCAGCACGACGGTCGCTCCGTTGGAGAGCGTCCACTCGGTGATGCCCGAGTCGGCGCGGACGGTTGCCTTCACGATCGCCCCGCGCGATGGAGGCGCGTCCATGAGCGCCTGCCCGGACGAGGTATCCACATACGCCTCGAGGCGCTTCGACGATACGGTCTTCACGACGGCCGCAAGCTGGGTTTCGGTTGGCAGCACCACGCCGGCTGCGTCGGGCGCCGAGACGATGACGAGCCGGTTGCGGTCGGGAAACCAATCGGCTGCGAGCGCGTTGACCTCGGCCAGCGTGATGCGCGGGAGGAACCGGCGGTGGAACGCGAGCTCCTGCCAGATCGTCGGCAGCGCCTCCGACTGGAGGAAATTGCGGGTGTACTCGTCGGCGCGGCTGGACGACTCGCGGTCGGGGCTTTCCGTGACGACGCGTTCGTAGCCCAGCATCATCGCCTGCTTGGCGCGGTCGAGCTCGGTTGCCGTGAAACCGAATCGCGCGACGCGCTGGAGCTCCGTCAGCAGCGCCTCGAGACCGCGCGCGATGCCGTCGTTGGACACGAGCGCCTGGAGAACGGCTTCGTCCTTCGTCCTGGGCATCGGAAAGAGCGATCGATCGGCCGCCGCTCTGAGAAAGGGCGGATTCGCGGTCTGGCCGAGCTCGTCGAGTCGCGAGCCCAGCATCGCGGCGAACAACTGATCGATCATGATGTCGCGATACCCGCCGACCGATCCCTGGTTGCGCGCGGGCCGGAGATCGGTGACCTGGACGACCGTGGAAGTGGTCTCCTTGTCGGCGACGAGGAGGTACCGGGTGCCGGGTTTCTCCGGGACGTCGATCGCCGGCCGCGTCCGCTCCTGAGGCGGCGAGGACAGCGACGAGAAATGTTCCCTGATCATCCTGACAGCCGTCTCGCGATCGATGTCGCCGACGACGATGACGGCCATCAGATCGGGACGGTACCAATCGTGGTAGAAGCGCGTGAGCGCCGCGCGCTGCGCGTGCTCGATGACCGTGGGATCTCCGATGGGACGCCGATCCGCATACCGGGATCCCTCGAGCTGCGCGCGGCGGATCTTGTCCTGCGTCCGCTCCCCCGCGCCGAGGTGCATCCGCCACTCGGACAGGACGATCGGACGCTCCCGCTCGATGCCGTCCTGGTCGAAGGTGGCGCCCTGGGCCCAGTCCTCCAGGATGAGCAGCGCGCGATCGAGCACGCCCGGCACATCGGTCGGCACGCGAAGCGTGTACTGGGTGTCGTCGTAGCTCGTTGCGGCGTTCGCGTCCGCGCCGATGCTCAGGCCGAGCGACGACAGGAAGTCCGGGATGCTGTGGCCAGGAAAATGCCGCGTGCCCTCGAACTCCATGTGCTCGACGAAATGCGCGAGCCCGCGTTGATCCTCGTCCTCCAGGACCGAACCGGCCTTGACGACGAGGCGAAGCTCGGCGCGGTGCGCGGGCTTCCCGTTTGCGCGCACGTAGTAGCGCAGGCCGTTCGGCAGCGCGCCGACGATCGCCTCGGGGTCGACGGGCATCTGTTGCGAGAGCGCGTAGGACGCCACCGACGCGGCAGACGTTTCGCGTCCGGGCGGCTCGGTCTGCGCGAAGGCGACGCTCGCGCCGGCAAACAGAATGGCGAGAACCGATGACGTGGCGGCTCGGACGCGTAGGGTCATACGCCAATCCTATCGTGACGACAGGGCCGCCGGTGGGGGGCTACATCGAGGGCCGAATCTTCTCGAAGGAGTCCAGCGCGGAACGCTCCGCCAGGTCGGCTTTCCTGAGCATGTCCATCCTGGATTTGTGGAGGCCGTCGGCTCGATATCGCCAGGATTGCTCTCGCAGCCCCAGATACTCTTCGGCGGCGGTCACCAGCGGCGTCTGCTCGCGCGGGACGCCGCGCAGCTCCTTCAGTCGCGCATGGACGGCCTGCAGGTCCGGAACGATCGTCCGGTCGATCGTCTGGGCGAGCTCCTGCATGGAGATGCGGCCGCGTCTGAACTTCGCGAGCGCGGCGTCGTAGACGCCCGCCGTCCGCTCTTCGGCCGCGGCGACCTTCGCGATCTCGGGCCGGGCGTCGACGATCCCGCGAAGCGGGACGCCCGCGCCGGCCGCGATGGCCAGAGACGCGGTCATCACCATTGCCGCGCGCCGCAGAGGGGGCTTCTCGCGCGTCACGCCGCGGGCGACGAAGAGGCCTCCGACAAATCCGGCGCCCAGACCCGCGAGCTCGCCTGCCGTGCCGACGTGGTCGGTGACCAGGTTGTACAGGAGGAACGGACCGGCAGCGGCGGCGATCCGTTTCAGCAGGACGAACGGAATCGGCACTTCAGGGGGACTGAAGACGGCGTAGGGAATCGACGCCAGGAGCAGGCCATAGAGCCCGAAGATCGCGCCCGACGCGCCCGTGCTGACCGTCGTCGGCGACATCGTCCACAGACTGACGACGCCGGCGAGCACCCCGGCCGCGAGATAGGTCGCGGCGAACGCAACCCGCCCCACGGCGCGCTCCAGGATCACGCCAAGCGGCACGAGTCCCGCGATCGTCGCGAGCAGATGGAGCGGTCCTGCGTGCACGAACAAGGACGTGATGAGGCGCCACCATTCGCCGTTTGCCGTGCGAGGCGCAACGCTGCCGCCCCAGTCAATCAGCGTCTGCGGATCGCCGAGCGCGCCGCGGCCGAAGATCATGCAGATGAACACGAGCGCGTTCACGGCCACGAGCAGCAGGGTCACGACGGGCCAGCCGGTGCGCGCGCGCAGGAATTCGTCGAACGGCTCGCCCGACGAAGCACTGTGCGCCGCCGTGCGGACCGACATCCTCATGACGTCAAGGGTGGATCGCAGCAGCCGCTTCCGCTCCTCCGCCGTCATGAAGTACAGCGCGGCGCCAGAGAGAACCAGCAGGGCAAAGGTGGACGTCGCCATGCCCCGGCAAGCTCAAGACGTGTGCCACGAAAAGCGCCGGATTCCAGTGCAATCGGCGCCGGCGGCAGCGCCGCGATCTCAGTTTCGAGCGAATGACGCGAGGTCTGTAATCAGTGGCCGGCCACGGTCCCCGGCCCTTCGTCAGCGCTTCTGCCATACACCACCGGCACCGGGATTCCCAGCAGGCGCAGGTAGACCACGAGCTCGCCGCGGTGGTGGTACCAGTGGTTGAGGCACATCGTGCGCATGACGCCGATGCGCGGCATCGACGCGAGCTCGCGGCCGCCGACGGTCAGGCGCCAGACGGCAGCGGCGCGCTCGTCGTCGAGTCCGGTCAGGAAATCCCGCGCCTGCCCGATTGACGTGTCGAGCGACGCCAGCACCGCGGACACGCTCTCGCACGATGCGTACTCGAACCGGCGGTTGGCGACGTCCATTCCGTCGAGTTGCGCGAGCCGCGCGATATTTCCAGGAATCGAGGCGACATGCTGGGCCAACTGGCCCGCACTGAGAGACTTCGGGTGGGGGCGCCAGTCCAGACGATCGTTTGGCAGCCGTTCGAGCACGCGGCGCGTGGCGGGGGTTTCGGCGTCGAGCTCCACGATCAGGGCCTGGGCGGCGGGCAGCATGGCGATCTCCCTTCAGTCAAGTTGCTTGCAACATGCAAGTGACCGTCCGACACTGTAGGGCCGTTGATTGCAAAATGCAAGTGACATGATACAGTGCGTCCATGGGAGGGAGCCGGTCGAAGTCCTCTGGGCCTCCGGGCCCCCTGCGGTCTCCCTGTCCGATCGCCGGCGCGCTCGATCTCTTGGGCGATCGATGGACTCTCCTCGTGATCCGGGACCTGCTCTTCTACGACAAGCACCGCTTCGCCGAATTTCTGGCGTCGCCCGAAGGGATTTCGACCAACATCCTCGCCGAGCGACTGGAGCGCCTCGAGCGGTGCGGCCTGATCGAACGCCGCCAGTACCTCGAGCGTCCGCCGCGTGAGGAGTACCACCTGACGGCCCGCGGGCACGACCTGCTGCCAGTACTGCGTGAACTGATCCACTGGGGCAAGCGACACGTCCCTGGCGTCGCGCAGCGGCCGCCGGCCGGCGTGAAGCTGGCGGTCCGGCCGAGGTGACCTTCCTGACCGCGGTTCATCGCGACGCTGGCGGGACGATGCCGTTCATCCGCAGATACTCGACGATCTGTCCGTAGTGATTCGACGAGTGCGCAAGCGCGCCCGCAATCAAGCCCGCGCGCGTCGCCGGAGCCGACCCGAAGACTCCTTTGATCGGTGCGAATGCGTTCATCTCATCCACGGTTGCCGCGGCGCGATGGAGCGCGGCGAAGGAGCCCTCGAGATACTTCACCACGTCCTCTTTCGACCTGACCGAGTCCGGCCCGCGTTCGTCAGACATTTCCGCGGTCACCGGCTCCCCAAGAATGCTGACGGCGACAAGATATTGCACCGCGGATGCGTGCTTCAGTTGTTTCGCGAAGGTGCGAACGCCCCGGAACTCGCCGGCCGCCGGCGCAAAGTCGTACCTCTCGGCGGGCATCTCCCTGGCGGCGCCGGTCACGAGCGTTTCAGTATTCGAGATCAGGCCCTGGAGCGCGGCGGCGGCGGCCGACTCCCCGCCGGGCGCGCCGCCCGACTCGAGATTATATCGACCCGGAAGGAGGAGCAGAGCCAGGCACAGCGTGATCTGCTTCAGGATGGTCATGCACGCAACTAGGCGGCTGAAGGTCCGGCGTGACCCGCGATTCCCGATGTCACGGGATCGCCTCTCGCGCCTAGTCCGATCGGGCGGCATGATCTGCATGCCGCGCCGAAGACGCGATCGCTCAGCATGAACGCGCCGCAGCGCACGACGGTGCACGAGGCGATGGTGCGGCTCGCCGTAGGCGACCGTGAGGCGTTCGACACGGTCTTTGCCGGGCTATGGCCCGAGCTGCTGTCGTTCGTCCGACGCGCCATGCCGGGCGATTCCGACGCAGAGGATCTCGCGCAGCAGGCGCTGCTGAAGATCTTCTTCAGGATTTCGGACTTCGACACGGGCCGCGACGGAGTGGCGTGGGCGTTCGGGATCGCTCTCTACGAGGTGCGCACGCGACGGCGGCAGCGCCAGCGCCGCCGTGAAGTGGCCGCGGAGGCTGCGATGAGCGCGATTGAGGGCGGGGCCTCTCCGGAAGACCTCCTGATCGAGGCCGATCTGCGTCGGGCCGTGGCCGAAGCGCTCGGCGAGCTCACCGACGCCGATCGCGCGGTTCTGTCGCCCGACGCCGGCGCCCCCGCACCTCTGTCCGCTGCGGCATGGCGTAAACGCCGGCAGCGCGCGGTCCATCGGCTGCGCGCGATCTGGAGAAGCCGGGATGCCTGACGTCGTCCAGCTGCGCACGGCCGCGAGGCGCACGTACGAGCGGGGCCGCGCTCGCGCGGCGCTGCGCGTTGCGCTCGTTGTCGTCCCGCTGGCCGTACTGTGCGCACGCGAGACGGAAGCACCGTGGAAGTGCGCTGCGGTTGGTGCCGCGCTCCTCTTCGTCAGCGTTCTCGTTCGGTGGCGGCAGCCTCACGGCACGTGGTCGGTCGACGCCGGCCTCGCGACGGGCGCGATTCCGATGGCTTCGGCGCTCGTTCTGTGCCGGTTCGCCTCGTCGTGGCCCGCGGACGCAGCCCTGAGTGTCTGCGTCGCCGCGGGGTTCGTGTCGGGTGGTCTCGCCAGTCGTGCGATGACGCCATCGACGCGAGGGCTGTCGACAGGGTGGCTGACGGCGTCGCTCGTCGCGGGGCTGACCGCGGCCATGGGCTGCGTCGGGATCGGAGTCGGCACGGCTGCGGGCGCCGTCGTCGGCGTCGCCCTCGGCGCGATCGTGGCCGTCGAACTGCCGCGCGGCGCCTCGGTCTAGAAAGAGGATTCCAGGGCCCTGCTAGAACGTCCTTCGCGCCATCCACTCGCGGTACAACGAGTCGTTGACGACGTACCGCCCCTGCTCTTTCATGACGATGTCCTGCCGGATCAGCGCCGCGAGCGCCGATTGGACGCTGGATGCGCCGGGGAGGCGATGGCGCGACCGGACGTCCGCCGACAGCACTTCCCGGCCGCCCTCGAGGACGATCGCGCGAAGCACGGCGCGCTGCGCCAGGGTCAGGCGCTGCCACGACTCCTCGAACACCGTGTGATGCTGATTGAGCAGCCGGCTGAGCGTGAGATGCAGGTCGTCGAGGCCCGCGCTTTTCCGTCCCCCCGCTCTCACATCGTCCCAGGTCTCGTGCGCGAGGCGCTGCACGTCGTACGGCACGTTTTCCGCCAGCTCGACGATCGCGGCGCCGAGGCCCTGCTCGGCGCGAAGTCCGCTCGCCGCGAATCGCGCGTCGATGAAGTCCGCGAACGTCTGGCCGTCGATCTTCTCCAGGCGAACGACCGGCCCGGCCTTGTAGAACGGCCGTCGGGGCGTCAGCATCCGCTCCATCAGCGAGGGTTCCGAACCCGCGAACACGTAGCCGACGGAGCGCTGGTCCTGCACGGCGGCGCGCAGCGCGTGCTCGACGCTGCCGCCGTCGAACGCGGCGATCGTCTGGAACTCGTCGAGCGCGACCGCCATCCGCTGGCGGCGCGCCGCCGCGATCCGGCCAGGCAGGGCGAACACTTCCGCGGAGAGCCTGGCGGCATCACGCGCCGTCCGGACGGAAGGGAACGCCAGGGAGAAGCGCGGCGCGGCGCCTGACTCCCGGGCCTCGAAGCGCGTTTCCGGACGCACCGCGTGGAGAAGATCGGCCGCCCACTGCCGCAGCTTGCCCGCGGGCGTCTCCGCGCTGACCAGCGCTCGCGCGTACGCCTCGAGAAAGGCGACGTAGGAACTCGACGCGGCGACAGTCACCTCGACCGTCAGAATCCGCTTCGCGGCGAGCGCCTTCATGACGGCGCGGACGAGCGACGACTTGCCGTAGCGCCGGGGCGAGATCAGGAAGACCTTCTGTCCCTCCGCCAGGTCGCGCTCGAGGCGATCCCGCTCGCTTTCCCGATCCGCAAAGGCGTTCGCGGTGACGACCTCGCCGTAGACGAAGGGATTCGCCGAAGCCATTACGTCATTATACGTAATGGTTACGGAAGATGGCGTAATCTCGACGTTCGATGCCGGGATTCGTCCGTGGCGGCCCGGATGTCCCGCGGGCTGGCTATTTGGTCGTCGCGCTGATCGTGCCGCCGGCGCGTGCCAGGCGATACGCCACCATCTCTTCGCCGTTGCGCACCAGCAGCACGTCGCCGACGATCACTGGATGGTTCCATGTCTTGCTGTTGAGCGCGGGGACTCGCGCGACCTCGGTGAACTGATCGGGCGTCGCCTTGACCAGCGCCAGTTCCCCTTCCTCGGAGATCACCAGCAGCAGATCCTGATCGGCGATCAGCAGCAGTTGTCCGTTCCCGTAGCGCCCGCCCTTCCAAAGGCGCTTGCCGTCCTCGAGATCGACGCACGAGAGGATCGCGCCGTCGAAGCCGTACGCGTGGCCCTTGTGGACGACGAAGTCGTTGAAGTACGGCTTCAGTCCGTTCGAGGTCCAGCGCTCCTCCACTGTCCAGCCGCTCGAGTGGCGCGCCACCGAGAGCCGGCGCGTGCCGACGCCGCCGTTCATGGAGATGGTGTTGACGAGGACACCGCCGTCCGGCGTCAGCACCGGCTGGGTTATCGCGCCGCCTTCCCACGCGTGCTGCCAGAGCACGGCGCCGGTGGCGGGCACAACGCTGGTCGTGCCGGGTCCGCTCATGAAAATGACCTGCTGCACGCCCTGGATCGTCGCGAGCTGCGGCGAGCTGTAGCTGAAGCCGCTGCCGGCGCCCGACCAGCGCGGGTTGCCGTTCGCGGCGTCGTACGCCGCGAGCTTCCCGCCAACCGCGACGATGACGACGTCGTCGACGACGAGCGGCGAGCTCGAGATGCCCCACATCGGAATCTTGGCGTGCACGTCGGTCGCCGCATTGCGCGACCACACAACCGCGCCGTTGCCGGCGTCGAGGACGTTCAGGATGCCGGTTGCGCCGAGCGTATAGACGCGGCCGTTGCTGAGCGTCGGCGTACCGCGGGGACCTGCGCCACCGTTCGATTCATAAAATCGCGTCGCGTCGCGATGTCTCCACACGGCCTCGCCGTTGCTCATGCGGTAGCACGAGACGACCTCGTCGCCGCCGCGCTGTTCCTGCGTGTAGAAAAGATTGCCGTTGACGGCGAACGACGACCACCCCGGCCCGACCGGCCGGCGCCAGATCTGCACAGGCGGTGACGCGGACCAGTCCGTCGCGATCTGCGTGCCGTGCACCACGCTGTCGCGGTTGGGTCCCCGAAACCCCGGCCATTCCGCGGGCTTGGTCGATGCGGCGTGGGCAGCGGGCATCGTCGTGGCGACCGCTGGAGCCGGTGGCGCCGTGGGGGATTTGTCCTCAGCGGGAGCCGCGACTGACGGCTTGGGAGTCTCCACCGGCGGCGGAGCGGGCGGAGGCGTCTTGGGCTCGTCGGCCAACGCGAGCAGCCGTTCTTCCGGAGTCTTGGTCCAGCGCCAGTGGAAATCCGATTTGCCGCCGGCGGTGATACCACCCGTGCGTACGAGCATCCAGGGCAAGCATCCGATCACGATCGCGACCACTGCCGCGAGCGCACGCGCGCCGGGCGCCAGGCGACGACTCGCCGCGGCCCAGATGACAAGAGCGACGGTCAACGTCGGGACCGCAAGGATGTAGCTCATGTTGCCCATCCCGCCACCGGCGACCGACGGATGTACGACGTATTTCTGGGCGATCGCCGCGGCGATCAGCAGCACCAGGCCGCCCACGCGCTCGACCCAGCGAGCGCGGCTGAGAATCAGCCACCACAGGATGATCAGCAGCGCAGTAATCGCCGACCCGATGAGGCCGATCGCTGCTTGATCGGGGAAAACGATCGGAAGGACATACCCGACGAGCACCAGCAGCACGGCGAGGACGACGCCGGGCCACAGCCGAAGCGGTTTGCGGGGACTCGATTCGTTGGTTGTCATATCAGATTGCCTCAGCTGCAGTGACGCCGACGATGTTCCGGGAAACACGCCCGCGTCGGTAGCGCCAGAGCCAGTACGCCATGGTCGCGAGCACCACAAACGGGATCAGCCGGAGAGCAGGAACGCGGAGCGGCACGGGTATTCGTCTGACCGGTCCGAGAAAAAATGAGCCCGTGGCGATGAACAGCGCAAGACACATGCGCCACAGATGCCGCTTGAGGCGCGCCGCGCCCGCGACTCCGCCGGCCCGAAGCCTGCGAAAGTCGCCCGCGCCCGCCAGCAGCGCAACCAGGCCAAATATCACCAGGGGGATGGCGAGACCGCGCTCCCTCCGTCCCACCCCGGCAAACATCACGAACGCAAAGACGACGCTGCCGAGTCCGAGCGCGAATGCCCACAGCATGGCCGCCAGGTCGATGCGGCGCGATCCCGCGGACGGGGCGCTGACGGTCGTCAGCGCGGTGACGACGAGATACGTTGTCATCAGCCCCGCGAGAACATTGGCCGTCTGCGCCCGACCGATCGCCATCAGGGCGCCGCTCAGCGCCATCGACAGCATCGCGTAGACGAAGATCGTCCCGCTCCTGCGGTGCAGCGTCGCGCCCTTGACGGCATAGAGCGCCACCAATCCCGAAACAATGGCGATCGCTCCGCCGGCGACGTGGAGGGGTAGCAGCAGAATCATGCCGGTTGGACCTTCACCGGCGTGGCGACGCCTTTGACGAGGAGCCACACCGCCAGCGTCAACTCGAACACCAGCATCGGCAGCCACATGAACCACGTGATGGCGCTGAACCAGCTCGCGGCCCCGGCGAACAATCCCGCGCGCTGCAGGGGAAGAATCACGACAAGCAGGAGCGATCCGAGGAACCCGAGCCACGCAAGTGCCACGGGAATCATCCGGCCGCGGAGGAGGAGCCAGCAGAAGAGCGTGCTCCCTACGGCAAAAAAGATTGCGCCCGTGTGCCCGGGGATGGCTTCGACGACGCGACAGGTCAGAGCGAGCATTGCGAGATCGGGATCCTGCACGCGGGTGATCGCATAAAGCGTGACGCCGAGCACAAGGGCCGACAAGGAGGTGAAGATGGAAAGGACGTCGGTCGTATGCGTCCGGCCGGACAAGGCGAGGCTGGCGACGCCAGCGACGATGTAGACAATGAATGTGACGCCGGCAACTCGTGCGTTCGTGGTGCGAGTCATGCGTGCATCCCCCGCGCAGATGGCCGCGACGCGTCCACCCCGGCAACGAGAAGCCACACCGTCAGCACTCCTTCCGCGAGCATCCCGGGCAGCATGTTGTATGGCGAAAGATGCTTCGCGAGCGACGGCGACAGAAAGGTGAGCCAACCCAGGCCGCCAAGTGCGAGCAGTACACCCAGGCTTCGCGGCATGAAGGTCGACTCGTAGATCAGATATCCGATCAACAGGCAATAGACGCCGAAAAAGCCGAGCGGACCCACGCTGAAAGGCGACATGTGAAGCATGTTCAGCACGCCAATCGTGAGTCCGAAAAAGCTGACCGCCGCGGCCGCCAGCGAGAGGCCTCGGTTCACCGGCCTGAACAGCACGTAGAAAAGCGCGGTCACGACGCCGTACGACGCCGTGGTGATCATGTTGGCCGCAAATCTGCCGCTCGTGGACACGAGCGCGAGCACGCCGACGACAAAGGTGATGAGGTAGAAGACGCCTGCGATCCGGCCCGTGTTCATGTCTACTCCGACCTCAGTGCCTGGAGCACGTCGATGCGCGACGCGCGCGCGGCCGGCACAATCGAGGCGACGACTGCGGCG
>DATJFE010000035.1:0-10444 GCA_035495955.1 Vicinamibacterales bacterium | reverse complement strand
GGACCTCTGTTATCGCGCACCGGAAAATGATCGAGGTTGGCGACCCGCACGCCCGTCGTGTAGACGAGCTGCGCGATGTGCGCCATCTTCGGGAATTCGATTTTGTCCACTTCGTCGGTCAGGTAGTGATAGTCGCGGTGCAGCCCGGTCGTGTAGAAGATGATCGGGATGCCTTTGGCGGCGTAGCTGTAATGGTCGCTGCGCGTGTAGATGGATTCGGGATCAGCCGGATCGTTCATCTCGTAATCGAGCGTCATCGGTGTAGACATCGACGCGTTCGAGTCCTCGCTGAGATTGTGCAGCTCGGTGCTGATGCGATCGGAGCCGACGAGGTACACGGTATTCGATTCCTTCGGATCGTCACAGCGGTTGCGTCCGATCATGTCGATGTTCAACTGGGCAGACACGTGATCGAGCGGCACCTCTGGGTAATCGGCCATGTACCGCGACCCGTAGAGCCCTGCCTCCTCACCCGTGTGCCAGACGAACATGACGGAGCGCTTCGGCTTCGGCCCGAGCGCGAACGCCCTCGCAATGCCCATCAACGACACGGTCCCCGACCCGTCGTCGTCCGCGCCGTTGTTGATGATGTCGCCAGGTCGGGGCGTGGCGCGCGTCTGGCCGACGCAGCCCCCGGGTGCGCCGCCGCCGAACCCGCCGCGGCCCTGGCCCGGAGGCGTTTCCTGATAGCCGATGTGATCGTAGTGCGCGCCGAACAGGACGTAGGTATCCTTCAACTTCGGATCCGATCCTTCGACGATACCGACAACGTTGCGTGAGAGGCGCGTCTGGACGATCTGATAGTCCGCGTCCACGTTGATCGTGATCGACACGTGATCGAGCGCCGCCGGTTCGAGCGGCTCCTGTTTGTCGGCTCTGGCTTTCAGCGCCTGATAGTCCTGGCCTGCGGCCTTGAACACGAAATCGAAGAACTCGTCGGACGCGGTAATCTGCGGCGGGACCTTGTTGTCGAGCCGCTGCACCGTCTGGAAATCGCCAAGATTGGTCGTGCCCCGACCGCGTCCGCCGGCGGCCGGCTGCGCGGGTGCCGCCGCTCCGCGCTCGCCAGCGCTCACCGTCGTGCCGACGGGAGCCGCCGCCGGCGGCGGAACGCCGGCGCCGCGACCCCGGCCGCCAAAGCCCGTGAATCCGGCTGCCGGTCCGATCGTCGCCACCGCGTGCTGCATCTCGATCGCATTACGGCCGCGGGCGCCCAGCAGGCGCCGCTGCGACGAATCGAAATTCGCCGGTCCCTGTGCGCCGAGATAGATGACGACCTTGCCTTTGACGTCGTGGCCCTTGTAGTCGTCGTGATTGATTTCGGGCAGGCTCAGGCCATACCCGGCAAAGGCGGCTTGACCCTCGACCGTCTGCTTGCCCCCCTGGTTCTTCGGAAACGTCACCCCTTCCCCGTCCTTGAAGGTCCGTGTCTGGCCGTTCGCGGTAACGGTCACGCTCGACTGGCTTCTGGCCGTGACGCCCAGAACCTTGACGTCCTGAAAATAGGTGTTGTTGTCGCCTCCCGGCTTCACGCCCCACTCGCGCAGATGGTCCGCGATATAGGAAGCGGCGAGGCCGAGCCCCTCGTGAAACACCTGCCGCCCTTCGAGCTCATCCGACGCGATATATGAGAGCCAATCCTCGAGTTCCTGCGGGGTAATCGACTGAGCGCCGCCCGGACCCTTGTCTGCCGTCGCAGCGCGAGGGGCCTGAGGCAATGCGAACGCGGGCACGACCAGGGAGAGAGCCAGGGCCGCCCCGATCGAGGCCGCAAACCGGCGTACATGCATAGCGGGAATCCTCCGAGGGTGTATACGCACGCCGGAGGCATCGTGCTTACTCGGTCCGGAGCGCCCGCATAGGATCGATCCGGGCCGCGCGCCGGGCGGGGACGCCGTTCGCTACCATCGCCGTCGCCAGCAGGATCGCAGCGACAGACGCGAGCACCGCCGGATCGCGCGGGCTGACCCCGAACAGCACGTCGCCCATCGCGCTCCCCAGCGGAATGGAGGCCAGGAGGCCGCAGGCGACACCGGCGGAGACAACGGCGAGCCCGCGTGTGACGACGCCGCGGAAGACGTCGCGGGTGCGGGCGCCGAGCGCCACCCGGATGCCGATCTCGCGTGTGCGCTGCGAGACCAGATAGGTCGACACGCCGTATGCGCCGCCAATTGCGAGCAGGAGCGCGAGCGCCGCGAACACCGCCAGCATCCACGCGAGCGCCTGTCGCGGCGCGAGCGACAGCCGCATCCATTCGTCCATCGTGCGCACCCGGTACAGCGGGATCTCCGGGTCGATTGCACGCACGACGGCACGGAGCGAGGACGCCACCAGCGCTGGCTCGCCGGTGGAGTGAATGGCGACCATGAGTGCCGAGCGGGGGTCGTTCGCCAACGGCAGGTAAACACCCGGCCGCACGGGCCGTTCGAGCCCGTAATGTTTCACGTCCGCCGTCACGCCGACGACTGTCATCCACGCATGGTCAGCGCCGCGGTATCTGATTCGGCGTCCGACGCCCTTGGCGCCGGCGCCCCAGAAGGTCCGCACGAACGTTTCGTTCACGACCACGACCGGCTGCGCGTGGGGCCGTGCGTCGGTCGATTCCAGGAATCGGCCTTCGCGCAGACGCAAGCCGACGGCGGCCGCATAGCCGGACGAAGCTTCCCGCCAGAGCACAACGGGGTCCTTTCCGTCGGGCTTCGGTGCCGCACCTTCCGCCTCGAAGAAATTGCCCGTGTGGCAGCCGGCGAGCGGCAGACACGTGATCAGACCTTCGGCGTCGACGCCCGGCGCGGCGGCGAGCCGCGATTCGAACTCGGTCCAGAACGCCGTCCACTGCTCCGGTTTGGGCCGCGTCCCTTCCGAGAGCGGCACGACGGCGGTGAGGACGTGCTCAGGCCGGAATCCGGGGTCTACATGCTGGAGCCGATCGAAGGCTTTCAACAAGAGGGCGCCGCAAACGAGCAGCATGGCCGCCAGGGCGAATTCCGCCCCGACGAGCAGCGACAGCGTGCGCCGTGCCCGGGGCGAGTCGGTGGTTCCCCGTGTCGTTTCGTTCACGGCGGACCGCAGGTCGCCGCGGACGGCGTGCAACGCCGGAGCCCACCCGAACAACACGGTCGTGAGGCCGACGAGCGCAACCGAAAAGAGGATGACGCGCGTATCGACCGTGAAGACCGCCCAGCGCGGAAACTGGTCCGGCAATAACGACAGGAGCAGGGCGAGCATCCAGCGTCCCGCGACGACGCCAAGCACGCCGCCGATGGCCGCGAGCATGACGTTCTCCAGGAACAGCTGGCGCATCAGCCGCAGCCGGCTCGAGCCGAGAGCCAGCCGGATGCCGATTTCATGACGGCGCGCCAGCGCGCGGGCGAGCATGATGGCCGCCACGTTCGCGCACGCAATCAGCAGCAGGACGGCAACCGCGCCACCGATCGTCCACACGGCCGCTCGGTAATCGTGCACGAACGTGTCGCGCAGCGGCCGCACGAACGGCGTGACAATGTGCTCCTTGTCACCGGCGTCCCACACGGGCTGGTGCGCACGCTTCAAGTCTGCGTCGGCCGCTGCGACGGTGACCCCTGGCTCGAGGCGTCCGATGCCATCGCCGGAGTAGCTTTCATACTTCTGGTTCGGATCGCCTGCCATCGGCACCCACACCAGCGCCTCGTTCGGGAATGCCGCTTCGGGCGGCATGACCCCGATGATCGTGTAGGGAATGCCGTCCATGCGCAACGTACGACCGAGGACGTTCCTGTCGCCGCCAAACCTCGATTTCCACAAGGCGGAGCTGAGGAGCACGACGTGCGGAGCATTCGGGCGATCCTCGTCTGGCGTGAAGGTGCGACCAAGGATGGGTTCGATGCCGAGTACGCGGGGAAAGTCGTACGTGATCACCGCGCCCCTCACCCGCTCCGGCGTGCCTCCCTCCGCGAGATTGAACATCGCGCCGTCGTAGAGGGCGATCGCGTCGAACAGCCGCTGCCCTTTGCGCCACTTGTCGAAATCCGGATAGTTGATTCCGACGACGTCGAGATTCCACTTCGGCGCCGCCGTGTTGATGTAGACCAGCCGATCGGGCGCCGGGAACGGAAACGGCCGCAGGAAGAGGCCGTTGATGAGGGCGAAGACGGCAACATTTGCCGCGATCCCCAGCGTCAGCATGGCGGCGACGAGCAGCGTGGCGCCGCGCTGCCGCCTGAGCGCGCGCGCCGCGTATCGGATGTCGGTTCCCATCGTCGTTCCCTTCCGGTACGTGTCGAGCGGATGCAGGCGGGCGCGCCGGCGCGCCGTGAGCACGTCACCGACGGCGGCGCACCAGGTGGCGCAGACGGCGGCGATGCCGCGCCTGCGGGAGGCGGCGAGCGCGTCCGCGAACATTTCCTCCATCTCGCGGCCATGAGATTCGCGAAGTTCGCGCGGCGCCAGCCGCAGCACGAACCGGTACGCGCGGGACATCAGGCGCCTCCGGTCCTCGCGCGGACGCGCGCTCGCGCGACGCGGGCGAGGCGGCCGAGCCGCTCGGCCTCGTCCGCCAGCACGCCGCGGCCCTGCCGCGTCAGCCGATAGCACCGCTTTCGCTCGCTCTCGCCGGGGTCGCTGATCTCCTCGATCCAGCCGCGGCCGTGCAGCTCGTCCAGCGAGCCGTACAACGTCGCGGGCCACAGCCTCACGCGGCCGTCGCTCTGCGTCTGGACGTCGCGTGCGATCGCGAGGCCGTGGCGATCGCCGTCGGCGAGCGCCAGGAGGATATAGAAATGGTGCGGCTTCAGCAGATCCATCGGGCGCAGATTGTATCGACGGATATAATATTCGTCAATACAATAGCCCGGCGGCAGCCGATGGCGGCTGTCTTACGCGACAGCGGTCGTCAGGCGACGATGCCGGCCTGCGCTTCGTTTGTCACGAACTGGCCGTCCCGCATCGCGTAGACGATCGGGAAGACTTCGACGGTCTTGGGGTCGTGGCTCACCATGATCACCGTCTTGCCGTGTTCAGTGGCGAGGGACCTGAGGAGTGTCGCGATGGCGTTCGCGTTGACCGAATCGAGGTTCCCGGTGGGCTCGTCCGCGAGAATGAGCGCCGGGTCATTGGCGAGGGCCAGCGCGACGCCGACGCGCTGCTGTTCGCCGCCGCTCAGCTCCTCCGGGCGCTTCTGGCCCTTCGCCTGCAGCCCGACGAGCCCGAGCAGGTGATTGGCGCGATCGCGGCATTCCGCGTCGGGCTTGCCGGCCATCACCATGGGCAGCTCGATGTTTTCGATCGCGGTGACGCTCGGGATCAGATTGAAGAACTGAAAGACGAAGCCGACGCGCCGCAGCCGGTGCTTTTCGAGCGCACGCTCGTTCATGGCGGTGAGGTCCCGCCCGTCGATGAGAATCGTCCCGCTCGACGGCCGGTCGACGCCGCCAAGCAGGTTCAGCAGCGTCGTCTTGCCGCACCCGCTGGGCCCCATGATGGCGACCGCGTCACCTTTCTTGACCTCCCAGGAGCTCTCGCGCAGCGCGTGGACTTCTCCCGCGGCGATCTTGTACTGCTTGCTGACCCCGCGAACGCTGACACCGACCCCCGGGTTGTTGAAAATCTCGTCGCTCGCCATCACTGCTCCCTCACGCGCCTTGAATCGATCGATGCGCCGTATGCCGGTAGACCCACCAGCTGAACCCATTCGCGACGACCGCAAGCAGCGCCAGCAGCAGCATCGCGATCCACACCACCACCAGTGACAGGACGAGATGGGTCGGCAGCAGCTGCACGACAGTGCGGATTTCCCTCAGCTTCCAGACGTAGTTCGCGAGCCCGAACCCGGCCAGGACGGCCGACGCGGCCCCGAGCGCGAGTCCGACGAGCGCCGGCGAGAGCAGCATCGCGAGCACGAACCGCCGCATGTCCGACGGCGAGGCGCCGCGGATGCGCAACAAGCCGAGCGTCCGGCGGTCCTCGCTGTAGTTCGCCATCGCAATGGCCAGAATCGCGACCAGCGCGAGGATCAGGCCGCCGATGAGATAGATCCGCATGTTCGCCAGCGCCAGCGAGATGTACATGTCGCTGCCGACCTTGGCGACCTCCTGCGCGAGATTGTGAATCTCGAGCGGCGGGAACGACGTCGATTTCGCAATCGCCTTCTGGAACGTCGCGGCGTTGACGGACGGATCCGTTTTCAGCAGGACGATCACGCGCGGCATCAGGATCTGGAGCGGCTGCAGCTTCGGATTCGATACGCCGGTGGCCAGGTACGCGTTCGTCGTGAACAGATAGTTCAGGTAATCGATGCGGGCCTGTACGTACCCGGATCGGTCGTTGATGCCCTTGGGCGGAATCCCCGGCAGGAAGCCGAGAATGCCTGCCGTGTTCGTGCCGGTCGCGCGGCGCTCCGAATCGAGGCCGAGCACGAGCGGCGTGCCGGGATCGAGCTGCCAGAAGTCGGCGACGGGCGGAGAGACGGCGACGCCGCCCTTCGCGGCGCCCGACATGACGTCCTGGAACGACGCGCTCAAGCCAACGCTCGGCTCCGAGTAGACGAGCGATCGGTATTTGTCGACGTCCTCGAGCAAATACAACGGCACGCCGCGCAGCCCGTATCCCGGCAGGTAGAACGACGGCAGCACCGATTCGATCATGTAGGTGGCGTCGTGCACGCCGGGAACCTTCCGCAGCGACGTCATCAGCTTTTCGATTTCCGGCGTCAGCGCGGCGAGCTGCTGGGACGCGGGCCCATTCAGCTTGTCGACGTCGATCAGATCCGGCGCGTTGTACATGACCTGCCAGTCCGCGCCGATCTGCACCTTGGCGCCGCGCTCGGCCTTGTTGGCGAACGACCCGCTCGTGACGATTGGATACAGGCTGACGCTCGACATCAGCGCGACGATCAGGAGGAACGCAACCGTCCGGTGTGGCTTCGCCGATATGTGCTGGAGCGCGAACCGGCCGAGCACGCCGCCGATCGGCCGCAGCGCCGGCGCCATCACGTGCTGAATCCGTTCACGCTTCGACGCGAGGAGCGTCGCCACGCCGTACAGAAACAGCGGAAGCCCCAGGAAGTCGAGCAGCCGATCGCCCATCTGGAACCATCGGAAGCGCGGCAGATCGGACACCGCGAAATCGAAAATCCATCCGAGCAGGACGTAACTGCCGACCAGCACCGAGAGCCCCTGGACGAAGCCGAACCGGATCTGCGCGCTCGTGGCTTCCGACCCGGAGACGCGCACCGACGCCTCGAGGGGCGAAATCGTCGTCGCATACCTCACCAGCCGCCGGCTGACGACCAGCGCGAGAATGACCGATACCAGCAGGAACGCGCCGAAAATCGCGAGCTGCCGGCCATCGGCGAGCACGCTCAGCGGCACGTGCCCGTGTTCATAAATCATCAGCGGCAGCACGGACCCGGCGAGGAGCCCGAGCAGTCCGCCAGCCAGGCCGCCGATCGACACGCTGAGGAGCAGCGCTCGTCCCATCAATTGTCCGGAAATGCCCCGCAGGCGCATGAGGCCGAACGTACGGCGCTCGTTCAGCATCAACAGTCCGGCCAGATTGGCGGCGAGCACCCACGCCATCCACAGCAGCGGCAGGGCGACGAGCAGCGACACGATGCCGATGAGGCGCGCGATGTTCTGCATGCGCTCGAGCAGCACTTCGGTCGTACTGTCGACGACGAAGTTCGTGGGGCCGAACTTGGCGTCGTCTTCCCCGACTTCGCCGGCGTCGTGCGTATGGCTCGGTTCCGTGTAGACCTTTTTCGGCGGGGCGACATTTTCGATTGAGGTCGCGTGCAGCGCGTCATTGACCGCCGACACGCGCGCGAGCGACCCCGGAATGTCCCAGCCCGAGATGAGCGACGCGCGATCGATCTTGGCGACGTAGACCACTTCCGGCGCGTACTCCGCCATCTGGATGTGGCTGGCATCCTCGTTCTGCAGCCCGAGCACGTCGTCGGGCACGAACCCGCTGGCGACCTGGTCGAACTTGTTGAGGATGTTCCAGTCGTACGGCATCAGCAGCACGGCGCCGATGTACGGCACGTAGCTGACCGAGCCGGTCTGGTCCATCAGCCACCGGTTCAGGTCGTCGCGATCGAGGCGGACGACCGATCGAATCGGCGTATTGAACAGGAACCGCGGCTGCTCGCCGACGTGGACCTGCAGCTGGAACATCTGCGCTCCCTGGAGCGCCAGAAAGGCCTTCCCCATCGCGTACTCGGGGCCGATGAGCGCCAGCACGGCGCCTTTGGTCGCATCGCCCCCCTTTTCGAGCGCGAACCCGAGTTCCGGAGGCAGCAGCTTTTCGTCGGACGCCTGCAGCAGGCACATCCACGGCGTGGTGAACGGCTTGCGATCGACCAGCGCCTCGACTTCACCGCCCTCGGGGAAGCGGGCGCGCAGGAACGCCATCGTCTCGACCTTCGTTACCCCCGGGGTTCGCCTGATGTGCTCGATGAGCGAACGATCGCCGTTCACCGCCCCGTTCTGGTACACCGCGAGGTCCCAGGGGATCCGCCGCAGCTGGTCGTCGACGTACGTCTTCAGCGCGTAGCGCGACGTGATGTTGACCGTCGCCAGCAGCGCACCGACGAGAAAGGTGACCAGCCCGAACGTGAGCATCGTCCGGCGGCCGAGGATCGCAAGCAGGCGTCGAATCATCTCAACCCCGAGGGGCGTCGCCCCTCGGACCCCCTACACGCGCGCTCGCGGGGGCCCCGGCCCCGCTCCGCCCGCGTGGCTTACTCGCTGCCGCTCGTTCGCTTCTCAGGGTCATCTGTTGAACAGCTCCGGTTCGAGGAACGTGAAAAGGCCGTTCCAGACGGCGTCGGGCGCGATCACCTCTCCGTTCTTCGCGTTGAAGGTGACGCCGGCCGGATGGACGATCCCCGTCGAGCGCCCCATGATGAGCGAGTGCGGCGGCACGTCGCCGTCGTCGCCCTCGTCGTTCCAGACGCCGACAAATCCCTGAGAGCCGGTGTTCCAGGGCGACGGCAGGTCGATGTCCGGCGACAGCCCGGCGCGCGGTTTGTCGACGTCGTACGGCGGCAGGTACTCGTTATTGATCGCGGCAACGAAGATCCGGCCGGTTGCCGGATCCAGCGCGATCTGCCGCAGCCGCGTGATCCCGGTCTTCGGACCGGCGATGACGCGCTGCGGCGCGATATTGCCGCTGTCGGTCCGCTTGAAGATCAGGAGCCCCGTGACGCCGCCGGCCAGCCGCGAATACGTCGAGACGACGAGGAGGTCCCTGACGGGGTCGACCGCGATCCCGACAATCTGCAGCAGCTTCGTCTTGTCCCCCTGGATCGTGCGCACGGGCGCCGTATCGCCGTCGGCGTCGCGCTTGTAGACCAGCACGCGACGATCGCCGGGATCGCCGACGTAGATCTCTCCGTTTGTCTCGTCGACCGCGACGGTCTCCGGACGCGAGAGGCCGCTCCGCGCGCCCTGGATCGTGCGGACGGGCGCTTCTTCACCCGTCGCGCCCCCGCGAAAGATCACCACCGCGGCCGCCAGCGGATTGGGGGCGATGATTTCATCGTGCGTGGCGTCATACGCGATGCCGTGCGTCGTTCGGCTCAGATGCGTGGCCTGTCCCTGAATCACTCGAGCGGGAGCAACGTTTCCATTTGCCAGCCTGGCAAATGCCGCAATACGCGGCTGGCTCACTCAATTGGGGACGAGCACTTCTTCACGCTTGCTGTCGTACGCGACGGCGTACGGGTTGCCGAACCCGCTCGTCTCCTTTCCGGCCGGCGCGTTGCGAATGATGCGTTTCGGCGCGACGTTCCCCGCCGCCAGCCGCGCGAACACGAGTGCCGTGTGATCGCCGAAGTTGGCGACGAAGAGCTCGTCCTTCGTGACGTACACGCCCATCGGGCCCTTGATGCCCGTCAGCGGCCCGCGGATGACGCGCTTCGGCTGGACGTTCCCGTTGGCCGTGCGCGGAAACACGAGGATGGAGTTGTCGCCGTTGTTCGCGACGAACAGCTCATTGTCCGCCTCGTCCACGACGACGCCCATCGGCCAGTCGATCCCGCTCAGCGGACCCGAGATGGTCCGGAGCGGCGCGACGTCTCCCCTGGCGTCGGCGTCGTAGACGGTGACGGAGGAGGCGACGAATCTGCCGCGCGCGTTTTCGTTGAACGCGTTGCCGGTGCGTTCCTGCCGGGATTCACGCGCGTCGTACGCCGTGTACGACGTGATGAGCTCGGCCGGCCGATAGTTGCCGTGATTCGCGACGAAGACCTCGTTATGGGTTTCGTCGATGTAGATCCCGTGCGGGTCCGCCATGCCCGTGTGCGGCCCGCGAACCGAGCGGACCGGCGGATCGAACTTCTTCGCGTCGCGCTTGAAGACGACGTACATGTTCGGCGTCTGCACCGAGAGCGCAATTTCATCGCGACGATGGTCGAGTGCGATGCCCCAGGACTGATGCGGCACGTACAGGAGACGCTTCGGCTTGA
>DATJFE010000034.1:0-105195 GCA_035495955.1 Vicinamibacterales bacterium | reverse complement strand
GTACTTGCCGAGAACGATGGGCCCCGGCACGCCCGCCGTCATTGTCTGCCCGGGCGGCTCCTATCTTCGGCTCGCGTCGAACCACGAAGGACGCCAGGTCGCCAGCTTCCTCAATTCGCTCGGAGTCGCCGCGTTCGTGCTCCGCTATCGCCTCGGCCCCAGGTATCACCATCCGATCGAGCTCGGCGATGCTCAGCGCGCGATTCGCACCGTGCGCGCGCACGCCGGCGAATGGCGCATCGATCCCTCGCGGATCGGTATCGTCGGCTTCTCGGCCGGCGGGCATCTCGCGATGACGGCAAGCACACACTTCGATTCAGGGCGCACGGCCGCAGACGATCCGATCGAACGTGCGGGGAGCCGGCCCGACTTTGCGGTTCTCGGCTACCCGGTGATCTCGATGACCGAAGCCTGGACCCACAAGGGATCGCGGACGAATCTGCTCGGCGAGACGCCCGATCCCGCGCTCGCGAGGGCGCTCTCGGGCGAGCAGGCGGTCACAAAAGAGACGCCGCCGACCTTCATCTTCCAGACCAACGAGGATACCGTCGTCCCCGCCGAGAACAGCGTGTACTACTATCTCGCGCTCCGGAAGGCCGGCGTGCCGGCCGAGATGCACGTGTTCGAGAAGGGACCGCACGGCGTCGGCCTCGCGAACGACAATCCCGCGCTTTCCGCATGGTCGTCGCTGCTCGCGAACTGGCTGCGCGGCCGCGGCGTCATCAAGTAGCGATGGCCACCGCGCCGCTGGAAGGGCTGAACTGGTTCTGGATCGCCACGGAGTTGACGGCGCCGCCGGTGATCGCCGTGCTGCTCGCGCTCCCTTTGTGGCTGCGCGACCAGCCTATCCTCGGCAACATCGCCGGATCGATCGTGCTGTTCGGAACGGCGTTCGCGCTGATCCTCCGGGAACACGTGGAGCTGGATCGGATGTCGCAGTTGTGTCTGGACGCCGGGACGACGTGCTTTCCACATCCCGCGGCCTTCACGCGTTTTGCGATCTACGCGTTCATCGCGCTGTTCGAGGTGATCGCGCTCTTCATGCTGAGCCTCCGCGTGGACGAACGGCGGCGCCGGCGCGGGTACGACCCGCAGTGGCGATAAACCGCTGCCGGCCCGTTCGAGGGCGGCGCTAGCCGATTCGCGCGCGGACCTTCGCGGGCTTGGTCAGCGACTGGCCCGCCACTTCGACGGTCACGGTGTAGTCGCCGATGGGTAGCGGACCCTCGCCTGGGGCCGCGCCGCGTCCGCCGCGTCCTCCAGCCGCCTGGCCCGAGCCTGTCGAAGCCCCGCGTCCGCCGAAACTGCCCGCGAGGCCGACGTAGGCACGGTTCAGGCCGCTCTTCGCCGGTCCTTCCATCTGGCGCACGACGCGTCCGGTCGAGTCAGTCACCGCGATCTTCGCCGGCGCGGCCGCGTCGGCCTTCAGGTAGTAATTGATCGCGAGCGCCTCGGGCTCGTTCGGGACCGACAGATACTTGTCGCCGAACAGGTGATAGTTCATGCCCTGCGAGCTGAATCCGTATCGCGCGCGCGGCTCGATATCGAAGAGATAGCCGGGCTTCTCGAGCGTCTCTGCCGTCAGCTCCTGCAGGGGCGTGATGTCGCCCGCCCAGAACGCGCGGCCGTACGTGCCGAGGACGAGATCGTTCTCGCGCGGATGGATCGTGAGATCGTGGACGGCGACGGTCGGCAGGTTCGCCTTCAGCCGCGTCCAGCGCGCGCCGGCATCGATCGAGACGAATACGCCGACGTCGTTTCCAACGACGAGCAGATCCTTCTTCTTCCGGTCCTGCACGACCACGTTGACGGGCGCGTTCGGAAGGTTGCCCGTGATCGGCGCCCATGACTTTCCGTAGTCGGTCGTGCGATACAGATACGGCGCGAAGTCGTCGTTGCGGAAGCCGTTCTTCGAGACGAAGGCCGTGGCGGGATCGTGCGGCGACGCGAACACGCGGCTGACCCATCGATCCGCCGGCGCGCCGGCCGCCGTCAGCGCCGGTGTCAGGTCGGTCCATGCGCCGCCGTTGTTCTGTGTGAGCTGTACCTTGCCGTCATCCGTACCGACCCAGATGACGCCGGCCCGCAGCGGCGATTCCGAGATGGTGGTGATGGTGCAGTACGGCACGTTGCGGCCGATCTTGTCGGGGTCGTTCGTCGTGAGGTCCGGACTGATTTCCTCCCACGCGTCGCCGCGATTCTGCGAGCGGAAGAGCACCTGCGCGCCCGCATAGACGACTTGCGGGTTCTGCGGCGAGAGCGCGATCGGGGCGATCCAGTTGTAGCGCAGGCGCGGCTGTCCGGCGGCGCGCGTGGGTGCGATGTTGACGCGCACGCCGGTCTTCTGATCCATGCGCCCCATCTGGTTCAGCTCGCGCGTGTTGTAGACCCACCGGCTGTCGGTCGGATCGACGACGTTGTACATGCCGTCGCCGGGACCGACGGTGACCCAGTTCTCGAGCGTGATGCGCCCGGTCGGACCGTTGCTCGGGCCTTTCCAGGAATCGTGGTCCTGCATCCCGCCGTACACGTTGTACGGATCGTCCATGTCGACGCCGACGGCATACACCTCGCCCACGCCCAGGTTCGGAAAATAGTCCGCGGTCTTCCCGCCGTCGACCGAGACGCTGACGCCGCCGTCGCTGCCCAGGATGATGCGGTCCTTGTCCTGCGGGTCCCACCACATCGCGCGGAAGTCGCCGAACATTCCGCGGAAGAAATCGGTGCGCCATGTCTTCCCGCCGTCGCGCGAGATGAACATGGTGTCGCTCGTCACGATCACGGTCTGGTCGTCGTGCGGATTGATGTGGATCTGATTGAACGAATAGGGCGCCTTGCCGCCCGCGACGTTGACGTCGGTCACTTTCCGCCAGCTCTTCCCGCCGTCGTCGGTCCGGTACAGCTCGTTGCCGATGATGCCGGCCGCCAGCGGACTGATCGCGCTGACGCCGCGCGCCGCGTCGTTGGACTGCGCGCCTGGCTTCGGGTTCTGGTTCTCCAGCAGCGCGTAAAGGACGAGCGGGTTCTTCTGATAGATGTCGAGGCCGATGCGGCCGATCTTTCCGGTCGGCAAGCCGCCGCTCAGCCGCTCCCACGTGTCGCCTCCGTTGTCGGTTCGATAGACGCCGCTTTCAGGCCCGCTCTCCACGATCTGCCACGGCTTCCGATCCTTGTCGTACATCGCCGCATAGAGCGTTGACGGGGCGGTGCGATTGATCACGAGATCGATTGCGCCGACGCCCTCGTCGACGTACAGAATCTTCTTCCACGTCTTGCCGCCGTCGGTCGTCCGGAAGACTCCGCGCTCCGCGTTCTTCGAGAACAGGTGTCCGATTGCCGCGATGTAGACGACGTCTGGATTCGTCGGATGGATGACGATGCGCGCGATGTGGTGCGAGTCCGGAAGCCCCATGAACTGCCACGTCGCGCCCGCGTCCGTGGACTTGAACACGCCTTTTCCCGAAATTGACGAGCGCGCGTTTGCCTGATCGCCCGTGCCGATCCAGACGACGTTCGGATTGGACGGCGCGATCGCGACGGCGCCCATCGCTTCGGCGCCGATGCTATCGGTGATGTTCAGCCAGGTCGTGCCCGCATTCGTCGTCTTCCACAGCCCGCCGCTGCGAGACGCTGCGTAGATCGTGTACAGGTGATCGCGTGCCGGCGACTCGGGCACGTCGATGGCCGTCACCCACGCGGCAGTCCGGAAGGGGCCGAGGTTCCGAAAGGTCAGCGCATTGACAACGCTGTCCAGCGCTGGCGCCTGCTGCGCGCGCGTGACAATGGCGGGGATCGCGACGGCGCAGCCCAGCAGGACCGCGGCTACGTTACTTTTCATGGAGGTCTCCGGACGCGCATTATAGTCGTCTCGAGGAGGCCTTCATGAGAGCGCTCGTCATCCTGGGCGTCATGCTGATCGCCGCCGGCATCTATGTGGCGGCCGGGCAGGCGAGTTACAAGACCGACAAGAACGTGTTGAAGATCGGGGGTCTCGAAGCCTCCGTCAAGGAAGCGCATCAAGTGCCGCCATGGACGGGGGGGATCGCGATCGTCGCCGGCGGTCTTCTCGTGTTCGCCGGCATGCGCCGGCCGCGAGGCTGACGACGAAACGGCTACGGGCTCCCGCCTATTCCGTGGCGAGCGCCAGGACCGGATCGATCTTCGAAACCCGGCGCGCGGGCAGGAAGCTGGCGATCAGGCTCGCCGCCGCGAGCGTGGCGACGACGCCCGCGAAGACCGCCCGGTCGCGCGGATTCACGTGATACAGGACCGGCTGCAGCGCGCCAGACGCGAGCAGAGCCAATCCCAGGCCGAGGAGCAATCCAATCGCCAGCTGGGCGACGCTCTTGCGCATGACGAGCACGATCAACTGCGTCCCCTGGGCCCCGAGCGCCGATCGCACGCCCATCTCGCGCGTCCGCTGCGTGACTGCGAACGACATGACGCCGTACAGACCGGCCGCCGCCAGGAACAGCGCGCAAATCCCGAACGACATGAAGAACGTGCCGAAGACCGTGTAGAACCAGGTCTGTCGATCGATGACCGTGCGCATCGCGTCGATCTGATAGATCGCGAGAGTCGGATCCAGCGATGCCACGGCCGATCGCAGGAGCGAGGCGACCGCGCTGGGGTCGCCGCCCTGGGTGCGGACGGCCATGCGTACGCCGTTGGCGACGTCGCTCTGCGCGATCGGGATGTAGTAGCCGACCGGGCTTGCGTTGTTGTTGCCGATTCCCTCCATCAGCAGATCCGGGACGACGCCGACGATCGTGAGCCATGGTTCCGGCATCGGCCTGATGCGCTTCATCTGGTGGCCGATCGGATCCACGTTCTGAAAATGCGTGCGCGCGAACGACTCGTTCACGATCGCCACCGGCTGGCTGGCCGCGACGTCGGCAGGCGTGAATTCGCGGCCGCGCACGACCGGAGTCTGGAAGGTCTCGCGGTAGCCGGGCGTCACGATCCCTTCGCGCGCGAGCGGGTAATCGCTGGGCCGCGGAAATGACTTCCCCTCGATCTGGACGGGAATCGATCCGTTGCCGGCCGCCGGAAGGCCGTCGGAGAGCGTCGCGGCCTGCACGCCCGGGACGGCGCGCAGGCGCGGCAGGAGCTGCTCGAAGAACCGGATGCTCGCCTTCGAATCCGGATAGGCGCCGCGGGGCAGATCGACGCGCGCGGTCAGCACGTGCTCGATGGCGAAGGGCATCCGCACGGTCTTCAACTGCACGACGCTCTTGATCATGAGGCCCGCGGCGATGAGCAGCCCGCAGGAGACCGCCAGCTCGGCGACGACGAGCATACTGCTGAAGCGCCCGAGCTTCGCGCTCGTCGAGGATCGGCTGTCGTCCTTGAGCACCGCGCCCGCGCTGACGCGCGCGGCGTGCATCGCCGGCAGCGTCCCGGCGAACAGGCTGGCGAGCACGATCAAGCCGAGGACGAACAGCATGACCCGATAGTCGAGCCCGAAGGTGATCCAGAACGGCGGCGGATTGACCGACAGGGCCTGCGTGAACCACCGCATCCCGAACACGCTCAGCAGAATCCCGATGCCGGCGCCGGCGGTCGCGAGCACGAGCACTTCGGTGAGGTGCTGGCGGACGATCCGATGACGCGCCGCGCCGAGAGCGATGCGCACCGCGACTTCCCGCCGCCGCAGCGACGCGCGCGCGACGAGCAGGTTCGAGACGTTCACGCAGGCGATGAGCAGCACGCCGATTCCCGCGCCGAGCATCGTGAACAGCAGCGCGTAGATCTCGGGGCCGAGCACCGTTTTCGCATAGGGCAGCACGTCGGCGCCGACGCCGCGATTGGTCTCGGGATATTCGCTCTCGAGCTGCGCGGCGATCGTCGCGGCCTGGGCCTTCGCCTGCCGGAGGCCGACGCCGGCCTTGAGGCGCGCGATGACGAGATACGATGGCCCTTTGCCGCGCCGCGTCGCGAGCGGGTCCGCCGTCAGCGGCGTCCACAGCGATTCGCGGATGGGAAACGCGAACTTCTCCGGCATCACGCCGATCACGACGCGCGCGATCCCATCCGCCCGTATCGTCTGGCCGACGATATCGGGCGAGCTGCCGTATCGATCGCGCCAGAGATCGTGTCCAATCAGCATGACCCGATCGGCGCCGGGGCGGTCGTCGCCTGTCTGAAACCCGCGGCCGAGGATTGGCTGCACGCCCAGCGCCTCGAACGCGGCGACCGTGAGCTGGCCGCCGCTGAATCGCTCGGGACGCTCGGCTTCGCTCGACAAGTTCACCGCCGCGAACAGGTACGCGCCGATTCGGTCGAAGGATGTCTGCCGCGACTTCCAGATCTCGAGATCCTGCACGCCGATCGGCTGGCGCGGCTGGTTCTGCGCCGGATTGGTCGCGACCAGCGACACGATCCGATCCGCGTCTGGAAACGGCAGGCCCTTGAAGAGGCCCCCGTTGACGACGCAGAAGACCGTCGTACTGAGCCCGATGCCGAGGCCCAGCGTCAGGATCGCCACGAGCGACAGCGTCGGGTACTTCACGAGCATCCGAACGCCGGAGCGGATATCCGTAAAGAGCTGATGCATCAGACGCTAGTTACGAGGACCGGAGCCGCGGCGTTCCGCCCGTACGATCCGGCGGCCTGTGATACATAACAATCAAGGCATGAGACACATCTTGTCCGCCGTTGTTCTCTCGGCCGTCGCGATCGGCCTGCTCGGGCAGGATCCGCCGCATACGCCGGCCATCCAGGGCCTGGACCACATTCCGATCGCGGTGAACGATCTCGAAGGCGCGGCGGCGCGGTACCGCGAGCTCGGCTTCGCGCTGAAGCCGGGACGGCCTCACGAAGACGGCATCCGCAACGAGCATGTAAAGTTTCGCGACGGCACCGAGCTCGAGCTCATTACAGCGCCCGCGGCGACCGACGCCTTGACGAGCACCTATCGGCGGCATCTGGCGGCGGGCGATGGTCCAGCGTTTCTCGCGTTCTTTGCGCCGTCGACCACGCGCACGGCGGTGGCTCCAGAAGCGCTGCCCGATTATGTCTTCCTGAGCGGGCGCAACCTGTCGCCGACCGATCGTCCCGAACATTTTGCGCACCCCAACACCGCCGAGTCCTTCGTCGGCGTGTGGCTCGCGGCCGGAGATCTTTCCAAGGAGCGCCAACTGCTCGAATCCACCGGGGCGATGTTCACGGAGGAAGACGTCCGCGTGCCGGACGCGGTCAGGGCGCCCGTCGCCCACCTCGCCGAGGGAGACGTTGTCTTCTTGCCGGCGTCGCGTCAGCTCATCCCGGGCAGGCCGATCGTGGGCGCCACGCTCCGCGTGCGCAGCGTGGAGACGGCGCGAAGTCTGATCGAGCGCATTGCAGGCGCGCGCCTCGTCTCCTTCTCGAGCCGGCGACGATCGAGCGTCTTCCTTCCGCCGTCCCTGACGCACGGGCTCTGGCTCGAGCTTCGCCAGGCGTCCTGACATTTATTTTCACAGACCCCGTTGTCGATTTGGCGGGCCCCGGACGACTAACGGGTGGAGGGAGTCAATGAAGTATCTGTGCCTGATTTACGACGAAGAGAAGAAGTTCGGGGCGATGCCGAAAGGCGAGCTGGACGGCCTGATGAAGGAGTATTTCAGCTTCACCGAGGCGATCCGCGCGAGCGGCCATTATCTGGGCGGCAACGATCTGGAGCCCGTCCAGGCGGCGACCACCGTTCGGGTGAGGAACGGCAAGGTGTCGACGACCGATGGCCCGTTCGCGGAAACGAAGGAGCAGTTGGGCGGGTACTACCTGATCGAGGCGCGCGATCTGAATGAGGCGATTCAGATTGCCTCGCGGATTCCGTCGGCGCGCCTGGGCAGCATCGAGGTCCGGCCGATCCGGGAGCACTGAGCGATGGAGGGACGCGTGCGCGAAACGATCGAGGGCGTCTACCGATCCGATTCGCGCCGCGTCCTCGCCACGCTGATCCGCCTGCTGGGCGATTTCGATCTGGCGGAAGAGGCGCTGCACGACGCGTTCACGGCCGCCATGGAGCAGTGGGAGCGCGACGGCGTTCCGCTCAATCCGCGGACGTGGCTGGTCTCGACCGGACGGTTCAAGGCGATCGATCGCCTCCGCCGGCGCGCGCGCTTCGACGCGTCGCTGTCGGAGCTCGCGGAACGGCTCGAGCCCGGCGTCCACGACGCGCCGCCCGGAGACGAGGACGTCGAGGACGATCGGCTGCGGCTGATCTTCACGTGCTGCCACCCGGCGCTGCCGGCCGACGCACAGATCGCGCTGACGCTTCGCGAAGTCTGCGGGCTCACGACCGAACAGATCGCGAGCGCCTTTCTCGTCGCGGCGCCGGCCATGGCGCAGCGGATCGTCCGCGCCAAGACCAAAATCCGCGTCGCGCGCATCCCGTATCAGATCCCGTCGCGCGCGGACCTGCCCGATCGGCTCGAGACGGTCCTGCACGTGATCTATCTGGTGTTCAACGAGGGGTACTACGCCTCGTCGGGCGCGTCGCTGACGCGCCACGATCTGTCGGGCGAGGCGATCCGGCTGGCGCGCCTGCTCGTCGATCTCCTGCCCGAACCGGAAGCGGTCGGGCTGCTCGCGCTGATGCTGCTGCACGAATCGCGGCGGGCGGCGCGAACGTCGCCGGGCGGCGAACTGGTGCTGCTCGAAGAGCAGGATCGATCGCGCTGGGACCGCGGCCGCATCGCGCAGGGGTGCCGGCTGGTCGAGCGCGCGCTCTCGTCGCGGCGTCCGGGCCCGTACACGCTCCAGGCCGCGATTGCGGCGGTGCACGCCGAGGCCGCCGACGCCGCGGGGACCGACTGGGCGCAGATCGCCGGACTGTACGACGTGCTTGCACGGATGGAGCCGTCTCCGGTCGTCGCGCTCAATCGGGCGGCGGCGATTGCGATGCGGGATGGGCCGGCCGCCGGTCTCGCGCTGATCGACGATCTGCTGGCGCGCGGCGAGCTGGCCGGCTATCACCTCGCGCACGCGGCCAGGGCGGACCTGTGCAGGCGCGTGGGCGACGTCGCGTCGGCGCGTGCGTCGTACCGGCGCGCGCTCGATCTCGCGCGGCAGGAGCCGGAACGCCGGTTCCTCGCGCGCCGTCTGGCCGAATTGAGTGAATAATGCTCCCCATGCGCGCGATGGCCTGCGTTCTCCTGGTCGCCGTTTCGCAGCAGACCGGACAGCAGCCCGCCGCCCCCGCCGCGCAGCGGGCGGCAGCCGCACCGCCCTCGAGCGAGCGGCCTCCCACGCGCGCCGATATCCTGCGCGGCGAGTACGGGCGGTATCGCGCGAACAACGATCTCCTCTATTACCACCTCGACGTCCGCGTCGATCCGGAGAAGAAGCTCATCGCCGGGAAGAACTCGATTCGGTTCCGCATGCTGACCGACGACACGCGGATCCAGCTCGATCTCTACGCCAACCTGAAGGTCGAGAGAATCCTCTGGGCCGGCTCGCCGTTGAAGTACGAACGCGAGATCGATACGGTCTGGGTCGATTTTCCGAAGACGCTCCAGGCGGGCCGCGAGTACTCGATTGACTTCGAATACTCCGGCCAGCCGAAAGAGCAGGGACGCTTCGGCGGCATGGTGTACACCGCCGATCCGGCCGGCAATCCCTGGATCTTCACGGCCTGCGAAGGACAGGGCGCCGCGATCTGGTGGCCTAACAAGGATCAATGGCGCGACGAAGTCGACCGGATGGACATCAGCGTGTCCATTCCCAGCACGCTCGTCGACGTCTCGAACGGCAGATTCGCGGGCAAGACCGATCTCGGCGACGGGTACACGCGCTGGGATTGGCAGGTCCAGTATCCGATCAACAACTACGACGTGTCGCTGAACATCGGCAAGTACGTGCACTTCGAAGACCGGCTCGGCGATCTGCCGATGGATTTCTACGTGCTGCCGGGCAGCCTCGAGAAGGCGAAGCAGCAGTTCGCGCAGGCCAAGCCGATGCTCGAGGCCTATCAGCATTACTTCGGCGAGTACCCCTTCAAGAAGGACGGCTACAAGCTGATCGAGGTGCCGTATTCGGGGATGGAGCACCAGACCGCCGTGACGTACGGCAACCGGTTCGCGAACGGCTATCTCGAACGCGACTGGACCGGCGTCGGCGTCAGCCCGAGATTCGACTTCATCATCATTCACGAGAGCGGGCACGAGTGGTTCGGCAATGCCGTCTCGGCCGCCGACGTCTCCGACATGTGGATTCACGAGGGCTGGACGACTTACCTCGAGTCTCTCTACGTCGAGCGCCAGTTCGGTCACGAAGACGCGCTCAAGTACCTGAACGGCTACAAGACGAAGGTTCGGAATCGCGAGCCGATCATCACGCAGCGCGGGATCCACCGGACGCCGCCGCAGGACATGTACTTCAAAGGTGCGCTCTTCCTGAACACGCTGCGGAGCGTGGTGAACGACGACGCGCGCTGGTGGACGCTGCTGCACCAGGTGTTTCAGCGCTTCAAATACCAGAACATCCTGACCGAGGACCTGGTGCGATTCATCAACGCACGGCTCGGTCAGGATTTGACGCCGATCTTCGATGAGTACCTCCGCCGGGCTGACCTGCCGACGCTGGAGCTCGCATTCGATGCCGCTGAAGGGACCGTCGCCTACCGGTGGAAGGCGGACGAGCGCGGCTTCGCGATGCCGATCAAGGCCGGGCGCCACGGCGCTTGGGAAGAGCTCCATCCCACGACGTCATGGCAGTTGATGAAGACGCCGGTCGGGCAGGAGGATTTCGAAGTGGCGACCGACTTGTATTACGTGAACGTCAACGTCGCCAAGCGCACGGCTCCTCAGTAACATCACGGGATGCCAGCGCCGGTCGACGTCACCTACTTTCCCTCCGCAGCGCACTTCCGCAGGTGGCTGGAGAAACATCACGCCACGGCGGCCGAATTATGGGTCGGCTTCTACAAGAAACATTCGGGGACACCGAGTCTCACCTGGCCGGAATCGGTCGACGAGGCGCTGTGCGTCGGCTGGATAGACGGCATTCGCAAGCGGATCGACGGGGAGCGTTACACGATTCGGTTCACGCCACGGCGGGTGGGCAGCATCTGGAGCACGATCAACATCAATCGCGTGAAGGCCCTCGACGCCGGCAGGCGGATGAAGCCCGCGGGGCTGAAGGCATTCGCGGCGCGCGCCGAAAACCGTTCCGGCGTGTACTCGTATGAACAACCTCGGCCCGCGGAGCGTCCCGATCGGCTCGGCGAGCCGTACGCGGGGATGCTCGGCAAGAACGCGAGGGCCGCGGCTTTCTTCGCGGCGCAGCCGCCCTCCTACAGGAAGCTCGTCTGCTGGTGGATTACCAGCGCGAAGCGGGAGGAGACGCGCATCGCGCGGCTGAAGAAACTGATCGCCGCATGCGGGAAAGGGAAGCGCCTGTGATCTACATCGCGCTGCTTCGGGGCATCAACGTCGGCGGCTACAAAATGGTCGCGATGGCGGATCTGCGCGCGCTGCTCGCAACGCTCGGGTTCGCGGACGTCAGGTCGGTGCTCCAGAGCGGCAACCTTGTCTTCGGCGCCGCGCGGACGCCGGCCGCCACGCTCGAAGCCCGGCTCGAACGAGAGGTCGCGGCGCGTCTCGGAGTGACGGCGGACTTTCACGTCCGGACCGCCGACGAGTGGCGCGCCATCGTCGATCGCAATCCATTTCGCGACGAAGCCAAGCGCGACCCCGGCCACCTGCTCGTCACCATGTTCAAGTCGCCGCTCGCGGCGCCGAAGGTCAAGGCGCTTCAGGCGGCAATCACCGGGCGCGAAGTGCTGAAGGCCGACGGCCGCCATCTCTACATGGTCTTCCCCGACGGCGTCGGCAATTCCAAGGCGTTCGGCCTGGTCGACAAGAAGCTGGCCGCCCGCGGCACCTCGCGCAACTGGAACACCGTGCTCAAGCTGGCGGCGCTGGTGCAGTAAGCGGTGGCGTGAAGAGCGGGCAACGTACACCACAGAGCGACAAAGCACACGGAGATGCACAGAGACGTACGATCAGAAGCCACGGACGACACTGACCTCACGGACACTACCGTGTCCGAGGGCGGTGTGTTCGTGTAGGCCGGCCGTTCGGCCGGCCATGGCAAGGCGCCGCGCGAAGCGCGGCACACGAACATGTCGTCCTCGGATATGTCGTGTCCGTGCCGTCCGCGTTGTCCGTGGCCCGTGATGTCAGCGTCGTCCGTGGCCGTCATCCCTCCCACCCGTTGATGATCGTCTCGCGCAAATCGAAACCGAAGGCGCGTTCGCTGACGACCACGATGGGCGGGCCCTGCAGCCGCTTGTAGACCGAGCGGCGCATGCGGCGGTACGCGTCGAACACGACGGCCCGGAAGCTTTCCGGCGTGTGTTTGTCGTACGGTGTACGTCCGCGGTCGTCCGGCTTGAAGCGCGCGGGATCGAGCGCACGGCGGTCGAACATCTGCGCGAGCTGTTCCGGACTGGTCCGGCGTTCGATGAACTCGCCGACGATGGGGGCGACGATCGCGTAGTCGAAGGGATCGCACTGCCCCTCGGCGAGCTCCGCCGATGGCGTAATCGTGAACGTCTCGTCCGGAATCATCTCGCGCCCGTACTTCCGGTTGACGTAGCGGGCCAGGTTGTAAACGTCGATCTTCGACAGATCGCCGATGAGAGAGATCCCCCCGCACATGTCGCCGTAGAGCGTGGCGTAGCCGAGCGCGATTTCCGTCTCGTTCCCGCACGAGATGAGCAGGGCGCCGCTGTCGTTCGACTCCGCCATCATCAGCACGCCGCGGATGCGCGCGTGCAGGTTCTCGCGCGTCAGGTTCTGCGCGATCGGATGCGCGTGGCGCTCGAAGTCCGCCCGTATCTCGTCGTCTATCTTCTGAATCGGGATTACCGTATACCGCACGCCGAAGGCCGAGGCCAGCCGCCGCGCGATCGACTGCGTCGCCTCGGTGTTGTAGCGCGAGGGCAGGTTGAAGGCCGAGACCCGGTCGGCGCCCAGGGCGTCGACGGCGATCGCGAGCGCCAGCGCCGAATCGATCCCCCCCGACACGGCGACAACCGCCTGCGCGAAGCCGACCTTGCGCATGTAATCGCGGAGCGCCATCATCAGCGCGGCGTACATCTCGCGATCCGGCTCCGCGGGCGGCACATCGAGAGCGTCCGCCGAGTTCGATTCGAGGTCGACGACGATGAGATCCTCCTCGAACTGGCGGCCCATCGCGACGAGCCGTCCGGTCCCGTCGTACACGAGACTCTCGCCGTCGAAGGGAATGATGTTCTTGCCGTTGTCCGCGGCGCCGACGGTGTTGACGTACACGATCGGGCGATGGAGGCGGTCGACGTGGGCCTTGATCAGCCGGTGGCGTATCTCGCGTTTGCCGGGGTAGAACGGCGACGCGTTGAGGTTGAAAACCACGGCCGCCCCCTTCGCCACGAGCTCCGGCACGGGCTTGACGTCGTAGTAGTCGTCCCAGAGATCCTCGCAGATCGACACGCCGATCCGCGCGAGCGGACCTCCGGTCCCCGCGTCGACGGCGTCGCGCCGCTCGCCCGGCGAGAAGAACCGTTTGTCGTCGAAGTATCGGTAGCTCGGAAGCAGCGACTTGCGGGCACGCTGAATGACCCGGCCGTCGCGGACGACGGCGGCCGCGTTGTATTTCTTCACGGTGCCGTGGTCGTTCACGGCCGTCGGATCGTGATCGATGAAGCCGACGATCGCCGTGATCCCGCGCGCCGCCTCCGCCACGCGCTGCAGGGCGTTCTCGTTCGCGGCAAGGAATGCGGCGTCTTCGACGAGATCGCCGATGCAATAGCCGGGGAGCGCCAGCTCCGGAGTCACGACCACCTCGGCGCGTTCGGCGGCCGCCGCGGCGATCCGATCGATGATGGCGGACGCATTGCGCCTCAGATCGCCGCTGAAAGGATTGATCTGCGCGAGGGCGACGCGCATCAGATTCGAGCGCCGGCGGCAGCCGATGTGTTCACGCCGCGTGAGTATAACCTGTTAATATCCGCCGCATCCGCCATGGAGTTCGCGAGGCGCATCGTCATCGGCGCGGCGGCGATTCCGGTTGCCGTGTTGTCCTTCGCGGATCTGCGCGCGCCGGCGGCGGCCTCCCATCCGTACGTGCTCTTTGCGGCTCCCGATCTGGCCGCCGTCAAGAGCCGCGCCTATTCATCGGCCGCGCTGCCGCTCACCAAGCGCCTGCTCGCCCGCGCCGACTGGCAGTTGCACGCGCCGCCGCTCATCCCGTCCCTCACGAAGCGCGGCGAGCCGGATCCGGCCGGCGAGCAGAAAGGGCTCGCGTGCGCGCGGGCGCTGCAGGGCCGCGTGGTTACGTATGCGATGGCGTTCACGCTCACCGGCGAGAAGAAATATCGCGATGCCGCCGTCGCGGAACTGCGGCATGCGATCGACGACTGGCGAATCTGGGTCGACACCGCGCATCAACCCCCGTACGACCTGATGAACGGAGAGATCTGCCTGACCTTCGGCATCGCGTACGACTGGCTCTATCACGACCTCACGAGCGACGAACGCGCGGAGCTCCGGCGCGGCGTCGAACGCCGTGGACTGCAGGCCTATCTCGACGCAACCGCCGGCGCGAAGCCGGCGATGTTCGTCGCCGCGCACCACAACTGGAATCCCGTCTGCAACGGAGGCGCCGCCGTTCTGGCGCTGGCGCTCGGCGGCGAAAGCGCTCTGTCGGAGCCCGCGCTGAAGATCGCGGTGCCCGCGATGGACCGCTACTGGGACCACCTCGGCGACGATGGGGGCTGGGACGAAGGGACGGGGTACTGGACGTACGGGCACCGCTACGCGTTCATGGCGGCCGATGCGCTCCGGCGAAGCGGCCGGCCGGGCGGCGCCGAACGATTCGCCCTGAGGGGCGCGCGCACGACCGGCTACTTCCCACTCGTCTTCAATCCGGGCCGTGCGCTGACGGCGGGATTTGGCGACTCGAACAGCCGCGTCAACGATCCGATTCTCTACTTCCTCGGACGCGAGTACAAGAATCCCGACTTCATCTGGTTCCAGGATCGCGCGACGCCGCGACTGCCGGATCGCGACGGCTGGCCGGAGGAGGCCCTCGCGCTCCTGTGGCGTCCCTTCGACGAGCCCTGGCTGCCGGAAACACATCCCGGCTTCGTCCCGTCGATCCCGCCGACGTACGTGTTTCCCTCGATCGGCTGGGCCTTCATGGCGCCACGGCAGCCCGATCCGCCGTTCTTTCTCTCGCTGAAGAACGGATCCCTCGCCGCCAACCATACGCATCTCGATCTCAACCATGTGAACATCGGCACCGCCGACACGCTGCTCGCGGTCGAGCTCGGGAGCCGGCCGTACCCGGCCGACTACTTCGGGCCGCGGCGCTATACCTATTACGAGCTGACCACTGCCGGCCACAACACCGTGCTCGTCGGCGGGATGGGACAGATCCAGGGACGATCGGGCTCGCTCGTCGGACCGATTTCCGGCGAAGGGTTCGACGCCCTCGTCGGCATCGCCGACAACGCCTACGAGCGTGCGACGCCGCGCGCCCGCCGCCACGTCGTGTTCGTCGATAAGCGCTACTGGGTGCTGCTGGACGAGATCGAAACGACGCAACCCGAGCGGATCGACATTCGCTTCCATACGTACGGAAGCGCGCAGCCGGCCGGCGACGGACGCTGGACGTTCGCTCAGGCGGGCAGCGTGCTCGAGATTGCATCGCCGGCCGGACAAGGACTCTCGACCACTATCGAGACGCCGGATGGATGGACGAAGCCGGTCAAGGTGCTGGACTTCCACAGAGAGCCCGCCGCCACGCACGCCGTCGTCACGGTGCTGCAGCCACGCGGGGCGCCAGGATCCGGCCTTGGTCCCGTCCACCTTCTGCGCACCGATCGTGAACTGGTGATCTCCGTGGGCGGGGATCGCGTCCGGTTTCAGAAGGGGGACGACGGCTGGCGAATCGTGAGCGTGAGATAGGTCGGATGTCGGGGGTCGGGGGTCCGGGGACGGGGGTCGGGGGTCGGGGTCGAAGCGGGAGGAACGATGACGGTCCGTCCATCGGCGGATCGTCGTTCTGGCGCCGTGGATCAACCGTAGGTCCGTTGAGACTTGATCGGCATTATCCGCGTCGTCCGTGGCCAACTTGATCGGTAGAGTCCGCGGTCCGCGGCTAATTCGATCCGTGTCATCCGCGTCGTCCGTGGCCAACCGATCCGGGTCGTCCGTGTGGTCCGTGGCCCAACGTGATCCGTAGAGTCCGCGTGGGTCCGTGGCTACGACAGCAGGGCGTCCTTGCAGAACTGCACGCACTTGGCCATCTCCGCCATCCGGTCGGATCCCTGCGGCACCGGGTATTCGAACTCGATGACCGCCGCGATCGGCCACTTGTTGTCCCGGATCAGCCGCAGACATTCCTTGATGGGCGTGTCTCCCTGTCCGAACGGCACGTTGGCCCCATCGACCCCGTTCGCCGGCGCCTTGCGATCCTTGACGTGGATGTGGGTGATCCGATCGTGGTGCTGGCGAATGTAATCCGCGGGATTGCCGAAGCCGCCCGCGACCCAGTGCCCGATGTCGATGTTCGCCCAGTTGTGCGTCGCGTAGGAAAAAGCCTCTGCGAACATCGGGGCCGGCGTCTTCGTGTGGCCGTGATAGGCAACGATGAAGTTGTGCTTGTCGGCGAATTGTCCGACGCGCTTCGATCCGTCGACTTCCAGCTCGCAGGAAATCGCGCGCGCACCGGCGGCCTTGGCCAGCGCGAATGCGTAATCCAGCTCGGGATCGGTGAAGTTGTAGATGTTGTCGAACTTCACCACGTCGATCTTGATCCCGGCCTCATCGAACTTCTTCCGCGCGGCTGACGCGTCCGCCGGGTTCGCCTTCAGGCGCCACGCGCGCAGATCCTCGGTCGCCTTCTTTTGCGCGTCGCGGTCGCGGCCCGGCTCCAGGACCGTCATCGGGACGCCCATGAACAGCTCGATCGGCTGCGACCGGAGTTCGACCGCGCTCACGTTGAGCTGCGCGGTCTTCGCGATGACTTCGTCCACCGGCATCGTCCGGGGGCCGAAGTTGTAGGGCACGTTCATCCCGACCTGGACGCCCGCCCACTTCGAATCTGGCTTCGTGCCGGTCTGCCGCGCCAAGGCGGCTCGCGGCAGCAGGGAAGCCAATGGCAGCGTGGTCACGATCAATTTTCCGAGCTCGCGACGTGTGCAGATCATGATGGGCGGAAGTGTATCATCCGCGGCGACATGCACGCTCATGCTGTGCTGGTATGCGCCGCCGCGGCATTCGCAGCGATCGTCGCGACGTTGCACGTCATGCGGCGGGACGTCTCGCCGCGCGCCAGGGGAATCAGCCGATACGCGAACGGGCGGACCCTCGTTGCGATGACACTGGCGTTCCTCGCGCTGGCGACCGCGACGGCAGCGGCTGCCTGGATCACCGCCTCGTCCGTTCTCCTGGTGGCGGCCGTTTCGCTCGCGACAATAGCCGCCGCGCCTGAACCGGCGTCTCCCGCGGCGCGCGCGCGAGGGATCATTCACACGGCGGCCGGATTCGTCTTCTTCGTCAGCATGGCGATTGGCGCCGTCACGGTGTCGGGACGGGGATTCGCCATCCAGCCCACCGTTGCCTGGCTGCTCGCCGTCGTCACGATGCTGTTCTTCGCCGGGTTGGGGGGCGCGCCAGGACTCAAAGAAGTTCGCGGCTTGCTGCAGCGGGCGTGCTTTGCGCTGACTGTCGCCTGGCTGGTGCTCATCAGGTGAGCCGGCGGCCGGTCCTGTTGCGCCTTACGGCCAGGAGGACTTTATGCGCATCGCCAAGCCGATCGCGTCCGCGATTCTGGCTCTCGGGACATCCGCGTCATCGGCGGCCGCGCAGGACGGCCTGACGGCGCCGGCGGTGGAGTCATGGAAGATTGGCGCGTCCGGCGCCGCCGGCTTCCCCGCGTTCGCCGGCGGGCTGCGCGTCAGCGCCCCGCTCGGCCCCAAAGGCGGCGTCGACTTCGCGGCCGTACGTCTCGGCGGCGGGCACGCCGTGGGTTCCAGCCCAGGCTACATCGCGCATGTCCGCTGGATGCGAGGCGGACGCAAGCCGTCGGGCGGCAGCCGGTATTGGATCTTCGGGGCGATGTGGATGCGCCAGGCGACGTCGACGACGTATATCTTCCCCGGTCACGTCGTGCAGACGGTCGAAGACCGCCATACGCTCGTCATCCCGCGATTCGGGTACGGGTGGGATCACGTCGATCGGCACGGCACGCGCGTCGGATTCGAGGCCACAACAGGAGCCGCCGGCGAGGAGCAGGGTTTCATCTTCGCCAACGTGTTCGTGATGTGGGGGCCGCCGCGGGGCGGAGGGTAATCAGCGTCCCGCGTGGTGGCGCACCGCGTTGTAGACGTCGATGTAATCCTTGGGATCGAGGCCGGCGTCGAAAGCGCGCCTGGCGGAGCGGCCCGATACGTAGCCAAGCGACGCCAGCGTCCGCAGCCTGTCGGCTCCCGCTGCCGGCTCTCCGAGGGTCCCGGTCGTGACGCCGATCGCTGCGAGCTCCGCCCGCATGTGAGCGGCCGTGGCGGGGCGAGCGGCCGACAGATCGCGCTGTTCGGATGGATCCGAGCGCAGGTCGTACAGTTCCGGCCGCGGAGCGTCGATGTACTTCAATTCGCGGTCGCGGATCATCCTCAGCGGGCTCCACCCGAAGCGCGTCGAGTACATCGATTCGGCATAGACCGCCCGATCGCGAAGTGGCAGTCCGCGGAGCGCCGGCACGAGGCTCCGGCCATCGATGGTCGGAGGCCATTCGACACCCAAAAGATCCAGCAGCGTGGGAAGCACATCGACCAGGCTGGTGATGCCGGACACATGCCGGGGCGCGACGCCGGGCGCCCGGATGACGAGCGGTACGTGCAGGGCGCCTTCATACAGGAAGATGCCGTGCTCCCGCTCGCCGTGCTCGCCGAGCGACTCGCCGTGATCGCCGGCCACGACAATCGCGGACGTCGCGAGCGCGCCTTTTCGCTCGAGCGTCTCGAGCAATCGGGCGATCTGCGAGTCAACATAAGCGATGGCGCCCTCATAACCGTCGCCGTACGCGCGCCGGAACTCCACGGGTGGCGCTTGCGGCGCGTGAACATCGTACAGATGGACCCAGAGGAAGAAGGGTTCGCCGTCGAGGCCGTCGATCCAGTGCCGGGCGTCGTCGACGACTGCACTCGCCGACCGACGGCGCGGTGTGGAATCGTCTCGTGCGCGGCCATCCTGGTACACGTCGAAGCCGCGTGCGAGGCCTCGATCGGCTGCGAGCACCACAGAACCGACGAAGGCCCCCGTGTGGAAGCCGCGGGCGCGCAGGATCCCGGCGAGCGTCGCGTGCGCTGCGCCCAGCGGCGCGTCGACGTTGTCCCGCACGCCGTGGCGCGGCGGATACAGCCCCGTGAAGAGGCTCGTGTGCGCCGTCAAGGTAAGCGGCGCGACCGACTCGGCGTCGTCGAACACGACACCGGTACGCGCGAGCCAGTCGATCGACGGCGTCGCCACGCTCGCGAATCCGTACGCCGGGAGGCGATCCGCGCGCGTGGTGTCCAGCGTGATGATGACGAGGTTCGATGGCCGCGGCGGATGCCCGGAGGACGCCGCCAATCCCACGCTCACGGCGACGATCCCCGCACGGAGAGCAGTTCTGATCATCGACTGAATCCCGCAGTGGACACTGCCATCGTGAAGCGATGATTCGACGACCGGCAATCCCCGATCACCCTGTAGAAGGTGGCGTGCTCGAAGGCCTGCACATCACCGTCGAGCCGCCCGATCAACGTGCTTCCCGATCGCACGGCGTGCACGGCGCCTTCGAACGAGAGCGCCTGCGTCGACGATATGTGCTCCGTAATCGCATCGTCCGGACCGTAGCCGATGTATCCGTCTCCGAACTGGAACTCGATGCCATCAGGATGGATGCGGCCGGAGAAGCGATTCGACGGCGCGGCGAATTCGGGTCCCGTCAGCATCACGACGAGCGACGGGCCATCCTGGAACATCTCGGCTGCATAGTTGCGGGGCTGCCGCAGTTCCGACGGCAATACCAGCGTCCGCGGGTCCGGCGCCACGGTCGGGCAGTCCGGATCCGCTTGCAGTGTGAGCGTGTACGCGCCGGCCATCGAGGGCAGTACGGTGGTCTGGCGCGCCTCCGGAAAGTCGAGCAGATCGTTCTGGGAAATGTCGATGCTCTTGACCATGTCGGCGTAGCCGGGTTTGGTGACGCTGATCTGAATGGTGCCGGCGACGCCGTAGAGCCGATACTGGCCGTTGTAGTCCGTCGTTGTCGAAAGGCCGCTTCCGATCCCCGACGCGACCGTCACGGCGGCGCCGTACACCGGAAGTCCAGACTCGAGCACCTTGCCGGTGAGGCGGAATGTGTTCGGCGGCAGGACGAGCGCCGAGACGCTGACGAAGCAGCACGGGCCCCCCGTTGGAAAGTTGGCGGTGACAAACGCCTCGCCCGCCGCCTGGCCCGTGGCCTGTCCGGTGTCACGCGCGATCGTGAGCACGCCGGGCGGGTACGAGGTCCACGTGACCTTTCTCGTATAGTCCTGCGTCGTTCGATCGCTCAATGTGGCGGTGGCCGTGAAGGACACGGTCTCGCCGGGCGCGATGCGATCCGGTCTCGTAATCGACAAGGCGGTCACGACTGCCGTTGTGGAAGACCCGCCGGTCGGCGGTGACGGCGACGTCGCCGAGCGATGGCATGCGACGGTGATCGCGATGAGCATAGCCGCGGCTGCCGTGCAAATAACTGGTCTCATGTTCGTCTCCGGGATCGATCGATGTCACCTGCGCAGCGTCACGACGTGGTCGGTGGCCCGGCAGTACCACTGGGGAGCGTAGGAGGGGACTTCCCAGTACACGATGTCGCCGCTCAGCGATCCGCGAAGCTCGGAGCCGCCAGCGGTGCCGCGGACGGTACCGTCGAAACCCAGCGACTGCGTCGGGCTGAGCTGATCGATCAGATCGGTGGAGCTCCAGTCACCGTAGTCGGTGTCGCCGATGAACGTGAACTGCACCTGCGAGCCGAAGACGGTGCCGGAGTCCTCACCCGCGTTGAAGACCTTCAGCGTCGGGCTCGTGATGGCGAGTTTCAGCCCGGTGCCTTGCTGGACGAACTGGATCTGATACGTCCTGCCTCGGGCGATATCCGGAAGGCCAGGGGGGCAGCTCGGCGACGGCGTGAGCGTCATCGTCCACGTGCCGGAAACGTCAGCGGGCGCTTCCTTTGGCTCGAGGGCGAATGGAGTCGCCGTTTCGTCTGCCGTGACGACCAGGTCGTGCGTCTGCGGCGCGAATCCTTCGGCCGAGACGCGCAACTGGATCTGGCCGGCGACGCCGTAAAGCGCGTACCGGCCCAGAGAATCGGTCGTCGCGTGCAGCCCGGCGCCCGTTCCCGCCACCACGTCGATCGCCACGCTCGACACGAGTCGTCCGCTCGATTCCGCGACGACGCCGCTCAGCTTGAAGGTGCCGTTTTCGAGGACGAGGACGTGCAGCGATCCGTACTTGCCGTCCTGGCTGGCGGAAACGTCGATCTCCCCGCGGTTTGCGCCCAGGGCAGTCCCCGCACCCGTGAAATAAATCGGCTGCCACGTTCGGTCGCCCGGCGGACTCCAGGAGGCGCTCGCTGTGACGTCCTTGGACGAGCCGTCGGAGTAGGTCGCCGTGGCCGTGAAGGACGCTGTCTCGCCGGGGGCCACCCTGGACGGCCCGGAGACGCGCACCCCGGTCACCGTCGGACCGCCGGGCGCCTTTGCGCCCGCGACCGGTGAGGGGGCCGACGGCGTCCGGCTGCACGCCCAGGCGATGATGAGGGCTGCCGCGGTTGCGATGAGCGGACGTATTGCTCGCACGAGAAACTCCTCCGCGCAAAATGGCTCGCATCCCCAGTCGAAGACAAGTTGCACGGGGTTGAAAATGGGTTGAAGAACGTTGCGGGAAAAAACAGGGCGTATGCTCCCAGACGTGGAGACCCGCCCACTGGAAGAACAGACGGCGGTTCGGCAGGCGCTGCAGAGCGTATTGTCGAGCGTCGGTTTTTCCCGGAACGACAGGCAGTCGCAATTCCTGCGATTCCTGGTCGAGCGCCACTTGCAAGGCCGTGACGCCGAGCTGAAGGAATCGGTCATCGCGGTCGAGGTGTTCGGACGCGATGCGGGTTACGACCCGAAGCTGGACGCGATCGTGCGGACGGAAGCGGTGCGGCTCAGGGCGCGCCTCCATAAGTACTACGAAACCGCAGGCAGCCGTGATCCGTTGATCATCGAGCTGCCGAAGGGCGGCTACAGGCCGGTTTTCCGCCACCGTGCGATCGCGCCAGTAGCGATGACTGCGCGACCGGACAGAAGATGGTGGGTTGCCGGCGCGTTGGGGACGATCGCCGTCGCCGTCGCCGTGACGGGGATGACCTCGTGGCGTGGGCATCCGCCAGCCGAACCGTATACGGTCGCGGTCCTGCCGCTCGAGAACCTCAGTCGCGATTCGGCAAGCGACTATTTTTCCGACGGACTCACCGACGAAATCATCCGCAGTCTGTCTGTGATCGACGGCCTCACCGTCCGCTCACGGACGTCGTCGTTCGCGCTCAAGGGCAAACGGGTCAAGGCGGCGGATGCAGCGGCGCAGCTCGGCGCGGACTACCTGGTCGAAGGGTCCGTCCTGTACGCCGGCGAGCAATTGCGGGTCGACGCTCAATTGGTTCGGGCGCGCGACGACGTGCCCCTCTGGTCCGGTCGCTTCGATCGCCGGCTGACGGACGTCTTCACGATCCAGGACGAAATCTCGCGCGGCATCGTCAACGGCCTCCGGCTGAAGCTGAATACCGGTCGACGGCAGTACGAGACGAATCTCGAGGCCTACGAGCTGTACCTCCGAGGACGGCAGGCGATGGAATCCTTCCCGGCGCGCAGCCGGCCGACCGCCTTGACTGCCGTACGGTTCTTCGAGCAGGCGATTCAGAAGGACGCCAGCTACGCGATCGCGTATGCGGGGATCGCCGATGCGCTCATCGCCATCGACGAGAACATGGGCCCGGCCGCCTCCCTCCCGGACGTCTGGCCGCGCGCAAAGGCCGCGGCGAAGCGTGCGATCGAGCTCGACCCGCTGCTCTCCGAGGCGCAAAGCGCGCAGGCCTCCATCCGCGCGCGCGAGTACGCCTGGCAGGAGGCCGAGGGAGGATTCCGCCGCGCGCTCGAGATAAACCCCAACAACGCGCTGGCGCACCTGCAGCTCGGGTTCCTGCTGATCGTGGCACACGAGCGCTTCGACGAGGGCCTCGCGGAAGTTCGCCGCGCAATGGCCCTGGATCCGCTTTCGCCGCATGTCACGACGGAACTGGGCCATGCGCTCGTGCTGGCCGGCCGGTACGACGAAGCCGCCGAGCAGCTCCGGAAGGCCATTGCCCTCGATCCCCAGCGCAACAGACCCTATAACCTGCTCGGACGCGCCCTCTATCTGCAGGGGAACACCGCGGCGGCGCTCCAGGTGTTCGATGAAGGCATCCGCCGCGGCTCGCCCGCCGGCGTATTGGCGGGATGGACGGCGTGTACGCAGGTGCGGGCCGGACGCCGCGACGAGGCGCTCCGTCATCTGCAGGACGAGCTGCGTGCCGCTTCTCCGCCCCGCCGTCTCGCCTACGTTTATTCCTGCGTGGGCGACGCGGATCACGCGATCGATCAACTGGAGAAGCTCCTCGCGGCCGGCGATGCGGGCCTTCCAGACGTGCTGCAGTCCCCCGAGCTGTCATGGCTCCGATCCACTCCGCGCCTTGCGATCCTGCGGAAGACGCTGAACCTGACGCCCTAGGTACGGACCCCGTCAAAAACCGACGCGCGCCGCGAGCTGAAAAGACCGCGGCCCGCCGGAGCCGAAGATCTGGGTGACTCGACTGGTCGGCTGTCCGAACGCGGTGCTCGTCACGTCGCCGCTGTAGCCGGAGAGATTCGACGCGTTGTACGCGTTGAAGACCTCGCCGATGATCGACAGCCGCGCGCGCCGCCGAACGATCATCGATCGCGTCAGCCGCAGATCGAGGGAGTGAAAGTTGTCGTCGAAGGAATAGCGGGCCGGCAGCGTCAGACGGGGAAGGAACGTGCCCTTGCTGTCGGTCGTACCGGCATACCTGTCGTTGAAGGCCGCGACGAGCCGTTCCAGGTCCGCCCGTCCCATTCCGCGATTGAACGCATTGACCGTCGTTCCCGGCAGCAGATCGCCGGTGGTCCCGTCGCCGTTGAAATCGATTCCTCCAACATAGACGCTGAACGGCGGTGCGCTGGAGTACGAGAAGTTGAATCCAAGCTCGAGGTGCGCGGGCAGCCGCAGCGCGCCCCCGAGGTTGACGAGGTGCGTCACGTCGTTGGAGGCGGGCCCCTTGTTCTGCAGCCAGTTGTCGAGATTGAATCCGGCGCCGGCATTCGTGCCGGAGTTGCGGGAAAACGCGTACGAGGCGAGCAGTTGAAAGCCGTGGGACAACCGTTTCTCGCCGCGCACCAGGAGTCCCTTGTACGTAAAACGATAAGGGGCCACCTGCACGTTGATTGGGCCGCGCGAGCACTGCGCCTCGGGATCGTCAGCCTGGGTCCCGGTGCTGCATCGGGGGATGACGGGGCCGCGGACGCTATCGAAATGATTGAGGTCGAGAGAACCGCCGTTCAGCGGGACGTGGAGGAAGTGGCGGTACACCAGGTCGAGGCTCACGACGAGGCCGTCCGGCAGCTCGCGCTGGCCACCCACGTTCACGTGGACCGCCGACCGATCCGGGACATCGACGGGGAATATGGCAGGAGAGCCCTGTTTATTGATCTGGATCTGCTGCACCGTGGGGGCCCCGCCCGATGCCGTCTGAGAGAGGCTGGCCTTGAGCGCGGGAAGAATCGTCAACAAGTCGGCGCCGGTGAAGAACGTGGGGGAGGTGAAGTCCAGTGGTGTGCCGCCGGGAACTCCGGGGACCCCACCGAGAGGATTGAGGATCGCGCTTCCGGGGATGTTCTGCCGGCCGAGACCCGGGGGGCCGAGCGCCACCCGCTCCGCATCCATGCTGCTCGTGAGCCCTTGCGTCCCGTAGAAACGGCCGGCGCCCGCGCGCAGCACCGTCTTGTGATCTGAAAACGGCGCCCAGATGATTCCAGCGACGGGTGAGAAGTTGGTCCAGTTCATTCGCGTCGGTCCCAGCCCGTCGGCTCCGAGGATCGGCGCCAGCAGCTCCGGCTTGCGCAAATCGTGATTGAGAATGCCGTCGGCACCCCAGCCCAAGCCGTACGTCAACGTCAGCGATTCGCGTGGCCGCCAGGCGTCCTCGGAGTACAGCCACAGTGTGTTCCACCGGCGTGTCGGACCGCCGCTCTCTTGAGGCACGCCTGGAGTGCCGATACCGACGGTCAGGCTTCGGACGGGGAGTTGAAGAATGTCATCCAGCGTGCTGAACGTCGCCGGCAGCGGGATCGTCTGGTCAGGCCCGACTCTCGTGTTGAACGTTCTCACCCGATCCGGCGAAAACAGCGTGATCGAGACCGGCTCGTTGGCCCAGATCAGATTGCGGTCGCGGTTGCCCTCCCACGAAACACCGACGCGGGCCTGGTGCGCGCCCTTCTGCCACGTGATCGAGTCTGCGACATGGATCCGACGTTCGAGATTGTCGCTCGCCGCCGAATTGCCCAGGACCAGACCGGCCAGGGGGATATTGATCGACGGCGCGCCAATGCCCACGCATCCGTGGCACTCCTGCTCGTCCGCACCGCCGGAATTCGATCTCACGGCGAAATAGGACACCCGGAGATCGTTGACCAGCGTCGGGCTGATCACGCTGGTCAGCGCAGACAGACTCTGGTCCGCCGCGGTCCGCGTGTGACTCCAGTTCGACGGATACGCGTTCGGGGAGCCTCCGCCCATCGCCGTGCCGGGCCCAAACGCGCTGCTGCCGTCATGCGAGTATCGGACAAACAGCGTGTGCGCGCCACTCACCTTCGCGTCGATCCGCAGCGTGAACAGATCGCCGAGCAGCGGATTCGCCGTAATGCGGCTGAAGTGGGCGAACTCCGGCGCCAGCACGGTCGTCGCCGCCACGGAACGCTGGTCATTGCGTTCCCAGTTGACGAAATAGAAGAGCCGATCGCGCCGTATGGGACCGCCAGCCGCAAAGCCGAACTGCTGGCGCTGGAAGAATGGATCCGCATTGTCCGGATCGCGGGTGAGCGAAGGATACGCGGACAGTCGGTGGTCGCGAAAAAAATAGAACGCCGTTCCCTCCCGCTCGTCGCCGCCTGCGCGCGTGACGACATTGAACGAGCCGGCGTCCGTCATGCCGGCCGCGAGGTCGAAGTTGACGCTCGACACCTGAAACTCCTGCACAGCCTCCTGTGAGAAACCCATCTGGGAGCCGCCGAGGCCCACGGCGGTGACGCTGCCGCCATCCACGGTGAACCGCGCGCCGCCGACGTTCGTCGCGGGCGTCGAGAGTTGCGGCACGACCGTGCGGTTGCGATTCGCGGCCGCGGGCGGCTGCACCCCCGGCTCGAGCTTCGCGAGCTCCAGAAAAGTGCGTCCATTCAAGGGCGTCGCGGCAATCTGATCCCGCGTCACGATCCCGCTCACGGAGGCCGAATCGTAATGCATCTGCGGCGACGCGGCCGCCACGCTGATCGACGCGCGCAGATCCCCGATTTGCAGGACGAAGTCAGCCCTCGTCGTGGTCCCCGCTTCCACAATCGCGGCGCGTGCGGTCCGCCGGAAGCCCGGCGCTTCGACGCTGATTTCATACTCGCCCACTGCGAGCGCGGGAAAGTTGTAGTCGCCCTGCGCGGTGGTGACGATGGTCCTGGCGCGGGCCGTCGCATGGCTGACCGCCTGGACCCGGGCGTCCGCAACCGCCGCGCCGGACGAATCGCGGACGAACCCCGTGACGGCGCCGCCCGGGATCTGTGCGAGGCAGACGTCGGACGTGAGAAGGCACACGAACGACAGCGCGGCGAAGGCCCTCATGACGAAGCTGACGGATGAAAGCACATCGTCCACAGTGCTGTCGATCGCATACAATCCCCGTCCATGAACACGCATGTCCGCGCGAGCCGACTCTTACCGCTCTTCGTCATCCTCACTCTGATAGCGCCCGTCGCCGCCCAGCAGGGACGGCCGAAGTCCTCGAAGAACCTCACCGAGCAGGATCTCGCCACCGCGAAACCGGGCCGGGATCCCAATCAGCCGATCGACGAGGAATATACGAAGAAGATCAAGGAATACACCACCGAGACCTTCTTCCTCTCGCCGCTGGTCGAGTACCTGCCGGCGTCGAAAGGCGTGCCGACGCCGAAGGCGGTCCTCGGCGATATTGCGGGCGCGCCCGGCAAGCTGCCGTACTCCAAAGAGGTGTACGAGTACATGCGGCTGCTGGCCAAGTCCACGCCCCGCGTACGGGTATTCACGATCGGCCAGACCGAAGAAGGGCGCGAGATGTTGGCTGTCGCCGTCGCGTCCGAAGCGCTCATGGCGAAGCTGGACTCGAACAAGGCGGATCTGGCGAAGCTCGCCGATCCCCGCACGATCAAGATGGACGACGCCCTGGCGGACGAGATCGCGAAGCGCGCCGCGCCTGTCTACTACATCACCGGCACGATCCACTCGACCGAGGCGGGCGCGCCGACGGCGCTGATGGAGCTCGCCTACCGGCTGGCGGTCGACGATAGTGCGTACATCCGCAACATCCGCGAGCACGTGATTACGCTCATCACGCCCATCGTCGAGGTCGACGGCCGCGATCGCGTCGTCGACGCCTATGAGTGGAGAAAGAAGCACTCCAAAGACACGCCGATGGCCCCGGTGTACTGGGGCCACTACGTCATGCACGACAACAATCGCGACGCAATGGGACTCACGCTCAAGCTGTCGCAGAACGTCCTGAACACCTACCTCGGATGGAAGGCGCTGGTGCTGCACGACCTCCACGAGTCGGTGGCGCTCCTCTACGACAACACGATCGGCAACGGACCCTATAACGCGTGGCTCGATCCGATTCTCACCAACGAGTGGCACCTGATCGGGTGGAACAACGTGAACGAGATGACCCGCATGGGGATGCCGGGCGTCTTTGCCTGGGGCACATTCGATACCTGGTCGCCCGGCTATCTGATGTTCATGGCCGCCACGCACAACGGCATCAGCCGGCTCTACGAGACGTTCGGCAACGGTGGAAGCGCCGACACCGAAGAGCGGACGCTGACCGCCGCGGACACCGCCCGAACCTGGTATCGCCAGAACCCGGCGCCGGCCCGCGTCCGCTGGTCGCTCCGCAACAACAACAATTACGAGCAGACCGGCTTGCTGGTCTCGCTCAACTACGTCGCGAACAACCGCATCTACTTCCTGCGGAACTTCTACGACAAGAGCAAGCGATCGATTGCCAAGCCGAAGGTCGAGGGACCGGCCGCCTACGTCCTGCCGGCCAACGATCCGCGTCCGGGAACGCAGGCGGAGCTGCTGCGGGTGCTGCAGAAACAGGCCGTCGAGATCTCGCGCGCGACGGCGGCGTTCACTGTGACGCTGCCGGTGAAGCAGCCGCCGGCCGGTGGGGGACGCGGCGGACGCGGAGGACGCGGTGGTGCTCCGGCGTCCGCGCAGGGCGGAAGCAATCCCACGGCCGCGCCCGATCAGCCGCCGGCGGCGCCGCCGGCGCCGCAGACGCGTGAATTCCCCGCGGGAAGCTACATCATCCGGATGGATCAACCGTACTCGCGCATCGCCGACACACTGCTCGACTACCAGTACTGGGCGCCGAACGACGCGCAGACGCGGCCGTACGACGATACCGGGTGGACTTTCCCCGAAGCGTTCGGCGTGCAGGCGGTGCGCATCACCGATCTGAAGGTGCTCGACGTGCCGATGGAGGTGGTGAAGGAGATCAAGGCGCCCGGCGGCATCGCCGGCACCGGCGCCGTGTTCGCGATCAATCACAACGGCGACAACGCGCTCATCTCGCTGCGCTACAAGCTGAAGGACGCCGACATCCAGATCGCGGAGGAGCCCTTCGAGTCGGGCGGCACGAAGTTCAACCGGGGCTCGTTCGTCGTCAAAGGCGTCTCGCAGAGCGATCTCGACAACGCGCTCGGCAGCCTCGGACTGAGGGGCGTCGCGCTCGCCGGCGCGCCCTCGGTGAAGATGCATCCGGCCCGCGCCGCGCGCATCGCCGTCCTGCACCAGTGGTCGAATACGCAGACGGAAGGATGGTGGCGGCAGGCGTTCGACGTCTACGGCATTCCGTACGAGTACATCGATCCCAAGACCATCCACGATGCGGCGAACCTTCGCGCCAAGTATGACGTGATCGTGTTCGGTCCCGGCGGGGGCCAGAACGCCGTGGAAGGCACGCCGCTCTGGAGGAATCCGATCCCGTACCAGAACACGGCCGACACCCCGAACGTGGGGACGTGGGCGCAGACGGAAGACACGCGCATCGGCATGGGGCTGGAGGGCCTGATGCACCTGCGGCAATTCATCGAGGCGGGCGGCGCGTTCATCGCCGCGAACAGCAGCGCCGACTTCGCGATCGCCAACAACTTCACCTATGGCGTCAGCTCGGTGCGTCCGGGCACGGCCTCGCGCGTCGTCGGCTCGCTGCTCCGCACGAAACTGGTGGACGATGCGAGCCCGGTCGTCTATGGAGTGTCGGACAATCTCGCGGTGTACAGCGACGGCGGCGAGACGTTCGCGGTCAGCGCAACGGCCGGCGGCGGCGGTCGCGGCGGCGGCGGTGGCGGCGGCGGCGCGCCGGGCGGCGGACGCGGCGGCGGCGCCGGCGGCCGGCCGACGGGGCGCGGCACCCCCGACGATGCCGACGTGGTGCAGGGCCGTCCGCCGGACGAAGCCACGAATCTGCCGCCGGCGCCGGCCCCTCAGCAGGTGCAGCCGTGGCAGTACGCGCTGCCGACCGAAGAGGCGCTCAAACGCAATCCGGCGAACGTGATTCCGCCGCAGTTCCGACCGCGCGTGCCGCTGCGCTACGACGCGCAGAACACGCTGCTGGTGTCGGGCCTGCTCGATGGCGGAGCGGATATCGCGCAACGCCCTGTCGTGGTCGACGTGCCGGTCGGCAAAGGACACGTCGTCCTCTTCGCCGCGAATCCGATCTACCGCGGAGAAACCGTCGGCAGCTACTTCATGGTGTTCAACACGATCCTGAATTTCGACAATCTGGACGCGGGACGGAAGGTGGATCCTCGGTAAAAGACGGAAGGCGGAAGGCGGAAGACGGGAAGTGCTTCCGTCTTCCGTCCTCCGTCTTTCTGCGAAGTGACAATTTGTGGCCGCCGCGCCTGACGAACTGTGTCAGGCCCCGTGCACCCCTCGCACACGGTCTGCGTAACTCACTCTGCCGAAAGGCTCGGCCGTGCGCGGACGCCGCGGTATGTCGGTTGCAAAACGTCCCGGGTCGCTGCTCCCCAGCCAGCCCCGGAGGTGAGTAACGTGGTTCCGTTTTCTTCTTCGCAAACCGGATGCGACGTCGAGCCCGCAGCGGTTCAGCGTGCCGAATCGCGGATGATTCTGATCGTCGGGACTAATGTTCAGGCGAGCGACGAAGCGGCCGCCGCGCTGTTTCGCGCCGGGCACATTCCCGTCATGGCCGAATGGTTCGCGTTTTCTCTTCTTGCCGACGCGCGAACGCTCCCCGACGGACATTCCGCCGTCAGGGAGGTCCTCCACCCGATTTCGGAGCGGCTGCTCGATCGCTGCGACTCCGTGCTGCGGGTGAACGGACCCGCGCCGGAAGCCGACGAAGTCGTCGGCCTTGCGCGCGGCCGCGGGCTGCGCGTGCACTTCAGCCTGCAGGAGGCGCTGGACGGCTAGCTTGGAATAGACTGACCGCGTGACGCGGATCCGGATGACCGTCGGACGAGCCGTCCTCCCGGACGGCCTCGCCGACGGCCTCGTCGTCCTTCTACCTTCGGCCCCCGGCCGCCCCCTTACGCCTGCCCAACGATGAAAGGACGCCCTGCATCATGCCTGCACTGACTCCGCAGATGGTAACCACAGCATTCGAGCTTCCCGGGTACCGGACCGTCAGGAACCTGGGCGTCAAGCGCGGAATCATCGTCCGATCGCGCAGCATCGTCGGCAGCTTTGGCGCTTCACTGCAGACGCTGATCGGAGGCAACATCACCCTGTACACCGAGCTGTGCGAAAAGGCGCGCGAGGATGCGTTTCTTCTTCTCCTCGAGCACGCGGCGGAGTCGGGCGCGAATGCCATCGTCGGCGTCCGCTACGACGCGAACGAGATTGCGCCGGGAGTCACCGAAGTCCTGGCCTACGGAACTGCCGTCGTCGTCGAAGCGCAGCGATAATCGTGCTGAAAGGCGAGGAGATGCCGAAGGACCCTGGGAGGCACCACATGATCGATTTGTACGACAATGCGACCAATACCCTGATCGGTTCCATCACCGATCGGGATTTGCAGGTGCTGATCGACGCCCTCGAGGAAGAGTCCAGCGAAGACCAGGACTATTACATCGACGCGGCGACGATCGAATTGATCGGCGATGGGCGCGCGACGGACCACCTGCTGAATCTGCTGAAGACGGCGCTCGGCTCGTCGGAAGGGGTCGAGATCCGCTGGCGGCGGCGCTAGCATGCGCAGAATCATTCCGCTGGTGCTCGCTGTGCTGGCCGTTCCGTCGATCGCCTCCGCCACGTGGTCGGTCGTCGCCGTCGATCGGAGCACGGGGCGCATCGTGATCGCATCGGCGACGTGCGTGAACGGCGATGACATGTTCCTGCCCGGGGTACAGGCCGTCATCGTGCCCGGCAAGGGGGTCGCGGCATGCCAGGCGAGCGTGGACGGCTCTCATACCAACCAGATGCTCGTCTTTCGCGAGCTGCAGAAAGGTACGGATCCCAAGGCGATCGTCGACCTGTTGAGCGCCGATCCGGCGTTCCAGAGCCGTCAGTTCGGGATCGTCGATCTCGCCGGTCGCTCCGCCGGACACTCGGGGCTGACCAATGGCTACGTTGCGCAGGACATGCACGGCCAGGTGCCGGGCACGGAAATCTTCTATTCGATCCAGGGCAACATCCTGCGACCCGGCGAAGTCGTGCCCAACGCGGTGAAGGCATTCGTGGCCGCGCCGGGCGCGATCACCGATCGCGTCATGGCCGCCATGGAAGCGGCCGACGCCGGCGGCGGCGACAGCCGCTGCAGTTGTCCGCCGCCTCCAGCGGACGGCTCGAAGCCCGCGATTCCGTGCGACAACAAGACCGCGCACGTCGCTTATATCCTGATGGCGGAGAGGACCGACACGAACGGCGACTCGCACAACAACGGCAGCTACACGATGTTCCTGCGCGTCGCGCAGCCGGATCGGGGAGCCAACGCCATCCACGAAGGCGAGAATCTCAATCCGGTGAAGACGCTGCGGATGCGCTACGACGAGTGGCGGAAGAAGCAGCCAGCATCATTCAGATGAGACGCTCGGTGTTTTCGTTCGCGTGCGCGCTCGCGGGAGTCGTGTGCTGTGCGCTCGCCGCGCAGCCGCCGTCGCAACCGCCCGCGGGCACACCACCAGGATCGACGGCCGCCCAACCGCCTGCGCCAGGGCGGGGCGGCGGACGCGGCCGCGGGTCAATCCAGACGATGACGCTGAGCGGCCCCTGGACCGACGGCGGGACGATTCCGGCGGCGTTCAGCCAGGCGGAAGGGGATGTGTCGCCCGCGCTGACGTGGGCCGGTCCGCCCGACGGCATCGTCAGCTTCGTCCTGGTCGTCCACGATCTCGACGCGCCGATCGCGGGAGGCGCCGACGACCTGCTGCATTGGCTGCTCTGGAACATTCCTGGATCGGCGCGGTCGCTCACGCAGCACCTGCCGCAAGGCGCCACGCTCGGCGACGGATCGCGGCAAATCAGCGCGACCGGACCGAATTACCGCGGCCCCGCGGCGCCGGCCTCGGGTCCTCCCCACCACTATGTGTTCGAGCTCTACGCGCTGGACACCATGATTGACGTTCCTGCCGTCGGACAGCCGCCAGCGCAGACACGCGCTGCGGTGATGACCGCCATGGCCGGGCACGTGCGCGCGAAAGGCGTGATCGTCGGGTTGTACAAGCGCACAGGCGGTTGACTCCACGACTCGGATCCCTTTGGCCCACGGTCCGTGATGTCCGCGCCCTCCGTGGCCACGGTGAACCCTATCCGTATCGTCCGTGTGGTCCGTGGCATAGAATGCCTATCTATGGCCGACGATCCATTGCTCGCTCCGATCAAAGGCGCCGACACGCGGACGGTGGCGGGCGTCCGGGTGGACGTGGCGCGCGCCGGCGCGGGCCGCATCAAGCGCGTCATCTACCCGCCTGGCTTCCGCTGGTCGACCCACATGAAAGACAAGGTGGGCACGCGGCTGTGCATGCATGCGCACGTGGGCTTCATCGCGCGGGGTCGGATCCACATGGAGTACGCGGACGGCACCGTCCTCGAATTCGTCGCGCCGCAGGTCGTGGCGATTCAGCCAGGGCACGACGGCTGGGTCGTGGGCGACGAGCCGGCGGTCCTGATTGAAGTCGATTTCGAGGGAGAGACGGCGGAGCGCTTCGGCATGCGCCCCCGATAGAGAAGCAGAGGAGTCGAGCCATCGGCGGCGGCGCGATGATCCTGACCACGGAACGTCTCGTGCTGCGCGAGCTCCATGCGGGAGATGCGGCGTTCATCCTTTCGCTCCTGAACGAACCGTCGTTCATCCGGAACATCGGCGACCGCGGCGTCCGCACCCTCGAGGATGCGCGCGGCTATATCGCCGCGGGCCCCATCGCGAGCTATGCGCGGCACGGGTTCGGGCTCTATCTCGTCGAACGGCGACAGGACGCCGAGCCGATCGGGATCTGCGGCCTCGTCAAACGAGACGAGCTGCCCGGGCCGGACCTCGGCTTTGCGTTCCTGCCCGCGTACTGGTCTCAGGGCTACGCGCGCGAGTCGGCGAAGGCGGTTCAGCGCCATGCGTCCGGCGTCCTCCGCCTGCCCCGCCTTCTGGCGATTACGAATCCCGGCAACGAATCGTCGATCCGTCTGCTCGAGAGGCTCGGATTCACCTTCGACCGGCTGGTCCGGCTCGCGGCAGACGGCGCCGAGGTGAAACTGTTCGTACACGACGGAGATCGAGATGGCTGAGATCGATGAAGCAGTCGGCGCCGCGATCGAGCGCGGCGCGGAGTCCCGGTTGAATTCGGTGGTGGCGGTGCTGGTCGCGCTCGCGGCGACCGCGATGGCGATCGACAACATCAAGGACGGCAACGTCACGCAGGCGATGGCCCAGGCGCAGACGCATGCGGTCGACGCGTGGTCGTACTACCAGGCGAAGAGCACGAAGCAGAATCTCGCCGAAGTGACCATCGATCAGCTTCAGGTGATTCGCGCGACGGCCAGCGGTCCCGCGGCCCAGCTCGCCGACATCGACAGGAAGATCGGCGCGTATCAGGCGCAGGTGGCCCGGTACGAGAAGGAGAAGAACGACATCAAGACGGAGGCCGAGGGCTATCAGCACGAATACGATCGCCTGAACCTGCACGACGATCAGTTCGACCTCTCCGATGCCGGGTTCTCGGTCGCGATCGCGCTGCTCGGCGTCACTGCGCTGACCCGCAAGCGCTGGCTCCTGGCGCTGGCCGGCGTCTTCCTGGCGGTTGGCGCGGTGTTCGCGGCGGCCGGCTTCTTCAACTGGCCGCTTCATCCCGACGCGTTGATGTCCTGGCTCTCCTGAGGGCCCCCGCTCTGGTAACATCGCGCTGGGTAAAGTCTATGGATCTCAAGCCGCTTGCCGTCGCCGTCGTCCTGTCGACAGCCATGGTTGGCGCGCAGCCGACTGCGGCGCCGCTCCCCTCGACGGATCTTCGCTTCGGCGCGTTCAGCGCGCGCTTCGCGGAAGACGGACAGTTCTCGCTGAAAGGCGAAGGCTGGCCCGCCTTCGCTGGTACGTGGAGGCGTGTCGGCGACACGGTCGAAATCGCCACGACCGCCGCCGCGGGCGGATGCGACAAGGCCGGCCGCTACAAGGTTCGAGTGGACTCGCGCCTCACGCTCGACGTCGTCGAAGATGCCTGCGTGCCCCGACGCATGATCCTCGACCACAGCTCGTGGCGTCCCGCGGGGGAGGCAGAGCCGATCCCCGAGCGCAAGATCGTACGGACGGCGGCGTCCGGACCTGCGCCTCTGCCTGCCGCGGGATCCGCCGCCGGAAGCTGGCCCTCGTTCCGCGGCCGCGACGGGTCCGGCATCGCCGAGCGCCAGGCGCTGCCCGACGCGTGGAACGGTCCGAAGGGCGAGAACATTCTCTGGCACACGCCGATCCCCGGACTCGCGCATTCGAGCCCCATCGTGTGGGGGAACAGAGTGTTCGTGACGAGCGCCGTCAGCAGCAATCCGAATGCGACGTTCCGTCCCGGCCTCTACGGCGATGGCGATGCCTCCGACGATCGATCGCGCCAGCGCTGGACGCTCTACGCTCTGGACAAGGCCACGGGCCGGATGCTCTGGGAGCGCATCGCGTACGAGGGCGAGCCGCTCAACAAGCGCCACATCAAATCCACCTACGCCAGCTCCACTCCCGCGACCGACGGCCGTCTTGTCGTCGCCTGGTTCGGGTCGCAGGGCGTCTATGCCTATGACGTGAACGGGAACTTCCGCTGGAAGGTGGATCTCGGGCGCGTCAACATGGGCGCCTACGACATTCCGACGTTCGAGTGGGGACCGGCGAGCTCGCCGATCATCTGGCGCGGGCTCGTCATCCTGCAGTGCGACACGCAGGCGGATTCGTTCCTGCTGGCGCTCAACGCGGAGACCGGCGAGACCGTCTGGAAGACGGCGCGCCAGGAGCTGCCGTCGTGGGGGACGCCGACGGTGGCCGAGACGCCGTTGGGGCCGCAGCTGGTGACCAACGCGTCGAACTTCATTCGCGGCTACGACCCGAAGACCGGCCAGCAGCTCTGGCAGCTCGGCGGCAGCTCGAAGATCACCGCGCCGACGCCCGTTTTCGGCGACGGCGTGTTCGTCGTCGCCAGCGGGCGCGCACCGGAGCGCCCGATCTTCGTCGTCAGGCCCGATGCGCGCGGCGATCTCACGCTGGCCGCCGGCACGACGAGCAGCGAGGCGATCGTCTGGAGCCGCACGGGACGCGGCTCGTACATGCCGACGCCGCTCATCTACAACGGGATCCTCTACGTGCTCGCCAACAACGGCGTCTTCGACGCATACAACCTGAAGACGGGCGAGGAAATCTATCGTCAGCGGCTCGCGACGATCGGCAACGGCTTCAGCGCGTCTCCTGTCGCGGCGGACGGCAAGATCTACCTGACGAACGAGGACGGCGAGATGATCGTCGTGGCAGCAGGTCCCGAGTTCAAGGCGATCGCAACCAATTCGATGGGTGAGCTCGTGATGGCGACCCCGGCGCTCTCAGAGGGCGTCATGTACGTCCGCACGGCGCGCACCCTCTTCGCCATCGGACGGCCCCGCCCCCCAGCGGAGCGCTGACGATGTTCATCGGGCATTTCGGCCTGGGGTTCGCGGCGAAGCGGGCGACCCCGGCTCTGTCGCTCGCGGCGTTGTTCGCGGCGGCGCAGTTCGCGGACCTGTTGTGGCCGCTGCTGGTGGGCGCCGGCGTCGAGCAAGTGCGCATCGATCCCGGCAACACCGCCGTCACGCCGCTGGACTTTGCGAGTTATCCCTACTCGCATTCGCTGCTGATGCTCGTCGTGTGGGGCATCATCCTCGGCTGGCTGTCACGGAGGCTGTCCGGCGATCGGCGCGCCTTCCTCGTGATCGCCGCGCTCGTCGTCAGCCACTGGGTGCTCGACTTCCTGACGCATCGCCCTGACATGCCGCTCTATCCAGGCGGACCAAAGGTCGGGCTCGGGCTCTGGAACTCGACGGCTGCCACAATCGCCGTGGAGGTGCCGCTGTATGCGGCTGGCGTGTGGATCTACACGAGATCCACGCGCGCGCGTGATGCCGTCGGCCGCTGGGCGTTCGTCTCGCTTGCCGTCGCGCTCGGCTTGCTCTACGTCGGCAACCTCATGTCCCCGCCGCCACCGTCGGTGACCGCTCTGTGGGTTTTCGCCATAGCGGGCGGGAGCATCATCCTCGTCTGGGGCTGGTGGGCGGATGGCCACCGCGATGCCGTCTGACACGCCGGCCATGCAGCTCGCGGCGTTCATGGCGAAGTACACCCCATCCATCGCCAAGGAGGGGCGCGCCGCGCTGGCGCGCCTGCGAAAGCTCGTGCCCGGCGCGGTCGAGATGGTGTACGACAACTGGAACGGGCTCGTCATCGGATTCGGTCCGACCGAGCGCCCCTCGGAGGCCGTCGTCTCGATCCTGATGCGCCCGGATCACCTCACGCTCTGCTTCATTCAGGATGGGCCTTCCTTGCCCGACCCGCAGCGGCTGCTGAAAGGCAGCGGGAACGTGGTGCGGCACGTTCGCCTGGAATCCGCGCGCGACCTCGAGAAACCGGCCTTCCGCGATCTCGTCAAGGCCGCCGTCGCGCAATCGGACGTGCCGTTCGCGCCCTCGCGCGCGCGCAGGCTCGTCATCAAATCCGTCTCCAGGAAGCAACGGCCCCGCCGCCCGATCTAGCGACCTTGCGGGGTTCCAGAGGTTCCCAGCGTTCCAGAGGTTCCGTCAGAACCACTGGCTACGCCGACGTGAGCGAGCGCGGCATCCAGTCGCGCGGCGCGTCGACGAGCGATCCGTTCAGCTCCCGAACCGACGCGCAGCCGAGCAGCTTGAGCGTCCGGACGATGTCGGACCGAAGGATGTCGACGGCGCGGGCGACGCCCGGCCCGCCTGCGGCCGCGAGGCCGTACGCATATGCGCGTCCAATCAGGACCGCGCGCGCGCCGAGGCAGAGCGCCTTCACCACGTCGCCGCCTCGCCGCACGCCGCCGTCGAGCAGGACTTCGACGCGGCCGCCGACCGCGTCGACGATCTCCGGCAGCACACGAATCGTGGCGTGCACGCCGTCGAGCTGCCGTCCGCCGTGGTTCGATACGCAGATCGCGTTCGCGCCTTCGTCGAGCGCCCGCCTTGCGTCTTCGGCGGTGTGTACGCCTTTGATGACAACCGGACCGGTCCAGATCTCGCGGATCCATCGGAGATCGCGCCACGTCACCGTGGATTGCTCCAGCGCGAGGCTGACGTCCGCGTAAAGCATCGGCCCGTCCGGGAGCATGACGTTAGGAAATTTCATCAGACCGCCGTCTCGCAGGAACCCCGCGAGCCACGAGGGGCGCGCCGCGAACTGCCACACATAGGGCAGCATCGGGCCCAGCTTCCTCGTCAGGAGCTGTTTCGATCCATTCCGCAGATCGCGTTCGCGCATGCCGGCGACGGCCGTGTCGATCGTGAGAATGAGCGCCGAGTACCCCGCATCGCGCGCCCGCTGAAGCGTCGCGCTGGCCACGTCGCGGCCCCCGCACAGATACAACTGGTACCACGCCGGACCCGAAGTCGCCTTCTTCACGTCCTCGAGACGGCAGCCGGACAGCGTCGAGAGCGAATAGATGGTGCCGGCGGCGCCGGCGGTCGCGGCGGCGGCTTCTTCACCCCTCGGCCAGAACATCCGGGAGCTGCCGACGGGCGCGAAGATGACCGGCATCGAGATCGGCGTGCCGATGACAGTGGTGCGCAGATCGGAAGGGGGCGTCTCCACGGCGCAGCGGGGGCGGAACGCCACGTCCTGAAACGCGCGGACGTTCTCCCGCAGCGTCACCTCGCCGTCGGCCCCTCCGTCGATGTAATCGAAAACGGATCGGGGCAGGCGCCGCCTGGCGGCGCGGCGCAGATCTTCGACGTTGACGATGCGGGACATGTCCACGGCTTTTAGCCTCCCCGATTCAGCATTGGTCATTTCCCGTATCATGTCTAGCCTTGCCCTGGATCCAGGCCTACGATCCGCTCGGCAGCCCGTGGCTGAGCACCGCGGCGGCGGCGCTGCCCATCGTGCTGCTCCTGGCGGCGCTCGGCGTGCTCGAATGGCGCGCCCACCGCGCCGCGCTGCTCGGACTCCTCGCGGCGCTCGCGGTGTCGGTGTTCGTCTTTGGCATGCCGGCGCGTACGGCGATCGCGACGGCAGCCTATGGCTCTGCATATGGATTCTTGCCGATCGGCTGGATTGTCCTCAACGCGGTTCTCTTGTACAACCTGACGGTCGAGACAGGGCAGTTCGAGATCCTCAAGACCTCGGTCGGCCGGCTCTCGAGCGATCGCCGCATCCAGGCGCTCCTGGTTGCCTTCGCGTTCGGCGCGTTCATCGAGGGCGCGTCGGGCTTCGGCACTCCGGTGGCGATCTGTTCCGCGCTGCTCATCGGCCTCGGCTTCACGCCGCTCTACGCCGCGGGTCTTTCCCTCATTGCCAACACGGCGCCTGTTGCGTTCGGCGCCATCGGCACGCCGATCCTCACGCTTGCCGCTGTCACGGGCATCCCCGCGACGACGCTCGGGATGATGGCGGGGCGCCAACTGCCGTTCGTCTCGCTCATCGTGCCGGCGTGGCTCGTCGTGACGATGAGCGGCTGGCGCGGGCTGCGATCGGTCTGGCCCGCGGTGCTGGTCTGCGGCGCGACGTTCGCCGCCGTGCAGTTTGCGTGGAGCAACCTGATCGGCGTCGAGCTCGTCGACATCGCCGGCGGCCTGCTGTCGATTGCCGCGCTCGCCGCGTTCTGCCGCGTCTGGCGGCCGCGCGACCGGTGGCACTCGGCGGACGTGGCGCTGGTCGACGCGGACGATCGGCCCGCCTTCGCAAGGGCTTCGGCGGAAAAGCCGGGCGCCGAGGCGACCGCGACACCGTCGGTGACTCGCGCTTGGATGCCGTGGGTATTCCTGAGCGTGGCCGTCATCGTCTGGGGACTGGCGCCGGTCAAGGCGTTTCTCAATCAGGGCGTCCTGGCGCCCGCGTGGAAAGTGCCGATGCTCCACCGCACGGTGTTCCGCGATTACCCGGTGGTCAGCGCTCGCGTGGATCGGTCGAGGGTTGCGGACGCCTCGTATCGCAACGAGCGAGCCGAGCCCGCGCTCTTTACGCTGAACTGGGCGTCGGCGACCGGGACGGCGATCCTGCTCGCCGCGATCGCCAGCGCCCTGTATCTGCAGGTCACGTTCTCGCAGTTCCTCGGGGTTGCGGCGGCGACGATGCGGCGGATGCGGCTGCCGCTCCTGACGATCATGCTGATGCTCGCGCTGGGGTTCGTGACGCGGTACGGCGGAACGGATGCGACGCTCGGCCTGGCGTTCACGAGGACCGGGCGCCTCTATCCGTTCTTCGGGACGCTTCTCGGCTGGCTCGGCGTCGCGCTCACCGGATCCGACACCAGCTCGAACGTGCTGTTCGGCAGCCTCCAGAAAATCACCGCACAGCAGCTCGGTTTCAGTCCAGTACTGATCGTGACGGCGAACAGCACCGGCGGTGTCATGGGCAAGATGATCGACGCACAGAGCATCGTCGTCGCCACCGCGTCGACGGGGCAGTCGGGCCAGGAAGGGCGGATCCTGCGATTCGTCTTCTGGCACAGCGTGGCGCTCGCGGCGATCATGGGCGCGATCGTCATGCTGCAGGCGTACGTGTTCACGTGGATGATTCCATAGGTGCAGCGGCGTCACCTGTTCGAGCTCGAGGATCAACCGTGGTTTCCGGCGATCGTTCGCGATCTGGCGACCGACTACCTGCAGTTCTTCCAGACCCGCTTCCGTCTCGATCGTGCGATGACCCCTGTCGTGCGCCGCCTCCTCGAGGAAACGAAGACTCACCGGATCGTCGATCTTTGTTCCGGGGGCTCCGGTCCCCTGCTGTCGATCGTCAGAGATCTCGCCGACGAGGGGCGCGAGGTTCGCGCCACCCTGACCGATCTGTACCCGAACGAGCCGGCGTTCGCGAAGATCGCCGCCGCCTCGAACGGCCTGATTACCTACGAGCGGCAATCGGTGGACGCGCGCGACGTCCCGGCACGGCTGACGGGACTGCGGACGCTCTTCAACGGGTTCCACCACTTCAAACCGGAGGACGCGCGCTCGATCCTGCACGCCGCGGCGACAGCGAGGCAGCCGATTGCCATCTTCGAGATGTCGGAACGATCGCGGCGAACGCTGCTGCCCATCGTGCTGCAGCCGCTCATAGTCTGGGTCTTGACGCCGTTCATACGCCCGTTTCGGTGGACGCGCCTGCTGTTTACCTACCCGCTGCCGGTGGTGCCGCTCACGTGCCTCTGGGACGGGACGGTCTCGCAGCTTCGCGCGTATACGATCGATGAGCTGCGCGGTCTGGCCGCCGGGTCGGCGCCCATGAGATGGGAAGCCGGCCAGATACCGATCGCGAACGGACGCGGCAGGTTGACGTACCTGACCGGCATTCCGGCGCCGCCGGAGTTGAGATAGCATGCGCCGCATGAAATGCCTTCTGGCCCCGGTCGCCTTGCTGATCGCCGGCGTCGTCGGCGGCGTGGCGATCGCGTCGCAGAGATCCGCGGCCGCCATGTCCGGCGCCGCGAGTGAATGGCTCGCCTCGCTGTCGCCGGAACAGAAGCAGAAAGCGATCTTCACGTTCGATTCCGAGGAACGTCTGCGCTGGCACTTCGTGCCGAACGAGATGTTTCCGCGGCAGGGACTGATGATCAAGGAGATGTCCGGGCCGCAGCGTGCGCTCGTCCACGTGCTGCTCAAGACCGGGCTCAGCGCGCGCGGCTACCTGACCGCGACGTCGATCATGGAGCTCGAGAACGTGCTGCAGGCGATTGAAGGGGAAGGGCGGCGCTTTCCCCGCGATCACGAGGCGTATCGGCTGTCGGTGTTCGGGACGCCCGGCGATGCGCGCGCGTGGGGCTGGAGGTTCGAAGGGCACCACGTCTCGGTGCGGTTCGATATCGTCGGCGGCAGCATGACCGCCAGTTCGCCCGCGTTCTTCGGATCCAATCCAGCGGAAGTCCGCGAGGGGCCGAAAAAAGGACTGAGAGTGCTCGGCGTCGAGGAGGACGCCGCCCGCGCGCTGCTCGATTCACTCACGTCGGATCAGCGCACGACGGTCGTCATCCTTCCCGAAGCGCCGGCCGAGATGATCACTTCCAACGCGCTGAAGGTGGATCCGCTCTCGCCGATCGGCATCAAGGCGTCGGCGCTCTCGAAGCCGCAGCGCGACAAGCTGATGGCGCTGATCGACGTCTATACCGGCTTGATGACGCCGGACGTCGCCGCCGAGCGCATGGAGCGCCTCCGCAGGGCCGGCCTCGACAACATCGCGTTCGCCTGGGCGGGTGAAACGGAAAGAGGCCGGAAGCACTACTACCGTCTCCAGGGGCCGACGTTCCTCGTCGAATACGACAACGCACAAAACGACGGGAACCACATTCATTCCGTCTGGCGCGACTTCAACGGCGATTTCGGACGCGATCTCCTCCGCGAACATCTGAAGGCCGTCCCGCATTAGTCTTATCCGAGGGGCGAAGCCCCTCGGACTCCCCTACACGCTCACTCGCTCGCCGCTTCCGGCTCGCGCCGTTCGCGTGGCTGGCGGTAAGGCCATCGGCATTTATGGGATGGCCTCTAGCAGATCTCCCAACCTCGTGTAAGGAATCTGAGCCGGTCGACGGGCGATTCTCGCCTTACCGGGCGAGATGATCCCGGCTCCGCAGATGCTGATTGCCTTCAGGGCCGCGTGCGCGCCGCTGATCTTCGTGCTGGCGTGCTTCGGTTTTCCCGGTCCTCTTCTGGCCGCTGTGGTGGCAGCGGCGTTGATCTCCGACGTCGCAGACGGCGCCGTCGCGCGGCGGGCGGGCACCGTCACGCCGGGCCTGCGCTACGCCGACACGATCGTCGACACGATCTTCTATGTGTCGGCCGCCGGCGCCCTGTGGATCGCCGTGCCGGAGGCGTTCGACGGCGCGAGCACCGCCCTGGTCGTCCTCATCACCGTTCATGTGTCCCGGGGGACGTTCGAATTGACGAAGTTCGGCCGTCTGGCGTCGTACCACATGTGGTCGTCGAAGGCGCTCGGACTGCTGCTCGCCGGCGCGCTCGTTTACGGGTTTGCGACCGGCGAGCGGACCGTGCTCCTGACGTGCGCGCTGTGGGTCGGGATTGCGAACGAGCTGGAAGGCTTTGCCGCGTCCGCGATTCTGCCCGTGTGGCGCACGGATATTCCCTCGGTTCTTCACGCCATCCGGTCGGCCTGGGGGAACCCTGGAACCCCAAATGGCCTGACCAATGGCTGAGGTTGACTCGGAGGGGTGCTGGCGGGCAGTATATTTCGGTGATCTTTCCGGTCATCTGCCCGATGTGCCGCGCCGATTCCGGACGCCGGACGATTCCGCAGAGTCCAGAGGTCGACACGTTCGTGTGCGGCGACTGCCGGCACGAATGGAGCGAGCCGGCTCCCGCGTACAGCCCGCTGCCGGCGCCGCCGAGACCGCCTCTGCTGGGGCGGTTCTGGCAACTGATTCGAAACTCCTGACAGTCACCGATCTCGCGGCTGCCGGCGATCCTGCTGCGAGGTCGACGTCTTCCTGGCAAGTTCCGCCTTCAACACCTCTACCGCCTTCTCGATCTGCGCGTCGCGCCCCTGGATGAAATCGGCGGGCGTGTTGTCGACGTAGACGTCGGGCGGCACGCCGTAGTTCTCCATGTTCTCGCCTGTAGCGAGCCAGACGCCGCTGCCCGGCGTCCGGATCGTCGATCCGTCGAGGAGCGTGTACGACCCTGTTCCGATCACCGCCCCCATTGTCGGGACGCCGACCACTTTTCCGAGTCCGAGCGCCTTGAAGCCGGCGGGGAACATCTCGGCATCGGAGGCCGACCGCTCGTTCTGCATCACGACCATCGGCCCGTAGAAGTTCTGCGGGCGCGGCTGCTGGAAGCCGGCGTCGCGGTTGATCGTGTACTGGTATTCGCGGCCCGCGAGAATGCCGAGCAGTTCCTGATCGATCCCGCCGCCGCCGTTGAAGCGCTGATCGATCACGAGCGCCTTCCTGGTCCGGTTCGCGGCCAGATCGAGCTGGAACTGGCGAAGCGAGGGAGCGTCCATCGCGCGGATGTGCAGATAGCCGATGTCGCCGTTACTGAGCTTCGCGACCATCTCCTTGCGGTCCTGCACCCATTTTGCGTACTGCAGATTGCCGAAGTCGGCGTTGCTGACCGGCGTGATCGTGACTTCCCACGCGCCCTCCTTCGACGGCTTGTCGTTCAGCATGAAGTGGAACTTCGTGCCCGGCGCGAGCGTGAAGTACTGCCAGTAGTTGTCGCCGCTCTTCAGATCGTGATCGTCGACCGCGACAATGAAATAGCCTTCCTTGATCTTCAGGTAGTCGCGATCCGCGGGACCGTCCTTGTAGATGTGGCCGATCTTGTAACGGCCCGATGAATCCGGCACGAGGGTGAATCCCGGATAGCGCGTCTGCTGCGTGCGCTCGATCGGGTTGGGGCCGTCGCTGACGCCGGTGTGCGACGCATTGAGCTGGCCGATCATCATCATCATGACCGTGTGGAGCTCCTCCTCGTCGACGAGATAGTCGAGGAGCGCGCCGTACGTGCCGCGCGCGGCCGTCCAGTCCGCGCCGTGCATCTTCGCGTCGTAGAAGCGGTTCTTCATGATCCGCCAGCCCTCGTTGAAGACCTGCGCGCGCAGCGCCTTGTGATCGACCTCGAGGTTGGCCGTGTAGGTGACCTGACGGGCCGTCGGCGTGGCCGCCGCACTCTCGTCGGCTGCCTGTCCCGCGCCCGTCGGCGACCCGCCTCGACCTCCGCGTCCGCCGCGTCCGCCGCCGGCGGCCGAGGCCTGCGCGGCGCCCGCCCCGGCCTGGTTTCCGATTGGCGCGGCATAGAGGCCGCCGCCCGAGCGGAAGTAGAGCGTGCGCCCGTCGCGCGCGAACGCCATGTTTCCGCCGCCGCCAAAACCGCCGCCCGCGCCGCCGCGTCCGCGTCCGCCGCCGCCCGCGGCGGCCTGCGGCGCCGGCTGAGGCACGCGCGTCAGTTGGCCGGTCTCGACGTTGACGATGTACATGCCGGCGGTTGGATCCGCCGCCGTCGCGCCGCGTCCGCCGCCGTTCGACAGCGTGAGCGCAATCGTGTGACCCTCGGGCGCCGGCGTCAGACCGCCGATCGTCGTGGCCGGAACCGTGAGCCTGCGCGCGCGGCGCGCGAGTCCGCTCCAGTCGATCTTGATGTCGGCCGGCGGCGCGCCAGCGCCGCCGCCGCGCCCGGCGTTCTGCCGCGCCGCCGCTTCGGCCGCGAGGCCCTGCGCTTCGTTGTCGATGTCGCGGTTCATCGGATCGCGATCGCGATCCTGCAGCGCGGTCACCCACAGCTCCTGCGTGGTATTGATGCCGCCCTGGGACGCGATGCCGTTGCTCGCGCCTTCGGCGGACGTGAAGACGATGTAGCGGCCATCGGCTGTCCAGACCGCGTTCGTCTCGGAATAAATCAGGCTCTCATCCGCCAGACGGCGCTCCTCGCCCCCCGCGATCGGCATGATGGAAACGTGCGACCGCAGGGTGCGATCCTGCTTCGTGAAGGCGATCCACTTGCTATCGGGCGAAACGGAGACGGATGCAATCCGGCCCAGATCGCTCGACGCGAGCGTCGTCGTCTTTCCGTCGGCCATCGCGTAGCTGTAGAGCTTTTTGTCGGCAGCGGTGTACAGCAGCGCTTTCGAATCCGGCGACCAGACCAGCACGCCTTTCTCATTGTCGAGATCCGTAATCTTCTTCGGCGACTGGCCGTCCGGATCGGAGATCCAGATTTCGTCGCGGCCGGATCGATCTGAGATGAACGCGACGCTCTTCCCGTCGGGCGACCACTTCGGCTCGCTGCTGCGCGACGCCATCCGATCGGGCAGGACACGGGTGATGTCGCCGCGGTCGGTCGCGATCGTGAGGATTTGCCCGCGCGTGGAGATCACGGCGCGCCGTCCCGACGGAGAGAGGTCGAACGCGTCGACCTCGTTGGTCACCGTCTCGATCTCCGATTCGTTTTCCTTTTCGTCCGTCGTGATGTCGAGCTTGATCTCGTTCGTCCGGCCCGAGGCGACGTCGAGCTTCCAGATGCCGAAATTGTCCTCGTAGACGATCGTCTTGCCGTCGGCCGACATCGACGGCCAGAACACGTTGCCGTCGGTGTGCTTCGTCACCTGCGTCGGCTGGCCGCCGCCGGCCGCCGGGATCTTGTAAATGTTGTTGGCGCTCTTCCGGACTTCGGCGCTGCCGGCCTTCACGGTCTTGTCGTTGGGCAGCGGGTCGGCGACGTAGTAAATGGCGTTGTCGGCGCCCCACATCGGCCACAGCCGGTTGTAGCGATCGTCGCCGAGCAGCTTCGAATAGCTCTTGTCCGCCAGGTTGGCGATCCACAGATCGGCCGCGTAGCTGCCGCGATAATGCTGGCGCGACCAGACCGACGGATGACGGTTGAACACGAGCGACTTGCCGTCGGGCGAATAGCTGCCCCAGTAGCCCCAGTCCACCGGCAGCGCCTGCTCCATGCCTCCGCCGACCGGCACCTGGTACAGCACGGCGACGCTCGGGAACGCGCCGTCCCCTCGCGCCGCCCGAAAGACGACGTTCTGCGAGTCGCGCGACCATCCGACCACTTCGTCGTTGCCGGTGTGATACGTCAGCCGCTTCGGCGTGCCGCCGCCCGCGGGCACGACGAACACGTCGTAGTTCCCATAGCGGTTCGACGCGAACGCAATCCATTTGCCGTCGGGCGAAAAGCGCGGATAGACCTCGCGGGCGCGGTTGTCGGTGATCCGGCGGACGTTCGATCCGTCCTCGCTCGCCGTCCAGATGTCGCCGAGGTAGCTGAACGCGATCCTGCCGGCGTTGTAGTCGGGATGCCGCGCGAGCTTCACCGGCTCCGCCGAGGCCACGCTGACGCACGCCAGCATGCCGAGCGCGAGTGCGGCTCCGATGAGAGTTCTTGGGGCCATATACATCCTCCGAGGGCGGGAACGAATTGAGCAGGCGGAGTTTATCCCAAAACAGCGTAGACCGGCGCGCCTCTCATTCAGCGGCCGCGTGGAGATAAATGCAGACCGTCGTGCCTTTCCCCGGCGCCGTCTCGACGGTCACGAATCCGCCCGCCTGGCGGGCGATCCCGTGCACGAACGCAAGGCCGAGGCCCGTGCCCTGGCCCACTTCCTTGGTCGTGAAGAAGGGCTCGAAGAGGTGCGCCTGCACCTCCGGCGTCATCCCGACGCCGTTGTCTCGGACGCAGACGCGAACGTAGTCGCCAGGCGATGCCCCGGCATCGGCGTGACTGTGCGAGGCGTCGATCGCCTCGGGCGCGACGTCGATGTGAATCGTCCCGGCCGCCGGCAGCGCGTCGCGCGCATTGAACACCAGGTTGAGGATCGCCTGCTCGATGTCGTACGGATCGATCGTGACCGCTGCCGGAGCGGACGCGAGGCCGATCGTCAGCTCGATGTCTCCCCGGATCACACGCGTGAGCATCTCGCGAAGATTCGCCACGGTGCGATTGAGATCGATCCGCGAGACGGTGGCGTTGTGCTTGTGCCCGAAGGCCATGAGCTGGCGAGTGAGCGCGGCGCCTCGCTCGGTCGCCTTGCGGATCTCCTGGAGATCGTGATGGTCGAGGTCCTGCTCGCCGTGACGTTCGAGCAGGACGTCCGTGTATCCCATCGTCACCGTCAGCAGGTTGTTGAAGTTGTGCGCAACTCCGGCGACCAGCTGGCCGACGGCTTCCATCTTCTGCGCCTGGCGGAGCTTCTGCTCCGAGGCGCGCAGATCTCGCTCGGCCTGCTGTTGCGCGACGAGGGTGGCGCGCAGCTCGGCCTCGCTGGCGCGAAGGGCGGCGATCGTCTGCTTGCGGGTGGCGATCAAACGGCTCGAGAACGCGGCGATCGGGACGAACACGAGCAGCGTGCGAAGCTGCCAGCCTGCGGGAAAGACCAGCGTGGCGCCGCACACGGCAAGGAGGATGGCAACCATTCCTGCGGGGCCGGAACCCCACTGCGACGTCGCCGCGATCGCGCCGAACAGCGGCGCGAACGGCGTGGCCGCAAAGACCGGCCACAGGAACCGCGTCACCGCGAGCGCCGCCGTCGTGGAGACAACGGCCAGGCCGTACGCGCGCGCGGCCGTTCCGGTCAATCGGCGCTCACACCAGACACTCCCTGCCGAGACGTGAGAGCAGCGGCAGGAGTCCCTCGATGTCCTCGAGCGACGTGCGGAAATTCACGATGCACGCCCGCAGGGCGAATCTTCCATTGACGAGCGCGTTGGAGAGGAACGCGTCGCCGCTTCTTTCGATCTGCGTCAGCAGGGCCTGATTGATGGCGTCGAGGCGCGCTTCGACCTCGGGCGAGCCCAGTTGCGCCCGCAGTTCCGGAGGCACATACCGGAACGTCGTGATGCTCAACTGCTGCGTCAATCCCTCGAACTCGGGGTGCCTGCGGACCAGCGTGTCGAGGTGACGGGAGAGCCGAATGTCGTCGGCGATCATCTGGAGCGCGCCGGCACGGCCGGCCTGCCGCAGCCCCAGCCACACTTTCAGCGCACGGAATCCCCGTGAATTCTGCGGGCCGTGATCGAAATAGTTGATGGCCGTCTCATCGAGGTGATAGTAGGCGGGATGATACGAAAACGCCCGCAGCAGATCGTCGGGCCGTCGCGTGAGCACGCATCCGGCTTCGAGCGGCGAGTACAGCCATTTGTGGGGATCGACCGCCACCGAATCCCCTTCGTTCAGAGCCCGCAGGGACTCGGGCGCCCCGGGGACGAGGGCGGCCAGGGCGCCGTACGCGCCGTCCACGTGAAACCACAAATTGCGGGCGCGGCAAATCGCGCCAATGGCGGCTAGCGGATCGACCGCGCCGGTGCTCACCGATCCAGCCGTGCCGACGACGAGGAAGGGGAGATCGCCGCCGGCGAGGTCGCGCTCGATCTGCGCATCGAGCGCCGCGGGATTCATCTGCTGGCTGGCGTCCACGGGGATCCAGCGAATGGCATCGGAGCCGCAGCCGAACAGGTCCGCTGCCTTCTGCAGCCAGGTGTGCGTCTCGGTCGAGGCATAGACGAGCAGCCGCGGCTGGTCCGCAAGGCCTCTGGCGCGGACGTCCCAGGTGGCTTTCGCTGTACGCGCGGCCAGAAAGCACACGAAGTTCGCGACGTTGCCCCCGCTGACCAGCAGGCCGCCGCCGCCGGCGGGATATCCGATCAGCTCCGCGATCCACCGAACGGTCTGCGCCTCGATTTCGGTCGCCATCGGAGCAAGCCGGAAGGCGCCGACATTCTGATTGACCGTCGAGGCGAGAAAATCGCCGAGCGCGCCAATAGGAGCGGGGCTCGATGTGATGTAACCGAAGAAGCGCGGATGGCCGTTGAAGAGGGAATGATCGAACAGCAGGTTTGCGGCGTCCTTGAGGAGGCGCGACGCGTCTTCCCCGGACTCGGGGAGCCCGCGATCGCTCCCCAGCGCACGCCTGATTTCCGCGACCGATTCTCCCCCGGTGACGCGGCCGCCCGGCATGGCCGCGAGCCAGTCGGCGAGCGCATCGACCAGTTGATGCCCGAGCGCGCGAAAGTCGTCGGGCGCGATGTCGATGGGGGCCCGTCGATTCCTCAGCCGGTCGAGGTCGGCGCTCACCGCAGTCCTTCGAAGAGATCGGATTCGCGCGCGCGCCCGCCGTTGACGAGACTGAACGCCCGATAGAATTCCTGCGTGCCCCAGATGGCGTTGTGGGCGTCATCGGAGAGATGCTCGAGATTCTTGTAGATGCTCATCTGCGTTCGGTGGCACGACACGGCTTTCCACACCGTCCGCCATACCTGACTGGTGTCGATGACCGTCGTGAGGGCCCAGTCGGGCCACGGCGCCGATCTGCGCTCGATTCCATCGACCTTCGAGCTGAGGCTGCGCAGCGCGGCTTGAAAGGCCTCCCATTTCTGCCCGCTCCATTCAATGTAATAGAGCTTCGACACGCGATGGGGTCGGGCAGCCTCGTCAGGGCCGAGCCCGGCAGCTTCGACGATCGCGGCGGTCGCGAGCTGCGAGATCGCGATGTGGTCGGGATGGCCGTACGCGCCTTCGGGACCGAACGTGATGACCACGTGCGGCCTCACGCGGCGGAGATGGCCGGCAATCCGCGACACCGCTTCGACGACGTTCACCCGATCGAGATCGCCGTCGTGATAGTCCAGAAAACTGACCTCCCGGACGCCCAGCACCTTCGCGGCTTCGCGCAGCTCGCCTTCGCGCGTGCGCCCCACGACCTCCGGCGGTGGTTTTTCTCCGCTGTCGCCGAAGCGGCCGCGCTCGCCGCGTGTGGCGGTCACCAGGTATGTCTCGATGCCTTCGCCGGCGTACTTGGCGAGCGTACCGCCCGTGCCGAGCGACTCGTCGTCCGGGTGCGCCAGCACACCCATCAGCTTCAGCGGCATGACGAAGGTTAGCACCTTCGCGCGCCGCTCAGGCAAGGCGGCGCTCGATTCGCGGATCCGGTATGAGCCACATCGCCGCGACGACCGCGTAGATCGAGGCCGCCATCCACGGACGCCAGAAGGCGAGGACGATGGCAAGCGCGTAGAGCAGCATCGAGAGCCTGCCCTTCACGTCGGCGCCCACGGCGGCTTTCAACGGCGAGTCCTTCCCCTGAGACGCGATGATGACCTGCTCGAGCACGTAGAACGCGGCCCCCGACATCAGGAGGACGATGCCGTACACCGCGGTGGGGATCGTGGACAGCTGCGCATCGCCGATCCAGGCCGTCGCAAACGGCGTCAGCGAGAGCCAGAACAGCAGGTGCAGGTTGGCCCACAGCATCGCGCCGTTCACGCGCTCGGTGAGCTGCAGCAGGTGATGATGGTTGTTCCAGTAGATCGCGAGGTAGATGAAGCTCAGGATGTACGCCGAGAACTTCGTCTTCAGCGTGAGCAGCGCCGCCCAATCGCGTCCGTCCGGCGTCCTGAGCTCGAGGACCATGATCGTGATCAGAATCGCGATCACCCCGTCGCTGAATGCCTCGAGCCGCGTGGTTTTCATGGCTGACGCGATTGTAGACCGAGGTCCCCATGAGACAATCTCACCGGTGAGACTCTTCCATCCGGTGTCGCGCCGCGCGGGGCGCGCGGCGTCCATCGCCGTCCTGGCCGCGTGGGGCGTCACGATGGGATTCGTGGTGACGCGAGCCTACGTCCAGGCGCGATCGATGAACCTGGCGACCGATCTTGCGCGCTACGGCACGTCGGCGGAATGGCGCGGCGTGTATTACCGCGGCGAGAAGATCGGATTCACCGTCAGCCAGACCACGCCCACCGCCGACGGCTTCGAGCTGCAGGAGGACGCGCGGCTCCAGATGTCGCTGCTCGGCGCCACGACGCCCGCGGCGATCCGCACGACGGCGCAGCTCGATCGGGAATTCGGGCTCCGGACGTTCGAGTTCTCGCTGGATCCGGGCACCGGCCCCGTGCGCGTGAGGGGCCGCCTCGCCGGCAAGCATGTCAGCCTGACGATCGAGACGGCCGCGGGCACCGAGAGCGAGGAGCGCGATTTCGCGGACGTTCCGGTGCTCAGCGTCAATCTGCCGCGGCGGCTGGCGAATCTGGGCCTCAGGCCCGGCGCGCGCGGGCACTTCATCGTCTTCGATCCCGCAACGCTGAGGAACGAACCGGTCGATATCGAAGTCGGCAGGCGCGAGCTGGTATCGCTGGCGTCCTCGATGCCGACGCGCGTCGGCCGGCGGCAGGTCTCCGCGCCGACGACCACGTCGATCCCTGCGTTTCGCGTCGACACCGTCATGGCCGGGATCCGCACGTCTTCCTGGATCACCGACACGGGCGACGTCGTCCGGGAGGAGAGTCAGGCCGGGTTCATGTCGATCCGCGAGACACCGGACGTCGCGCGGCGAATGGCCGTCAGCAGCAGCGTCCGCGCGGATCTGCTCGCCGCGGCGGCCGTCGTTCCGGTCAACAAGACGAAGCGGCGGATCGACGATCCGCGCGACGTCCGGCGGCTGCGCCTGCAACTGGAAGGCGCCGATCTCGCGAGCCCGGATCTGCAGGGCGCCGGGCAGTCCGTCGCCGGCGACGTCGTGGAAGTGATCGACGCGCGATCGCTGCGATCGGAGCCCGCGGACCGCGACCTCCAGCGCTATCTGCGCCCGGAGATGTTCATCGAAAGCGACGATCCGGCAATTCACGCGGAGGCGGAAGCGGCGGTTTTGAAGGTCAACGATCCGCGGACGGCCGCCGAGCGCCTGACCCGCCGCGTGAACGCGATGCTCGACAAGAAGCCGACGGTCAGCCTGCCGTCGGCAAAGGAAGTCCTCCGGACGCGAGTCGGCGACTGCAACGAACACACGGCGCTCTACGTCGCCATGGCCCGATCGATCGGGATACCGTCGCGGACGGCCGTCGGCCTCGCCTACTCCCGCGGCGCGTTCTATTACCACGCGTGGCCTGAGGTCTACATCGACGACCGCCACGGCCGCGGACTCTGGCTGCCCGTCGATCCCACGTTCAATCAGTTTCCGGCCGACGCCACGCACATACGGCTCGCGCGCGGCGGACTCGACAAGCAGGCCGTCATCCTTCCGCTCGTCGGGCACCTGAAGATGCGCATCGTCGATCTCGAGCTCGCCCCCAATTCCACGCCGATCCTCGTCGGCCGCGGATCGCGCGACATGGCCGATCTCGCGGTGCAGATCCCCGTGCGGACGGGCATGACCTGTTGGGCGACTCCCACCCGGGCGAGATGATCGCAATTCAAGACCTCGTCAAGCAGTACGGCACCTTCACGGCGGTGGATGGCGTCAGCCTCGACGTCGCGGCGGGGGAGATCCACGGCTTCCTCGGCCCCAACGGCGCCGGCAAGACGACGACGATCCGGATGATCGCGGGACTGCTGAAGCCGACCTCGGGGCGCATTCTCGTGAACGGGCACGACCTGGCGACGGAACCGGAGCGCGCGAAGGCGTCGCTCGGCTTCATCCCCGATCGTCCGTTCATCTACGAGAAGCTGACGGCGGGCGAGTTTCTCCGCTTCCACGCCGGACTCTACGGTCTCGACGAGGGCCAGACGCGCGGACGCGTGCGCGAGATGCTCGACCTGTTCGAGCTCGGGCGCTGGGAGGACGAACTGGTCGAGAGCTTCTCGCACGGCATGAAGCAGCGCCTGGTCATGAGCGCCGCCTTCATGCATCGGCCCCACGCGGTCCTCGTCGACGAGCCCATGGTCGGCCTCGATCCGCGCGGTGCGCGCCTGATCAAGGACGTGTTCCGGCGCATGAGCGCGCGCGGCGTCGCGATCCTCATGAGCACGCACACGCTCGAAGTGGCCCAGGAGATGTGCGATCGCATCAGCATCATCCTGAAGGGGCGCATCATCGCCCGCGGCACCGTCGACGAGCTGCGCGCGCTCGCCGGCCATCCGACGCAGCAGTTGACGGAGGTGTTCCTCCGTCTCACGGGCGGCAGCGGACTCCAGGAAATCGATGAAGTGTTGTGAGCGGAGGTTGGAGGTTGGAGGTTGGGAATTGGGAGTTAGAGCCCGATGACCGTCCGTCCGTTTCCCTATCTGCTGCTGCCGTCGTTTTGGTCGTCTCGCAACCGCGTGCGGCGGCGGGAGCGCGGCGACTCCACGCGTGCGGGGTTCTTCGGACTGATCGCCGCGGCCGTCTGCGGCGCGATCTTCGGGGCGGCCTACTGGCTGACGGCGCAGCTCGCCGATTACGCGGAGTTCGGCGATTACCTGCTTCGTCTCGGGCTCTCCTGGCTGTTCCTGACGTTTCTGTCCTTCCTCGCCTTCAGCGGCATCGTGACCGCGCTGTCGACGTTCTTCCTTGCCGAGGATCTCCGGCTGCTGCTGGCCGCGCCGGTCGCCGCGCGGCGCCTGTTTCACGCGCGTTTCGTGCGGACGGTTGCGCAATCGTCCTGGATGGTCGTGGTGTTCATCGTGCCGGCGCTCGCCGGGGTCGGCCTCGCGCACTGCGCGCCGCCGTCGTACTACGCCGTGTCGGTCGCCGCGGTTGCGCCCTTCGTCGTCATCCCGGTGGCAATCGGCACGGCCGTCACGCTGCTGCTGGTCAACATCTTCCCGGCGCGTCGCGCGCGCGACATCCTGATGCTCATGGGTCTGCTCTTCGCCGGCGGCCTCGTCGTTCTGCTGCGCATGATCCAGCCCGAGCAGTTGCTGAAGGTCGAGTCGCTCCCGGATGTCACCGACTTCTTCGCGACGTTGCAGTCGCCGGCCACGCCGCTGCTGCCGTCGTTCTGGGCGTCGGAGGCGGTCTTCGCGGCGCTGCAGGGCCGCTTCGACGCGCTACACACGGCGGCGCTGTGGACGACGGCGCTGGGCCTGGTCGTGCTCGTGGCGGCGGCCAGCGAGCGCTGGCACTTCGCCGGCTTCAGCAAGGCGCAGGAAGCGCGGAAGATACGGTTCACCAGCCTGCGCGCCGTCGAACGATTCGCGCGCATGCTGCCGTTGTCGAGCGTGACGCGGCATCTCCTGGTGAAGGATCTGAAGATCTTTCTGCGCGACGTCAGCCAGTGGTCGCAGCTCCTGCTCCTGATCGCGCTCGTACTCGTGTATCTCTATAATTTCCGCGTCCTCGATCTCGATCGCATCCCGTACTTGAGCGGTGTGGTCAAAGACGTATATGCGTTCGTCAATCTTGCGATGGCGGGTCTCGTCATGTCGACCGTGTGCGCGCGATTCGTCTTTCCCGCGGTCTCCGCGGAGGGGCCCGCGTTCTGGATCATCCGGACTGCGCCGATCTCGCTGCGCGCCTTTCTGTGGTCGAAGTTCTGGACCGGGCTGGCGCCGGTCTTCATCCTCACCGAAGGCTTGACGGTCGCGGCGAATCACTTCCTCGGGATCGATCCATTCCTGCGCGTTGTGTCAGCCGCCGCGGTGCTCTTCATGAGCGTGGCGCTCGTCGGTCTGGCAACCGGGTTCGGCGCGCGGTATCCGCGCTTCAACGCCGAGAATCCGAGCCAGGTCGCCGGGTCGTACGGCGGCGTGGCGTTCATGATCCTCGCGGTCGTCTACACGGTCGCGCTGATCGCCCTGGTCGCGTGGCCTTCGTCGATCCTGCTCTCGTACCGGGCGAGCCATCTGGCGACCCCTGACGCGGCGCGGGTACTGGCGTCGGCGTGCTTTGCGTCGGCTGGCCTGTTGAGCGTCGGCACGTGCTGGATGGGCCTGCGCTCCGGCGTGGCGGCGCTGAATTCGATGGGCGTATAATCCCGGCTGGCCATGACGCTTTTCCAGGTCGACGACGAAGGACGGTTGTTCATTTCGCCCGTCATCGAGGACTGGAGCCTCGTCGCCTCGCACGCCATCGACGTGGTCATCGATCTCGAAGGGGGGCTCGACGACTGCATCCCGACGATCCCGGGGTCCTGCCTCTACGTGTACTTCCCGATCTACGACGAAGAGCTGCCGGATCCCGCGCGGCTCGAGGCGGTCGCGATGATGGGCGCGCACCTCGTACGCAGCGGACACCGCGTCCTGTCGCACTGCGGAATGGGCTTCAACCGTTCGGCGCTTGTCGCCGGGCGGATTCTGCACCATCTCGGCATGTCCGGGACCGAGGTCGTCGACCGGCTGCGCGAGCGCCGGCCGGGCGCGCTCTTCAACGACGTCTTCGCGGATCACCTGAAGTCGCTGCCGCCGTGCGACGTGCAGCTCACCTAGCGGCAGTCCATGCCTCCGCGGCTTTCTGCACTGTGCCTTGCGTTTCTGATGGCGTCCGCCGCGAGTGCGCGGCAGGACGCCGGCCCGCGCTTCGAACTTCCGCGCGATAGCTTTCTCATCGACGAACAGATCCCGATCGTGCTCGAAGGCGTCCCATCTCACGCGCCGGTCGCGATCGAGCTCCGCGGCGGATCCCGGCAGAACCCGCAGGTCTCCCAGGCGATCTTCGCCGCGGATGACGCCGGACGGATCGACGCGACGAAGATGGCACCGGTGAGCGGCTCGTATTCCGGCGTCGACGCGATGGGCCTCTTCTGGTCGGCGAAGCCGCAGCATCCTGGCGCCGGACCGCTCGAGCCGAACGACGAGCCCGGCGCCGGACTGCCGTGGACTCTGTCTGCGCGCCTGGATGAGAAGGTCGTGGCCGAGACGACGGTGATCCGCCGCGCCGTCGATCCGTCCGTGAAGATCACGCGCGTGCGGGATCGCGGCCTCGTCGCGACGTTCTACGAGCCCGCCGACAGCGGCCGTCACCCGGCGATGATCGTGCTGACCGGGTCGGGCGGCGGCATGCCGCCGGCGGCAGGACCCGCTGGCGGCCTCGCGTCGCGCGGCTACGCGGTCCTCGCGCTCGCATACTTCAACTACGAGCGCCTGCCGCCGACGCTCTCGAACATTCCGCTCGAATACTTCGGCACGGCGCTCCAATGGCTCGCCGCGCAGCCCTCGGTCGATCCCGCTCGCATCGGTGTCCTCGGCGGATCGCGCGGCGCCGAGCTCGCACTCCTGCTCGGCGTGCTCTATCCGCACCTGCACGCCGTCGCGGCCTTCGAACCAAGCAACCGCGTGTGGCGGGGCTGCTGCGATCCGTTCAGCACCGTCGCCTGGACGCTCGATCGCCAGCCCGTGGCGCTGGCGGAGATCCCGATCGAGAAGATCCAGGGCGCCGTGTTTCTCGTCTCTGGCAAAGACGACGGCGTCTGGGATTCGTCAGGCATGGGCGACGCGATCGTCGATCGGCTCAAGCGCAATCATTTCGCCTATCCGGTCCGTCATCTCTCCTATCCGCACACCGGCCACGCGATCGGCCGTCCATACACGACCACCGAAAACATCAACAATCTGCACCACCCGCTCACTGGACGCGTGATCAACATCGGCGGCAATCCGGCCGGGACGGCCCACGCGCGCGAGGATTCCTGGCGGGAACTTCTGGCCTTCCTCGACACCAATCTCAAGCATCTGCCGCCTCAGCAGTAGGGGCGTGGGCACGCTGCGTGAATGAGTCCGTGTGGGAGCAGACTCATGACGCGAGCTATCTGGGCGCTTGCCGGAACCGTGGCGGTCCTCGCGACGTCTCAGGCGGCCCCTCCGGATGTCGACGCCGTGACCTTCGCGCTCGCGTTTCGGGCGGGGCAGGCGGATCAGTACAAGAACAAGCAAGTCAGCGGCAGTGGAACCAGTTTTCACGGCGCCATCAATGAGCGGGTTGCCGACGGTTCCACGCGCACCGCGATGGTCATGACCCTCGGATCGGCCGACCCGGATGGCAAGCTCACGCTGATAAGAACCTGGGACGACTTCGTGGCGGCGGAACGAGCGCGGACGACGCTGGTCGTGGCGTTGAGCGGACCGAGACTGGCCGCGCCCTCCGGGGGCGCTCCCGTGATCTATGACTTCAGCGGGGTCTACGACGGACAGGTGCGCACGATTGTGCGCGTGCCCCAGGCCTCCGACGCCACGGTGCCCGACAGCGGCCCGTGCCCAGGCGAACGTCCGCAAGATGCCGGGCAGACGCGCGCCAGCTTCTTCTGCGCGCCCTTGCTCACGGGCGCCACCGCGGCCGTCAGGCGGTAGCCTCCTTGCGTCGGACGCGCCGCTTCGTCATGATGCGGCACTATGTCCAACGCGTCCATCCTGTTCCTGTCCGTCCGCGTCCTTCACGTGCTGCTCGCGGCCCTGTGGGTCGGGGCGACGGCGTTCGCTTCGCTCATCGTAATGCCCGCCATCGAGGAGAGCGGGCCGGCTGCGGGACCGGTGATGGCCGGGCTCATGCGCCGGCGCGTCCCCATGATCATGGCGACGCTCGGCGGCGTCACCGCCCTGGCAGGGATCTGGCTCTATTGGCGCTTCACAGGCGGATTCAATCCCGAGCTGAGCCGCACCATGGCGGCGCGCGTGTTCGGCGCCGGGGGCGCGTCGGGAATCCTGGCCGTCATCATCGGGGGCGCCGTCGTCAGCCGGAATGTCAAAAAGGCTGCGGCTCTCACGCCGAGGGCGACGTCGCTGCCCGACGGACCCGAGCGTGCGGCGGTGACTGCGCAGATCTCGGCGATGCGGCGCCGCGCGATGGTCGCGAGCCGGATCGTGCTGCTCCTGCAGATCATCGCCGTCGTACTGATGGCGATCGGGCACTACGTGTAGCGAGTTTCCCGGATCTCACGGGAGTTCAAAAGGTGCTTGGACCAGGCCTGCTCGAATCCGTGTATCGCGATTGTCTGGTTATCGAGCTCGATCTCCTGTAAGAAATAAGGCAGCAGGAAAACCGTGGGCGCCGCTTCGCATCTCGGGATCGATCTGCGCGACTACGACCGTCGCATCCGCACCTTCATTCCCGGCTACGACGCGATGCTCGGCATCGCATCGGGCGTCCTTCGAAACGTCGTCGCGACACCCGCGCCGGTCGTGATCGACCTGGGGGTCGGGACGGGGGCCTTGGCGGCGCGCTGCCTCAGGGAACTGCCGTCGGCGCGGCTGATTGGGGTGGATGAAGACGCGGCGATGTTAACGGCGGCGCACGCGCGCCTGGGCAGCCCGCTGAGGACGCTCCACGGCGATTTCGAGTCCGTGCGGCTGCCGCGCTGCGATGCGGTCGTCGCCTGCCTGGCGCTTCATCACATCCCGACGTCCTCCCGTCGGCTCCGATTGTTTCGCCGGATACGGCGGGCGCTGCGTCCCGGGGGCGTCGTCATCAGCGCCGATTGCTATCCCGCGTCCAGCGCAAGATCCGTGGCGGCCGATCGCGCCGCGTGGATCGGCCATCTACAGAAGCGCTATACGCCGCGCGAGGCCCGTGCGTATCTTCGATCGTGGGCGCGGGAGGATCATTACGTTCCGCTGGTCGACGAGATCGCGGCTCTGCGGCGCGCCGGCTTTACGGCGGATGTCTGCGGCCGCGCCCACGTCTTTGCCGTCGTCCTCGGCACGAAGCGATAGGAGTTGCGAGTTGGGATAGGATCCCGGCTGAGGATCCGTCCGATGCGCCGTGCCGCCGGTGTCGCGTGCTGTCTGCTGGTCACTGCCGTGGTGGCGGGCGGCCGACAGAAACCATCCCTTGCCGATTTGAAGACGACCGCGGAAGCGTCGGGCTTCAAGTCGACGTCGAGCTACGACGATGTCGTGAAGTTCATGAAGGCCGTCGACCAGGCGTCGCCGATCGTGTTCTACACGACGTATGGCACGACGACCGAAGGCCGCCAGCTCCCGCTGGCGATCGTCGGCACCGGATTGAAAGATGGCAGTCCCGCGTCGGTGAAGGCATCGAACAAGCTGCGCGTCCATATTCAGGCCAACGTCCACGCGGGAGAAGTCGAAGGCAAGGAGTCCGCGCTCATTCTGCTGCGTGAGCTCGCGCTCGGGCAGCACGCCGACTGGCTCCAGTCGTCGGTTTTCCTGATCACGCCCGACTACAACGCGGATGGCAACGAGAAGTTCGGCAACAACCGCGGCATCCAGAACGGTCCGATCAACGGCGAAGGCACGCGCGCGAACGCCCAGGGGCTGAACATCAACCGCGACTACATGAAGCTCGACACGCCGGAAGCGAAAGCGTTCGTCAAGCTCTGGAACGACTACGACCCTCACATCGGCTTCGACCTGCACACTTCAGACGGGTCATATCACGGGTACTACCTGACATATTCGCCGCCGCTCAACCCCGACACGAGTCCGGCGCTCATGAAGATCATGACGGACGAATGGTTCCCGTTCGTCACGAAGCAGATCAAGGAAAAACACGGCTGGGACACGTACTACTACGGCAACGTGTCCGCGGGGGGAGGCCGGGGGCGCGGCTTTCCGTCGCCGCCCGACGTTGGAGCGCCTTCGGCTGCGGCTGCGGCTGCCGCGCAGGGACGAGGCCGGGGTCGGGGCCAGCGCGAGCCGTGTCAGAACGTCACCCCGGAGCCGGGCAGTCCGCCGCGCGAATGGGCCACGTTCGAGCACGGTCCGCGCTTTCACAATAACTATGTCGGGCTGCGGAACCGCTTTGCTCTCCTGAGTGAGGCCTACTCGTACGCGACATTCGAGGATCGGATCAAGGCCACGAACTATTTCCTCGAGGCCGCGCTCGACTTCGCCAACCAGAACGCGGCGAAGCTGAAGAAAGCGATCGCCGATGCCGACCGGGCAAAGATCAACGCGGCGGCGCTGGCGACGACGGCGAGGTTCAAGCGCGGCGGCATGATCGACATCCTGATGGGCGAGGTCGAGCCGGTCCAGAATCCCGTCTTCGGTTCGACGATGTGCAACCGCAAGGATGTCGTCCATTCCGAGCAGATGGTCGACATGCGGTGGTTCGAGCCCGCGACGACGGAGACCGCGCCGGCGGCGTATTACGTGCCGCCGACGGCAACAAAAGCGATCGAGCTGCTGAAGGCGCACGGGATCCGGATGCGTGAAACGATGCTCGCGGGCGACATCGAAGGCTTTCACATCGCCCGCAATGCCGCGACCCAGACCTTCGAAGGGCACACGCTGAGGAAGCTCGAGGGCAACTGGGGCACGAAGTTCGATGACATCAAGCCAGGCACGCGGTATCTGGAAGTCCGCACCGATCAGCCGCTGGGCCGACTCGCGTTTTACCTGCTCGAGCCGACATCGGATGACGGACTCGTCGCGTGGAACTATCTGGACGATCTGCTCAAAGAGGGGGCGACCCGCTATCCGATTCTGCGGAGAAAGTAGATGCTGCGTCATACCCTCGCCACGCTCGCCTATCGCGGCGCAAAAGTCCTTCGCGATGCGCCTGCAGGCTTCGCTTCGTTCAAGCCGGGTGACGCGAGCCGCAGCGCCGGGCAGATTCTCGCGCACATGGGCGATCTCATGGATTGGGCGCTGTCGATCGCCGAGGATCGGCAAACATGGAACGACGCCGTGCCGCAGACGTGGGACGCCGACGTCCGGCGATTCTTCGAGGCGCTCGGGCGGTTCGATGCGTCCCTGGCGTCGCGGGAGCTGCCTCCCGAAACCGCCAAGCGCCTCTTTCAGGGACCGATCGCCGACGCGCTCACGCACGTGGGTCAGCTCGCAATGATGCGCCGCCTCGCCGGCGCTCCGATTCGCGGCGAGAACTACTTCGTCGCCGAGATCGCCGCCGGCCGCGTCAGCGTCGATCAGCCGTCGCCCCGGAGGGAATTCGCGTGAGGACCCGCGTCGCGGCCTGCGTCATCGTCGCGCTCTGTTCGGCGCTGCCGGCCGCGCAGGCGCCCGTTTACAAGGCGCCGGCGCCGCGCTTCACCGATCCGGACAGACGCGCGAAGCTCGAGAAGGCGTTCCCCGAGATCGACCGCATCTTCACGGAGTTCTCCACCGCGACGCACATTCCCGGCGCCGCGTGGGGCATCGTGATCGACGGCGAGCTCGCGCATGCCGGCGTGATGGGCTACCGCGACGTCCCGTCGAAAGCGCCCGTCACGCCCGACACGGTGTTCCGCATCGCGTCGATGACGAAAAGCTTCACCGCGATCGCGATCCTCAGACTGCGCGACGAAGGAAAGCTGTCGCTCGAGGACCCGGCCGAGAAATACGTGCCGGAGCTGAAGTCGCTCGTCTATCCCACGACGGACTCGCCGAAGATCACCATCAGACATCTGCTGTCGCATGCCACAGGGTTTCCGGAAGACAACCCGTGGGGCGATCAGCAGCTCGCCGACACCGACGACCAGTTGTCGGCGATGATCCGCGGCGGCATTCCATTCTCGAACGCTCCCGGCGTGGCGTACGAGTACTCGAACTTTGGCTTCGGCATTCTCGGCAGGATCGTGGCGCTCGTCTCGGATCCCGTCACGAAGACGCCGACTGCGTCCTATACGAAATACGTGACCGAGAACGTATTGAAGCCGCTCGGAATGTCGTCGACGACGCTCGAGCCGTCGACGGTGCCGCCGGCCCGCCTGGCGCACGGCTACCGCTGGGAAGACGACCAGTGGAAGAGCGAGCCGCTGCTCGCCAACGGCGCGTTCGGATCGATGGGCGGGATGCTGACGACGCTGTCGGATCTCGGGAAGTACGTCGGCGCGTTTCTCGCCGCCTGGCCGCCCCGCGACGGCGCGGAGAGCGGGCCGCTCCGGCGTGCGTCGCTGCGCGAGATGCAGCAGGTCTGGCGTCCCGCGTCCGCGGTCGTGACGCGGACGACGGGCGGAGCCATTCAGCTCAACACCGGCGGATATGGGTACGGCCTGCGCGTCTCGCAGAACTGTCAGTTCCCGACGATCGTCACGCACAGCGGCGGTCTTCCCGGCTTCGGATCCGTAATGCGCTGGTATCCGGAGTACGGCCTCGGGATCATCACCTTTGCCAACCGCACGTACGCCGGATACGGCCAGCCCGTCGATCAGGCGGTCGATGCGTTGATGCGTACCGGCGGCCTCCAGCCGCGCGCGATCCAGCCGTCGCCGGCGCTCGTCGCGGCGCGAGACTGGGCCGAGGGCCTCGTCCTCAAGTGGGACGATGTCGAGGCCGATCGGCTGGCGTCCCCGAATCTGTTCCTCGACAAGGACAAGGCCCACCGCCGGGCAGAGCTCGACGATATCCACGCGCGCGTCGGCGTCTGTCGCCCCGGCTCCGGATTCGATCACGTCGAGAACGCGCTGCGCGGCGACTGGATGATGTCCTGCGAGCGCGGCCGCGCCCGCGTCGTCGTCACGCTTGCGCCGACGATGCCGCCGAGGGTGCAGTCCTTCGCCGTCAGTCCCGTCGCGGCTGGCGACTCCGGCGCGCGCGCCGGCACCTGCGCTCAGTAACGGGAGGTCGGAGATTGGGGACGGGAGGTTACCCCCAACCTCCGTCCCCAACCTCCCGTCCCCAACCTCCAGCCCCCCGTGTATGATCGCGCGTCATGAAGTCCCTCAAATACATCGGCTGCGCGGTGGCGCTGGCGGTCGCGATCCTGCCGGCACAGACGCGCAATGAAATCATCAACGTCGTCAATCCGTCCCTCTATTCGCAGGTTTACTATCGGCCGCTGACCGCGTTCAGCCGCGGCGGCCGCGTGACGGCGGTCACGGGCGTGCCGTCGAATCCTCGGCTGTTCTATATGGGCGCCGCCGGCGGCGGGGTGTGGCGTACCACCGACGCCGGGGCGCGATGGGAACCGCTGACGGACGGTCAAATCAACGTGGGGTCGATTGGAGCGATCGCGGTCGCGGATTCCGATCCCAACATCCTCTATGTCGGCACGGGATCCGCCGATCCGCGCGGGAACGTGTCGAACGGCGACGGCGTTTACAAGTCCACGGATGCAGGGAAGACGTGGACGCACGTCGGTCTCGAAAAGGCCGGTCTCATCGGCCGGATCCGGATCCATCCGCAGAATCCCGATGTCGCCTACGTCGCGGTCCTCGGCAACATCTTCGGTCCCAACCCCGAGCGCGGCGTCTATCGCACCACAGACGGCGGCAAGACGTGGGAACAATCGCTCAAGATCAGCGCGCGCACCGGCGCGATCGACGTGTCGCTCGACGCGAAGAATCCCAACACGATCTTCGCCGCGATGTGGACCACCGAGCGCAAGCCGTGGACGATCGATTCCGGCAGTCTGGAGGGGGGCATCTTCCGATCGACGGACGGCGGCACGACCTGGCAGAAGCTCTCGAAGGGACTTCCGCAAGGCGTGATGGTCGGCAAGGCCGGCGTGTCGGTGTCGCTCGCCGATCCCAAGCGTGTCTACGTCCTGATGGAGGCCGCGGGCGATCAGGGCGGCGTGTACCGCTCGGACGACGGGGGCGATACCTGGACGCGCGTCAACGCGTCGCGCACGCTGCTGCAGCGCGCCTTCTACTACACCCACATCTACGCCGATCCGCAGAACGCCGATACCGCGTACGCCGTCAACACCGGCGCGATGAAGTCGACCGACGGCGGCAAGACCTGGACGGCGCTGAATCCGCCCCACGGCGACAACCACGATTTCTGGATCAATCCGACGAACAATCAGATCCTCATCAACTCGAACGACGGCGGCGCGAACGTCTCGTCCGACGGCGGCCGCACGTGGTCCACCCAGAACAATCAGCCGACGGCGGAGCTCTATCGGATCGAGACCGACACGCGCTGGCCGTACTGGGTGTACGCGTCGCAGCAGGACAACAGCAACATAGCGGTACCGAGTCAGGGAAACGGCGAGCCCTTCAGCGTGGCGGGCGGCGAAAGCGGCTACATCGCCGTCGATCCGCGCAACGCGAACATCATTTACGCCGGGAACTACGGCGGCACGATCGAGCGCACCGATCGGTACACGGGCGTGAGCGAAAGCGTCCGCGTGTACGCCGACGAGGAAACCGGTCAGCGCGCGGCGGACATGAAATACCGGTTCCAGTGGAATGCCCCGATTCGGATGTCGCCGCACAACCCCGACGTCATCTACACGACGTCGCAGTTCGTGCACCGCACGGCCGACGGCGGTCAGACGTGGGACGTCATCAGTCCGGATCTCACCAGAAACGACAAGACCAGACAGGACTTCGCGGGCGGCAGGGGCATCACGCGCGACGACACGGGCGTCGAGGTCTATGACACGATCTTCGCGTTCGAGGAATCGCCGGTGACGCCGGGGCTCCTCTGGGCCGGCAGCGACGACGGGCTGCTGCATCTGTCGCGCGACAACGGCCGGACGTGGACGAAGATCACGCCGACGGGCCTGCCCGAGTGGAGCACCATCAACGTCATCGATCTGTCGTCGAAGAGCGCCGGCCGCGCCATCGTGACGGCGTATCGGTACATGCTGAACGATTTCACGCCGTACGTGTACCTCACGAACGACTATGGAAAGACGTGGACGCGGATCGCCGACGGCAACAACGGCATCCCCAACGGCCGTTTCGCGCGCGTCGTCCGCGAGGATCCGGATCGGCCGGGACTGCTCTTCGCCGGCACCGAATACGGCATGTACGTCTCCTTCGACGAGGGCGCGCACTGGCAGGCGTTCCAGCAGAACCTGCCGGTCACGCCGATCATGGACCTGAAGGTCTATCGCAAGAACCTGATCGTGGCGACGGAAGGACGCGGATTCTGGATCGTCGATGCGCTGCCGGTGGTGGAGCAGTTGAAGCAGGGTCTCGACTCGACGGCGGGCGCGTTGTTCAAGCCCGTCGACGCGTACCGCCAGGGCGGACCGTTCCCCACGTTCTATTACTGGCTCAAGGATCGGCCGTCCGCGCCGGTGACGGTCGACGTTCGCGACGCAACGGGCGCGGTCGTATATACCGCCACCGCGCAGCCAACCGCCGAGGCGCCTGCGGCGCCCGCGCCGATTCCCCCGCCGGCCGCGCCCGGCGCCGGCCGCGGCGGTCGCGGCGGCGGCGGACGCGGTGGATTCGGCGGATTCGGCGCTGGCGGCCCCGCCGTCGGCGCGCACCAGGGATTGAATCAGGCCACATGGTCCGCGCGGCTCGAATCCCCGTTCACGATTCCTCCACGGATCGTGATGTGGGGCGGCGGCGGCGGACGCGGCGGCGGACCGAAGGCGGCCCCGGGCGCCTATACGGTGAAGATCTCGTCGGGCGGGTGGTCGCAGGAGCAGACGTTCCGGCTGAATTCCGACCCGCGCCTGCCCGCGCTTTCCGAGGCGGACGGCGCGGAGCAGCTCAAGATGGCGCTCGAGGTCGGCAACCAGATCAAGACCCTCTACGACACGCTCGCGAAGCTGCGCGACGCCAAACAGCAGGCGTCCCAGATTGCGCAGAAGGCGGGCGCGGGCAGCGCCGTCGCGGGCGCAGCCAAAACGCTGACCGACAAGATCGTCGCCGTCGAGGGAGATCTGACGCAGCTGCAGGGCGAAGCGGGGCAGGATGCGCTCAATTTTCCCGGGCGTCTCGACAACCAGTGGATCGCCCTGTACTCCAACCTCGTCCAGCTCGAACGCAAGGTCAATAAATCGGTGAAGGAGCGATACGCGGATTTGCGGGCGCCCACCGACGATCTGATGCGCCGCGCGCAGATCGCGCTGACGGCGGACGTCGCCGCCTTCAACGCCGCGGCGTCGAGCGCCGGGGCAGGAACGGTCGTGGTCAAATGACCTCCGTTTCCCCTATGAAAAACACCGATTCTCATAGGGAAACCGTGCGCAGTTGTGTTACCCTTCGTGCATTCACGCGCAGCGTGATGGGAAGGCCGCGAACGGAACGGAGCGAGCGGCGACGCGCGAGCGTAGTGCAGCGAGCCAGTCGGGGTGCACGGGTCCCCGACGATCCAAACAAGGAGTAGAGATGGCCAAGAAGACGGCGAAGAAGTCCGCGCGCAAGCCGAACGCGGCATTCATGAAACCGATGACGCCGAGCCCGGCATTGTCGGAAGTGGTCGGTGCGAGGGCGATCCCGCGGACCGAAGTCACCAAGAAGCTGTGGGCCTACATCAAGAAGAACAAGCTTCAGGATGCCAAGAACCGCCGCATGATCAAGGCGGACGACAACCTGAAGACCGTGTTCGGCGGCAAGGCGCAGGTCAACATGTTCGAGATGACCAAGCTGGTGAACAAGCACCTGAAGGCCTGAGCCTCCGGTTCGATTCCGTTCACGACACGAAAAGCCCGACTCGAAAAAGGCGGGCTTTTCGTGCGTCCTGCCCCCGCGCGCCCGCGGATCGATATCCATAGTGTGATTCGATGTTCCGTAATGGACCATCGGACTGTGCGCACGGCGTACTCGCTTTCGCGCCCCCGCCTGTAACTGCTCGCGGCATACGGCTTGCCCTTCGGCACTCGGACAATGGTGTGCAGATCCGCGTGGGTGGATTCGGGCCGGGCCCGCGGCTTTTCGCTGCTGGAGCTCTTGATGGTCGTTGCCATCATGGGCGTCCTGGCCGCGATCGCCCTCCCGATGACCGGCAACGCGCTCAAATACGAGAAGATCAGCGGCGACGCCCGCGACATCTCGAACGACATCTCCGTTGCGAAAATGCGCGCGGCCGCGAAGTTCACCCAGTCGCGCATCTATGTCGATCTCACCGGGAAGCAATACCGCTTGCAGACGTGCAACGATCCCACGGTCTTGCCGTGCGCGGCATGGACGACGGAAGGGAACTGGGTCTCGCTGGCGTCGACCGTGTCGTTTGGCTACGGTTCGATCTCAGCGGCACCGCTGAACACGCAAACGACCATCGGCCAAGCGACGGCGTGCAAGGACGGGTCGCCGCTCGCCGATGTGGTCAACACCGCATGCATCATCTTCAATTCCCGCGGCATCCCCGTCGACACCTCCGGGGGGCCGACCGGCAGCTATGCGGTTTACATCAACGACGGCATCTTCTGTTACGGGATTACGGTTGCCGCCACCGGGTTCATCCGCACCTGGCGGACGAACTACACGGCGACACCGGCGTGGATGCAGCAATGACGCGGGGCAACGCTGAAGCGGGCATGACGCTCATCGAAGTGGTCGTCGCGAGCGCGATTCTCGTCACGCTGATGGCGGGGCTCATGTCGATGGCCGGCCTCGCGATCTCGACGACCGAGAATCAGGGGCATCTGGCCGCCCGCACGACCGAGTACGCGCAGGACAAGATGGAGCAGCTCCTCGCGCTGCAGTACGGCGATGTCACGAGCGACACGCGCAATTTTCCGGCGACCAACACCGGAGGCACCGGTCTAGCCGTCGGCGGCAGCTACAACGTCGACGGTCCCGTCGCCTCGTACGTCGATTATCTGGACGCCAACGGAAACCTGTGCGGGTCGACCGGGGCCGCCTGCCTGGCGCCGACCGGCACGACGGCGCCGAGCGGCTGGTTCTACAAGCGTGTCTGGAAGATTGACGATCAGTCATCGGACGGGACGATTCCGGCGCACCTCAAGCGCCTCACCGTCGCGGCGTCGACGTCGCGCGGCTTCGGCGCAACGACGCGCGCGACCTCGTACCTGACGGTCCTGAAGACGGATCCCTTCTGATCATGAAATCGCAGGCCGGATTCTCGCTCGCCGAACTCTTGATCGCGATGACGGTCATGCTGCTCATTTCCGGCGCCGCCGTCACGGCGCTGTTGAAGATGAGCACCACGCAGTCGACGATCTGGAACCGGACGCAAATGCACTCCGGCATCCGGGGCGCGACGGAAGTGCTCCAGCAGGAAGTGGGACAGGCCGGGAGGATCGCGCTCATTTCCGGCTCCGCGACGTGCACGAACAACACGACTGTCCCGTGCCTGAATGCGAATGTCACGGGCAGCACCACCCCCCAGACGGTGGACGTCACATCGATCTGCGGCATGTTTGTCGGCGAGAATCTCACGGTGGACATCGGCACCTCGCAGGAGACCGTGGCCATCACTCAGATCAACGGGGCGGCGTCTGACCCGACTGCCACGCAATGCCCGACCGGCGCGACAGTGACCGCGGGCAACATCACGGGAATCTTCACAATCTCGCACAACCAGTACGCCGTGCTTCAGGCGCTCGGAGGGTTCTTCGAGGGCGTCGTCCCGACCACGGCGACCAACGGGTCCACAGCGGCCGTCCTGAAACTGTTCGGTGACATCAACGCGGACGGCAACATCGTGTATGTCGAGTACTCGATCTCTCCGGCGTGCATCTGTTCCGGGACGTGTTCGCCGAGCACCACGACGGGCAACCTGTACCGGAATTCGATGAGCTGGAACGTCGCGTCGAAAACGCCCGCGTCCGCGTCGCAGATTCTTCTGAGCAACATTACGCAGAACCCGAACGGGACGCAGTGCTTCACGCTGCAGCCCCAGACGGTGAACGGCAACACGTACGTGACCGACGTGGCGGTCACCTTGACCGTCCAGACCCAGCTCCTCGATCCGGTGACGAAGACGTACCAAACGGAAACGAAGGCGCTGCTGAACGTCTCGCCGCGTAACGTCTTCAACACGTGGGAGCTGGCGAGTTCCGGAAGCACCGCTCGCGTTCAGCCGAGACCGGCCTCCATCACCACGCTGCTCGCGGGTCCGTCATAGGTCACTATGAAGCACGACGAAAAGGGCATCGCCCTCGTCATCACGCTGTTCCTCATGGCGACCCTGTCGGCGCTCGCCGTGTCGATGATGTTCCTCGCCCAGACGGAGACGGCCTCATCGAGGAACTACCGGACGATGTCGCAGGCGCGCTACGCGGCGGAAGCCGGCCTGCAACAGATGTCCAATTATCTGATGTACACGTATACGGCGCCCGCGTCGCCGTTCACCGGGTACGACACCACGAAGTCGCCCATCACCTGCACGAGCGGTTGCTCGAATACGACAACGACCTCCTGCACGCCGACGACGGTCGCCCTCGCGGTCTCTACCGGATGCATCGTCGTCGGCTACTCGTCGGCCACATCCAACAACCCGGCCGGCACAGTGAACACCGGCGGGTCAGCTACGATGGCCGTGAATTCATCCGGCGCCACGACCAACGCGGCGGCGGGCACGGTCACCTACGGGGTTGCCGCGATCCTGATGTCGATGCGTCCGTTGACGCCGTACGGCAGCTCCACGGCGTCCGTGGTGCAGACATGGCAGATCATCTCTGACGGCACCGTGCCGCCGTCGACTGCCGCAATCGTGGAAGTGTCCGGCTACATGGAGCGGGAATTCGCGAACGCCCAGACGTTTGCCGTGTTTGCGACCAATCCCAACTGCGCCTCGATCACCATCAGCGGCAATGCCTCGACGAGCAGCTACAACTCTACGAGCTCGATCGACATGGCCACGACGCCGCCCACGGCGACGGGCTCGTCCGGCGGAATCGGCACGAATGGAAACCTGGACGTCGGGGGGTCCGTTGCCATCGGTGGCACGCTGTCGACGCCGAGGACGGGCGCCGGCACCTGCACCGCGAGCAATCCCAACGCGATCACCGGAAGCGGCAGCTGGACATACGGCGGGACGGTGCATCTGCCGCAGGCGCTCGCCTACCCGACGCCGACTGTCCCGACCGGCGTGCCTACGACCAGCACCACGATCTCGTCAAGTCTCACCACCGCCGCGTGCACGGCATTGGTGTCGGCCTCCGGTTGGTCGTGCCTGGTCAACGGGATCACGAACACCGTTACCTTGACACCAATCGTCAGCACCAATGTGCTGACTCTCGGGAATCTGACAGTCGGTTCCAATACCACTCTGGTCATTGGGGGTGGAAGCACCCAGACCGTGAACGTCAACAGCCTCAACCTGGGAAGCAACGCCACGATGTCGATGGCGGCGTCTACGTCGGTGACCATGAACATCGCCGGCCAAAGCCTCGGCTCGACCAAGCCCCTGGACCTTTCCGGAGGCGGCACTGTCAATCCGTCGTACGACCCGTCGCGTCTTCAGATTATCTACGCCGGTACCGGCGAGATGGATCTGGTGGGAAACAACACCATCGCAGCGACCATCTACGCGCCAAACGCACAGACGAAGACCACGGGGCATGGAAGCCTTTACGGCTCGGTGCTGTCGAGCACGTTCACCGACACCGGCGGAGCACACATAAACTACGACACGAACCTCATGACCAAGTACCAAACGCTCGGGAACTTCATGCTGACGTCGTTCAGCTGGAAGAAGTACTGAAGTATTTGGAGATTTGGAAATCGGGGAATTTGGGAATTTCGCATGGCCGCGCGACCGCGCGGCCTTTTCATTTCTTTCCAGCCCCGTAGAGCACGCGACCCGGGCGCGCGGCGGTCATCCCGCCGTTCTCGAAGACCACCTGACCGTTCACGATCACGATCGAGAAGCCTTCCGCGTACTGGTGGGGTTTGTCGTACGTGGCCGTGTCGCGCACCCTGAGCGGATCGAACACCGCGATGTCCGCCTTCATGCCCGTCTTCAGGACGCCCCGGTCCGTCAGCCCGAGCCGCGCCGCGGGGAAAGCCGTCATCTTGCGGACGGCGTCTTCGAGCGTGATGACGTGCTGCTCACGGACGTAGACGCCGAGGACGCGCGCAAACGTGCCGTAGCTGCGCGGATGGGGGTTGGCGCGTCCGAAGATCGGAATCTCCCCGTCTGACGCGATCATCGTCGCGGGATGCCTCAGGATCCGCACCAGATCGGTCTCGCTCATCGCGTGAAAGATTCCCTGGCAGCCTCCCTGCTCGACGATCCAGAGCGTGGCGTCGGCGGCGTTCTCGATCGTCGGCTCCATGCCGCGCGCGCGAGTGAGGTCTGCGAGCGTCTTTCCCGCCAGCGAGGGGTCGAACGCGCAGCTCGCGAGCTGGACGTTCTTCGGATCGCCGCCGCCGCGCTCGTCTCGAATCAGTGCAATGGCGGCCTCCTTCGCCTTCGCGCGCTGCGCCGGGTCCTTCAGTCTCGCCTGCGTCGCGGCGCTGCCGCCTTCGAGGACCCACGCCGGCAGCAGGGCGGCCGCGACGCTCGTGCTCGACGCCGTGTAGGGATACTGATCGAGCGTCACGTCGACGCCGCGTGCCCTGGCCTCGTCGACCAGACGCAGCATCTCGCCGCTCTTCCCCCAGTTCGCCGCGCCGACGACCTTCGCGTGGCTGATGTGCGTCGGAAGACCGCCGCGCTCGCCGATCGCAATCGTCTCCTTCACGCTCTCGATGACTTTCGACGCGTCGTCGCGCTGATGCGACTCGTGCATCCCGCCGTATCGCGCCGCCGCCTTCGCGACCTCGACGACCTCGTCGGTGGGGGTGAACGTGCCGGGGACGTAGAAGAGTCCCGTGCTCATGCCGAACGCGCCGTCTTTCATGGCCTGTTCGACCAGCGCCGACATCTTCTGCATCTCCGCGGCCGTCGCCTTTCGATCGACGTCGCCGATCACCGCCGACCTGACGGATCCCTGGCCGACGAAGGAGCCGATGTTCACGGATTTGGCGATGCGATCGAGCGTGGCCAGGAACGTGGACAGCGGCAGCGGCGAGGAGCCGTCGGGCCCCTCCATCACCGTCGTGACGCCCTGTCGCACGTAGTTCGGCGCCGTCGGCACGTCGGATAGCCCTCGCCGGGCGTGCGTATGGATGTCGATGAATCCCGGCGCGACGACGCTGCCGTGGACGTCGATGACCCGTGCCGCGGCGTCGGTGATGGATGGCGCGATTCTCGCGATGGCGTCGCCCCCAATGGCGACGTCCGCCGCGTACCAGGGCGAGCCGGTGCCGTCGACAATGCGCCCGTTTTTCAGCACGAGATCGTAGCCGGCCGGCTGGACCCCGAGCCCGGCCGCGGCCGCCAGCACCGCCACAAGCGCACGTCGCATGCGCGCATTCTATGCCGTGGGAGTTGGGAGCTGGGAGTCGGTCGTTTATGATGATGTCCCCTCCATTCCATGGCGACTGAAACCACAGTGCCGCCGCCGGCGGCCATGACCTTCCGCCAGGTGCTCGGACTGACGGTCATGCGCCGCGTGTGGTACGCGCAGGTCGTCAGCCTCTTCGGCGACTTCCTTGCGCTGTTCGCGGTGCTCAGCGTCGTCACCTACCGCATGCGCGGAACGCCGACGCAGGTGACGGGCGTGTCGATCGCGTACATGGCCCCGATCGTCGTGCTCGGCCCCCTGTCCGGCGTGTTCGTGGATCGCTGGCCGATCAAGCCGACGCTGGTGTCGAGCGACCTGATCCGCGCCGCCCTCGTGCTGCTGCTGTTCGCCGCGGGATCGCTGTGGCAGATCTACGTCATTCTGGCGGCGCTGAGCTGCGTATCCAGCTTCTTCGCGCCGGCGCAGTCGGTGACGATCCGTACGCACGTGCCGCCGCAGGGGCTCATTTCCGCGAACGCGCTGATGCAGATGGCGATGCTCATCGCGCGCATCATCGGTCCGGCAGCCGCCGGCATGCTGGTGGCCGCCTTCGGCGCGGCCGTCTGCTACGCCGTCGACCTGGTCAGCTTCCTGGCGTCGGCGGCGCTGATCGGATCGGTCGCGATCCAGCGTCCCCCCTCCGCTGACGCTTCGAGGGGCGCGCCCGCGGGCGGGGGACCCAAGGGAACCGGCGCGAAGCGGCGGATCCGAGCGCTGATAGAAGACATGCGCGAAGGGGGCAGTTTCATCTTCCACCACGCCGCCGTCTCGTTCGTCGTGATGGCGATGGCGGCCGGCATGTTCGTCATCGGCTGTTTCGGGCCGCTGATCGCCATCTGGGTGCGCGAGGCGCTGCACGCCAGCGCGTTCGTCTTCGGCGTGGTCAGCGCGATGGTCGGCGTCGGCATGATGTTCGGGATGCCCGCGGTCCGGCGCATCTCGGGACGCGTGTCGAACGCGACGCTCGTGCTGTCGGGTCTTGCGGGAATCGGGGTCGGTGCCCTGCTGCTGGGCGCGCTGCCCTGGGCGGTCGCGTCGGCGTTTGCGTGCTTCACGCTCGGCTTCACGTTTGCCGGCGTCATCGTGCCGGCGCAGACGCTGCTCCAGCGTGAAACGCCGCACGCGCTCATGGGGCGGATCTCGTCGACGTCGATGTCCGTAATCTTCTTCGGCCAGCTTGCCGGACTGATCCTGTCCGGCGTGCTGGCGCAGCGGCTCGGCGTTCGCGCCGTGTTCTTTCTCTGCGCGGTACTCGCCTGGATCCTGACCGGCGCCGGCAGTCTGCTCCTCCGGACAGAGCGCCACGCGCAAGCGCTATGAAGGTCTCCTCCCCAGCCTCCAACCTCCAGCCTCCAGCCTCCAGCCTCCAGCCTAAAGGTATACTCCTCCAGTTATTCCGTGGAGGAATCATGAGGCTGTCATCCGTCCGCGCGCGCGCCGGCCAGGCTGCACTGATTACGGGGTTGTTCGCGCTCGCCGGCTATCGCGCATCGGCTCACGACCCGGTCTATGCGCAGGCGGCGCGCGCCAGCGGTGCCCCGCAGAAACTGGACGAGGAGTACACGGCGCGCATCAAGAAGGCGACGCCGGATCCGCGCATCATCACCGAGTACGTCGACCACATGCCGGCATCGGCTACCGTGCCTTCCCCGCTCAAGTTTCTCGGTTACGTGCCGGGTGAGCCGGGACACCTGACCTATCACGCCGACATCGTCCGGTATTACGAGGCGCTGGAGAAGGCGTCGACGCGCGTGAAGCTGTTCAGGATCGGCAAGAGCGAAGAAGGCCGCGACATGGTCGCCCTGGCGATTGCGGACGAGGCCACGATCAAGCAGCTGGACAAATACACGGGGATTACCGCGAAGCTCACCGACCCGCGGCAGATCACGGACGCCCAGGCGAAGCAGTTGATCGCAGCCGGCAAGCCGATCTACTACGCCACGGGCAGCATCCACACGCCGGAAACCGGCAGCCCCGAGATGCTGACCGAGCTCGCGTTCAGGCTCGCGGTCGAAGAGACGCCGTTCATTCAGACCATTCGAAACAACGCGATCGTCGTGTTGACGCCCGCGACCGAAGTGGACGGGCGGGAGAAGGTGGTCGACAACTTCAATTTCTCGCTCAAGCACCCGAACGAACCGCAGCCCGGCCTCATGTACTGGGGTCAGTACGTGCAGCACGACAACAACCGCGACGGCATCGGCGTGGGCCTCAAGCTGACGCAGAACATCCTCAAGAGCTTTCTGACGTGGCATCCCACCGTGTTCCACGATCTGCACGAATCGGTCACGCTGCTGTATGCGTCCACCGGCACGGGTCCCTACAACACCATCGTCGATCCGATTCAGATCAACGAGTGGTGGCTGCTCGCACAGAACGAGATGATGGAGATGGCCAAGCGGAACGTCCCCGGCGTCTGGACCTACAACTACTATGACGGCTGGGTGCCGAACTACATGTTCTGGATCGGCGTCACGCACAACTCGATCGGGCGCTTCTACGAGACCCAGAGCTTTCGCGGACAGAACTACGCGATGGGCGCGCTCAACCAGAGCCGCGAATGGTACCGTCCCGTTCCGACGCCGAACGACATCACGTGGGGGCCGCGCGCCAACGTCAACATGCAGGAGAGCGCGATTCTGATCACGATGAACAACGTGGCGAGGAACCACGAGATGTTCCTCGAGAACTACTATTTGAAGAACAAGCACGCGATCGAACGCGGCCAGACGAAAGCTCCGTACGCGTACGTGGTGCCCGCGGCGCAGCGCCGCCGCGTGGAAGCCGCCGAGCTGATGAACCTGCTTCGGCGCGAGGGGGCCGAGGTCCACACCGCCAACGCGGCCTTCACGATCGGAAACGTCGCTGTCGCCCAGGGGGACTACATCGTCCGCCTCGATCAGCCGTACGGCGCGGTGGTCGAGACGCTGCTGGGCGTCCAGTATTACGCGCCGGAGAACCCTCGCCCGTACGACGATACGGGCTGGAGCATCCCGCTGCTGCGCAATCTGAAGGCGGCGGCGATCGCCGACAAGTCGATTCTCCAGCAGCCGATGACGCTCGCGTCCGCCGACTTCAGCGTCCCCGGAGCGATCGCCGGCACGGGCCCCGTCTTGATCGTCGATCACACGACCGACAACACGCTGATGACGTTCAGGTTCAAGCACGCGGGCGTGAAGATGGCGGCGGCGGAGCAGGCATTCGATCTCGACGGCCACCATTTCGCCCCCGGCGCGTTCGTGATCGCGAATGCGGATCGGGCGGCGCTCGAACCTTCGATCAAAGAGCTCGGCCTCTCCGCATGGGCCACTGCGTCAGCGCCCACCGTGCCGACGCACGATCTCGACGTACCCCGCATCGGCTACATCCACACGTGGACGAGCACGCAGGACGAAGGCTGGGTGCGCATGGCCTTCGACAAGCTCAAGGTGCCCTACACCTATTTCGGCGACAACCTCGTCCGCCAGGGCAACCTCCGACAGAAGTACGATGTGCTGATCTATCCGCACGCCGGCGGCAGCGCGACCAATCTCGTCTATGGTGGCGTCACTGGCAACGCCCCGCGCCCGTACAAGAAGACGGACGAAACGCCGCATCTGGGCGTGCAGGACTCGACCGATGACATGCGGGGCGGGCTCGGATACGACGGGCTGCAGGAGCTGTACAAGTTCGTGCAGCAGGGCGGCCTGCTGATTACCGAAGGCGCCACGGCGACGATCTTTCCCGAATTCAATCTGACCCAGGGCGTCAGCGTCGAGACGCCGGAATCGTTGTACGTCCGCGGTTCAGTACTCAAGGCCGTCCTCGGCGATCGCACGAGCCCGGTCCTCTACGGCTACGACCAGAACGCGCTCGCCGTGTATTTCAATCAGGCGCCCGTCCTCGCGGTCGGCGGGGGCGGCTTCGGCGGCCGCGGCGGCGGCCGCGGCGGCGGCCCGAATATCCCCGGGATCCCGAACATGCAGCCCAATGCCGTCCAGCCGCGTCTGACGACGCTGGATCGGGCCGCCTCCGCTGCCGCCGACACGGCGGCTCCGGCGGGACAGGGCAGAGGTGGACGAGGCGGCGGTGGACGCGGCGGGCGCGGCGGTGCCGCGGCGGCGGCTCCGGCTGCCGAGGGCTCCCCCTCCGCGGCCGGCGAGGCGCCGGCAACGGCGGGACAAGGCCCGGGCCGCGGGGGATTCGGCGGCTTTGGCCGCGGCGGCGGCGCCCCCGGCAACCAGCCGAGAGTGCTGCTCTCGTTCCCGGCCGACCCCAACGATCTGCTCCTGTCCGGATTGCTCGTGGGCGGCGAAGCGCTCGCGGGCCGTGCCGCGCTCGTCGACGCCTCTGTGGGCAAGGGACACGTCCTTCTTTTCGCCGCTCGTCCGTTCTGGCGCTTCCAGACCCAGGGCGCATTCTTCCTCGCGTTCAACGCGATCCTGAACTGGAACGACCTCGACGCCGGCCGCGTGGGTTCTCGCCCCACCACCACCGCGGACGAACGCCAATGAAGCGGATCGCTTCGGTCGCGATAGGATGCGCGTTCCTGGGCGTCTGCGTGCACGCGCGGACGCAGACGCCGGCGGCGGCCGCCTCTGGCGTCACGCTCCGGTACGGGTGGACCAAGGGCGATGTCCTCAAATACCGGATGGCGCTCCACAGCGACACGAAAATGACGGGCATGCCCGGCGCCGAAGCGGCGTCGTTCGGCCAGACGATGACGCAGCAGATTACGCTGGCGGTGGACGACGTGGACGCCTTCGGCACGGCGACGCTCACGGAGACGGTGACGGCGATTCGGACCGAGATCAACGGTCCGATGGGCCGCATGGTGTTCGATTCGGCGTCGCCGGCGCCCGCGCCCACAGATCCAATGTCGACCGCGATGGCCAAGTCCTTTTCCGCGCTCGTCGGCGCGCCCGTCACGATCGTGATCGCCGCCGACGGCGCCGTGCAGAAAGTCGAAGGCGCCTCGCGCATCATGGAAAAGATCGTCGCGGGCATCGGATCGGACGCGGCTGCGGGCCCGGTCGAGCAGATCCTCAAGTCGATGTTCAGCGACGAGGCGCTTCGATCCATGACGGAGCAGGCGTTCACCCGTTTCGCCCCGCAGCCGGTGAAGGTCGGCGGCACCTGGAACGGCCGGATCGAGCTGGGGAACCAGGCGATCGGCAAGGTTGCCGGCGCGTTGAGCTTCACCCTCAAGAGCGTCGAAGGAACCGGCAACGCGGCCCGCGCGACGATCGGCGTGGCGATGGTCCTGACGCAGACGACCGCGCCGCCTCCGGGTCCGATGAACATGACGCTGAAGCTGGGCGACAGCAGAGGCGACGGCGAGGTCCTGTTCGACCTGGGTCGCGGCCGCATCGTGAAAAGCGCGATGACGACCGGGATGACGTCGACGGTCAGCATGACTGGAGCGGACGGCGCCCCCGTGACGATCAACAACAACGCGAAGACAACGGTAACGCTGGAGCTGGTCGATCGATGATCGAGGTCCGAGGTCCGGAGTTCGAGGAGGAGAGACATGCGAATCGGAGTGATGCTGGCTGTCGCGGCGCTCGCGGGCGCCGGCGTGTCAGCGCAGAAGTCGACGGGAACTGACGAGGCGGCAATCGCGAAAGTGCGTTCGACCTATCAGTCGGCGTCGATGGCCCAGGACGCCGCGGCAATCGCGAAGCTGTACGCCTCCGATGGCATGGAGCTGCCGCCGAACGCCCCAGCCGTCAAGGGGCGCGCCGCGATCGAGGCGTATCACAAGTCGTTCGCGCAGCAGTTCATGCTTCACGGTCTGACGATCCTCTCCACGGAGCTGCACGTGACCGCCGATCGCGCGTACGACGTCGGCACTTACAAGCAGACGCTGATGCCGATGAAAGGCGGCGGCACGATCGACGATCGAGGAAAGTACATCGTGCTGCTGAAGAAGGACGGCGGCGCCTGGCAGGTCACCCACGCGATGTACAACAGCGACCTGCCGCTGCCGGCGCCTCCGGCCAAGAAGTAGGATCCGACGTAAAATCACGGGATGGCCCGAGTCGTTGCGTTCATGCTGGCGGTCGTCCTGTCGCAGATCTCATCGGCTCCCGAGCGCGCGATCGTGTCCGCGGTCGATTCCGGCAACGCGGAGGCGCTCGCGCTGCTCGAGAAAGCCGTCAACATCAACAGCGGTACGCACAACTTCCCGGGCGTCCGCGCCGTCGGCGACGTGTTCCGACGGGAATTCGACGCGCTCGGCTTCAGGACGACGTGGGTGGATGGCGCGGCGTTTCAGCGCGCGGGCCATCTGATCGCCGACCATCCGGGCCAGGGCCCCCGCATCCTGCTCATCGGCCATCTCGATACGGTCTTCGAGGCCGACAGCCCCTTCCAGAAATTCCGGCGCATCGACGATCGCACCGCGACCGGCCCTGGCGTCATCGACATGAAGGGGGGCGACGTCATCATTGTCGCCGCGCTGAAAGCGCTGAAGAGCGCCGGCGTCCTCGACGATCTGAACGTCATCGCCGTCCTGACGGGCGATGAGGAGGACGCCGGCGATCCGCAGGCCGCGGCGCGCGCGGCGCTGGTCGAGGCCGCGAAAGGGGCGCAGTACGCGCTCGGGTTCGAGGACGGCCCAGGCGATCCGAAATTCGCCGTCACCGCCCGGCGCGGCACGTCTTCGTGGAGGCTGGACGTCAAGGGGAAGACCGGCCACTCTTCGCAGATTTTCCGGCCGGTGATGGGCTACGGCGCCAACTACGAGCTCGCGCGCATTCTCGACGGCTTTCGCCGCAAGCTCGCCGGCGAGGAGCATTTGACGTTCAACGCGAGCCTCGTCCTCGGCGGCACCGCGGTGGAGATCGACGAGGTTCTCAGCCGCGGAACGGCATCCGGAAAGACGAACGTCATCCCCGAGCGGGCTGTCGCGATCGGCGACCTGCGCACCCTCTCGAAAGAGCAGCTCCAGCACGCGCGCGAGGCGATGAAGGCCGTCGTGGCAGAGGCGCTTCCGCAGACGTCGGCGACGCTGACGTTCGAGGACGGCTATCCCTCGCTGCCGCCGACGGACGGCAACGCCCGTCTGCTGGCCGAGTACGACCGCGCGAGCCGCGATCTCGGGTTCGGGCCGGTCGCCGCCGTGAGCCCCGATCGGGCCGGCGCGGCCGATGTCTCGTTCGTGTCGGGACAGGTGAAGAGCATCATCGACGGCATCGGCCTGATGGGACACGACGATCACTCGCCCGGCGAGACCGCCGATCTCTCGACACTGCCCAGCCAGACCAAGCGCGCTGCCGTGCTGCTTCACCGGCTCCATCAAGCGGGACGCTGACGATGAGCCGCACGATCGTGGTCACCGGGGCCAGCAGCGGGATCGGCGCCGCGCTCGCCGTGCAGCTCGCATCACGCGGAGACCAGGTCGTGCTGGCCGCCCGGCGACGGGCGGAGATCGAGCGCCTCGCGACCCGTCTCGGTCCGACCGCCCGCGCCGTCGTCACCGACGTCACGCGTCGCGCCGACGTCGTACGGCTCCGTGACGAGGCGATCTCCGCCTTCGGCGGAGTCGATGTCTGGGTGAACAATGCCGGCCGTGGCATCTCCAGGCCGGCGCTCGACCTGACCGACGCGGAGTTCGACGAGATGATGGCCGTCAACGTGAAGTCCGCGCTCTACGGGATGCAGGCCGTGGTGCCGCATTTCATCGAGCGAGGACGCGGATTGATCGTCAACGTCTCGTCTTTTCTGAGCCGCGTGCCGATGGCGACGATCCGCTCCGGCTACAACGCGGCGAAGGCCGCGCTGAATGCGCTCACGGCGAACGTCCGGATGGACCTGGCGGAGCCGCACCCCGGCATTCAGGTGGCGCTCGTGATGCCGGGGCTGGTGACCACGGAGTTCGCACAGCACGCCATTCACGGCACGCCGCCGATTCGCCCCGGCGCCGGCGGGGCTCCGCCGCAGACCGCGGACGAAGTCGCCGCCGCGATCGTGGGCGTCATCGATCACCCCGTGGCCGAGATTTTCACCAATCCCGTCCACGCCGCGATCGTCAGGCGATACTTCGAGGATGTCGGCCGGTTCGAGTCCGAGTTGGCGCAGTCACAGAAGCGCCGGTAAGCGAAAGCAAAAGAAAAACGTATCCTTAGACCGTGGCTACCAGGAAGGTTTTCGCCAACGTCCTCGACACGATCGGCAACACGCCGCTGATCCGGATCAACCGGATCGCGCGGGACGTCAGGGGTACGGTCTTCGCGAAGGTCGAGACGACCAATCCCGGCAACTCGATCAAGGACCGCATGGCGGTCAAGATGATCGAGGACGCCGAGCGGGCGGGCCTGCTGAAGCCAGGAGGGACGATCATCGAAGGCACGTCCGGCAACACCGGCATGGGTCTCGCGATCGCCGCCGTGATCAAGGGCTACAAGTGCGTGTTCACGACGACCGACAAACAGTCGAAGGAAAAGGCGGACGCGCTGAAAGCGTTCGGCGCGGAAGTGATCGTGTGCCCGACCAACGTCGATCCCGAGGATCCCCGGTCGTACTACTCGGTCTCCTCGCGCCTCGAGAAGGAAATCCCGAATGCCTGGAAGGCGAACCAGTACGACAACCTGTCGAACTCGACGGCGCACTACGAACAGACCGGGCCGGAGATCTGGGAGCAGACCGACGGCGCGATCACGCATCTTGTCGCCGGCGTCGGCACCGGCGGCACGATCAGCGGCGCAGGCCGCTACCTGAAGGAGCGCAACCCCCGCATCAAGGTGTGGGGCATCGACACCTACGGGTCGGTGTTCAAGAAATACAAGGAGACGGGAATCTTCGACAAGAACGAGATCTACCCCTACATCACCGAGGGCATCGGCGAGGACTTCCTGCCGAAGAACGTCGACTTCTCGGTCATCGACCATTTCGAGAAGGTGACCGACAAGGACGCCGCGCTGATGACGCGGCGGATCGCGCGTGAGGAGGGGATCTTCGCCGGCAATTCGGCCGGGTCGGCCATGGCCGGCGTGCTGCAGTTGAAGGAGCACTTCCGCGACGGCGACGTGATCGTCGTCATCTTTCACGATCACGGATCCCGCTACCTCGGGAAGATGTTCAACGACGACTGGATGCGCGAAAAAGGCTTTCTCGAGAAGAGCGGCATGACGGCGCGCGATCTGGTCGCCGCCGGGATCTCCGGCGCGCTCCTCTCGATCGAGGGAAACCAGCCGGTCGAAGCCGCCGTCCGGCTCATGAGCGAGCACGACTTCTCGCAGATTTCGATCACGCACGACGGCCGTCTCGTGGGCTCGCTCAACGAGACGCACCTCTACGCGGAGCTCGTGAACAATCCCGCGATCAAGATCGAGCCCGTCGACACGATCATGCAGCCCGCGTTTCCCTTCGTCGACATCTCCACGCCGGTGGATCTGCTGTCGAGGATGATCACGCCGGCGACGCCGGCGGTCCTCGTGCGCGATTTCAAGACCGACAAGACGTTCATCATCACCCGGTCCGACATCATCAGGGTGATCGTGTAATCGATGACCGAGCTCGAGGTCCGAGATTCGATTCAGCGCTTCGCCAGCGATCGCTCCAACTCGTCGAGCCGCTGGTTGATCTCGATCCAGCGTCCCTGTTCCGTCGACAGATCCTGCGTGAGTTGCTGCTCTTCGGCGGCCAGCCTGTCTACGTTCGCCTTCGCCGCCACGACCTGCTGCTTGAGCCCGCCGAGCACCGAATCCTTATCCGCCTGCGGGATGTTCTCGCCTGGCGCGTGATCGCCCTCCAGCATCTGCAGGGAGCCGCGGATCTGCTCGTACTCGCGTTTGGCGGACGCCAGGTTGTCGCGCACCGTATCGAGGCGCCGGATCATGCCGGCCATCCGTCCCTCCTGCAGCTGCAGCCGGCCGACAAGCAGCTGCGCGTGCGCGTTGGACGATGCCATCTGCTCCATGGCCGCGCGCAGGCCCTTCACCTCCACGAGCAGTGCCGGCAGGACGTCGGCCCCCGCGGCCGACTGCGCGCGCACCGGAGTCCGACCGATCCATGCCCATCCCACAAACAGCACCGCGGCCCCGATCGCGACGTACTTTCGCTGCATCTCTCACCTCATTCCTGTCGAAGGGCCACCAGAGGATCCACGCGTGCCGCCCGTCTGGCGGGCAGCCAGGCGGCGAGTTGCGCGACCGCGACGAGGATGACGATCGCGGTGCCGATCACCGCGGCGTCGGTCGCCTTCAGGCCGAACAGCATCGACTCGAACCAGCGCGACGCAATCCACGCCGCCGGCGCGCCGACGGCGATCCCGATCAAAAGCGGCAGACGTGTGCCGCCGAGGACGAGCGCGATCACGCCGGCGCGGCTGGCGCCGAGGGCCATGCGGATCCCGATCTCGCGGGTACGCCGCGCGACGGTGTACGCGAGGAGACCGTAAATGCCGACGGCGGCCAGCACGAGCGCGAGCAGCCCGAAGCCGCCGGCCAGCGACGCCATCATCCGTTCCCGGATGAGTGATCCGTCCACCTGTGCCGCCAATCGTTCGACGTCGATCGGCACGTTCGGAAGCAGCGGCTGGAGAAGGCGCTGCAGCGCGGGCGTCAGATCCCCCGCGGAACCGGCCACGCGAATCTCGAGCTGCGTCGGTACGTCGCCGGTCAGCTGGCCGTACGGCACGTAGACCGTCAGCGGCGGCCTTCCCCGGAGGCTGGAGGTGTTCGCGTTGCGCGCCAGGCCGACGATCTCGAGATCTCTCTTCTCCCGCCGGACGATCGCGGATAGACGCTGGCCGATCGGGCTCTGGCCCGGGAAGTAGCGCGTGGCATACGCTTCGTTGACGATCGCGACGGCCGGCGACTGCCGCGTGTCGGCGTCGCTGAACTCGCGGCCGGACAGGATCGGGAGCTGGAGCGTTTCGAAGAATCGCGGTGAGGCGCCGACGAACAGGGTGGTGTCCCGCTCCGGAAGCGGTCGGCCGGCCGGCAGCGCCGGCTCGCTCCAGCTCGCGCCGCTGAGCGGCGTGTGCGTCGAGAAGCTCGCGGACCTGACGTCCGGCAGTTGCCGCACCTGCTCGAGCACCGATGCGGACACCGGCGGCCCGTTCTGGTCGAGCCCCACGATGAGAACGCCGTCCGCGTGAAAACCGGGATCCAGCGTCTTCAGGTTGCGCAGCGTCCGGACGAACAGCACGGCGCCGATGACGAGCACCAACGACAGCGCCATCTGAGAGGCGAGAAGCGCCGGCAGCAGCCGCGAACGCATCGTCGAGGTCCGCATGTCGTCCTTGAGAACCGGCGCGGGATCGACACGCGTCGACTGCAGCGCGGGCGCGACGCCGAACAGGACCGCGGTCGCGATCGCGACACCCGCCGTGAAGGCGATCACGTGCCAGTTCGGCGTCGGATCGATGACGATCTGCGTCCGCGCGGTGGAAACGATGCTGACCAGCAGTCCGCCGGTGACCTTCGCGATGACCAGCGCGGCGGCGGCGCCGAGAAGCGACAGCATCAGGCTCTCGACCAGCAGTTGCCGGATCAGTCGTTCCCGGCTCGCGCCGATCGCGAGACGGACGGCGAGCTCCTTCTGCCGCGCGCTGGACCGCGCCAGCATGAGACTCGCCACGTTCGCGCAGCCGATGAGCAGCACCAGCGCGACCACGCCCATCAGCACCTGCAGCGGCTTGACGTAAATACTCCGCAGGTACGTCCATCCGGTGCCCCCGGGCGTCAGCATCGGCCTCGTTCCTGTCACGGATGCCTTGCGCGTCGGCGACCATCGGGGGTCGATTGAGCGAGCGGTGATCTGCGGCCACACCGCGCCGAGCCGCGCCGTGGTCTCGCCGACGCTGACACCCGGCCGCGGCCTGGCGAGGATGCGCAGCCAGGAATTGCCGGGTCCGAGCAGTGGATCCATCCGCGGAACGAGCTGTGGCAGCACCGCGGCTGGGATCGTGAGGTCGGCCACGGTTCCGACGGTCGCGCCGGCGAAGCCGGGCGGACTGACGCCAATGACGACCACCGGCACGCCGCGCAGAAGTACGGGTTGGCTGATCGCCGCGAGGGTGCCCCCGAGCTGCTGCCGCCAGAAGTCGTAGCTGGCGACCGCCACGGGCGGCGCTCCGCGCTCGTCGTCCGCGCGCGTCAGCAACCGCCCCTCATACGGCGTCAGGCCCAGCGCGTCGTAGAATGCGCCGCTGACATAGGCGACCCGTACGCGACGCATTCCCGTCCCGCTGCCGATCGTGAGCGACGCCGGGCTGAAGCCGGCGGCGGCGGCAAAAAGATCCGGCTGCGCATCGATCGCGCGGACCATCGGGTACGAGAAGCTCTCGTCGCTCGTGCCGTCCGGAGACATCTTCAGCACCTGCAGGAGCTGCTCGGGATGGTTCACCGGCAGCCAGCGCAGCATCAACGCGTCGAACAGGCTGAAGATGGCCGCGTTCGAGCCAATGCCGAGCGCGAGCGTGATGATAGCGGTCGCGGCGAACCCCTTGTTCCTGACAAACGTCCGGAGCGCGTAGCTCACGTCGCCACGCAGTTCGTCCAGCAGGCGCACGCCCACGCCGGCGCGCGCGAGATCCTTCTGCTTCTCGATCGAGCCGAATTCGAGACGGGCGCGCCGGGCCGCGTCGGCGGGGGAGAGGCCGCGGCGGACGAGATCCTCGGTGCGGCGCTCCAGATGGAAGCGCATTTCCTCGTCCATGCCGTCCTCGAACGCGTTGCGGGCGCGAAGGGTACGCGCGTACGAGCGGAGCCTGGCCAGCATCATCCCTCCGAGGGGCGCGCCTTCAGCGCGGCCGTCATGGCTGCCGCGGTCCGGTTCCAACTGTCGGTGGCTTCCTTCAGGCGCCGGCGGCCGGCAGCGGTCACGCTGTAATACTTGGCGCGGCGGTTGTTCTCCGACGTCCCCCAGGTCCCTTCGATCACTCCCTGGTGTTCCAGCCGGTACAACGCCGGATACAGCGCCCCCTGCTCGACGAGCAGGGCACCCCGGGTCATCTGTTCGATCCGCAGCAGCACGCCGTAGCCGTGGAGGGGGCCGAGGGAGAGGGCCTTGAGGATGAGCAGATCGAGCGTGCCCGGCAGAAGCTCGGCTTGTTCGGCCATACGGCCGTCGTCTCCTAGGCTGCTTAGGTATGTACTCCACGCTCTCCTAATCTGTCAAGGGGAAGCTCGCGGGGCGGTTGGGGCCCCGTGCGAGCGAAGTGAAGTTGATACGATTGAACGATGGCCGACGTTCTCGATCCCGCCTTGACCGCATATCTCGACTCGCTCGTGCCGCCTCGTCCGCCGGAGCTGCAGGCGATGGAGGCCTACGCGCGCGAGCACGACTTCCCGATCATCGGTCCGTCCTGCGGCCACATCTGCTACCAGGTGGCGCGCATGATCGGCGCGCGGCGCGTCTTCGAGCTGGGTTCCGGCTACGGCTATTCGACCGCGTTCTTCGCGCGCGCGGTCCAGGAGAATGGCGGCGGAGTCGTCCACCACGTCGTCTGGGACGACGATCTGTCGTCGCGTGCGCGCCGCCACCTCGCCGCGCTTGGACTTGATGGAGTCGTCCAGTTCCATGTCGCCGAAGCCGTTGCCGAGCTTCAACGGACCGAGGGCCCGTTCGACCTCATCTTCAATGACATCCAGAAGAAGGATTATCCCGGGTCGCTGCCCGTCATCGAAGCGAAGCTCAGGCCTGCCGGTGTGCTGATTGTCGACAACATGCTGTGGAGCCGTCGAGTTTTCGAAGGCCACGATCGGTCACCCGAAACCGAAGCCATTCAGACGCTGACCGGAGCGCTCCTGGCTGAGCCGTGGGTGACGTCGATCGTCCCTATCCGCGATGGGCTCCTGCTCGCGTATCGCCGCTGACTCATCCTCTTCGAGAGAAGGTACGAATCGTGCTGCCTCTGCTTGCGGGCTCACGGGTAACGTCATCCATAAGAGGAGATGGAGCATGTTGAAACGAATCAGCGTCGTGTTCTGCGGGCTGGCCGTCGTGCTGATGACAGCCGGCGCCGCATCCGCTCAGACGGCTCACAAGGCCAAAGTGAAGACCGAGAACGCGGCCAGCAAGACCGCGACGGTCATGACCGACGCCGAGATCACGACCGCGGTCAAGACCAAGTTCCTGGCCGACAAGAAGGTGAGCGGCCTGAACATCAACGTCGATACCAGCCATGGCGTGGTGACGCTGACCGGTCCCGTCTCGAGCGCGGCCGAGAAGGCTCAGGCGCTCCGCCTCGCGAAGCAGACCCACGGCGTCAAACGCGTGGTCAGCAAGTTGACGATCGAGAAAAAGAAGTAAGACGGAAGGCGTCTTTCTATGAATCTCGATTGACTGTCGTCGGCGAGAACGCCGGCAGGCACACGGCGATGTATTCGGCGCCGTCGGGGCCGGGGGTGCTGTAGCGCACCCACTCCCCGGCGGCGGCCACGACCGCCTGGCCGGCTCGCACGTCGAGGGCGCCCTGTTCGTGCTCGACGCGCAGCATCCCTTTCAGGACGACGGTGATTTCCTCGAAGTCGGGCCGCTGCCCGGGCTCCTCCCATCCGCTCGGCGAGATCATGCGCGCGACGCTGACGGTCGAATGCGCCGAGTTCACGCGCCCCGCGAACTCCTGAATCTGTTTCGGCTTCGTTCCGACGCAGTCGATTATCGTTGGCCGCTCGATCAGTTTGGGCATGACCAACTCATTAATTCCCTCCTCGCCCCGCGGGGAGCGGCGGCATCTTGTCGGCGGGGAAACGCGGCACCATCTCGTCGCGCATGGCGAGCTCGTAGAGGACCGCCGCGATCACCGTCGCCGACGTCTTCACGTCGTCCTCGATGATCCGCTCGTAGGTGTCGAGGTTCGTGTGGTGCGTATGCGGGTTGTAGTCGATCGAGTCCTGCCCGAAGCCGATGCCGGGGAGCCCGGCGTGGTTGAACGACGTGCTGTCGGTGCCGCCGGTCGCGCGGCTGGCAGTCGCGGTCGCGCCCGCGACGCCCAGATCCTTGAACGACGCGAGCGTCCTCCGCAGGATTGCGGCCGCTTCGGGCGGCCCGAAGATGCCGGCTCCGCGGGCGCGGCCGGTTCCCGAGTCGATGTTCAGGTACGCGTCGAGCTTTGCGAACTCCGGCTTCGGATGCTCGGCCGTCCCGAAATGCTGCTCGACGTAGGCGAGCGAACCGAGCAGCCCTTCTTCCTCGCCGCTCCAGAGCGCCACGCGAATCGTGCGGCGCGGCTGTACTCCGATTGCCTTCAGAATGCGCGCCGCTTCCATCATCACCGCGCAGCCGATGGCGTTGTCGGTCGCGCCCGTTGCGACGTGCCAGGAATCCAGATGGCCGCCGAGCATCACGACTTCGTCCTTCTTGTCGCTGCCGGGAATCTCCGCGATCGTGTTGTACGAGGTGTGCCCCTCGGGGTACCACTTGTTCGCGATGCTGACCTCGAGCGTCACGGGCGTGCCGTCTGCGAGCACGCGCGCGACGCGCCCGTAGTCGTCGTTGCGCATGACCAGCGTCGGCGGCTGCTTCGTCTCGTCGTACGTGCGATTGTTCGGCGCCGTCACGATGCCGTTCCATCGCCCTGCGTCGTCGATGCGGACAGCCGCCTTGTTCGCGACGAGGAAGTCGTCGATCTGCGCGTTCACCTGCCGCGCCGTCAAGCGATCGCTCGGCGGCTGGGGCGCGCCGCCGCCGCCGCGGCCGAATCCCCGTCCGCGCTGACCCTGGCAGTCGGGATCGCTGGCGGGATCCTCTTCATAGCGGCACTTCGCTTCGACATCGGTCAGGCGCGTGGCTTCGGGCTGGAAGTTGACCGGCACGACTGCCGGCTTGCCGACGAGGACGGCGCCGCCCACCACCTTGCTCTTGATGCTGTCGAGATATGCGGTCAATTCGGCCTGCGTCGGCCCTTGACGCTGCGGTCCGCGTCCGCCGCCGCGTGCGCCCTCGGCCTGCGGCACTTCGGGGCCCTGCGGGGGAATCAGGTTGAACGCCTTGGCCGTGACGACGCCCTTCGTGCCCGGCGTCCAGGCCAGAGGCTGCACGACGAGCGCCGCTCTCATCGGCGACACGATGTGCGCTTCGACGTGCTCGTTCGTCCATCCCGGGTGGCCGAACTCCCACGGCTCGAGGTGGCCGTTGCTGAAGCCCCACTCGGTCATCTGCTTGACGGCCCATTCTGCGGCGGCTTTGTGGTTGGGCGACCCAGTCAGCCGCGGGCCGTAGACGTCGGTCAGATAATGCATCGTCCGCATGATCTGCGAGTGCGACGCTTCTTCCTGTCGGATCTTGTCGTTGATGGCCGGATCGATGCGGCTCTGCGCCATCGGCAGCGCCGCGGTGCAGGCGAGGACGGCGGCAGCGATGAAGGATTTGTAATGCATGCCCCGCATTATAGGCAAAGGCGCGAACGAGCGATGATTACGCGCTACATTCGCCGTCCATGACCTCCGGCGCGAAGTCCCGATCTTCGGCGAGATCGATGAAGTCCTCCGGCCGTGCGTCGGCCTCGGACATCCGCTCGAGGTCGGAAAGGGCGCTCCTGACGCGCGCGAGATCGGCCCGACGGAAAAACTCGGCGAGCGGTTCGCCGTCGCGCCGTTCGTCTCTGTACATGGCGACCAGGCGATCGACAGCCTCCGGGCACCGGCGCGCGGGAATCTTGGCGGCGACGCGACCAAAGACCGCGCCCTCGGCGTCCGCTCCGCCGCCGACCATCACGAAGTACTGCGGGATCGCGCGGGCCCCGACGCGGCGGATGCTGCCCTGGAATCCGATGGAGGCGACATGATGCTGGCCGCATCCGTTGGGGCACCCGCTGATCTTGATGTCGGCGGGTCCCGCGCTCGCGGCGATCGACGGATTCTCGCGGAGATGGTCTTCGAGCAGCCGGCCGAGTCCCCGCGACTGGGTCACGGCGAGACGGCACGATTCGGCGCCGGGACAACTGCCGACGTCCGCGATGGTGCCCGCTCCGGAACGGGCGAGCCGCGCGGAGTCGAGCGCGGCATGGAGATCGCGAACGCGCGAGGTCGGCACCCAGCGAAGAACGAGATTCTGTTCCGTGGTGACGCGGACCGATCCGTCGCTATAGGCGGCGGCCAGATCCGCGACGATCCGCAACTGCGGAGCGGTGATGTCCCCGAGCGGAATCGTCACGGTCGCGATGAGGAAGCCGTTCTGTTTCTGGCGCCGCACGTTCGTCCGGAGCCAGCGCTGCTCCGAGTCGTTGGTGATGGGCAGCAGCGACGGCCTGATCCCCGCGCCCCGAAGCTCCGCGGACGCCGCGCGAGCGCTAATCGCCGCCAGCCCCGGTGCGGGCGGACGCGGCCCGTCGGGCGGATCTTCACCAGGCGATCGATCGGGATCGAACGGCAGCGATCGCGGCGGCTCGAGGCGCACACCCTCGAGCGCCCGCTCGTATTCCGCGAGCCAGCGATCCCATCCGAGCGTCTTGATCAGGAACTTCAACCGGTTGCGCTGCTTGTGCTGGTAATCGCCGAACGCGGCGAACACGCGCAGGACGGCGTCCGCGACGTCGTAGATCTCCGCGGTCGGAGTGAACTGGTGCAGCACCGATCCGGATCGACAGAGGATCGCCGTGCCGCCGGCAACGGTCACGCGAAATCCCCGCGCCCCTTCCTCTGACACCGCGGCGCGGAATCCCAGGTCGTTGATGGCCGTCCGTGTGTGATCCTCGGCGCATCCTTCGAAGCCGATCTTGAACTTCCGCGGCAGGCGGGAGCTGAGCGGATGCCGCAGCAGATAGCGCGTCAACGCCTCCGCGTACGGCGTGACGTCGAACAGCTCGTCCGCCGCGACGCCCGCGTACGGGCATGCGGTGACGTTCCGCACCGAATTGCCGCACGCCTCGCGGGTGGTGAGCCCCGCTTCCGCAAGCCGGCGCATCGCCGGCTCGACGTCGTGCAGCCGCATGAAATGGAACTGCACGTTCTGCCGAGTCGTAATGTGCCCGAATCCGCGCGAATACAGATCGGCGACGTCGGCGAGCGCTTCGAGCTGCGCGCCGGTGAGGACTCCCTGGGGGATCTTCACGCGCATCATCTGCGCGTCTTCCGCCTGCCGCTGCCCGTACGTGCCGCGCACGAGCCGGAAGGCGCGCCAGGCGTCGGGGCCGATCTCTCCTCGCTCGAACTGCCCGAGCACGGACGCGAACTCGTCGATCTCCGCCTCGCTCGCGAAGCTCAGTCGCGCGCGGCCCAAAACCCTCGAGTCATCAACTGCGGACATTCTCTTCCTCCCGGCGCCTGACGGCCGTGACCTTCAATACTTCGCGACGCTTGGATCGATGCGATCGCTCCACGCGAGAATGCCGCCCTTCAGGTTCTTCACGTTCGTGAACCCCCGATCGACGAGCTGCCGGACCGCCTTGGCGCTGCGGCCGCCCATCTTGCAGTGGACGACGATCTCGGATCCCGCCGGAAGTTCGTCGAGCCGTTTCGGCAGCTCGCCGAGGGGGATCAGCGTCGAGCCCGCGATGCGGCAGATCTGGTACTCGTTCGGCTCGCGGACGTCCAGGATGAACGGGCGGTCGCCGCGATCGATCCGCGCTTTCAGCTCCTCGACCGTCGTCTCGAGCTCAGGCGGCAGGTCCGCTTTCGCCGCCGTCGCCGCCGCGGCGGGGACGATGCCGCAGAACTGGTCGTAATCGATCAGCTCCTTTATCGTCGGACGATCGCCGCAGACCGGGCACGCGGGATCGCGGCGCAGCTTCAGCTCGCGAAAGCGCATGTTGAAGGCGTCGTAGAGCAGCAGGCGGCCGACGAGCGGCTGCCCCGCGCCGAGTATCAGCTTGATCGTCTCGGTCGCCTGGATTGTCCCAATCACGCCGGGCAGGACGCCCAGTACGCCGCCTTCGGCGCAGCTCGGAACCAGACCCGGCGGCGGCGGTTCGGGATAGAGGCAGCGGTAGCACGGTCCACCCGGAAAGGCGAACACCGAGGCCTGCCCCTCGAAGCGGAAGATGCTCCCGTAGGCGTTCGGCTTCCCGAGCAGGACGCACGCGTCGTTGACCAGATAGCGCGTCGGGAAATTATCGGTCCCGTCCACGATCACGTCGTAGCCGCGGAACAGCTCGAGCGCGTTCTTCGACGTCAGCGACGTCTCGAACGTATCGATCTGCACTTCCGGATTGATTGCCGCGAGCCGATCCTTCGCCGACTGGAGCTTCGGACGTCCGACGTCGGGCGTGCCGTGCAGGATCTGGCGCTGCAGATTGCTGAAGTCGACGGTGTCGAAGTCGACGAGGCCCAGGCGGCCCACGCCCGCTGCGGCGAGATACAGGGCGGCTGGAGATCCGAGTCCGCCCGCGCCGATGCACAGCACGCGCGCCGCCTTGAGCTTCCGCTGGCCGTCGACGCCGACCTCCGGCATGATCAGATGCCGGCTGTATCGCTTCACCTCGTCGTTCGTGAGCGGCGGCAGCTCCCGCTCGACCGCGGTGTCGCTGCTGCCGGCGGTTGCCACGCCGCCGGCCACCGAGGGGACGATGCTCACGACGTCGCCCGGCTTGAGCGGGGTCGAATCGCGCTGCAGATAGCGGATGTCTTCGTCGTTCACGTAGACGTTGACGAAACTCCGCAGGCGCCCGTCTTCGGTGAAGAGATGGGGCCGCAGGTCCGAGAACTGCGCTGTGAGATTGCCGAGCGCCTCGGCAATCGTGCCGCCGGCAACGTCGACCGCGTCCTTCTTCGCGGTGTAGACGCGCAGCGGCGTCGGAATCAGAACCTTCGTCGGCATGGTCAATCCTTATCAACTGTCAACGGCTCGCTGTCGGCCGTCAACGGTTCAGAGTGCTCTTCCTCGAACGCCGATCGATCCTGGCGCAGGCGCCAGGAGCGGAGCTCGGCCGGCCGCCCGCCGCTCACCGACACGATGACGTAGCTGAAGTTCGGCCAGGCGTGATCGAGGTCGTACTGCGAGGGCTCGGCGGGGTGATCGGGATGCGAATGGTAGAAACCGATCAATTCCGCGCCGATCCGGCGCGCGTGCGTTTCCGATTGCCGGTAGTCGGCGGCGCTCACGAGGAATCGCCGGCGCGGGCCTTCGGATGTCACATTGTCGAGCTGACGCACGTCGAGCACCTCGACGAGCGCGTCGTGCGCGTCACGGCCGCTTGCGACGCTCCCGATCAGCGCGCCGCAGCACTCGTTGGGGTACACCGTCGCCGCGTGGCGACGGATCGCCTCGATCGCCGACGGGCGCAGTCGAATCCCGCTCATCGCCCCGCCTCGTGGATCCAGAACGGCTCCGAGAGGTAGCGCGAGCCGCCGTCGGGGAAGATCGTGACGATGACGCCGTCGCGCGCGCGGGAAGCCACGCGCGCCGCCGCCACGGCGGCCGCGCCGCTCGACAGTCCGACGAGCAGCCCGCGATCGCGCGCCAGCCGACGCGTCATGGCCTGCGCCTCTTCGGTCGTGACGCGGAGATCTTCGTCAGCGAGCGTCTCATCGTAGATGCCCGGCACGATCGAGGAGGCCATGTGCTTCAGGCCTTCGATACCGTGCAGCGCGCTGTCGGGCTGCACGGAGACGACGCGCAGACGCGGATTCAGCTCGCGCAGGCGCCGCGCGGTCCCCATCAGCGTCCCGCTCGTGCCGAGTCCGGCGACGAGGTGCGTCACACGGCCGCCCGTCTGTTCCCAGATCTCGGGCGCCGTCGTGTCGTAGTGCGCCCGCCAGTTGGCGTCGTTGTTGTACTGGTCCGGGTAGAAGACGGACGAATCCAGGGCGTAGCGGCGCCGCGCTTCCTCGATCGCGCCGTCGGAGCCCTCCATCGGATCGGTGAGGATCAATTCCGCGCCGAACGCGCGCAGCATCTGCACCCTCTCGCGCGTGACGTTTGCGGGGACGCACAAGCGGACGCGGTAGCCCAGCGCGGCGCCGATCATCGCGTAGGCAATCCCCGTGTTCCCCGACGTCGCGTCGAGGATCGTCCCACCCCGCTGCAGCGCGCCGGTCCGGATGCCTTCTTCGATCATGTGCCGCGCCGGCCGGTCCTTGACCGATCCGCCCGGGTTCTGCCACTCCGCCTTCGCGTAGAAGTCGCCCACGCGCAGAAGCGGCGTGTGGCCGATCAGATCGAGGATCGAGGCTCGGCGTTCGAGATCGGAGGTTCGAGGTCCGAGGTCCGAGGTGAGAGGCGCCGTCATACGATCCCCGTCGCTGCTGCGAGCTCGTCACCCAAGGTCAGTCTCTCGCGAAGGCGCACCACTTCGCCGATGACGAGCGTGCCCGGCCGGTCCGTATCCGGCGGACCGCCGCCGCGCGCCATTGAGGCCAGCGTGCCCGTCCACGTCTCTGCATCATCGCGCGAGGCGGCGAAGACGACGGCCGCGGGCGTGGCCGGCGGCCACCCTCGCGCGACGAGCGCCGAGGCGATCGCGCTTCGGGCGCCGACGCCCATCAACACGACGAGCGTCATCGTCGCCGGCGGGATCGAATTGAGGACGGGCTCGTACGCCGCCGGCGCGTGGCCCGAGACAACCGTGAAGGCGGAGGTGACACCGCGGTGCGTCACGGGAATCCCGGCGAGCGCGGGCGCGGAAATGGCGGCGCTGACGCCAGGAATGATTTCGAACGAGACGCCTGCGGCGCGCAACGCAAGCGCCTCTTCTCCGCCGCGGCCGAACACGAAGGGATCGCCGCCCTTCAGGCGTACGACCCGGAGGCCCCGCCGGGCCGCGCGGATCATCAGGCGATGGATCGTCTCCTGGCGCATGCTGGCCCGGCCGGCGCGCTTGCCGACCGAGAACCGCCGCGCGCGGCGCGCGAGCGCCAGGGTCTCGGGGCTGACGAGCGCGTCATAGAGCACCAGGTCCGCACGTCGCAGCCGGGCCGCCGCGGCTCGCGTCAGCAGTTGGGGGTCGCCCGGTCCGGCGCCGACGAGGGAAACAGTCCCAGACATTTATCTATCGCTCCCCTGGCGTGGGGCGGGGTTGCCATACAACGCGATCAGCGCGCTCAGAAGCTGCGGACGCCGTGCGGTCATCGGCGTGTTCCGCGCCTTCCATTCCGGCCGGATGCGTCGCGCGCTGTCGACCCAGCGATTCAAGTCCGCCGGCAGCAGGGCATCCAGTCCTTCTCGAAGCAAACCGGCCAGCGCCGGCGCGTCGCCGTTGGTCGAGATGGCGACGGTTACGCCGGCGCGGCGAATCACTCCGCCGAAATACGCCGACGCATTCGGCGGATCGTCCACGGCATTGATGAAAACGCGACGGTGTTCCGCCGCGCGCGCGACCGACGCGTTCACGGCCGGCGTCGCCGCCGCCACGGCGAACCACACGTCGTCGAGGTCGCGCTCCTCGAAGGCGCGCGTCTCGACGCGGACGCCCGCGTCGCGGATCGCGTCGCGCACCGCCGGCGCGACGACCGTCACGTCGCCGCCGGCGCGCACGAGCGCATCGAGCTTCGAGGCGGCAACCGTGCCGCCGCCGACGAGCAGCACTCGTCGTCCGCCGAGCTTCAAAAACGCGGGCAACAGGTCCATTGATTACTGCGCTCGGACCGCCGCTTCGCGGCGGTTTCCTCCGGTCCTCGCTTGCCAAAAAAAAAGGCCCGGAAACCCTGTGGGGCTTCCGGGCCTTCGATTGCGCCTTGCTGAAAATCGTGAGGTCTAGCTGGACCCCTCAGTGCGCGCGTAGATCGCTGCCTGGAAGCTGGCGGTCTCCCGACAACAGATGCAAGCCACGACCATTCGCACGCTGAACAGCACTTCAAGCCATTCTCTCTCCAACCTGGGGCTTGTTGTCAACTCCCCCTTGGGGAGTTGAGAGTTGGTAAGTGAGAGTTCTTATGGCTGACGCACCGGATCTTGTAAGACGGAGGGCAGGGGGTTCAATGAACAGAGACGAACTCGACGGCAAAACGGATCAGGTGAAAGGCCGCGCCAAGCAGGCGTGGGGCGACGTGACGAGCAACGAGCGTATCCATGATGAGGGTGTCGCGGATGAGGCAGCCGGTGAGGTCAAGGAAGGCTTCGGCAAGGCTCGCCGGAAGGTCGGGGAAGCGCTGAACGACATCGGCGACGAGATCAAGAAGTAAGCGATCGAACATTGCGTCAAGTAGGGGCGGCGTCACGCCGCCCCTACTTGCGTCTTCCCACCCCGTTTGTTATATTTGCAAGGTTCTGGTCGGCGCTAGGACACCCTATCTAGAGCCGAATCCCATGACGGGGCACCGGCTCGAGCGCCGGGCTTCTCGACCGCACCCTCTATGGGTGCCGCAACATAAACCGAATAGGGTAAGTCAGTTCCAGGTGCCGGACCGCTTTGCGGCACCCTAGGCCTGGAACAACGAAACCTCGGGAAAGAGGCGGTCTTTTCCAAAGACCCCCCTCTCTTCCGGTGTGTTCTTTTTGACGGAGCATCTGTGCCGACGATCAGCCAGCTTGTGCGCAAAGGCCGCGAAAAGGTCCAGACCAAGACCAAGAGCCCGGCGCTGCAGAACAGCCCGCAGAAGCGGGGCGTCTGCGTGCGCGTGTTCACGCAGACGCCGAAGAAGCCGAACTCGGCGCTGCGCAAGGTTGCGCGCGTGCGGCTGACCAACGGGATCGAGGTCACGACCTACATTCCGGGCGTCGGCCACAACCTGCAGGAGCACTCGCTGGTTCTCATTCGCGGCGGCCGCGTCAAGGATCTCCCCGGCGTTCGCTATCACGTCGTCCGCGGCACGCTCGACGCCGTCGGCGTCCAGGGGCGGAAACAGGGTCGTTCGAAATACGGAGCCAAGAGGCCGAAGTCGTGATCACTCCCAACGCCCAACTCCCAGCTCCCAAAACGGAACGGAGCTGGTTGAGCGGGCGTCCTGGGAGTTGGGAATTGGGAGTTGGGAGTTAACCAAAAATGCCACGACGCAGAGAGATCCCTAAACGTGAGGTCCCGTTGGACCCGATCTACAGCAGCTCGCTGGTGACCAAGTTCATCAGCACGCTGATGAGCGACGGAAAGCGCAATACCGCCGAGAAGATCATGTACGCGAGCCTGCGCTCCATCCAGGAGAAGACGGGCGACGATCCGCTGAAGGTCTTCAAGAAGGCGGTCGAGAACGTGAAGCCCGCGCTCGAAGTGAAGTCGCGGCGCGTCGGCGGGTCGAACTATCAGGTGCCGGTCGAGGTCAATCCGAACCGCCGCCTGTCGCTCAGCATCCGCTGGCTCGTGGGCTATGCGCGGGAGCGCGGCGACGGCAAGACGATGCAGGAAAAGCTCGCAAACGAATTGATGGACGCCGCGAACCTGCGCGGCGGCGCCGTGAAGAAGCGCGAGGACGTCCATCGCATGGCGGAGGCCAACAAGGCGTTCGCTCATTACCGTTGGTGAATTGGAGAATCGGAGAGTTGGTGAATGACGGGCGCGACATGATCTGAGCTCGCCAATTCACCAATTCACAGATTCACGAAATCACGAATTCAAGTTATGGCACGGGAGACACCGCTCAATCGCACGCGCAATATCGGCATCATGGCGCACATCGATGCCGGCAAGACCACCACGACCGAACGGATCCTGTTCTACACGGGCATCACCTACAAGATCGGTGAAGTCCACGAAGGCACGGCCGTGATGGACTGGATGGAGCAGGAGCAGGAGCGCGGCATCACGATCACGTCCGCCGCGACGACGTGCTTCTGGCGCGAGCACCGCATCAATATCATCGACACGCCCGGCCACGTCGACTTCACGGCCGAAGTCGAGCGGTCGCTGCGCGTTCTCGACGGCGCGGTCGCCGTGTTCGACGCCGTCGCCGGCGTCGAGCCGCAGTCGGAGACCGTCTGGCGCCAGGCCGACAAGTACCGCGTGCCGCGGATCTGCTTCGTCAACAAGATGGACCGGATCGGCGCGAACTTCAAGCGCACCTTCGAGCAGATCATCAGCAAGCTCGGCGGCAATCCCGTCGCGATCCAGCTCCCGATCGGCAGCGAAGACAAGTTCGTCGGGGTGGTCGATCTCGTCAAGATGAAGTCGATCACCTACAAGGACGAAACGATGGGCGCCGACTACATCGTCGGCGAGATTCCGGCCGACATGCTCGAGGAAGCCCGCCACTACCGCGAGCAGCTGATCGAAAAAGTCAGCGAGGCCGACGACAAGATTCTCGAGAAGTACCTCCACGGCGAAGAGATCGCCGAAGACGAGATCAGGGCCGCGCTCCGGAAACGCGTGAACAGCTCCGTCCACACCGAGGGCGAGAAGGCCGAGCCGGCCTTCGTGCCGGTGATCTGCGGTTCGGCCTTCAAGAACAAGGGCGTGCAGCCGCTGCTCGACGCCGTGGTCGACTACCTGCCGTCGCCGATCGACGTGCCGGCGATCAAGGGCTTCGATCCCAACAAGGGGCCGGAGGCGATCATCGAGCGCCCGGCGCGCGACGACGCGCCGTTTGCGGCGCTGGGCTTCAAGATCATGACCGACCCGTTCGTCGGCCAGTTGACGTTCATCCGCGTCTACTCGGGCGTGCTGTCGTCGGGCTCGACCGTCTACAACGCGACCAAGCAGCGCAGCGAGCGCATCGGGCGCCTGCTGAAGATGCACGCGAACAAGCGGGAAGAGATCAAGGAAGTGTACGCGGGCGATATCGCGGCGGCCGTCGGTCTGAAGAGCGTCTCGACCGGCGACACGATCTGCGACGAGAAGAAGCCGGTCGTGCTCGAGTCGATGGACTTCCCCGAGCCTGTCATCTCGCTCGCGATCGAGCCGAAGACGAAGGCCGACCAGGAGAAGCTGGGCCAGGGACTCGGCAAGCTGATGGCCGAGGACCCGACCTTCCGCGTGAAGACCGATCAGGCCACCGGCGAGGTCGTCATCGCCGGCATGGGCGAGCTGCATCTCGAGATCATCGTCGACCGGCTGAAGCGCGAGTTCGGCGTCGACGCGAGCGTCGGCCGTCCGCAGGTGGCCTACAAGGAAACCCTCACGCGTCCGGCCGACGGCGAGATGCGGTACGCCAAACAGACCGGCGGCCGCGGCCAGTTCGCCGAGGTCAAGATTCGACTGTATCCGGGCGAGCCCGGCAGCGGCTACGTCTTCGAGAACGAGATCAGCGGCGGCGCGATTCCGAAGGAATACATCAAGCCGGTCGATGAAGGGATCAAGGAAGCGCTCACGCGGGGCGTGCTGGCGGGCTATCCGATCGACGACGTGCGCATCGAGCTCTACGACGGCAAGCACCACGAAGTCGACAGCTCCGAGATGGCGTTCAAGATCGCGGGCTCGATGGCGTTCCAGGACGCGGCCAAGAAGGCCAAGCCGGTGCTGCTGGAGCCGGTGATGCGCGTGGAAGTCGTCGTGCCGAAGGACTACATGGGCGACGTCATGGGCAACCTGTCGAGCCGCCGAGGCCAGATCCAGTCGCAGGAAGACCGCGGCGGCACGCAAATTATCAACGCGCGCGTGCCGCTCTCGGAAATGTTCGGCTACGCGACCGACCTTCGTTCGCGGACGCAGGGCCGCGCGACCTACTCGATGCACTTCGATCGGTACGAGCAGGCGCCTAACAACGTGAGCGAGGAAGTCGTGGCGCGGGTGCAGGGCAAGACTTAGGTTCGACGGCGACCACCCGCGCCACTCAGGCGCGCAGCAGTCGCCGTCGGTGTAGAGGATTTCGAACGATGGCTTCACCTTTCAGCGACAAGATTCGCATCCGATTGAAGGCCTACGACAGCCGGGTGCTGGATCAGTCGACGACGGAGATCGTGGACACGGCGCGGCGCACCGGCGCGCGGCTGGCGGGTCCGATTCCGCTCCCGACCGAGAAGAACAAGTGGACGGTGCTGCGATCGCCGCACGTCGACAAGAAGTCGCGCGAGCAGTTCGAGCTGCGCACCCACAAGCGGCTGATCGACATCTTCGAGCCGACGCCGCAGACGGTGGACGCGCTGATGAAGCTCGATCTGCCCGCGGGCGTCGACGTCGAGATCAAGGCGTTCGGGAAAGAGCACAAGTAAGGGTTCCGAGGTTCCGCGGCACCAATGGAACCAGAACCCGGGAACGTCTGGAGCTCGGGAACCAGAGGAACCTTCTCGCTGAAAGAGACCGTGACATGGTGACAGGAATCATCGGCAGAAAAGTCGGCATGACGCAGCTGTTCGCGCAGGACGGCACGGTGATGCCCGCGACCGTCATCAAGGCGGGCCCGTGCGTCGTGCTGCAGGCCAAGAGTGCGCAGGCCGACGGGTACGAAGCCGTTCAGTTGGGCCTCGTTGAAGACAAGCCGGCGAAAGTGAACAAGGCGCTTGGCGGGCACTACAAGAAGGCCGGCAGCGTGCCGCCGACGCGGCTGCGCCGCGAGGTGCGGATCGCGCCCGGCCCGGGAAACGAAGCGGCCCTGAAGCCGGGCGACCAGGTGCTGGTCGGCGGCGTATTCAAGGACGGCGAGCGCGTGGACGTCATCGGCATCAGTCGGGGCAAAGGGTTCCAGGGCGTCATGAAGCGCCACAATTTCCGGGGCGGCGCGGCGACGCACGGTTCGATGTTTCACCGGGCGCCCGGCTCGATCGGCGCCTCGTCGTTTCCCTCGCGCGTCGTGAAGGGGATGCGCGCGGCGGGACGGATGGGCGGCGATCGCGTCACGGTCCGCAACCTGAAGGTCGTGCGGATCGACGGCGAGAACAATCTGCTGCTCCTGCACGGCGCCATCCCCGGCGCGCCCGGCACCTACATCGTCGTGCGGAAGGCCGTGGCGGCGAAGAAGGAGCCGGTGCGACAGGCCGAGAAGGCGGCGAAGGTCACCGTCGCGAAGAAGCCGAAGAAATAGTCATGAAGATCGACATCGTCAATTCGAACAAAGAGAAGGTCGGATCCCTCGATCTCAAGGACGAGGTGTTCGGCGGCCTCGTCAAGACCGACCTGATCTGGGAGGCGGTCGTCCACCAGAACGCCCGTGAGCATCGCGGCACGCACGCGACGAAGAACCGCGCGCTCGTGAGCGGCTCGGGCAAGAAGCCGTGGCGCCAGAAGGGCACGGGCCGCGCGCGCGTGGGCGAGATCCGGAATCCGCTGTGGCGCAAGGGTGGCACCGTGTTCGGGCCGATGCCGCGCAGCTACGATTACGCGCTGCCCCGCAAGGTGAAGCTGGGCGCGCTGCGCGCGGCGCTCGCCGCGAAGCTGAACGACGGGGCGCTCGTCGTCGTGGACACGCTGCGCGCGCCGGAGAGCAGGAAGACGAAAGACACGGTTGCCCTGTTCAGGACGCTGGGCGCGAGCGGCAAGACGCTTGTCATCGACGTCAAGCACGACGAGGCCTTCACGCTGACGGCGCGCAACATCTCAGGAGTGAAGCTCGCGCCGAGTGGCAAAGTCACGGCTCGCGATGTGATGGATACGGATCATGTGATAGCGACGCGGGCCGCCATCGAGAAACTGCAGGAGGCGCTCGCGTAACAACGCCGCAACTTCACAACGCCCAATTCCACGAGGAGCGTGCCTTGAGGAGTTGGGAATGGGGAGTCGGGAATTGGCCGAGAGCTGCGATATGAAGCAAACCGACGTCATAAGAAGGCCGCTCATCACCGAGAAGACCACCCTGCTCCGCGAGGACGGACGGACGATCGTTTTCGAGGTCGCGCCGACCGCGACCAAGATCGACATCAAGCGCGCCGTCGAGAAGCTGCTGGGATCGAAGGTCGAGAGCGTGCGGACTGCGATCGCGCACGGAAAGATGAAGCGCCAGGGGCGCTTCGTCGGGCAGCGGTCCGACTGGAAGAAGGCGTACGTGAAGCTCAGGGAAGGCGAGAAGATCCCGGAGTTCTTGGAAGGGGCGTAGACGAAGGGTGGAAGACGGAAGACCGTCTTTCAGAGAAACAGCATCATGCCAATCAGAAAATACAACCCCACGTCGCCGGGCCGCCGGTTCCAGACGGTCCAGACGTTCGACGACGTCACGGCGAGCGAGCCGCACAAGCCGCTCGTCGAGCCGTTGCGCAAGTCGGGCGGGCGCAACAACCAGGGAGAGCTGACCTCGTGGTGGCGCGGCGGCGGCCACAAGCGCAATTACCGGATCATCGACTTCAAGCGCGACAAGCGGGGGATTCCGGCGACGGTGTCGACCATCGAGTACGACCCGAACCGATCGGCGCGCATCGCGCTGCTGACCTACGCGGACGGCGAGAAGCGCTACATCCTGCAGCCGATCGGCCTCGCGGTGGGCGCGACGATCGTGGCCGGCGACAACGTCGACATCCTGCCGGGCAATGCGCTGCCGCTCAAGAACATTCCGCTCGGCACGCTGGTGCACAACGTCGAGCTGAGGCCCGGACGTGGGGGGCAGATCGCGCGGAGCGCGGGATCGGGCGTGCAGGTCGTGGCCAAGGAAGGCGAGTACGCCTCCGTGAAGATGCCGTCGGGCGAGACGCGCAAGATCAACGTCGAGTGCTACGCGACGATCGGCCAGGTCGGCAACATCGATCACGAGAACGTGTCGGTCGGCAAGGCCGGCCGGAGCCGCTGGCTGGGCAAGCGTCCGCACGTGCGCGGCGTGGCGATGAATCCGGTCGACCATCCGCTCGGCGGCGGCGAAGGCAAGACGTCCGGCGGCCGGCACCCGGTGTCGCCGTGGGGCGTGCCGACCAAAGGGTACAAGACGCGCAACGCGAAGCGCACGGATCGATTCATCGTTCAGAGGCGGACGAAATAATTGGTGAATGGGCGACTGGGTGGGGTGGTGAATTGAATTCACGAATTCACCAAGCCACGAAGTCACCGATGGCAAGGACCACGATATGTCGAGATCGTTGAAAAAGGGCCCGTTCGTCGATGTGCCACTGCTCGAAAAGGTGGAGGTCATGAACCGCGGCGGCGAGAAGAAGGTCATCAAGACCTGGTCGCGCCGGTCCACGGTCGTGCCCGAGATGGTGGGCCATACGATCGCCGTGCACAACGGCAAGAAATTCATCCCCGTGTACGTCACGGAGAACATGGTCGGCCACAAGCTGGGCGAGTTCGCGCCGACGCGGCTGTTCAAGGGCCACACGACCAAGGCCGACAAGGCCGCGCAGATCGCGGCGGCGGCGCCGGCTGGCGCGGGCCCCGGCGGCGGCGGCCCGGGGGCGGGCGGCGCCGCGGCCAGCGGCCCGAAGGCGGGTGCGTAAATGATCGAAGCCCACGCCACGGCGAAATACGTGCGCACCTCGGCGCAGAAGGCGGGCCTGGTGCTCGATCTGATCCGAGGCCGCGACGTGAACCACGCGCTCGCCACGCTGCGCTTCGCGCGGAAGGGCATCGCGCGAGATATCGAGAAGGTGCTGCGCTCGGCGATCGCCAACGCGCAGAACAAGGAAGGCTTCGGCGGCGACGTCGACCGGCTGTTTGTGGCGGCCTGCTTCGCGAACCAGGGGCCGTCGCAGAAGCGGATCCGCCCCGCGCCGATGGGCCGCGCGTTCCGCGTCGTGAAGCGCACGGCGCATCTGACCGTCCGCGTCGCCGAGCGCCCGCAGAAGGTCGCGTCCGTCTCCGCTTCCGCCGGCGCGGACGCCACGGCGAGACCGCGGCGCAAGGGCGCCCCGAAGAAAAAGGCCCCGAGCGCGCCGCGGCCGAAGAAACAGGCGAGCGCCTAGCTGGCGATCGGCAACTGGTAACTGGAGACTGAATTCATGGGTCAGAAAGTCCATCCGCACGGGTTTCGGCTCGGCTTCAACAAGACCTGGCGGTCGCGCTGGTACGCCGACAAGGACTACGCGAAGCTGCTGCACGAGGACCTGAAGCTGCGCGACAACCTGAAGGAGCGCTTCGCGCACGCCGGCGTCTCGAAGATCGAGATCGAGCGCGCGGCGAACAAGCTGAAGATCGATATCTACACCTCGCGCCCGGGCATCATCATCGGGCGCAAGGGGACGGAAGTCGACAAGCTGAAGACGGAGATCCAGAAGCGGACCAACCGCGAGGTCTTCATCAACATCCAGGAAATCCAGAAGCCGGAGCTGGACAGCCAGTTGATCGCCGAATCGGTCGCGATGCAGCTCGAGAAGCGCGTGGCGTTCCGCCGCGCGATGCGGAAGGCCGTCGAATCGGCGCTGCGCTTCGGCGCGCGCGGGATCAAGGTGCGCGTATCCGGGCGCCTGAACGGCGCCGAAATCGCCCGGTCGGAGTGGTATCTGCACGGCCAGCTCCCGCTGCAGACGCTGCGCGCCGATATCGACTACGGCTTCGCACAGGCGTTCACCACCTACGGCGCCATCGGCGTCAAGGTGTGGTTGTACAAGGGCGAGCGGCTCGCTCCGCGGATCGGACGCGAGGAAGACTATCGGACGCCTCGGCGCGCCGCAGGGGGACGGGCGTAAATGGTGAATTGGTGAATTGGTGAGTTGAGATGCGGTTCCAATTCGTCATCGCAATTCACCACGTCACCAACTCACGACTTCACGAGTTGCAAGGATAACGACGATGTTGATGCCGAAGAAGGTCAAGTACCGGAAGCAGCAGCGCGGCCGGATGGCGGGCAAGGCCTGGCGTGGATCCGACGTGTCGTTCGGCAACTACGGCCTGAAGGCGCTCGAGCCGTGCTGGCTGACCGACCGGCAGATCGAGGCGGCGCGCGTCGCGATGACCCGGTTCATCAAGCGCGGCGGCAAGATCTGGGTCCGGGTGTTCCCGGACAAGCCGATCACCAAGAAGCCGCAGGAAACACGAATGGGCAAGGGCAAAGGTGCCCCCGAGCAGTGGGTGTGCGTTGTCCGGCCAGGGCGGATCATGTTCGAGATGGAGGGCGTGACCGAGCAGGAGGCGCGCCAGGCGCTGCGCCTCGCGGCGGCAAAGCTGCCCATCCGCACGCGATTCGCGACGCGGTTTGCGGAGGAGAGGGCGTCATGAAGATTGGGGAGTTCCGCGATCTCGGGGCCGACGAGCTGAAGCAGCGCGAGAAGGACCTCGACGATCAACTGTTTCGCCTGCGGATCCAGAAGTCGATGGGTCAGCTCGAGGCTGCCACGAAGCTCAAGACGCTGCGCCGCGACCTGGCGCGGGTGAAGACGGTGTTGCGCGAGAAGGAGACGGTGTAAGCGATGGCCACCAAGGCAATCGTCACTGGCGTGGTCGTCAGCGACAAGATGAACAAGACCGTCAAGGTCGCCATCGAGCGGCAGATCCGCGATCCGCTCTACGGCAAGACCTCCAAGCGCACGTCCACGTTCCTCGCGCACGACGAGAAGAACGAGGCGAAGATCGGCGACAAGGTGGCGATCACCGAGACGCGCCCGCTCAGCGCCCGCAAGCGCTGGGTCGTCACCTCCATCGTGGAGAAGGCCAAGGAGATCTGACGATTGCCGATGGGCGAGTGCCGATTGGCGATTGACGGAGAAGACCTATGATTCAGATGCGCTCCATCCTCGACGTCGCGGACAATTCCGGCGCGAGAAAGATCGCGGTGATCAACCCGATCGGCGGGTCGACGGGCCGCTACGCCAGGCTCGGCGACATCGTGACCGCGTCGGTCAAGGAAGCGACGCCCGAGTCGAACGTCAAGAAGGGCAGCGTCGTCAAGGCGGTGATCGTCCGCACGGTCAAGGAGCAGCGCCGGAAGGACGGCAGCTACATCCGCTTCGACCGCAACGCGGCCGTCCTCGTCAACGACCAGAACGAGCCGATTGGCACGCGCGTCTTCGGGCCGGTGGCCCGCGAGCTGCGCGAGCGCAAGTTCATGAAGATCATCTCCCTCGCTCCGGAGGTTTTGTAGGAGCGACGCGATAACGACCTGGGAATCAGTAGAGTTCAGCGTATGTCGAGACTGCAAACACCCGTTCGAAAGAACGACAACGTGCTCGTGATGACCGGCAAGGATCGCGGCAAGCGCGGACGCGTGCTGAAGGTCCTGCCGGAGAAGAACCGCCTCATCGTCGAGGGCGTGAACCTGATCAAGCGCCATACGAAGCCGAATCCCGGCAAGCAGATCAAGGGAGGCGTCGTGGAGCGCGAAGCGCCGCTGCATGCCAGCAACGTGCAGATCGTCTGCCCGGAGTGCGGGAAGGCGACGCGCATCGGCCGGAAGATTCTGGGCGACGGACGGAAGGTCCGCATCTGCCGCAAGTGCGAGGGAGTGGTCGACAAATGAGCCGCCTGAGGGATCGTTACACCAAGGACGTGGCGCCCGCCCTGCAGAAGGAGTTCGGCTACAAGAATGTGATGGCCATCCCGAAGATCGAGAAGGTGGTCGTCAACATGGGGCT
>DATJFE010000033.1:0-22900 GCA_035495955.1 Vicinamibacterales bacterium | reverse complement strand
TCAAGGCGCCGCGCATCGGGATGTACTCGCCGTGGACGGGCGGGAACATGGACGAAGGGTGGACGCGATGGGTCCTCGAGCAATACGACTTCGCGTCGACCACGCTGCACAACGCCGACATCCGTTCCGGCAAGCTGCGCGACAAGTACGACGCCATCATCCTCCCCGACCAGGCCGCGCGCTCGATCGTCGAAGGGGCGACGGGACAGAACATCCGGCCGGAATATCGCGGCGGGATCGGCGACGAGGGGGTCGCCGCGCTGCGCGACTTCCTCGCGCAGGGAGGCACGCTCGTCACGCTGGGCGCCGCGTGCGATCTCGCGATCGAGCGGCTGGGCGTGCCGCTCAAGAACCTGAAGGCGGGATTGACGCGCGATCAGCATTTTGCGCCAGGCACGATCCTGAAGATCGAAGTCGATACGTCGCATCCGCTGGGCTACGGGATGGACGCGGCATCGTACGGCTTCTACAACAACAGTCCGTTCTTCGGCCTCGTCGAAGGCTTTTCGTCGCAGAAGCTGTCGGTCGTGGCGCGCTACCCGAACACGGATGTCGTGGCGTCCGGCTGGCTGAAAGGAGAAGACCTGATGGCGGGCCGCGCCGCGGTGGTGGCCGTCGACATGAACCCGGGCCGGATCGTGCTGTTCGGGCTCCGGCCGCAGCATCGCGCGCAGACGCACGCCACGTTCCCGATGCTCTTCAACGCGCTGTATTCATCTACGAGCGAGACTGCCACAAAGGGCGGCTCCTGACACCTACCGATCGAACGACGGATGCTGACGCAGGCTGAGCGCCTGAATGTAATCCTTCGCGTCCAGCTGGGGGGCTACGGTGCGCGCTGGCCCACCCGACGCATACCCCAACGCGGCGAGCTCGCGCACTGTCTCGGCGGACGGCGCAAGCATCGCTTGGTCACGGCTGGATGCCTCGGCGAACATCGCAAGTCGCGCGCGCATGGCGTCGACGAGGCGTGGACGGTCCGAGGAAAGATCGCGCTGTTCGAAGGGATCGACCGCGAGATCGTACAGCTCCGGGCGCGGGGCCTCGATGAATTTCATGCGCGCGTCGCGCAGCATGCGGATCGGACTCCAACCGAAATGGGCGGGGTACATCGATTCCGCATAAATCTCTCGCTCGGGGAGGCGGCGGCCGCCCAGCGCCGCAACGAGGCTCACGCCGTCAAACTGCGCCGCTCGCGGAATGCGAAGCAGGTCCAGTACGGTCGGCGCGACATCCACGAGACTCACGAGATCCGTGGAGCGCCCCGGCCGGATGCCCGGCGAGCGAACGATCAACGGGACGTGGATGGTCGACTCGTAGATGAACACGCCGTGCTCGCGCTCGCCATGATCGCCCAGCGACTCGCCATGATCCCCCGCCACGATGATGGCGGTCGACCCGAGTAGATCGTGGCGCTCGAGCGTATCGATCAGACGTCCAACCTGCGCGTCCGCGTATGCGATCCCGCCTTCGTAACTGTCGCCGTACGCGCGGCGGAGCTCCAGCGGCAGGCTCTGCGGCCCGTGCACGTCGTACAGATGGACCCAGACAAAGAAAGGCGCGCCACCGTGCTGGTCGATCCATGCGGACGCTTCGTCAACCACGATGCGCCCGTCGCGCCGACGCGGCGCGCGTTGGTCGCCGCGACTTCCATCGACGTACGTCTGGAACCCTCGGGCCAGGCCGCGCTGCGCGGACAACACAACCGACGCGACGAACGCAGCCGTTCGAAACCCGCTCGCGTGCAGCATTTCCGCCAGCGTCGGCGTCCCCGGGGCGAGCGGCACGTCGGCGTTGTCACGCACGTGATGACGCGGCGGATACCGGCCTGTAAACAGGCTGACGTGCGACGGCAGCGTCAGTGGCGCAACCGTATTGGCGCGATCGAAGACGACGCCCTCGCGGACCACGCGATCGAGCGCCGGCGTCCGCACACCACTGAACCCATACGCCGGCAGCCGATCCGCACGCGTCGTGTCGAGCGTGATGACGACGAGATTCGATGGCCGCGGCTGCAGGCGTGCGCTCGCCAATCCACTGCAGACGACCACGAGCGCGGCGGCCGGAATGACGACAAGGCGGATTCGCATCCTTGACCTCACCGCGCGCGTGCGCTGGACGCCGTGACCGGCGTCAGCGTCAGCGTCTGCGTGCTCGGGCATTCGCCGACGAGCCGGTAAAACGTGCTCTTCTCGTAAAGGCCCAGCACCCCGTCGTACGAGCCCTGGACGATGCTGCCCGATCGCGCGGCCCGCACGTATCCCCCGTAACTCAGCACGTTCGTGGCGGAAACACTCACCGAGAATGCGTAGTCCGGCCCGTAGCCGAAGTAATAACTGTCGCCAAGCGAGAATTCGATTCCAGTCGGGAGAATACGTCCCTTGAAGTGATCGGACGCTGAGCTGAAGCCCTCTCCGGAGACGACGACGAGCAGCTCCGGCCCGTTCTGCATGATCAAAGCTGAATAGCTGCGCGCTTTCAGGAGGTCTGCCGGCATTGGTGAGAGGTTGCCCACCGGGCGGCAATTGGGATCGGGCGCGATCGTCAGCGTGTAATTGCCGGCGATCACCGGAAACCCATTCGTCTGGCGCGCCTCGGGAAAGTCGAGGACGTCATTGGCCGCGACTGTGATGGCCTTCGTGATCGTGTCGTAGCCATCCTTGCGAACCGCAATCTCGACGGGGCCGGCGACGCCATACAGCCGATAGCTTCCGTCATAATCCGTCTTCGCCGATTGACCTGTGCCGGTTCCTGACGTCACCGAGACCGTCGCTCCCTCGACGGCAATGCCGGACTCCAGCACCTTTCCGGTCAACCGATACGTGCCCGGAGGAAGGACCAGCACTTTCAGGTTCGTGTTGAGAGGCGCATAGCCGGCGCCCGGACGCACGAACGCGGAGACTTGCGCGTCTCCCGCGATCCCGGCAGAGCCTTCTCCGGTGCTCGCGTTGATCAACAGCACGTTTGTCGGCGATGAGCTCCATGAGACCTTGCGCGTGTAGTCCTGCTGCGAGAGGTCCGACATGGTCGCCGTTGCGGTATAGGCGACCGCTTGTCCGGGCGCCGCACTCGTCGGTCCGTTGATCGTCACGCGCGTGGGCACCGCGGTCGGGGACGTCGCCGAGGGGATCGTGGATGTCGGGCCGGCAGGATTCGACTTGCCGCATGCGACCGCCAGGCCGAACGCCACGATTGCAGCCACGGAGAGTTTCAAAGACGTGCTCATGACTACCTCGCCGGCAAGATACGAGGGAAGAGACCGGCAAGTCCTGAGGGTTTTCCGAGGTTCTTCCGAAATGCGAGCCGCATCTTCGCCGCTCAGCGCACGCGCGCAGTGGTCGAAACGGCGGTGAGCGTGAGGCTGTGCGTGTCCATTCTGCACACGCCAACGAGCCGATAAAACGTGGTCAGCTCATATAGATCCACCTCACCCTGGAACCAGCCGCTGATCGTGCTGCCGGATTGCGTCGCATGGATGGCGCCGCCGTAACTGAGGACGCTCGTCGCGGAAACCCGCACCGACAAGCCATCGTCCGGCCCATATCCGAAGTAGCCATCGCCGATCGAAAAGTCGACGCCGCTCGGCTGAATTCGTCCCAGAAAGTGATCGGACTGCGCGCTGACGGCGCCGTCGGTCAGCTTGACGAGCAGCTCCGGCCCGTTCTGCATCATCACGGCGGGATAGCTGCGCGGTTTCAGCAGGTCTGCCGGCATGGGCGCAAGGCCGCCCGGCGGCCGGCAGTTGGCGTCGGGCGTAATCGTCAGCGTGTAATTACCGCCCAGTATCGGGAACCCGTTCGTCTGACGCGCATCCTCAAAGTCGAGGACGCCGCTGGCAGTCACCGTGAACGCCCTCGTGATGGTGTCGTAGCCGTCCTTGCGAACGGTGATCTCGACAGGGCCGGCGACGCCGTAGAGGCGATAGCTGCCGTCGTAACCTGTTTTCGCCGACTGCCCTGCGCCGGTGCCGGCCGTCACCGCGACGATTGCATCGCTGACGGCAATGCCCGACTCCAGCACCTTTCCTGTCAGGCGGTAGGTGTTGGGCGGCAGGACCACCACGGTGAGCGTCGCGAGGAGAGGAGGAGACGTGAACGACACCGGCGGCGCCGAAGCTGAGACCTGCGCTTCTCCCGCGATGCCGACGGTGGCTTGTCCCGTGTCCCGGTTGACCGACAACACATTCGACGGGTAGGCGTTCCATGACACCTTGCGCGTGTAGTCCTGCTGCGAACCATCGCTCATCGCCGCCGTGGCGGTGTACGTGACCGTCTCGCCCGGCGCGGCGTTCGTCGGCCCGCTGATAGTGATGCGTGTCGCGACTCCGGTTGGCGAGGTCGGCGACGTCGGTGCGGGGGTGCGGGACTTTCCACAGGCGGCCGCCACGCCGAAAGCGACCATCGCCATCACGAAGAGTCGTGTGACCGGCATGTTCATGGATTCCTCCGCAACGTAACGGCGTGATCTTTCGCGCGGCACCACCATGTGGGTCCAAAGGAGCCGGTGCCGTCGTAGTACATGAAGTCGCCATTGAGCAGCGCGCGAATCTCCGAGCCGGCGACCGTTCCGTCGACCAGGCCGTCGAACTCGAACCTCTGACCCGGGCCGATCAGATCCTGGATGTCGGCCGAGCTCCAGTCGCCGTAGTCCGTATCGCCGATGAACGTGAAGGAAACGTGCGAACCGAATACCGTCCCGCCGTTCTCATTCGGGTTGTAGACGTGCAGGGTCGGGCTTGCGATCGTCAGCTTCAGTCCGGTCCCCTGCTGGACGAAGGTGACTTCATATCGGCGACTTCGAATGAGGTCGGCCGGTCCGCCCGAACAACTCGCTGACGGCGCGAGCGCCATGACCCAGGTGTCGCCGATCGACTCAGGCCTTTCGAGCGGCGCCAGCGCCAACGGATCGAGAGAGGCGTCGGAGGAGACGACCGCGTCGCGCTCCTCGGTGTTGAGACCGGGCGAGGAGGCGCGCAGCCGTATCTGGCCTGCCACGCCATAGAGCGCGTATCGCCCCTGCGTGTCGGTCACCGCATGAAGGCCGCTGCCCGTCCCCGAGATCACGTCAACGCTCGCGCCCGGCACCAGGCGTCCGCCCGTTTCGGCAACGGTGCCACTCAGCTTGAACGTGCCGTCCTCGAGCACGAGGACGTGCTGGGAGCTCTGTTTCGCTCCGAGGCGGGCAGCTACCTCACCCTCTCCGCGATTCGCGCCCACTGCCATGCCGGGGCCAGTGAAATAGACGGAAATCGCCGGACCAACCGCCGTCGGGGTCCACGCCGCTTCCGCGGTGACGTCCTTCGTCGTGCCGTCTGAGTACGTCGCTGTCGCTTTGAACGACGCGGCCGCACCGGGTGCGATCCGGGAAGGGCCGCCGATCGTCAGTCCGGTCATCGTCGTGCCACTTCCGACGGACGACGGACTCGGTGAAGAGGGGGCGCGATCGCACGCCAGCGCAATCGCCAGGCCGAGCGCGATCGCGGTGGAGAGAACTGAGCGCCCCATGCCGGATAGCATGCGGCGGCGAGACGCGTGAAGTCCTGGCGCTTTTCCGAGGTTTTTCTGAGAATTACTGGCGAAGAAGCGCGCGCCAGTGCACGACGACGGTGATTGCCGTGTCGTTTTCGGAGGCCTCGCTGATCAGGAACCGCTGCCCGTCTGGCGCTGCAGCGTAGACATGGAGGGGAATGGAGAAGTCGACAGGCCCGATTTGGAATAGCTCAGTCGGTGCGCCGAAGGTCAGCGGTGCATTGGAGGTGACAGGCAACACGGTGAGATGGCCGTCGGAGGTGATGTAATACAGCTCCTTGCCGTCCTGCCGCCATGCGGGCTCGACGCCGTCTGCGGAGATGCGCCATGGCGTTCCAGACGGAAATTCCTGCACCCACAAAGTACTGCCGCCGGCGGCGAGCGTCGTAAAGGCGAGCCACTTGCCGTCGGGAGACACGCGCCCCACCTTTTCGATCGTCGGCGTATGCGTCACCTGCAGCGGTTGTCGATCGCCGGTAACCGGCAACGCCCACAGATCACCAGCGCGGTTGAATATGATGAACCGTCCATCGCGCGTCCAGTCGACCGGGGCGACGAGGACCGCGGAAGGATTCTGGAGGAGCATCTCATCCGCACCGGTCCCTGAGGCGCGCGTCCGATGCAGTTCGCCGCCGTTCGCGGTCGGCGTCGTGTACGCGACCCATTGCATGTCGGGTGACCACACCGGGAAACGCTCCTTCACTCCATGCGTGACCGGAGCCGCATTTCCCTGCGCGTCGATCGTCCAGATTTGAAACCCTGACGTCGCCTCGTCGAAGCGATCCACCACGATGCGATTGGAACCGTCGCCGGCGAGCACCGGATCCCAGTCGCGTCCTTCCTCGCCTGCCGATCCGAGACGGTGTCCGCTTCGATCGAACCACGTCAGCTTTCGGCGGGCGCCGAGTCCGTAGGCAAGCACATCGTCGGAGGCAGAGAACAGCGTGCGTCCGCTTGCCGGGTTGTAGCGAACGCCCGACGCGAGTATGACGGGGTGTCCGCTCAGGCGTAGCGTGCGTGAGTCGAATTGCTGTGCAACCAGCGCCGCTCCGTCGCGGAAGATCAGATACCCACCGGCGAACACCGCGTTCGACAAAATGTTGGGGAGCGACACAGGATGGCCGCCGGACGTATCCACGATGCGGTTTTCCGAGTTCACCTGCATACCTCGAACACTGAACAGCACGCGATCGGCGCCGATGGCAGCAGGGAACCAGAAAGTGCGTTCGCCTTTTGTGGCATCGGGTGTCGCAACGCTCGACGCGGTGCCGCCGGATGCGGGGACTCGGACGAGCGCGCGATGGTCCGTGAAAACGATCGTGTCGTCGCTCATCCAGCTCGCGGCAGGGTTGCTGCCGGCCCACCCCTGCGGGGCCAACTGCGTGATCAGGCGAGGTTGCCCACCGCGGATGTCGACCCGATAAATCCGTTGGCTGTTTGATGCGTAGTAGCCGACCGATTCGTTGTCCGGAGACCAGAACGGTCCCGTCGCGTCGTCCGTGCCGAGCAGCGGTTGGGCAACGGTTGATTTGAGGTAACGAATCCACAACTTCTTCGTTCCAGCGGAATTCCCGACGAACGCGATCTTCTGTCCGTCGGGAGATACGGCGAGCGTGCCGTAGCCCGAATCGAATTTCGTTCCCTGCGGAGGCTGCAGCGTCACGACCGTCAGCGGATCTTCGATCTTCGCGGCGCCTGCCGGTCGAAATAACCATCCAGCGAGTCCGCCGACGACGGACATGACGATCGCAGCAAGCACGAGCCAGAGTGAACGTCTTCCCGTTGGGGCGGACACTCGAATCGGTTCGGTCGCTCTCGTGCCGACATCCATGATCCAGCGCAGCTCGAACATCAGGTCGCGCGCCGTCTGCCATCGTTCATCCGGGTTCTTGGCGAGCGCGCGGCGGATCACGTGTTCGAGCGAAGCGGGCAGCGGGACGGCATTCTCAGGCAACGCCGCTGGCAGCGGTGGCTCCCGCGTCAGAATCGCCGCGGCGATGCTCGCAGACGTGCCGCCTTCGAACGCTTTCTGGCCCGTGAGCATCTCATAGAGGACGGCACCGAACGCGAACAGATCAGTACGCTCGTCGACGGCGCGTCCATCGACCTGCTCGGGGGACATGTAGTTGAGCGTGCCGACGATCTTGTGCTCGGCGGTCAGGCTGACGGTCGGCGTCACGACGTCGGCGCGTGGCAGCTCGTCGTCGAGCAGCTTCGCAACCCCGAAGTCGAGCAGCTTGACGCCGGACGCGGACAACATCACATTCGCCGGCTTGAGATCGCGATGGACGATGCCGCGGTCGTGCGCCGCGACGAGAGCCGACGCAATCTGCACCGCGGTCTCCAGCGCGACCGGCACCGGCAGCGGCCCGGCCCGAAGACGACGGTCCAGTGACTGACCTTCGACGTACTCGATGACGAGATATGCCATCCCGTCATCCTCACCGACGTCGTAGATGGCGCAGATGCTCGGATGGCTCAAGCGCGATATCGCCTGCGCTTCGCGCTCGAACCGCGCGCGGCGCGTCGGATCGGCCGTCATCGAGCTCTGAAGAATCTTGATCGCCACGTCGCGCTTCAGCCGCAGATCGCGTGCGCGATACACCTCGCCCATGCCGCCGCCGCCGGCGAGCGCGAGGATTTCGTATGGGCCGAGCCGGGCGCCGGGCGCGAGGGTCACCGGAAGGGTTTGTCCTAGAAATTGAGTCTCACACCGAGCTGAAGCTGCCGCGGCGGGCCGGCACTGGCGGGTACGCCGAAGCTGACCGCCGCCTGCACGCCATCGTAATCGGACCAGTTCGCGTGATTGGTCACGTTGAACGCTTCGGCGATTATCTGAAGACGGCTGTGCCCGGCGCTGACGTTCTTCGTCAACCGCACGTCGGCGGAGAAATAGGCGGCACCGCGTGCGGAATTCCGCTGGACCCCCGCCGGACGGTCGTTGCTGAGAATGAAGTCGCGGTTGTCGTCGGTTCCCGTGGTGATGTTGTACGGCGCCGCGGTGCGGGCGCTCACCACCGTCGACAGCTGCACGTCGAACGGAAGGCTGACGATCCCGCTCAGCGTCAGGCGATGTCTGGCGTCGTTTGGCGCCGGACCACGGTCGGCAAGGATATTCGTCGGATCCTGAGGCAATACCGTGCGGCCGTCGGTATCGTTTTCCGAAGTCGCCCAAGTGTAGGCGAGCGAGCCGCCATAGCCTCGGGCCACGCGTCGGCGCACGCCGACCTCCATACCGGTGTACCACGAATGTGCGCGCGTTTCGCTGACGATGATCACGGCTGGCCGGCATTGTAGCCGGTCCGTTCGCTATGATCGGCAGTGCGGCGATGGGAGTGGTCAAATTCGGCGAGTGCGTGCTCGACCTCGACGCGAGGCAGCTCTTCCGTAATGGGCAGCCCGTGCACCTCTCCCCGAAGGCGTTCGAGCTGCTCAAGATCGTCGTCACCGAGTGGCCGAAGGCGATCGCCAAAGACGACCTGCACGCCCGCATCTGGCGCGGGACGTTCGTGACCGACGACAGCCTGGCCGCCCTGGTTGCGGAAGCGCGCGCCGCGATCGGCGATCATGCGCGACGACCGACGTTTCTTCGCACCGTGCACGGGTTCGGCTACGCGTTCCAGAATGTCGGCGAACCGGCAGCTCCAGAAAACCGGTGGCTCGTCGTCGTCGTCGGTGAACGGGCGGTCATGTTGAACCCGGGCGAGAACGTCATCGGGCGCGATCCTGCGTCGCGCGTATTCCTTGATTCACTCCGCGTATCGCGGCGCCACGCCCGCATCGTGGTGCGCGAAGCCTCCGCAGACATCGAGGATCTTGGCAGTCGCAACGGCACGTCCCTGAATGGGACGCGCATCACGGCTCCCATCGCGCTCAACGACGGCGATCGGATCGGCATCGGCGGCTTCGCGCTGATCTTTCGCGCTGCGTCCGATGCGGAGCTGACCCAGGCTGACGAGTAATGCGGGCTGGAAGAGATTTTAAACGTTCGCTGGGCGATGCGGGTCCAATCAGCAGCCTCATGCGCGCATTTGTCGCTGCCCTTGTCTTGCTTGGCCTCTTGGCGTGCGGCTCGGGCGGCGCCCCGTCTACATCGCCGGCGCCGACCTCACCCACGCCGGGCGCGCCGCAGCAGGGTTGCGCGCGCACGTCGGTCGGCTTCACGCCGCTGACGGACCTCGGCTCCGGCTCGTACCAGGGCCAGCGCGGCGGGCTGTATCCGACCGGCGGCAACGTGCCGCCGCCCGCGCATCTCGACGCCGGACTGAAAGTCGCGCGGACGATTCAGCCTCTCGACGCCGCGGGACAACCGAGCGTTTCCGGCCGATACGTGTTCGTGTCGATTGGCATGTCGAACACCACGCAGGAGTTCAGCGCGTTCAAGCCCATGGCGGACGCGGACCCGCTCAAGAGCTCGCGCCTCGTCGTCGTCGATGGCGCGCAGGGCGGGATGACGGCGACCGATTGGTCGAACAGCGGCTGCGCGTGCTGGGGTGAATTGGACAACCGGCTTCGCGCCGCAGGCGTGACGCGCGCACAAGTCGTCACGGCATGGATCAAGCTCGCCGATGCGCAGCCGTCGGAAGGCTGGCCCGCGTACGCGCAGCGGCTGCAGCGTGAGACCGAATCGATCCTGCAGCAGCTCGCAGTGAACTTCCCCAACCTGCGGCTCGCGTACTTGTCGAGCCGAATCTATGCTGGCTACGCCACCTCGACGCTGAATCCGGAGCCGTACGCGTATGAGAGCGGTTTTGCGATGCGTTGGGTCATCGAGGATGAGCTCAATGGCGCGCTTCGCTATGAAGGCGCTGGGCGGAACGCGCCATGGCTCGCGTGGGGGCCATACCTGTGGGCCGACGGCACGCGGCCACGGAGCGATGGCCTGACGTGGGTCTGCGCGGACTTCTCCACAGCCGACGGGACGCACCCGGCGACGAGCGGCCGCCAGAAAGTCGCGCAGATGCTGCTCGACTTCGTGCACAACGACCAGACGGCGCGCGTCTGGTATTCGCGGTAGTCCACTCGATGAATTCAGCGCGCCACGGTCGCGTCCCCCAACCGAGAGCGGCGGACCGAAGTCGCGAGGATGCCAGCGCGAAGCGGCTCGCATCCTCACCACGCTAACCGAGGTTGCCGACGACGGCAGGGCCGATGACAATCGGTATCTTGATTGTGAGTTCGCTCGACGTATAGAGAATGACGACATCACCGAAGGTGACGACGCCGTCGGCGGCGAAGAATGTCAGTTCATTGTCTCGCGGCCGGAGCGTCGAGCCATCGGCGACACGAGCGGGAATGATCTCGTGCCAGCAGCGCTCCGGCGGATCGTCATCCGTGAACTGAAATTGCGTGAGCGATGCGCTATTGATACGGACCGAGAACCTTGGCCTTCCGGTATGCCTCGTGCGGAAGAATATGGCCGACGGACTCTCAATCACTCCGGGGAATTCAATCTGCTCGAAATGGCGGTCGCTGGATGTGGGAGTCGGAAGCGTGAAGCCACCCGCGGTCTGCTCCAATGCCACATATCGCGCGACCCTGGGTTGTTCGAAGACGAAGGTGGTCCCTGCAATCGTAGCCATATGCGTCACCTTTCTTTCCCAAAAGCAAATGAACGGTCAAAACCAGTCCTCGCCCCCTTTTTCATAACGACGGCCGTGGAGAAACCGAACAGGACCGTCCTGAGCCGTACTTGGAATCAGCGTCCGAGCTGCCGGCGCAGCTCGTCCGCGAAATTCAGCAGAAACGTGAGGTGCAGCGGCCTGTGGGATTCCGCCGAGCCGTCCGGGTACAGCATCACCGCGAACCGCTTGCCGTCGGACGCCAGGGCGTAGGGCTGGAATGGACCGCCGCCCATCGTCAACAGAATGGAATGCGGAGACCAGAGCCTCGGCTGCCCGGCGACGAATTGTCCCGCGCGCGTCGTGTAGTCGACGACCATGATCCGCCGGGACGGATCGAGGAAGAACAGCTCGCGTCCGTTCGGCGACCAGGCCGGAAACGTGCCCCCATTGATTGAGATCGCGACCTTGCCGCCCCGGCCTGGAAACGGCTGCACGTATACCTGCATGGCACCGGTCTCGCCGGATGTGTACGCGATCAAATGACCGTCTGGCGAGAACACCGCCATGGGAAATCCCGGCGCGGCGGCGATGGGCTCCACTCTCCCGAGACGCGGATGATCAGACGGGCCCTCCAGAGCCGCGACCATGATCTGCATGGCCGTGAACGGATTGCCGTTTATGAGCGTGACCAGCTTGCCGTCCGGCGAAACGGAGATCGGATGCCCGGCCGGACCGTCCAGCTTCTGAGGCTGACCGGCTCCATCCGCGCGGACCGAGTACACAGCTCCGCTCGGACCCTCAAACAGGATATGTGCGCCGTCGGGCGACCACACGGGCGAGCTGTTGGATCCGGGTAGAGACGTGAGCCGGTCGACCGTGCGGCGTTGAAGGTCCTGGACCCACAAGTCTGACTGCCCGCGCCACCCTGCCGATCTGACAAACACGAGCCGTGTGCCGTCGGGCGAGAACCGCAGCCCGCTGTAGAATCCGCGTTCGGCATGCAGCGGCTCGGTCCTGCCGGTTTGGTCCAGCCAGAAAATCGAGCGCTCCGGATCCTCGGGACCGCCGATGTACACGAAGGTTCCAGTCCGCGATACGTCGAACTCGCCTTTCGTCGAGTGGAACGAGCTGACGTCGCCGAGGATCCGCCTCGCCGCTCCGGTAACCGTGCCCGAGGCGAGGTCGAACGGCGCCGCAAACAGCGTCTGCCCGTCAACGTAGATGATGTAACCGCGGCCAGCCGATGACTGTACGTACCGGCCGAATTCGCCGCCGCGCATGACAGTCCTTCGCTCGTGCGTTCTGAGCGACACGAGGTCGATGCGGGCATTCTCTGCGTCTCCGCCGGTGCGAGCCGTGAAGAGGACGGAATCGCCGCCAGGGAGCACTTGCGGCCGCTCGTGCATGGTCTCGCCAGGCTCCAGCTTCGTCACAGGCGTCGACGCGCCGCCGGCTGAAGGCACGCGCGATAGCGGCCGGTTCAAGCCGAGCCCCGCGATAATCGTTTCGTCGTCTCCCCAACTTCCGGACGGGAAGTTACCTGCATCACACAGCGTGACCGGCGAGCCGCCTTCGACGGGCATCTTCTTCAGCTTGCCGTTGGCGAAGAAGGCGACCCATTCGCCGTCGAGTGAGAAGAACGGGCCGGTCGCGTCTTCGCTGCCCGGGAGCGGATCGAATCGATCCTGATCGAGGCGGCGCACGGCCAGGCGCTGACGGCCGTCCGAGCCGAGCGTGGTGGCAACCAGGCGGCTGCCGTCGGGCGAGAGCGCGAGCGAGGTGCCAGGCACATGGTTGGCCAGCAGGGTGCCATCGATGTCGTACGAGGTGCCGGACGACATTCTCTGGCCGGCGATCAGCGCCGCGCTCATGCGAATCAACGGCCGTTCGATCGGCCGTGTGGCTCGCCACCAGCCGACGCCGGCGATCGCGGCCAGCGCCGAGGCAATGATGGCGAGCATCGCCCAGGGCCAGACCAGTGACCGTGTCGTACTTGCGGCAGCGCTTCCAAGGCCAACGGCCGTGAGCGGCTCGCTGACCCACTGAAGCTCAGTTGCGAGATCGGCGGCGCTCTGCCACCGCGCGTCGGGATTCTTCGCCAGGCATTTATTCACCACGCGGTCGAGCATTACCGGCGTCATCGGCTGCAGCGACGACATCGACGGCGGATCGCTCTCGAGAATCTTTGCTGTCAGGCTCGCCTGACTCTTGCCTTCGAACGCCTTTCGTCCCGTGACCATCTCATAGACGACCGCGCCGAACGCAAAGATGTCGGTCCGCGCGTCCGCCTCGTCGCCCTCGAGTTGTTCCGGCGCCATGTACTGAAACGTTCCAAAGATGGTGCCCTTCGCCGTCAGGTTCGCCGGCGTCGTCGGCAGCAGCGTCGAGCCTCCGGCCGTTCGGGCGTCGGCGGTCTTGGCCAGACCGAAATCGAGCAGCCTGGCAGCCGGCGATCCCGATGCGGCGCTGCGGACGAGAAAAATGTTGCCCGGCTTCAGATCGCGATGAACGATGCCGGCGCGGTGCGCCGCGTCGAGCGCGCTCGCGATCTGAACCGCGATTGCGAGTGCGTCTTTGAGCTCCAGCGACCCGCGCTCGAGCCGTGCCTGGAGCGTCTCACCCTCCAGGTACTGCATGACGAGAAACGACAGGCCCTCGTGCGCGCCGACATCATAGAGTGCGCAGATGTGCGGGTGATCGAGCTGGGAGATCGCGCGCGCTTCACGGTCGAACCGCTCCCGAAACTGGGCGTCTTCCGCAAGGTGGGGCGGCAGGACTTTGATCGCGACCGTCCGGTCGAGGCGGGTGTCGCGAGCCTTGTACACCTCGCCCATTCCGCCGGCGCCGAGCGGCGCAACGATCTCGTACACGCCCAGTCGCGTTCCTGGGGAGACGGGCATCGAGTGAGATTGTCGCTCAGAATCCTTATCCGCGCGGCGTATATTGGATGGCAGTTCTGCCCATGGCATTGACGCTGGACGTCGGCACCAGACTCGGCGCATACGAGATCCTCGCGCTCATCGGAAGCGGTGGAATGGGCGAAGTTTACCGCGCCCGCGACACCAACCTCGGCCGCGACGTCGCGATCAAAGTCCTGCCCGAGTTGTTCGTCGGCGACCCCGATCGAATCGCCCGCTTCCGGCGCGAGGCGCAGCTGCTTGCGACGCTCAGCCATCCACGCATCGCGGTCGTTCATGGCTTCGAGGAGTGCGATCACGTGCGCTTCCTCGTGATGGAGCTGGTCGCCGGCGAATCCGTCGCCGATCGGATACGCCACGGCAAAGTGCCAGTTTTCGAGGCCCTCAACCTGGCGCGCCAGATCGCGGAAGCCCTGCATGCGGCACACGAGAAGGGGATCGTTCATCGCGATCTCAAACCGGCGAACGTCATGGTGGACGCCGAGGGCGACGTGAAGGTGCTCGACTTCGGCCTCGCGAAGATGGTCGAAGCCGATTCGCCGGCAGCCTCGACCTCCACCTCGCCGACCTTGACAACGCCCGCCACATCCATCGGCGTGATCCTGGGGACTGCCGCGTACATGAGTCCCGAACAGGCGCGCGGAAAACCCGCGGACAAGCGCAGCGACGTATGGGCGTTCGGCTGCGTGCTGTTCGAGATGCTTGCGGGCGAGCGTCCGTTCGACGGCGAGGACGTCACCGATACGATCGCGGCTGTCGTCCGGGGCGAGCCGAAATGGAACGCCCTGCCGGCCGACGTGCCCGCGGACACGATCCGCCTGCTGCGGCGCTGCCTCGAGAAAGATTCGCGCCGGCGCTTCGGCGACATGTCGGCGCCCCTGTTTCTGCTCGAGGACCGGCATGACGTTCGTGCGGCTACGCCAGATGCCGAGGCTCGCCGGCGTCCGCTGTGGAGACGCGCGCTTCCGATAGCCGCTGGATTCGTCGCCGGCCTGATCGTTGCCGGTGCGAGCGCGTGGTCGCTCCTCGCGCCGCCGGCGCATCGTTCCGGCCTGACGCGGTTCGCGATTCGGCTCGATCAAAACCAGAGCTTCACCAACGTCGGCAGGCAGCTGCTTGCGGTGTCGCCGGATGGCAGGCGCATCGCGTATGTCGCGGATAAGAAGCTTTGGCTGCGCAACCTCGCGGATCCGCAGGCACGGCCGCTCCCAGGCAGCGACCGCTTTGAAGCCGTTGCGAGCCCGGCGTTTTCGCCCGACGGGCAATGGATCGCGTTCTGGGCCCAGGACCGCGATCAGAGCGGGTTGAAGCGCATACTCGCGGAGGGAGGCACGGCCAGCTCGATCTGTCCCGCTGAAAACCCCCTCGGTATCAGCTGGGATGGCGAGCGCATTCTCTTCGGCGAGCGCGGTCAGGGAATTTTGCGCGTTCCCGCCGTCGGGGGACACCCCGAGCTGTTCGTCAGGACGAAACCCGACGAGGTGCCGTACGGCCCGCAAATGCTGCCTGGCGGGAACGCGGTGCTCTTCACAGTCGCGCCTGTCCGAGACGGAAGGATGGATTTGGAAGCGGCATCCGTCGTTGCCCAGTCGCTCGCGTCCGGCAACCGAACGGTTCTCGTCGAATCCGCCTCCGATGGCCGGTTTCTCCCGTCTGGCCATCTCGTGTACGCCGTAGGCGGCGTCATCTTTGCGGCGCGCTTCGACTCCCGACATCTGGCAATTTCGGGCAACGCCGTGCCCGTCATCGAAGGCGTGAGGCGCGCGGCTGGCGCAAATGCCGCCGCGGCGCAGTTCAGCGCGTCGGAGGAGGGCACGCTCGCGTACATCGCTGGTCCGGCGGTCGCGACTGCGACTAACCGGTTCGGTCTCGCCATGTTCGATCGGGATGGACATGCCACCGCTCTCAAGATGCCGCCGGACGCCTATCGCGGCGCGCGGATTTCGCCCGATGGCACGCGCCTCGCAGTCGGTACCGACGATGGAAAAGACGCGGCGATCTGGATCTACGACCTCTCCGGCGCCACTGCGCGTCGACGATTGACAATCGAGGCGCGAAACCGTTTCCCAACCTGGACCCCCGACGGTCGGCGCGTCACCTTCCAGTCGGACCGTGAGAGCGATCAGGGCATTTTCTGGCAACAGGCGGACGGAACCGGCAACGCCGAGCGTTTGACGAAGGCGGAACCCGGGACGTCTCAGATCCCTGAGTCGTGGTCAGCTGACGGTCGCACGCTGCTCTTCACTGTGCTGAAAGGCGACCAGAGCGCCTTGTGGACCTACTCGTCCTCCGATAAGCGATCGGCGCCTTTCGGGCAGGTGCAAGGCAGACAGTTGTCATTATCCGCAAGCTTCTCGCGCGACGGAGCGTGGGTCGTCTACAACGCCGACACACGGATTTACGTGCTGCCGTTCCCCGCCACCGGCGCGAGATACCAGATCGCGGGGGGCATTCACCCGTTCTGGTCGCCGGACGAGCGTGAGCTGTATTTCACACAGCGCGAACCAGGAGTGGTGGCTGTTCCCGTCTCGACGAAGCCCACGTTTACCTTCGGCGATCCGGTCCCGCTTCCGCAACAGGGGCTCAGAGTCGCGGGGTACCGGGGTGAGGGGCCAGCGGGGCGGCGGAGCATTGACATCTCTCCCGACGGGAAGAGCTTTGTCGGGACCGTTCTCGCGGGCACAGAGATCCCGGAATCGGACCGCGAGATTGAGGTCGTCGAGCACTGGTTCGAGGAGCTGAAAGCGCGCCTGCCAGTGAAATAGATGGCTCGGGACATTACCGAACTGCTCCTCGCGTGGAGAGACGGAGACGAGGCGGCGCTCGAAGCGCTGACGCCGCTCGTCCACGGAGAGCTCCATCGCCTCGCATCGCGGTACATGGCGGGCGAGCGTCAGGGCCATCTCCTCGAATCCACCGCGCTCGTGAACGAGGCATACGTCCGCCTCGTGGGATGGAAGAAGCAGATCCAGTGGCAGAACCGCGCGCACTTCTTCGGCGTTGCCGCACAGCTCATGCGACGCATCCTCGTCGATTTCGCGCGGGCACAGCGGCGCGAGAAGCGCGGCGGCGGCGCCGTACAGGTCTCGCACGCGCCCTGACCGTACGCCACGACGCTATATGTGCCGGCCTTGAGCGGCAACGCGTAGGCGCTGCTACGCGTGCAGAAATCCTGCGAACTTCCCTGGAATTGTCCGGCTTGACGTCGCGATGAACGATGCCGCGGTCGTTGTCTGGGGCAAGCCCCTCGGCGATCTGACGGGCGTAATCGGCCGCCTTTCGGAAGGGCATCGCGCCGCCGCGCCGCCATGTTCGCAGCGGTTCCCCCTGTCAAGCCGATCTCGCAGAGCCAGGCGGCAGACGCCAGCCGCGTACATCGCTTCGAATCGGCCCGCGATCGCGCGTGAGTTGACGCGTGGCCGAATCGAGCGTGAAGGGTCCAAAGCAGACTGTCACGACGAGGTGCCTGACAGCAGCCGGTCCGCAAGCGCGTCCGCCGTCATGCCGTAGTGAGCCCAGACGATCTCGAACGTGTCGGACGGCGCGATCTGCGGATCGGCGATGCCCGCGTGATCGAGCGCAACGCCGCAGCCGGCGAGCTTGCCCGACAGGTAGGCCGCGAAGCCGCGCAGGCCGGCGTCGACGGTGCCGATCAAGCCGTCCTCGAGCGTGAGAATCCGGTCGTAGCGCGCCGGCAACGACGTCACGAAATCCTCACCGATCGGAAAGCCGTTCACGACATGGACGTCGACGTTCACGCCGCGCTCCGCGGCACGGTCGCTCGCCTGCCCGGCGAGGTAGCTGGGCGCGCCGACGGTCAGGATGGCCGTCTTCGCCCCGCCGCGCTCGCGCAGCGCCGTCACCGGCGTCCACGGATCGGCGGCACCCCAGAGCGGCGTCTTCCCGTCCGCGCGGGTCAGCACGGGCAGGTTGTCGCGCGGGATCGCGACGATGTGGCCGCCGTACTCCGCGGCGGCGTCGCGCACCGCGACGAAGGCGGACCTCGCGTCGGCCGGAGCGTAGAAGCGACGCAGATACGGCAGGTAGCCGAGCGCGAGATTGATCCAGTCGAGGCTCCACCCGGAGAAGTGATCGCGCCCCGTGCACGCGCCGACGTGCGCGAAGTGCATGACGACGTTGAGGCCTTCGTTGAAGCCCGTCAGGTTGCGCTGGTACTTCCACATCTCGAATCCCTCGCGCGCGATCCCTTCGAGAAACGCGCCGAAGGTCGAGAACACGTTCAGTTGCGGCGCGCGGCTGCTGTACGACAGCCCGTCGGTCAGGAGCGTCGCCGCCTGCTCCTCGATGCTCATCTCGAAGCTGTGCTCCGGCGGAATCAGCTTGACCGCCTTTTCGAGCCGCGTCGACGGATTCAGGTCCGCCGATACGACGAACACCTGTTTCGGATATTTCTTCGCGACCGCGACGTAGGCGGCCTCGGACCCGGCGCGCGGCGACACCGGCTTCTCCGGACCGGGGAGCGTCACGTCCCTGACGTCCGCGTCGGTCAGCGTGAGATTCGGCGTGCCTTTCGCCGGCCTTGCGGCCGTGACGACGATGCGGGGCGGCAGCTTGCGCAGGGCGTCCAGCCGTGCGGTTTCGCCGGGCGTCTTCACCAGGAGGGGGCTCGCGAGCACCGCGTTCGCGTCGCGTCCCTTCATGCCGCCGTCGTGATGGCCTTCCCCGCCGGGCAGATCGTTGACGTAGAACAGGCATTGCAGCATCGCGCGGACGTCGCGGAAGCTCATGAGCGATCCGGGAATCCAGATGCTCCGGCTCATCGCGACGTCGTGCTCGGCCGCGAACTTGCGGGTCTCGTCGAGAATCCCGTACTTCTTCCCGAAGTCTTCGACCGTGACCGAGACGTCCTGCGCCGAGCTTCCCCAGCCCGTCGGATAGATCAAGGAGGGATGGCCGTTCTGCGCCGACTGGAACGCTTCGCGGTACGCCGCGAACAGCTCGCGCCGCTCGAGGAGCGAGCGGATTTCGAGGATCCGGATCCCGAAGCTCGCGATGATCGGCCTCGGGTCCTGGTTCATGATGTGGCGGGTCGTCCCCGACAACTGGATCCCGTTGCGGTGCATCACGAACGTGATCGGCGCGCGATGGACCGCCGCGGCGTTGAAGCCGTCCAACGCCTGTCCCGAGATATACCCCGCGTCGCCGCAGTGGCAGATGACGTGTGCGCCGCTGCCGTGGTGCGCGCGCAGCCCGAGCGCCATCCCCGCGCCGACCGGCATCATCACGCCCAGGCGGCCGGAGCTGAGCTCGGTGCCGCCCGGCACCCACGATACGTGGCCGGCGATGTCGAGACTCCGCCGGAACCCGTCGATCACGCGCGTCCGGTCGAGGAACCCGAGCGCCGCGAGCGACGAGTAATAGCCGATGCTCGTGTGCCCGTGCTCGATCGTGAAATGGGAGCGCTCGTAATCCGTCGCCGCGAGCGTCATCAGGAGCGCCGGGATCAGCTCGAGGCCGCCGCCCAGGTGATCGATGTCGTTCACCTTCGCGAGCGAGACGAGCGCCTCGATCGCGGTCCGCGCCGCTTCCTTCTCGAGCGCGCCCAGCGTCTCGTCCTGCTCGGCGCCGAATTCACCGCCTGCGAGGTCGAGCGTGAACGGAAGGACTCGCGATTCGAATCGCGGTCCGCAGAACGGCGTCGACGCGAGCAGCGCCGCGTTGCGCGCGTCCTGCCCGGCCGTCAGCGCCGCCAGCGGATCTGTGCAGGTCTTCATGGAAGAGATCGTCATCAACGTACTCCGCGTACTCCGCGTGATCCGCGGCAGCAGTACCTCCGCGTGATCCGCGGCAGCAGTACCTCCGCGCGATCCGCGCAGCAGTTTATCACCGGGTCGAAACGGTCACGCGGTGCCAGGCGAGCAGGTAGTGGGCGGCGAGCGGTCCCTGCGGCTCGACCTGCCGCGCCGCGGCGCGTAAGGCGCCCAGCGCGTACGGTCGGAAGTCGAACTCGTGGGCGATCCGGTCGAGCCGGGCGAGGACCTGCGCCGCCTCGGCGTTGGCGACGAACGGCTTCCGTCTCGTCCGCAGCAGACCGACGTCGTCGGCGTCGCCCGCGCGATCGAAGAATCCGCCGCCCTCCGCGTCCCACATCTCGCGCACGACGAAGTGGCCCAGTTCCTCGGCCATCATCTGGTACGGCTCGTCGTCGGTCGCCTCGTGCGCGGCCAGCAGCGCGCCGATTGTCGCGATCTGGTCCGCGAGCAGGCCGCGCACCGACGCCGTTCCGTCGAAACAGTGCGCCACGCCGTGGCCCGGTTTGTAGCAGGCGAGGACGACGCGCTCGAACGAGGCGAGAGCGTCCTGCAGGAGGACGGTGTCGCCGGTCGACGCCGCCGACTCGAGGAGCGCGACCGCCGCGGCCGCGTTCGCGTCGGCGTACAGCACACGATCGGCGTCGCTTCCATAGAAGCCGCCGCCTTCCGCGCGCAAGACCGTCGCCAGGAACGCGGCGATCGCGCCGCTGCGATCGCGATCGCAGGCGCGCCCGAAGATCGCCGCCGCCTCCGCGTACGCGCGGAGAAGGGCCGCGTTGGTCTCGAGCAGCTTCTCTGGATGCGGCAGCCCCCAGTCGCGTGTCGTGGCATAGCGATAGAAGCCGCCCGCCTGCGGATCGCGCAGGCCGCCGTCCCACATCGCGTCGAGGGTGCGCTCGACGATCCGCCGCCAGCGATCCGACTCGGCCTGGCGGAACAGGAGCGCCGCGAGGTGCAGCGGCGCGGTGTGCGGAAACTTCGGCTCCACGCCGAAGCCGCCGTGCTCCTCGTCGAACGTCGAAAAGACGGCCTCCACGAGCGCGTCGACGTCGGGATCGGGGGAGGCCCCGGAATCCTCGGTCGATGACGCCGCGGCCTCCAGACCGGAACGTGAGGTGAAGGCGGACTTGTCGAACGCATCGGCGACGCGCGCCAGCACGCCCATCATGCGCTCGGCCGCCACGAACGTGCCGCCCGTCATCAGCTCTCCGTCCGCCGTCAGGAACGCCGTCGTGGGCCATCCGCCAAGGTTGTAGCGCTCGTTGATGTCGGGGCGCCGATCGGTGTCGACGCGGACGGGCACGAAGCGATCGCGAATCGCCGCGGCGACGTCGGGGTCCGAGTACGTCGTGCGATCCATCTCGTGGCACGCGCGGCACCAGGCCGCGGTGATGGAGAGCAGGATGGGCTTCCGCTCGCGGCGCGCGCGCGCGAAGGCCTCCGCTCCCCATGCCAGCCATTGGATCATCATCGGATCCTATAATGGCCCAATGCTCGCGCTGCGGTACGTCGCGCTCATGACCCTCGTCGTGTGGGTCGGCGGACTTCTCGCGCTCGGCGCGATCGCGGCGCCGTCGATATTCGACGTGATCGGCGGGACTCCGGCGGCGGGCGGCCGGCTGCTTGCCGGGGCCGTCTTCGGCGAGATCCTGCGGCGGTTCGCGCTCGTGAGCTACGCGGCCGGCGCCGTCCTGCTCGCGACGCTGGTCGTCAGAGCGATCCTCGGCCCTCGTCCGCGGCGGTTCGCCTGGCGCGCGGGCGTCGCGCTGCTCATGCTCGCCACGAGCGCCTACGCCGGCATCTTCGTCGCCGGCCGCATCCATCGCCTGCAGCAGGAAATGGGCGTCGCCCCTTCGAGCCTGCCCGAGACCGACGCGCGGCGCGTCGAGTTCGGCAGGCTGCACGGCCTGTCGACGGCGCTTCAACTCGTGCCGCTTCTCGGCGGCCTGACGCTCATTTACTGGGAGCTCAAAGGATGACCGACACCGACCGCAGCGACCTTTTCGGCGCAATCCGTTCTGCGGTCGCCGCGGCGCCGAACGCGCAGTCCGCCATGACGCAGACCGTGCGTCTGCTCAAGGACGCGATTCCCTACTACACGTGGGTCGGGATCTACCTGCTCGACGGCAACGAGCTGGTACTCGGTCCGTACCTCGGGAAGCCGTCGCCCCACACGCGGATTCCGCTGGGCCGCGGCGTCTGCGGCGCCGCCGCAGCCGAGAAGGCGACGATCGTCGTCGACGACGTCAATGCGGATGCGCGATATCTCGCCTGCAGCGTCGACACGAAATCGGAGATCGTCGTGCCGATCATGCAGGGCGCCGAGGTCCTGGGCGAGATCGACATCGACAGCGATCGGGCCGCGGCATTCGGCGTCCCCGATCGCCAGCTCCTCGAACCCATCGCGGCGCTCCTGGCGGAACGCATCGCGGAGGCGTAACTTCCAACCTCTGATCCCCGACACGAGGCACCTGACACCTGACACCCGACACCCGACACCCGACACCCGATATATGACCCACACGATCACATTGATTCCCGGCGACGGCATCGGCCCCGAGGTGACCGAAGCGGTCATCCGCATCTTCGATGCGGCCGGCCTGCGGATCGAGTGGGACCGGCAGGACGCCGGCATCGTCGCGTTCAAACGCTACGGCCAGTCGCTGCCGCCGCAGCTCATCGAATCGGTGAAGCGGAACAAGGTCGGCCTCAAAGGGCCCGTGACGACGCCGATTGCCGAGGGCTTCACGAGCGTGAACGTCGGCATGCGGAAGGCGCTGGATCTCTATTCCAACCTCCGGCCGGTCAAGAACCTTCCCGGCGTGCCCTCGCGCTTCGAAGGCGTCGATCTCATCATCGTCCGCGAGAACACCGAGGATCTCTATGCGGGCCTCGAGCACGAGATCGTGCCCGGCATCGTCGAGAGCCTGAAGATCATCACCGAGCGCGCGTCGACGCGGATCGCGCGCTTCGCCTTCGAGTACGCGCGAAAGTGCGGGCGCAAGCGCGTCACGGCGATTCACAAGGCGAACATCATGAAACTCAGCGACGGCCTGTTCCTGGAGAGCACGCGCGCCGTCTCGCACGAGTTCAAGGACGTCGCCTACGACGAGCGG
>DATJFE010000032.1:0-75401 GCA_035495955.1 Vicinamibacterales bacterium | reverse complement strand
AAGCGCGCGAAGGGTCCGTTCATCAAGATCAATTGCGCGGCCATCCCGAAGGATCTGATCGAATCGGAGCTGTTCGGCTACAAGAAGGGGGCCTTCACCGGCGCGCAGTCCGACAAGGAAGGCCTCTTCGAGATGGCCGATGGGGGCTCGCTGCTGCTCGACGAGATCGGCGAGATGCCGCCCTACCTGCAGACGAAGCTGCTGCGGGTGCTGCAGGAACGCGAGTACCGTCCGATTGGCAGCGACCGGATCGTCCGCGTCGATTTTCGTCTGATCTGCGCGACCAATATCGATCTCGATGCGGCGCTGCGCGACGGCAAGGTCCGCGAAGATCTGTACTTCCGGATCAACACGATCACGCTGCGCGTGCCGCCGCTCCGCGAGCGGACGGAAGACATCCCGCTGCTGTGCGAGCATTTCCTCGAGAAGTACAAACAGCGCCACGGCCGCGGCACGATCAAGTCCATCGCGCCGGCGGCCTATCATGTTCTAATCCGGCACCGGTGGCCGGGCAACGTCCGCGAGCTCGAAAACGTGATCGAGCGCGGAGTGCTGGTCGCCAAGGCCGGCGAGATCACCGTGAACGATTTGCCGGAATCGCTGCGGACCGAGACAGCCGCCTCGACCGAGTTCGTCATTCCGCCCCACCGCACGCTCGCCGAAATCGAGAAGATGGCGATCCTGCAGACGCTCCAGCGCACGAACTGGAACAAGCAGGAAGCGGCGCAGATCCTCGGTTTGTACCGTCCGACGCTCTACAGCAAGATGAAAAAGCACGAGATTCAGGACGGCGGGAAGGCCGGCGTCCGGCGCGTCGCCACCTGATCCCGACTCGTCCATAGTCCTACGTCTGCCGTGGCACACCCTTTGATAGATGGAGGGTGAGGGGCGTGCGCGTGCGCATCGCGCCACAACCACGCAAGGAGGGCGACGTGGACGAACGATCGCGTGTATTGGTAGCCACCGTTGTCGGGGCCGTTGTCGGCGGCGTGTGGGGCTGGCTGTATCTGACGGACGGCGGACGGCGCGTTCGCGTCCAAATCGAGCCGAAGCTGGACGATTTCATGCGTGAGCTCGCGAGCGCGCGCGGCACGGTTGCCAAAGCGAAGAGCGCCGCGAACGAAAGCTGGCGATCGCTCAACGAAATGACGGGCGGCACGCAAGGACGCTGGTCCGCGTGAAAGGGGGGACGGAATGGGTGACGTGCAATCCTTGAGCACACCGCTCTGGATCATGGCGATCGTCAGCGTGCTGCAGGCGCTCGTGATGATCGGGCTTGGGGTGGGCGGATATCTCGTGTATTCGCGGGTGATGACGGTCGTCACGGATCTCGAGGCGCGCCAGATCGCGCCGCTGCGCGAGAAGGTCGACGCGATCCTGGCCGACGTGAAGGGCATTACCGCCCGCGTCAGCCATCAGACCGAGCGGGTCGATCACGCGATCACGGGCACGATCGATCGGGTGGATGAAACGGCCGCGCGCGTGCGCGCGGGTGTGCACGACAGGGTGAGCCAGGCGGCCGGCATCGTACGCGGCGTGCGAGCGGTCATCGTGTCCCTGCTGCGCAGGGAGTCCCACGCATGAGCGGGGAGCCAATAACAGGCGAAGTCAACAGTCCAGGAGGACGCATGGCGTACGAATACGATCGGTTCGAACGGGAAGAAGGCGGCGGCTCGTTTCTGATGGGACTTCTGGCGGGCACGGTGCTGGGCGCGGGCCTCGGCATGCTGTTCGCGCCGAAAGCCGGCGCGGAGCTCCGCTCGCAGCTCGGCGATCAGGCGGGACGGCTTCGCGAGGCCGCGGATCAGGGTTACCAGCAGGCCTCCGAGAAGGTCAGTCAGATCGTGGACCGCGGCCGCGAAGCGTACGATCGCGCGCGTTCGAGCGTGAGCAACATGGCCTCGACCGGAACCACTGGCTCGGCGTCGAGCATCGGCAGCACCGGATCGAGCAGCGGCGCTTCCTCGGTCTCCTCGCCGAACCTCGGATCGACGAGCTCGCAGGGCGGCAGCTACGGCGCGTAGCGTGACGGACCAGCAGGCGCGCACCGCGGCGAACGTCGTGATGGCGGCCGCGGCCCTCGGGGCCGCGGTCTTCGTGCTGCGCACGCCCAGGCTGCGCCGGCTGGTCTGGCGGCTGGCCCGCCAGTACGTCGTCGCCGGCCTCGTCGCGCCTGGCCCGGGCTAATATAATGGCGGCGTGATCGTGCGTCGTGCGGGTCTTCGCCTGCTCGCCGAGATCCGCCTGACGTGTCTCGCCATCTGGCGTGGGGTCGTCGGCGTCTATCACAGCAACGACCTGACGTTCGCCTCGTCGATCGCCTATTACACGCTCCTCTCGCTGTTCCCTTTCTTCCTCCTCGCGTTCTCCATTCTCGGCAGCGTGACGACGAACCCGACGGATCGCGCCGCAATCCTCGAGTTCGTGCTGCGCTACTTCCCCCGGCAGTTCGAGTTCGTGACAACGCAACTGTCGTCGATGGAGCAGGCCCGCGTGCGGCTGGGCGTCGCGGGCAGCCTGCTGATGATCTGGGCCGCGATGGGGGTGTTCGGCGCCATCACGTCTGCCGTCAACCATGCGTGGGGCGTCGATCGGCAGCCGAGCTATCTCAAGCACAAGCTGATCTCCTTCACGATGCTGGTTGCCGCGAGTCTTCTCCTGCTCATCGGGCTGCTACTAGTGAGCGCCATCAACGTGGCGGAAGCGCGCTGGTTCGCCGGCGTCGCCGAACGATCGCCGGAGCTCGTCACCCTCATGCACCACTTCGCGGTGCGATGGGCGGCCATGATCGTGTTCATCCTCGTCGTCGGACTGATCTTCTATTTCGTGCCGAATGCGAAGGTCCGCTTCCGCGACGTCTGGGTAGGCGCGGTCGTGACGGGCCTGCTGTGGAGGGGCGCCCTGTTCGCTTTTTCGTGGTACGTCCGGGACATGTCGCGCTTCAATCACATTCACGGCTCCATCGCCGCGGTCGTCGTGTTCCTTGTCTGGATTTACACCACGGCCGTGCTCCTTCTATACGGCGTGGAAGTGACGGCGGCCAACGCGCGCCTCCGACGGCACCGGCCGGAAGAGATTCCGGCAGCGCCCGCTCCACGCGTGTAGAAGAGAGATTTGGTGAATTGGCGAGTCGGAGTATTGGTGAACTCTCAATTCACGACTTCACGCACTCACCAATTCACCACGTCACCAATTCACTAATTGACGCGTACGGCAGGACAGGGAGGTCCGAAGACACTCCCTGCAGCCTTGTGGCAGGCGTTGTAGGTGAGGCGGTTGCTCTGGCTGAATGCCGGAGCGGCTGGCCCGGCCGCTCGTCGCGACCGGACACCCCACTAAGAGCAACCGCGATGCCATCGAAAACGGGCTGATTTCTGCCCGATAGGCTCTGCAGTACCACCCTGACGACTTCCGGGTGGGTAGCCCGCGCCACACTTCCGCTCAGTAGTACTGCGCGAGAGTTTCGCACCGGCTCGCGACGAGCCGGCGGACGGGAATGAAGAGGAGCTGCGACAACCCGAACGCGAACGCGCACCAGACGAGGAGCAGGAGCGGCGCCAGATCCGGCCGGCGAAGGATCCTCGTCGCAATCAGCGTGAGCAGCACGCACGGAACGACCGCGGCCGCGAAGCAGAGCATCCCGAGCATGCCGGCGGCCTGGTGAGCGTTCCCGTTGTTCCCGATGCTGTTGAGATCCGCCACTTTCGGGAAGATCGCCGACAGTGCGGCGGCCGCGGGCGCGAACAGCAGATAGATTGCGACCAGCGCGATCGGCAGGGCGGCCCACATCGCCGGGCTTCCGCCCGGAAAGACCGCCGCCGACGCGAGGACGCAGAACGCGGCCGGCCCCGCGGCGATGAGCGCATTGCCCACGGCCTTTCCCGCGAGCAGCTCGCGAATGCTCAACGGCAGCAGCATTTGGCGTGTGAAGCCCGCCTTGTCGATCGCGAACTGATTCATCGCCAGTGGAAGCAGCGCGAGGATCGCCATCACACACCCGAACGTCGCCAGACCGAGCCCGGGCGTCGCGCCGGACAGGAACGGCAGATGCGACCCGCCGCCCTTGAAGACGAGGCCCCCCAGCAGCAGCGGCAGGATCATCGGCGTGAACATCGTTGCGCGGCCGCGCGGGGAACGCAGCGCCAGCCGGAGCTGCGCGAGCGCCACCGCGGAGGCTGCGGGAGTTAGCCCCGGAATGGCGCGATCCCACAATCCGCCGAACGAGGACGCGCGGCGCGTGCCGGCGGACATCGGCATGTCGAGGACACGCCGGAACGCCGAGAAGCCCGCGCCCTGGACGACGACGACGAACAGACCGAGCACTGCGAGAGGACGCACGGCGTCGACGGCGCGGTTCCGGCCGTCCAGCGTCGCCCGCCGATAGAGCTCCGACGGCACGTAGGGCGCGAGGCGCGTCATGATGATTGCCGGGCGCGTGGGCGGAAGCGCGTTGCGCTCGGCGCGCGTCAGCTTCCTCCCGTTCGGATCGCGCGATCGAATCATGAACTGAGGCAGGATGCCGATGAGCGGCAGCACGACGATCATCACGAGCATGACGAGCTCGCCGCGACGCCGATCGCGGAGCAGCAGATGGATAATCGACGAGGCCAGCGAGGTCAGACCGAGGACCAGCAGCAGAAACGCCAGGCCGGCGAGGATCGCCACGGCGGCGGCGGCCAACTGAAGTCCGACCGCGAGGCCGATCGGCACGCCGACGATGACCGGGACCATCAGCGCGATCCACGGATCCGCGAGCGCGCCCGCGACCTGCGCCATGTAGAGCACGCGGCGGGGAATCGGCAGCAGAAGCAGCCGCACGGCGTTCGCGCCGTCGCGGACGGGCAGCACGATCGGACCGATCAGCGTGAGGGCCAAGCCGAGCAGCAGGAAGTAGCGCACGAATTCGAGCGGCAGCAGCCACGAACCGGTCGCCACGCCGAAGCCGGCGGTCAGGCCGAGGACGAACAGGGCGATGCTCGAGGGCACGAGCAGGATGAGCGCGAGAATCGGTCCGAGGTTGTCGATCGCGACCGAGAATCGTTCGAGCGCGTCGCGGGCGCCCGTCCGCTCCAGGGAATTGACCAGCACGCGCCACCGCATCCAGAAAAACGCGCGGAAGATCCGTCTCATGCCTACAACCAGTTCAGATCCGCGACCGGGCGTTCCCCGCCGACCAGCTCGATGAAGAGCTCTTCGAGCGTGCCCTTGCCGTGCGCGCCGGAGCGGACGTCTTCGATCCGCCCCTGCGCGACGAGCCGGCCGTTCGCGATGACGCCGATGTGCGTAGAGAGTCGCTCGACGATCTCGAGGATGTGAGAGGTGAGGAAGACCGTGCCGCCGCGCGCGATGAACGAATGGAGCAGCTCCTTGATCTGCCGCGATGCGACAGCGTCGATGCCTTCGAAGGGTTCGTCGAGAAACAACAGCCGCGGCGCCGGCAGCAGCGCCGCCGCGAGCGACAGCTTCTTGCGCATGCCGTGCGAGAAATCCGCGACGAGCGTGGTCGCCGACGGAGTCAGATCCATGAGCGACAGCAGATCCGCCGATCGTGCCTTGAACGTCTCGGCCGGAATGCCGTGCACCTGGCCGATGAAGCTCAGCGTCTCAGCGGCCGTCAGCCGATCGAACAGCGCGAGATCCTCGGGCACGACGCCAACGCGCCGCTTGATCTCGACCGGATCGACCAGCGGATCGAGGCCGAGAATCCGGATGTCGCCGGACGAAGGCCGCAGCAGTCCGGTCAGGCACTTGATCGTGGTGGACTTGCCGGCGCCGTTCGGGCCCAGAAACCCGTAAAACGATCCGGCAGGCACCTGCAGGTCGATGCCGTCGACGGCCCGCTTCGATCCGAAGCTGCGCGTGAGACCGCGAGTCGAGACCGCGAATTCCATCAGCCCGGATTGTATGTCAGCATGGCCGAATGAATCGTCTCGGCCGCGAGCGCAGCCCGTACCTGCTGCAGCATGCCGGCAATCCCGTCGACTGGTTTCCCTGGGGCGAGGAGGCGTTCGAGAAAGCGAGGCGCGAGAACAAGCCGATCTTCCTTTCGATCGGATATTCCACGTGCCACTGGTGCCACGTCATGGAGCACGAGTCGTTCGAGAGCCAGGACATCGCCGACGCCCTCAACGCCGACTTCGTCTCGATCAAAGTGGATCGCGAGGAGCGTCCCGACGTCGATCGCGTCTACATGACGTTCGTCCAGTCGACGACCGGGTCCGGCGGCTGGCCGATGACGGTCTTTCTGACGCCGGAGCTCAAGCCGTTCTTCGGCGGGACCTACTTCCCCCCTTCCTCGAAGTGGGGGCGCCCCGGCTTCATCGACGTGCTGGGGGAGCTGGCGCGGGTCTGGAAGCACGACCGGGCGCGCGTCGACTTCGCCGCGGCGGAGCTGTTCGATCGCTTGAAGGCGGTGGCAGGTGTCGAGGGACGTTCGACGGCGGAGTCCACCATCGCCGGCACCGACGCCCTCGTCGACGCGATCGATCAGTATCACGCCGCATTCGATCGCCGCCGCGGCGGCTTTGGCGACGCGCCGAAATTCCCCCGCCCATCCGAGCTGCTCTTCCTGCTTCGCGAACACGCGCGCACGGGCGCGGAGCTGCCGAAGACGATGGTGGCGGAGACGCTGCGGGCGATGGCGCGTGGCGGGATGCGCGACCACGTGGGCGGCGGCTTCCATCGATACTCGGTGGACGGCGCGTGGCGCGTGCCGCACTTCGAGAAGATGCTGTACGACCAGGCGCAGCTGGCGCTCGCCCTTCTCGAGGCCGCGCAGGCGACGGGGGACGGGTTCTTTGCTGACGTGGCCGAGGACACCCTCGCCTACGTCATGCGCGACATGCGCGACGCGGCGGGAGGGTTCTATTCCGCCGAAGACGCCGACAGCGTGCCGCAGACCGGCGGACCGAAGAAAGAAGGCGCTTTCTACGTCTGGTCGGATGCAGAGATTGCCGCGCTCCTCGGCCCGGATGCCGACCTCGTGCGCCGTCGGTTCGGGATAGTCCCGGCGGGCAACGCGCCGGACGATCCGCACGGCGAGTTCACGGGCCAGAACATCCTCTACACCGATCAGTCCGTTGAAGACATTGCGGCGCGCACCGGGCGCGCGCCCGCGGAGGTGGTCGCGGCGCTCGGCCGCGCGCGCGTCGTCCTGTTCGAGACGAGGTCGCGGCGCCCCCGTCCGCATCTCGACGACAAGGTCATCACGTCGTGGAACGGCATGATGATCGCCGCCTTCGCGCGCGCCGCGCGCGTCCTGCCCGGGCGTCCGGACGCGCGCGCGTGGCTCGCCGCGGCGCGCGCCGCCGCCGGATTCATCCGCGCCCATCTGTGGCAGAGCGATCGCGCGACGCTGCTGCGTCGATACCGGGACGGCGATGCGTCGATCGACGGATATGCAGAGGACTACGCCTGCCTCATATGGGGACTGCTGGAGCTGTTTCAGGCCGACGGTGACTCCGCCTGGCTCGCGTGGGTCCGCGAGCTGCAGCGGCGGCAGGACGCGTTGTTCTGGGACGAGAGGGATGCGGGCTGGTTCAGCACCAGCGGCGCCGATCCATCCGTCCTTCTGCGCCTCAAGGAGGACTACGACGGGGCCGAGCCGTCGGCGGGCTCTATTTCGGTGCAGAATCTTCTGGCCGTGGCGCATCTGACCGGCGACGAAGACGCGCGGCGAAAAGTGGAACGGACGCTCGGCCGCTACGGCCCGCGCGCCGGCCGGGCCGCCCGCGTGATTCCGATGATGCTGGCAAATCTGTCCGCGTGGCATGCCGGCGCCGCGCAGATCGTCGTCCTCGGAAGCGAAGAGGCATCGCTCCCGCTGCGGCTGGAGCTCGCGCGGCGTTACCTCCCGTTCGCGCTCGTGATTCCGGTGGAGCCGGGCGATCCGCAGCAGTCGCTCACCGCGCTGCTGCCCTTCGTCGGCGCGATGACCATGAAGAACGGTCGCGCGACGGCCTTCGTGTGCCGTGATTTTGCCTGCCGCGAGCCCGTGAACACCACGGACGCGCTCGCGGATCAGCTCCGCCTCGCATGAGCGCCCGCGTCGACGTCTCGATCGCTCCCAACGACGCTCGCGCGGCGCTCCGTCTCTTCCACCCGACAGGCAACATCGTCACGGCGGAGATGATTCGCCAGCTCGACGAAGCGCTTGGCTCGCTCGCCGCGCGTCCGCACCTGAAGCTCGTGACGCTCGAAGGCGCTGGCGAGGACTTCAGCTTCGGCGCGAGCGTCCCGGAGCACGCGCCGGGCGAGATCGATCGCGTGCTGCCGCAGATGCACGGGCTGATCAGGCAACTGCTGGCGTTCCCGGCCGCGACCGGCGCGATCGTCCGCGGCCGCTGCCTGGGCGGCGGATTCGAGCTCGCGCTCGCGTGCGACTTCATCTTCGCGGGCGAGTCCGCGGTGCTCGGTCTTCCGGAAATCGCGCTTGGGGTGTTTCCGCCGGCCGCCTCCGCGATTCTGCCGGCGCGCCTCGGGACCGCGCGGGCGACGCGAGCCCTCCTTACGGGCGAGTTGACGCCGGCGTCGGACTGGCTCGTCTTCGGACTCCTCGAATTCGTCGTTCCCGATGCGCGGCTCCAGGCGATGGTCGATCGATGGTTCGAGGCGCACCTCGCTCCCAGGTCTGCGGCGGCGTTGAGGCACGCGACCGCCGCGGCGCGGCTCTCGCTCCGCGAGCACGTCGACGCGGTTCTGCCCAGACTGGAGCGGCTATACTTGCACGACTTGATGAAGACGGCGGACGCCGCCGAAGGCGTCCGGGCGTTTCTCGACAAACGGCAGCCGAACTGGACGGATCGCTGAACGATGGAATTCGATGTGGAAATCGTCCTGCGCGAACGGGACTACGCGGTGACCCAGCGGATCGAGCACGGGACCGAACCCGAAGCGTGGCGCGAGCTGGACGTCGAGACCGTCCTGAAACAGATCCTGCTGGCGATCGATCGCGTGAAGAACCCGTCGCGCGGCGGCCGGTTCGTCGCGCTGCGGGGTTTCAGCTGGATCGTCGAACCCGTCGGCGATCGCGTCGTCATCGCCATCGAAATCCCCACGGGGGCGGCCGTCGCCGGGCCGTTCACGATCGAGCGCGCGCGGCTGGACGGCATGATCCGCCGCGTGATCGCGGCCGCGGCGCACGCCGGTCCGACGATCCATTAACGTCAGCGCGATGACAGAATCGCGGGCGCATTCGGCACACGCGCCCGAATCCCTTCGGATTTCCGCATCATTTTCACCGGCATTTCTCTTGCCAGCTCGGCGATAGACCCGGATCGGTTCCGGGCCGCTCCCACCCGTCGCCATGAGACTACCGTATCGAATACTCGTCCTCGACGATGACGAGCACGCGCTGACCGGCATGGTGGACCTTCTGAGGGATGCCGGTCACCACGTGACAGGCGCGGCGACCTATGACGCCGCGAAGCGGCTGCTCGCGGTCAGCCCTTTCGATCTCCTTGTGTCCGACGTCCGCCTCCGATCCTTCAACGGCCTCCACCTGGTGATGCAGACGCGCGCCGATCATCCGGAAACCGGGATCATCATCGTCACGGGCTACGACGATCCGCTGATCGACCTCGAGGCGCATCGCTATCATGCGGAGCTCGTGCGGAAGCCTATCCGGCCCGCGGAGTTCCTGCCGCTCGTGGCGGCAGAGCTCCTGAAGGTCCGCCGGCAGCGCCGCTGGCCTCGCAAACGCGTCGATGGGGGATTCAGGGTCACGATTGACGGCCGTCCCGCCGCGGTCGTCGACGTCTCGTACGGCGGCCTTCGTCTGGAAGTGCACGACATGGCGCCGATCCCAGACGCGTTCGACGTCGAGGTCGCCGGCATCGGGCTGCACCTCGAAGTGCAGCCGGTCTGGTCGCAGGCCATGAACGCGGAGATGTGCACGCTCTGCGGCGCCACGCTGCTGGCCGATCACACGCCGTCGGCGCGCACGTGGCGCGCCATCGTCGATCGGCTGAATGCGTAGGAGCGAGGCGCGAGCTGCGAGGTTCGAGGCTCGAGGTTCGGGGCCTTCGATCACTCGATCCACGATCTCGATCGGTCGGACGTGCGGCGATCGCTGAAGTTCCTTCGGCCGAGTCGTTTTGCCAGGCGAGCAGCCCAGCGACGCGCGGCGGTGTCTGTCAGGAACCGCCAGCGGCGGCGGAGCTTGTCGTTCTGGAAGAGCTCGATTTCCACGGCATCCGTCAGAGAGACCAGATCGGCCCGAATCAACGGCGCGTCGGGCCGACGCAATACCCACAAACTTTCACGGGCGTCCTGTTCCGCTCCTTGTCGGGGCGGGCTATTGGCGCGGATTACGTGCGGTCCCCGCCGTGGAGGCTCCACAGGGTGCGGAAAAAGCATGAGCCGTGCCGACGGCGGGAGTGGCCGCAGCTCTACAGCATGTTCTCCGGCCGACACATGGGCCAACCGCGTATCGCTGGCGCTGACCTCAGCCGGGGTCAGATCAACCGCCGACAGCCTCCGCGAGCGCAATGGCGGCATCATCGGCTTCGCGATTCGCGGTGTCCGGCAGTCGAAGGCTCGATGTGCCGTCGGGGCGGACCGCGTACGTTCTAACGAGATCGCCGTTCGATACGTCCGAGACGACTCTCAATCCTTCTTCCTTCAGCATTCTCGACGGTCCGTCGAGCGGAAACCCGAAAACGAACGGCTCTCCCCATCGCGCCAGCAGATCGCCAGGGTTGTTGATGCGGTGATTCGTGCTGAGCGGGTAGTCGAAGACGATTTGGCTGCCGGCACCGGAGTGCTCCGCGACGAAGCGAAGTGTTGCACGGACGGCGGCCTCGGGTATGTAGTGGACCACGCCCTCCCAGACGAAGAACGTCTTCTCGGTCTCGCGATAACCGCCGCGCAGGAGCTGGGTGCGCAGATCGTCCTTCGTGAAATCGATCGGCACGTACTTCACGTCCTTCGGCAGGCGTCCGAGCACCTGGCGAACGCGCTGAATCTTGTAGGCCTGCGTCGGCGGAAAATCGACCTCGTAGAACATCACACCCGGGAACTCTTTGCCGAATCGATAGGCTCTGCTGTCGAGCCCCGCTCCGAGCACGACCACTTGCGTCGCGCCAGCGCGCAGACAATCTCGCATCGACGTGTCGATGTGCACGGTTCTGACGAAGTTCGTCGTGATCGCGATCGACTGGTGCAGGTACTCGCGCAGGTCCTCGCCCGTCAGCGTCATCTGCCGGCGCAGATCCATTCCGCTCGCGGCCAACAGCGCCACGTCCTCCCGGCGCAAGAACCTACCGGCGAGCACATCAGGATTCCTGAATGTCGCATCAGGATTGCGGGCCCCGATTGCGCGGAAAGCGGCGGCCATAATAGCCGTCCTGGACGGCTTGCCCGGTTCGACGGCGCTCCCGACAAACCCGAACGCAACGAGGCCGACAAGGACGGCAAAGACCTGGCGTCTAAGGTTCATCATTGGTCACCCGACACGAAGATCGTTAGCCGTCGACAATCGGCAGTCGGCAATCGGCAATCGGCAATCGCAATCGTCAATCGGCAATCGGCAATCGGCAATCGGCAGTTGCTCTACAATCTGCAGTCGCCAATCCGCCGATCGGCAATCCTCAATCGCCAATCCTCGATCGGCAGTCGGCACTCGTCAGTCGGCAATCGGAGAGTGCCGGGGGTGGGAATCGAACCCACACGATCCTTGTGGGATCTTCGGATTTTAAGTCCGATGCGTCTGCCAGTTCCGCCACCCCGGCCCGGCCTAGATTGTAAGGGCGGCGTGATAGGCTGTGAGGCCTTTCGTGCCGATGCCAGAGCCGTCTCGCCCTGCAGCGCCGCTCCTCAGTATTCTGATGCCCGTCTACAACGAAGCGCGGACGCTTCGGACGATCGTCGGGCGCGTTCTGACGAGCCCCGTGAACCTCCCGATCGAGCTCATCTGCGTGGACGACGGCAGCCGGGATGGGTCGCCCGAGATCCTCGACGGGCTGGCGGCGGCGGACCCCCGGATCCGCGTGTTTCGCCAGCCGCGGAACATGGGCAAGGGAGCGGCGATTCGCCGGGCGATTGAGGAGATGCGGGGCGGAATCGGCCTGATTCAGGACGCCGATCTCGAGTACGACCCGGCGGACTATCCGGCGCTGGTGGCCCCGATTCTCGAGGGCAAAGCCGACGCGGTGTTCGGATCGCGGTTCGCCTCGCCGCCCCAGCGCAAGATTCTGTTCTACTGGCACAGCGTCGCCAACAAGCTGCTCACGTGGCTCACCAACATCCTCAACGACATCAACCTGACGGACATGGAGACCTGCTACAAGGCCGTCAGGGGCGACATCCTGAAGCAGACGCCGCTCCACAGCAATCGATTCGGCATCGAGCCGGAGCTCACGACGAAGCTGGCACAGTGGAACATCCGCCTGTATGAAGTCCCGGTGAGCTATCACGGCCGCACCGCCGCCGAAGGCAAGAAGATAGGCTGGAAGGATGCGTTCTCGGCATTGTGGACGCTCCTGAAGTATCGATTCATCGACGAGCGGTTCACGACCCACGAGGGGTACTACACCCTGCAGAGCATGCGGCGGGCGCGCGGCCTGAACCGCTGGGTGCTCGACCAGTTCCGCGCGTTCGTCGGCGATCGCGTGGTCGAGGCCGGATGCGGGATCGGCAATTTCACCGAGCTGCTGCTCGATCGCGAACGCCTGATCTGCGTCGACAACGATCCGCTGTACGTCGAGATGTCGGACTGGCGCTTCGGGCACCTCGAAAACGTCCGCACGCTCCTCTTCGATCTCGCCAGCCCGGAGGCGTACAGGACGTTCGCGCCGGAACGCATCGACACGATCGTCTGCCTCAACGTGCTCGAGCACATCGACGGCGATCAGGAAGTCCTCCGCGCCTACCACGATCTGCTGCAGCCCGGCGGCCATGCGATCGTGCTCGTGCCGGCGCACGCGTCGTTGTACGGGCCGGCCGACGAGGTCCTCGGCCATCGCCGTCGGTACGCGCAGACCGAGCTGCACACCAAGCTGCAGACGGCCGGCTTCGACGTCGTGCACGTGGAAGAGTTCAACCGCCTCGGCGCGGTCGGCTGGCAGATGAACAATCGGCTCGGCCGCCGCGATCTCAGTCCCCGGCAGATGCGCGCCTTCTCGCTGCTTCTGCCGCTGGCGAAAGCGATGGAAGCGATGAAGATCGGTTCGGGCCTCAGCCTCATCGGCGTCGGCCGGAAGCGCTGATATGGCCGATCGGCGCTGGCGCGCGGGGGATTCAATCGAGGACATCTGCCGCGCGTGCAAACTGGATCGCCTGCACACCGTGGTCGCGGCGGACGCCGACGGCCGGCCGATCCGCGTCTCGTGCGGCTACTGCGGCAGCGAGCACAATTATCGCGGAGGCCCTGCGCTCGCGGCTCGCGCACCCAGCGCGACCGCAGTCTCGCCGACGCCACGAAGCGGCGAAGGCGGACCGACTCGAGTCACCCGCGTCGCAACGGGTAAAGCGCCGTTTCCCCTCGTCAGCGATCGTGAAAGGACAGCGTCTCCCATGACACTCGATTCGCCGGACCTGGAGCTGCTGCTGCGCCGCATCATCCGGGAGGAGACCGGCCTGACCCCCGTCGCGCCGGCCGACAAGTGGCGCAACGGCCAGTTGGTGCTCCGGCCGGGCACGCCTGGCCTCCAGGAAAAGAGCTGGCCGATCGAGACCTTCTTCCACAAGGTCGTGATGGTGCGCAACCGGCTCCGCACGCTCGAGCAGCAGGTCAACGCGATGGATATCCCTGAAGAGACGAAGGCCCGGCTCCAGGGCTACGTCACGGGCTGCTACGGGTCGCTCACCAGCTTCAATATCCTGTTCGCCGACGAAGCGGATCAGTTTCGCGGCAGCGGGAACGAGTAGTCGCGCCCCTGCGACAGTTCCGGCGTGCGATCGGGCGCAGACGCCAGAACGCCGCGTGAAATCCCTTGGCACGCGGCTTGACCGTCGTCTGAACCGTGGAACATCTCATTCAGGACGTCAGGTATGGCTTTCGGACGTTCATCCGGCAGCCTGGCTTTGCTCTCACGGCGATCCTCGCGCTCGCGCTGGGCATCGGCGCGAACACCGCCGTGTTCAGCGTCGTCTACGCGGTCCTGCTCAAGCCGCTGCCGTTCGCGAGTCCGGAGCAGTTGATCTACGTCCACGACACGTTCCCGGCGGTTCCGAGCGCCTCGGTGTCGTGGCCGAAATTCCTGGCGCTCCGCGACGGCAACCGGACGCTCAGCGCGCTGGCGGCCATGTCGACGCTCGGCAACATTACTCTGACCGGCCGCGGCGAGCCGCAGCAGGTGCAGGCGTATCGCGTATCGGGCGACTTCTTCACGGTCCTGGGCGTCGGGCCGCTCTTCGGCCGGGCGCTGAACCGCGACGACGATGTGCCGAACGGCGGCAAGGTGATCGCGCTCGGGTATGGCCTGTGGCAGCGCCGCTTTGGCGCCGATCCCAGAATCATCGGGCAGGCCGTCATGGTCGACGGCGAAGCGTTCACGGTCGCCTCGATCATGCCCGCGTCGTTCAACTACCCCGCGGGGACGGAGGCGTGGATCCCGCTCGCGCTGCCCGCGAAGTTTCAGGGAAACAATTTCCTTCGGCTGATCGGACGGATGAAGCCCGGGTCCACGCTGCAGCAGGCGACCGACGATCTGCGCGCCCTGACGCGAGGCTATAACGAAGCGAACAAGCTGAAGCGTGATGTACAGGTGGTTTCGCTGAGCGAATACCTCACCCGCGCGCGCCGTCAGATGCTCCTCGTGCTCCAGGGCGCTGTCGGCTTCGTCTTGCTCATCGCGTGCGCGAATGTCGCCAATCTCCTTCTGGCCCGCAGTGTCTCGCGCACGCGCGAGCTGGCGGTCCGCTCGGCGCTCGGCGCCGGACGTTTCCGCCTCGTCCAGCAAATGTTGACCGAAAGTCTGGTGCTGTCCGTCGCGGGCAGCATCGTCGGCATCCTCGTCGCGTCATGGCTGCTGCGTCTTTTTGCGGCGCTCGCGCCGGACAACTTTTCGGGCGTCAACCAAATCGAGCTGGACCTTCAGGTCCTGACGGCGACGCTGGCGATCGCGATGGTGACCGGCATCTTGTTCGGCCTCGCTCCCGCGCGCCAGGGATTCCGGGTCGATCCGAACGAAGGACTGCGCGATACCAGCACGCGCGGCGCGACCGGCCCCGGCGCGAAGCGCGCCGGCCGGACGCTCGTCGTCGCGGAGATCAGCCTGGCCGTGGTCCTCGTGATAGGCGCCGGCCTGATGCTGAAGAGTCTGCTCCGGCTCGAATCGCAGAATGCGGGATTCCGGTCCGACGGCGTGATGACGCTTCAAATCAGCCTGCCGCAGGCGAAATATGGCGTCGCAGAGAGAGTGAGCGGCACCCACGAGCGCATTCTCGAGCAAATCCGGGCGTTGCCCGGCGTGAAAGCGGCAGGCGCCATCAACTTTCTTCCGCTGGTCAATTTCGGCCTCAACGGCGGATTCGGCATCGTTGGCCGTCCGCCGTTCCCCCAGCAGGACCGGGCTCCCGTCCTCGAGTACCGCTGCGTGACGCCCGGCTACTTTGCCGCGATGGGCATCCCGGTTCTGCGCGGCAGGGACTACAACGAGTTGGATACCGCGAAGAGCACGCCTGTCGTGATGATCAACGCCACGATGGCGAAGCAGTTCTGGCCGAATGCCAACCCGATCGGCGAACACCTCAACCTGGGACAAGGCCCGCAGAATCAACCGGAGATCGTCGGCGTCGTGGGCGACGTCCGATCCGCGTCTCTCGCCGCGGCGCCGGTCATCGAATCGTACTTTCCGCTGAGCCAGACGCCCATCAACACCATGGGCATCGTGGTTCGAGCGGAGACGGCCGATCCCGCGACGCTGCTTCCAGCGATCCGGCAGCGAATAGCGGAAGTCGATCCGGATCTGCCGGTTGTGAAGCCGCAGACGCTGAGGAGAATCGTGGAAGCGTCGGCGGGAGGCACGAGGCTGTCGTCGGTTCTGACGGCAGTCTTCGCATTGCTCGCGGCGCTGCTTGCCGCGATGGGTATCTATAGCCTGATCGCGTACTCGGTGGCGGAACGCACGCGCGAGCTGGGAATTCGCGTCGCGCTCGGCGCCGAGCGGCGCACGATCGTGCGACTGATCGTCGGCGAAGGACTGGGACTTGCCAGCATTGGGATGGCGATCGGACTGCTCGGATCGTGGCTGTTGACGGGGACGCTGCAAACGATGCTGTACGAAGTCAGCCCGATCGATCCGGCTGTACTGGCGGCGACGTGCCTGTCGGTCCTTGCGGTCACGGCGCTCGCGTCCTACGTTCCTGCGCGCCGGGCGCTGCGCGTCGACCCGATGATCGCGCTGCGGAGTCAGGGATAGAGCCAGCGCGTCCGCCAGCCGTCCGCGAAGCGCTCGTACAGCAGCCGCTCGTGCAGCCGGCCCGGGCGGCCGTACCAGAATTCGATCCGTTCGGGAACGATTCTGAAGCCGCCCCAGAAGGGAGGTCGCGCGACCGGCTTCCCTTCGAAGCGCGCGTCGATCTCCCTGCAGCGCGCTTCCAGCACCGCCCGCGAATCGAGCTCCGCGCTCTGATCGGACGCCCACGCCCCGATCTGGCTTTCTCGCGGCCGTCCCGCGAAGTACGCATCCGACTCAGCCGGATCGACCAGCCGCACGCTGCCGTCGATTCGAATCTGCTCTTCCAGGGTGGGCCAGTGCTGGCAGAGCGCGGCGCGCGGATTCGCCGTCAGGTCCGCGGCCTTCCGGCTCGAGTAATTCGTGTAGAAAACAAAACCGCGATCGTCCACTTGTCGGATGAGGATGATGCGAACCGATGGCCGGCCGATCGCGTCGGCGGTCGCCAGTGCGGCTGGAGCCGTGTCGACGCCCTCGCCGTTCGCGCGGGCGACGGCGCGAAGGTATTGGTTGACCGGATTTGAGGCGAACATCTGTCGAATCCTTACATATTCCGCGCGGGCACGAAAGGTGCAGCGAACGATTGGTCGCAAGGAGGTTCCATGCTTCGCGCGCTGCTGAGGCTCGTGATCGTTCTGGTTGTGCTGGTCGGGGCGGCGGCCTTCTTCCTGGGATGGTGGGGCAGCGACCGCGTGCATCTTGGTCGTCCGGCGCCGGTCGTCGGAACAAGCGGGCACATCGATGCCGAAAAGGCGAGAGCAGCCGGAGCCGCCGTGGGAGAAAAGACGGCCGAGGCGGCCAACCGCGCATCTCAGGTGCTCGCCGACGGCGGCCTGACCGCGAAGATCAAATCCAAGATGGCGCTCGACGATCTGGTGCAGGCTCGTTCGATCGACGTGAGCACGACGAATCACGTCGTGACGCTGCGCGGCACCGTGCGCTCCGTCGCCGAGCACGATCGCGCCGTGCAACTGGCAAAGGAGACGGCCGGCGTGACGCAGGTCATCGACAAGCTGACGGTCGGCCGCTGACCGCTTTACTCGCTTCGTAGCCCGTCCATCGGCGCGACGCGCGACGCGCGGCGCGCCGGCCCGAAGCACGCGAGCGCCGCGGCGGCCATCAACAGCCCGCCTGCCGCGGCCGCGGCGGCGGGATCCGCCATCCGCGTCTGGAACAGCACGTCCTGCAGCGGCCCGCGCAACACCTGCGCGAGCAGCAGTCCGAGGCAGACCCCCGCGGCGGCGAGCGCAAGCCCCTGGCCCGTGACGGTGCGCGCCAGCGTGGCGGGGCGCGCGCCAAGCGCCAGACGAATCGCCAGCTCCCGCCGACGATCGTTGACGAGACAGGCGAGCAGACCGTAGACGCCGATCGCGGCCAGCGTTCCCGTCATCGTGGCGAAGCCGAGGAGCACGAACATGAGCAGCCGCGGCGCCGCCGCGCGCGCGCGGAAACGATCGTCGAGCGTCCGCGTGTTGCTCAGCGGCAGCGTCGGATCGAAATCGCGCAGCGCGTTCCGCAGCGCGGTGACGACCGCCGCCGCGTCCGATCCGCGCGCGACGAGCGTCATCGGCCGATAGGGGAACTGCCGAATCGTGTGATAGATCACCGGTTCGGTCGCCTGTCCGAGCGGCGCCTGATGGATGTCGGCCACGATCCCGATGATGCGGAACGGGCCGCGTCCGACGACGTTCATGCCGAGCGGCCCGATGTTGCGCGCCGTGGAGATGAGCCGGCGCCCGACGGCATTCTCTCCCGGAAACGCGCGCGCCGCGAACGTCCTGTTGACGATCACGACGGGCTCGGTGTCCATTCGATCGTCCGGGGTAAACAAACGACCGCTGTTGAGCACGGCCCCGATCGCCTCGAAATAGCCGCTGCTGACGCAGATGTGCTGCGCGATCGACTGGTCGGCCGCGTCCACCGGCCGTCCCTCGATTTGGAAGGGCAGCCGCCACCCGGGATCGAGCGGGAGCATCGATGTCGCGCCGGCGGCGATGACGGATGGCTGGCGGCGCACCGCCTCGAGCAAGGTCTCATACGCTCGATCGACCTTCGGCCACGCCGGATACCCATCTGACGGGAGTTGCATCGTGCCCGTCACGACATTGGCAGCCGCCACACCGATGGGGGCGTGCAGCATCCGATCGACGCTGCGAACGAGCAGCGCGGATGCCATCAGCACGGCGCAAGCCAACGCGACCTCCGCAACGACGAGGACGCGGTTCCACCAGCGGCCCCGCATCCCTGTCGCGCTGCGTGTACCGTCCTTCAGCGCATCGGAAGCCTGTGTCCGCGACAGAAGGAGCGCGGGGAGCAATCCGAACGCGATCGCCGTCGTGAGGACGATCCCGAGGGCGGCGACGAGCAGCCGCCGATCGACGGCCGCGTCGGCCAGGCGCGGAATCGGCAGCGATATCGCGGCAATCGTCAGCTTGAGCAGCGCGAGCGCGCCAAACGCGCCGGCCGCGGTTCCAGCAAGAGCGAGCAGGAGACTCTCCACGAGCATCTGGCGCACGAGCCGCAGGCGCGACGCGCCCAGCGCCGCGCGGACGGCGAGCTCCCGCGCCCGCGTCGTCGCCCGCGCGAGCAGGAGACTGGCGACGTTCAGACACGCCGTCACGAGGAGCAGCGCGACGGCGCCCAACAACACCAGCAGCGCCGGACGGTAGTAGCCGAGCATGTCGTCGAGCAGCGGCACAGGCCGCGCGCTCCACGCGCGATTCGTCGACGCGTACCGGGCGCCGAGCCCTGCGGTCAACGCCGCCAGCTCACGCGACGCCGATTCGACGCTGACGCCAGGCTGCAGGCGCGCGATCGATTCCATGAAATGCGCCGCGCGGCTGTGCTGGCCGAGGTCCCAGTTCAGTCGCAGCCAGACGTCGACGTCGTCGGGAAACGAAAACCCTCGCGGCATGACGCCGACGACGCGGTACCGCCCATCCTTCATGTCGAGCAGACGCCCGATGATGGCGGGATCGGCCGAGTAGCGCTGACGCCACAGACGGTCGCTGATGACGGCGATCGGATCGGGCGAATAGAACGGACCGTCCTTCGGAAAACCGGGTCCGAGCTGCGGTGCGACCCCGAGCACCTGGAAAAGGTTTGCGCTCGTTTCGATCGCGCTGACGCGGACGGGCTCGCTTCCCGGCTGGTAGAGGCTGATCTCCGGCCGCCACCACGCGGCGGCATCCGCGAAGGCCGCGTGCACGTTCCGATAGTCCATGAAGTTCACCGGCGACAAACGCTCTCTCGGAAGAGCCTTCTCCGGATTCGTTTCCCAGATCGCGACCAGCGCTTCGGGCTGTCGATAGGGGAGCGGCCGCAGCAGGACGGCGTCGACGACAGAAAAGATCGCCGTCGCGGCACCCGCCCCGAGACCGAGCGTGGCGATGGCGATGGCGGCAAAGGACGGCGCGCGGCGCAGCTGGCGCCAGGCAAATCGAACGTCCCCGCCGAGCCCCGTCCATCCGCGGCCGCCGGGACTGACGAGAGGACGCGATTCCGGCAGCCGGCTGCGCGGCGTCTGCACCGCGGCGAGCGGCGACTCGGCGAGCGCAGCGACGGCGGCCCGATGCGCCTCGTCGTCCGGACAGCCCGCGCGCCGCGCCTCGAGATACATATCCTCCAGGTGCGCCGCGAGCTCGTCGATCGCGTGCTGCGGAAGATTTGGGGCCCCGGTCTGGCGCGCGTAATCGCGGACGAGCCTCTTCCAGTCATGCTCGGTGGTCATCGAGCCTCCGCCTGTGCGTACTTGACACCCGCGACCATGCCGAGCGCAGCCATGAACCGGCTCCAGTCGGCACGCTGCTCCGCGAGCATGCGGCGTCCGGCATCGGTGATGCGGTAGTAACAGCGCCGGCGCTGGCCGGCCTTTTCCACCCACCGTCCCTTGATCCACCCCCGGTCCTCGAGGCGGTACAGCGTGGAATACAGCGAGGCCAGCGTGAACCGCAGGCGGCCGCCGGTCCGCTGCTCGATCAGCCTCGCGATCTCGTATCCGTGATGGCCTTCAGGCTCGACGATCGCGAGAATCACGATCTCGGCGCTGCCCTTCTTCGCCTCGTCAATCGCCGACCTGGATGACATGCGCTGGACCCCTATATGAAGGAGAACTATATATACAACGGCTTGGACGGGGCGGGGCGTGAAATGGTTGGCGGTAGGATAGGCGGCATGGCGGACCCGAAAGCGTCGGGCGACATCGATCAGTTGATTGCGGAGCTGCACGCATCGACGGGGCTGCCCACCGGGTCGGCCGTCGGCGACACGAGCCGGCTCGAGCACTGGCTGCGGATGCTTGCGGACGCGGGCGGCAGCGACCTGCTGCTGGTGGCCGGCGCGGCTCCCTCGATCCGCGTGGACGGGCGCGTACGTCCGCTGGCCGACGGGCCCCTCGACGGCATCGACATCGAGGAAGCGGTCCTCCCGGCGCTCGCGCCGCACGCGCGGCGGCTCTATCGGCAGGCGCAGATCGCCGACAGCTCGTTCCGCGTGCAGGGGCTCGGACGGTTCCGGATCAATCTCCATCGCGAACGCGGCCGCGCCGCCGCGGCGCTGCGCGCCCTGCCCGCGCGCGTGCCCCGGCTCTCCACGCTCGGTCTGCCGTCCGGCGTGGAGGTGTTGACCCGGCTTCCACGCGGCCTGGTCCTGATCGGTGGGCCGACCGGCTCGGGAAAGACGACGACGCTGGCGGCGATCGTCGATGAAATCAATCGCCGCGACGCTCGCCATATCGTGACGATCGAAGATCCGATCGAATACGAGCACCAGCACGGCGCGGGCGTGATCGAGCAGGTCGAGATCGGCATCGACGCGCCGGATTTTCCGACGGCGCTCCGGGCCTCCCTGCGGCAGGCGCCCGACGTCATCGTGGTCGGCGAGATGCGCGATCCGGAAACGATGCGGATCGCGCTGGCCGCGGCCGAGACGGGCCATCTGGTCCTCTCGACGGTTCATACGACCGACGCCGCATCGACGATCAGCCGGATCGCCGACTCGTTTCCGAACGAACGGCAGAACACGATCCGGCAGGAGCTCGCGATGGCGCTTGCGGCGGTCATGACGCAGACGCTGCTGCCGAAGGCGGGCGGGGGACTGGTGCCGGCCGCGGAGCTGCTGGTCGCAAGCTACGGGGCGCGGCAGCACATCCGCAAGAACGCCCTGCAGCACCTGCACCAGGAAATCACGATCACGCGCAGGCAGGGATCGTTCACGCTGGAAGAATCGCTCGCGCACCTCGTGAAGCAGGGGCTCGTCGATCGGCAGGAAGCGCTCGGCCGCGCCGTTCACGCCGAGGAGCTCGAACAGCAGCTCGCTTAGGCGAGCTCGCGCGCCACGTGCTGAATGACGTTCATCCATTCACGCAGATTCGCCGCGTACCGCCGCGGCACGCACTCCCCGCAGATCTCGTCGGCCAGCCGCGCGACGCCACCCAGATTCCTCGACAGATAGTCGGTGCGCTCATCCAGGCAGCGGAGCAGCGCCCGCAGCTCCTCGAGAACGATCGCCAGGCTGGCAAGGATGCCTTCGAGCAGCGCTTCCTCGGGCAGCGACTGCGGCTGGTAGAGCAGATCGTGGATCGTGCGGAGCTGCGCGAGGCACATGCCCGACGCGCTGTCGAGCCGCGCGCGGACCTGCCTCGGGTCCGCGCCGGGAGCGCTGCACAGCGCGGCAATCGCCTGGAGCTCCGACAGAATCAGGTGCAGGTCGGCCTGAACGCGGCCGAGCCGATCCTCGAAGGTGATCCGGTGGATTTCCGCGACGACCTGTTCCTGACGCCGAGAGACCAGCTTCGAAACCACCGCCCCGAACACGAGCAGGCCGATCACCGCTTCGGCGATTGCGATCGCGCGAACGGGGCCGAGCGGCACGACGTCGCCGAATCCGACCGACGTCGCCGTCACGAAGCTGAAGTAGAGCGCCGTCAGAAAGCCGCGCCCGCGCGCGTCAATCGCGTGATCTCCCTCGCGGAGTCCGCCCAGCGCCATCGTCGACGACATCCAGTAAATCACGGCGCAGGCGACGATCGTGCCCGCCCAGAAGAGCACGAGATCGGTCGTGGAATAGCGCTCGAAGACCTCGATCAGACGGCGGCCGCGCTCTCCATTCGTCCGCGATCGGGACGGCAGCGGGTGCGCCGGCAGCGCTTCGGGCCGATTGGTCTCGACGGGCAGTCCCGCTTCCTGCCACTCGTGGAGGCCGCCTTCGAAGTGTGCGACGTCGGCGTAGCCGAGCTCCTGCAGCAGGCGCACGGCCTGCGCGCCGAGCGGTCACGTCGGTCCTCCACAGTAGACCGCGATCGGACGCGAGCGGTCGGGAAGCTCGTCGGCCGCCCGCTGAGGCAGTTCGCCGAGAGGGATATTGATCGCACGGGGCAGGTGACCGCCGGCATAGCCGTCGCGTCCGAGTACGTCGAGAATGACGACGCGGCGATCCCGGATGCGCGCACGCATGTCCTCCAGGGTCAGTCGCATAGCCCATCATATGACGCGCGCCGGCATGGAAGATGCTTCGCAGGACAAACGGTTTCGGTCCGTTCGGATTAGTATTTGCGAGGAGGCAGCTCATGCAGAGGTTTCGTCCACTTCTTGGTCCCACGCTCGCGGTGATGCTCTGCGCGTCGCCGGTGTGGGCGCAGCAGACCCACGTCATCAGCAAGCCGGCGCTCGACCAGGCGGTCCAGCAGCGCGTCACCCAGGAACAGGCGGATCGCGACGCACTCCGCACGTTCCTCCAGAATCCGGCCGTCAGGGACGTCGCGTCCCGCGCGGGGCTGTCGATCGAGAAAGCGGAAGCGGCGGTGTCGACGCTGCAGGGCGATGAGCTGCGTCAGGCGGCGGGACAAGCGCGGGCCGTCAACCAGCAGCTCGCCGGCGGCGCCTCCACAATCGTCCTCTCGACGACGACGGTCATCATCGTCCTTCTGATCATCCTGCTCATCGTCGCGCTGAAGTAACGACGGATCATGCGCGGAGCGACGCGCCGCCGGCGGCTCCTGTCGACGGCCGGCGCCCTCTGGACGGCGGCGGCCGTCTGCCGTCCATGGTGTGTGCTCGCGGCGGGCCAGGGCCCGGCGCCTGCGGCGACCGTGCTCGACGTGCCGTTCGTCCCGCAGTCCGAGGATCTGTGCGGCGGCGCGGCCGCGGCGATGGTGATGCGGTACTGGGGCGCGCGCGACGTGTACGCATCGACGTTCGCGCCGCTCGTAGATCGATCCGCAGGCGGCATTCAGACGTCCGCGCTGACAGGCGAACTGCAGCGGCGGCACTGGACGGCCGTCGCGGGCCCGGGGAGCGCGGAGGATCTTGCGCAGGAACTGGGCCGCGGGCGTCCCGTCATCACGCTCATCGAAGATCGCCCCGGCCGCTACCATTACGTCGTGGTCATCGCCGCCGGTGGGGGGAAGGTGGTGCTGCACGATCCTGCCCGCGCGCCGTCACGGGTGCTGGAGGCGCGGACGTTCGACGCGGCGTGGGCGAAAACGGATCGCTGGATGCTGATCATGCTTCCGGGGTCGGATCTTGATTTTCGACGCGAGGCGTCGCGTCGAAAATCAAGATCCGACCCCGGTGTCCTCGCCCGTGGACGAATGTGCGCGAGCCAGGTGGCCGAAGGCGTTCGGCTCGCGGAGCGCGATCGCGGGGCGGCGCGTCACGTGCTCGATGCGGCGGCCGCAGCGTGTCCGTCCGACCCCGCGCCATGGCGCGAGCTGGCGGGTCTCGACGCCCTGGAGACTCGCTGGGCGGACGCCATGCGGCACGCGCGCCGCGCCGTGGCCAACGACCCCTCCGACCAACACGCCTGGGCCGTGCTGGCGACGGCCGAGTACGTGCTGCATCACGACGCAACTGCCCTGAACGCGTGGAATCACATCGGCGAGCCGTCGATCGATCTAATCGACATCAAAGGCCTCGAGGCCACGCGATACGACGCTGTTGCCGGAGCGATCGGTCTGGCGCCAGGCCAGACGCTGACGACCGAGGCGCTGCGCCGCGCGGAGCGGCGGGTCCGCGATCTGCCGGCCGTCTCCGCGGCGCGTGTAACGTATCACCCGCTCGAGAACGGCCGGGCGCAGATCGACGCGTCGATTGTCGAGCGCGGGCGGGCGCCGATCGCCTATCCGTCGTGGATTGCCCTGGGCGCGACCGCCGGCGTCGATCGCCAGATCACGGCGTCGTTTGCGAATCCCTCGGGCGGAGCGGATCTGGCCGAGCTCTCGTGGCGCTGGTGGGCGCATCGCCCGATGATCGGGGCGTCCTACGGCGCGCCCGCGCCGCCATGGCTCGGCCGCGGCGTCTGGCGCGTCGAGGCATCGCGCGAGACGCAGACATTCGGATCCGATCTGTTTCAGGAAACGCGCACGCGGGGCGGCGTCGGCGTGTCGAACTGGATCACCGATCGCGTGCGCTTGTCGGGCGGCGCGGCGATCGAGCGCTGGACCGATCGCGGCCGCGCGGCCGCGCTCTCAGGGAGAATCCAGATCCGCCCCTCAGCCGGCCACGTCGTCTTCGATGCCGGCGCCTCCGGCTGGACTGCTGCACGACGCTTCGGCACCATCGACGGGGGCGCCCGGTGGCGCAGCCGCGACGCGTCCGAGGGGACCGTCTGGCTCGCGACGTCCGGTTATCGCGCCGCGAGCGATGCCGCGCCGCCGTCGGTGTGGCCGGGCGCCGACAGCGGCCACGCGCGCGACGTGCTCCTGCGCGCGCATCCGCTGCTCGAGGACGGCATCATCTCCGGAGGGGTGTTCGGCCGCCGGCTGGCCCACGGCAGCGTCGAAGCGCAGCGCTGGCGCAGCACGGGCAAATGGCCGCTTCGAATCGCGCCGGCGGTGTTCCTGGACGTCGCGCGCGCGACGCGCGGGCTGGCCGGGAGCGAGGCGCGCACGCAAGTCGACGCCGGCGCAGGCGTGCGCGTGTCGCTTTTCGGAATGGGCATCCTGCGCGTCGATGTCGGCCATGGCCTGCGCGACGGCCGGACCGCGTTGTCTATCGGATGGGAGACGAAGTAGCGAGCGGCGACGCGTGTTCGCGCGCGAGGTAGTACGAGCCGACGACGAGCGCGGCGGCGACAGCCTGCGCGGCGAGCGTCTCCGCCGTGGGGAAGACCGCGAACCAGAGACCCATCCAGCCTGGAATGACGCGCGTCAGCGACGCTATGGGCGTCGTCGTCAGCCAGTTCGCGAGCTGCATCTCCTGCGCCTGCTCGCCCACCATCACGAGCATCACGAGGCCGAGCATCACGCCGGTGAGCACGAGCATGCGGCGATAGGGAAGACGCCGATGCGCGATGAACGTCAACGCGCCGGTCACCAGCGTCAGGCCGAAACCAACCGCGACTCCCGAAAGCACCGGGCCCGCGCCCAGCTTCAGCCGGTAGCTCTGAAGGAAGAGCACGACCTCGAATCCTTCGCGGTACACCGACGAAAAACCGAGCAGCGCCAGACCAGCCCACAGCCGCGACGCCGAAGGCTCCCGCATCAGCTCCTGCTTCCGCCGGCTGTGCATCGAGATCCATCCCGTCCAGTAAACCTTGTGGAAGAACCAGTTCATCACGAGGAGCAGGACAATGATGGCGAGCAGCCCCGTCACTGCCTGCAAGTGCAGCGCGGAGACGTTATCCGACAGGCTTTCGATGATCCGGATGGCGATGAACCATGTCACGAGCGTCGCGCCGAACGCCGCGATGGCTCCGGCGGTCACCGGCCGCCGCAGATGCCGTCGACCGCCGGACATGTTGGCCGTAACGGCGGCGAGAACCAGGATGCACTCGAGCCCCTCACGGAAGACGAGAACCGCGATATCCAGGACCCGCGCGCCAACGTCGCCTCGAGCCAGCGGATTGGGCAGCCCGCCGGTACGAAGGACCTGTAGAACCAAGACCGCGGCGACGGCTGCGACGCCAAGAGTCAGCGCTACGGAAAGAGCACGCGACTTCACGTTAGTAAGACCCATCCGGCCATAGGTTTGACTATATCCGACTGTTTCAGTCGTATAGAAAGTCTATCTCCGACCGATTGTGTCGTCAATAGGCCCGGACGAGCTGGCCATCGGCTTTCTCGAGCGCTGGTAGAGGTAGGACGTCAGCAGCAGCATCACCCCCAGCCCGACGATGCTGAGAATGCGATAGACGCGCTCGAGCCGGTCCATATCGACGGCAAAGACTTTCAGGGTCGTGACGCCGAACACGAGCATGGCGAAATACCGGATCGGGGCGTAGTCGGTCCGCAGGCCGATCACAATGAGGAGCGTCGCGTACGCGGCCCAGGAGACCGACAGCATCAACTGCCGGGCGAGCGCGCCTTCGCGAGCCGCCCAATACACGTGGATCTCGCCGGTGACGAGCGCGAGCGTCACGATCTGCGCGGCGACCAGCGTCGCCGCGATTGCGAACTCGCTCGCCGGGACGTCGCTGCGGCGTCGGTGCAGCCAGGCAAGCACGTAGCAGAGAACGGCCACGAACAGCGCGCACCCGGCACGCGAGTTGAGCAGGCCTTCCTGATAAATCGGCGTCCCGAGCACGAGGAGGACGGCGCGGCCGACGGCGACGGTGAACAGCACGCCGCCGCCGAGGCGAAGCCATTCGCGGCGCTCGTGAAGGCCGAGCGCGATGACCACAGCGCCTTCCGCCGCCCAGCCGACAGTGATCGCGGGACCGTTGAACTGAAGGGCGATGGCGATCATCAGCAGCGTGAACGCGAGCGCGGCAAAATGCAGCGCCTGATCGCGCCGATGATGGAGGAGCGTGACCGCCAGAGCGCCGTGCCAGGCCGCGAAGGCGCCCGCTGCCATCCCGGTCGCGTCCGCGCGCACGGGGTCGATCAGGAAGTACGCGCCGGCGAACATCAGCAGGCCGTTCAGGTGCAGCCAGATCGCGTCCACGGCGTCGAACGCGCCGCGCTGCCAGGAGCTGTACAGTTGCGTGATGAGCGCGATCGCATAGACGCCGCCGACTGTCGCGAGACCAGGGGCCAGCCACGCCCCGCGAGCGTGCAGCTGGATCCACAGGAGAAGCGGCAACGTGACGGCGCACCAGACGGCAAGGCCGGCGAAGTTGATCGTCCTCGCCGCCAGCACCGCTCCCGCGAGCATGATCCCGACGAACCAGACGAGCGCCGCCGTCGGATGATTGAAGAGAATGATGAGCGAGGCGACGTAGTAGACGACCGGCGACGTCCAGAGCACCAGCGCCGCGACGCTGCCGCCGGGAGTCGATGCCCGCCGGCACTCGTGCAGGATGTATAGGAACATCGCGCAGAAAGCGGACAGAAATATTTCCGTCCTCAGGTACTTCTCGTACGTGTAGAAGCGGTCGGCCCACGCGGCGACAGTCACGACCGTGAAGGCGTAGCTGACGACGTTCAGCACCGGCCAGGCCCGCCGATGCGAGAGATACATCGTTCCGCCGATCAGGATGGCGTCGTACCCGAAGAGCGCAAGCTGGGCGTCTGTACTGCCCGGCAGCAGGAATGGCGTCGCGAACCCGCCGCCGACGGCCATGACGGCCAGTCCCTGCGAACGCTGGCGATCGGCGAGTACCGCAGTCGCCCCGGTAATCGCGACCATCAGCGCAAACGCCGCCGGCCGATCGATGAGCTGATAGAAGTTGAACGCGGCGTAGGTCGACACGAAGAGAATCGCGGCGCCGCATCCCTCGAGCATCTGGCCGTAAACGCCGTAGCCAGCCCGCGCGAACCGGATGCCCGCGTAGATCAGCACGAGTCCGCCGATTGCGCCCTGCACGATACGCGCCGTCGGGCCGATCCACTGGTTGTCGAACGCCAGCTTCTCGAAGTACGCGACGCCGATCACGATGGCGACAACGCCGACGTATAACAGCCAGCGGGATCCGATCTGGCTCTCGAGCGACTCTGAGGGGGGTGCGTGTGGTGCGCGTGGTGCGCGTGGTGCGTGTGGTGCGTGTGGTGCGTAGGGTGCGCCTGGTGCGTCTAGTGCGTCGGGCGCACGAGGAGGTGCGAGCGGTGCACGGTGTGCGTCGGGCGCGTGGGCAGGTGCGAGGGGCGGGGCGAGCGGTGCACGGGGTGCGTCGGATGCGTGAGGAGGTGCGAGAGGTCCGCGCACGACGCGCACCTCTCGCTCCAGCTGCTCGATCCTGACGAACGCGCGGCGGAGCGCGATCGCGAGCGCGATTGCCGCCAGAAAGAGGAGCGGGACCATCAGGACACCGCCGGTTCGGTTGCACGCGCGGCAAGCTCGCGGACGGCGCGAAGGTCCACTTTGCCGGTTCCGAGCGAGGGGATGGTCTCGAGGAATCGTATGTCCTCGCGTTTCGGCAGCCACAGCCGCGGCAGCTCGGTCCGGCAGAGACGCTCCCACACCTCGGCGGCCGCGGCGGCCCGATCCGTGTGAAAGGCGACGAGGCGCTCACCGCGGACCTCGTCCGGGATCGCGATCACCACGCACGCCGACTGAGGGTCGAGCAGCGCCAGAATCTGTTCCTCCAGCTTCATGTGCGGCACCATCTCGCCGGCGATCTTGCTGAAGCGCGACAGCCGATCGGTGATGCGGATGAACCCCGCTTCGTCCATGCTGGCGATGTCGCCGGTCGCGTACCATCCGCCGCAGAGCACGTCCGCGGTGCGCTCCGGCTCGCCGAGATAGCCCTGCATCCGGTTCGGGCCGTTGACGAGCAGGAGACCTTCTCGCCCGATCAACGGACCCTCGCCGGTCTCGGGATCCACGATCTTCGCCACGACGCCCGGCAGGGGGTGGCCGACCGAACCCGTCTGCGATGCGCGCTGCCGATCGCCGGGGATATCGAAATCCGGGGCATTGACGGCGACGACCGGCGCCATCTCGGTACAGCCGTATCCTTCGAGCAGCGCGATGCCGAACTTTTCGTGGAAGGCCTCCGCGATTGGCGCCCGCAGCTTTTCGGCTCCGACCAGCGCGTATCGCACGTGCGCGAACTGTTCGCGCCGGCACTTCCGGACGTAGCCCGCGTAAAAGGTCGGCGTGCTGACGAGAATGGATCCGTGATACCGCTCGGCAAGCTCGCCGATCGTCTTGCCGTCCATCGGATTCGGATGGAACACGGCGCCGAAGCCCGACACGATCGGCAGCCACAGCGTGACCGTGAACCCGAACGAGTGAAAGAACGGCAGCACGCCCACCATCACGTCGTCGGCTCGCAGTTGAAACACCTGCGACATCGCATCCACGTTGGCCAAAACGTTCCGGTGGCTGAGCATGACGCCCTTGGGCACGCCCGTGCTCCCGCTGGAGAACACGATCGTCGCGAGCGACTCGGCGTCGCCTTCGGGCGCGAACAGCCGCGAAAGGATCGAGGCGGGCAGGAGGAACGCGACGATCAGCATCCAGACCTTCGCGAACGGCCCCAATCCGCCCAGAACATCTTCCAGGAAGACCATGCCGTCGAGCGCCGGAATCTCCGCCTTCGCGATGAACTTTCGCGACGTCAGGATGGTCGTGATCCCGCAACGCGCGATCCCGCTCTCCATCGCCTCGCGGCCGGCCGTGAAGTTCAGGTTCACGGGCGTCTTGCCCGCCAGCGACGTCGCGATGTTCGCGAGCGCGCCGCCGACCGACGAGGGCAGCAGCAGGCCGATGTTCGATTGACCCGCCGTGCGACGGCGGATCCATCGCGAGAGCAGCAGAGCCGCCGTCAGCGTACGCCCGTAGGTCAGCGGCGCGGTGCCGGCATCCGCCATGGAGAACGCGCTCCACCGGCGTTTGGCCGACGCGATGAACTGGCGCCCGAGCACGTCGCGACGTCCGCGGCGCATCGCCGTCGCCTGAGCGCCGACGGTCATGAGGGCGAGACGGACTTCGGCGGCGGGCGTGTCCGACGACAGCGCCGGCCCGAACGCGACCGTGACCGGATAGGGAAGCTTCGCCGGCCACTTCCACAGGAAACGCCCGCCCTTGAAGCTGAAGACGCTTCCCCACACGCGATCGAGATAGACCGGCACGACCGGCACATCGAGCCCGGAAACGATCCGCTCGAGTCCGCGCTTGAAGGGCAGCAGGTTGCCGGTGCGCGTGATGGCGCCTTCGGCGAAGATGCAGACGACGTGTCCCTGCTCGATCTCGCGGCGCGCTCTCTCGATCGCCGCGACGGCTTCGCGTCCGGCGCCGACGGGAATCGCGTGGAGCATGCGCAGAAGCGGATTCACCGCCCAGTGCTGGTAATACGGTTTGTACACGAGGAACCGCACGAACCGCTGGATGCACGAGCCGACCAGCGCCCCGTCGACGTGCGAGAGATGGTTGCAGACGAGCAGCGCGCCTCCGCGCGCCGGCACGTGTTCCTGGCCGACGATGCGGATGCGATAGATCGTATGGGTCAGCAGCCAGAGGCAGAAGCGGACCAGGAATTCCGGAACGATGCTCAGGACGTAGACGCTCGCCAGGAGGGTCAGCACGCCGAAGAGAAGAATGATCCGGTCGGGCCGGAGACCGGCGATGTCGCGGCACAGCCAGAGCGCGGCTGACGCGAGCATGATCGCGATCGTGTTGAGAAAATTGTTGGTCGCCATCAGGCGGCCCTTCTCGGCGTCGCCGCTTTTCTGCTGCAGCAGGGCATTCAGCGGCACCGCGAACAGGCCGCCGAAGAACCCGACCAGCGCGAGATTCGCGGCGGCGAGCGCGAAGGAGTGGCCGGACCGCGACAGCAGGAGCGCGAAAACGCCCATCCCAATCGAACCGATCGGCGCGAGGCCGAGCTCGACCTTGTCGCCCGACAACCGCCCGGCAGCCAGGCTGCCCGCCGCAATCCCGACGGCGGCGAAGGTCGTGAGGATCCCGATCCACCGATCGCGGAGCCCCATGACCTCGCCGCCGAAGAGGATCATGACGAGCTGCAGCAGGGCCCCCAGAAACCAGAAGTACGAGATCCCGATCACCGTCAGCCACAGGACGCGATTGCGGCGCAGGGTTCCGAGTCCGGCGACGATCTCGCGCCACGGGTTCAGCGCGATCCGCCGGCCCGGCGCGGCGGCGGGTACGCGCGGAATGCGCAGGCTGAGCGCCGTGCCGGTCAGCGCGACGATGACGACGACAATCCCGATGAGCCACAACTGGCTGTGCCAGGCGTCGAACATGAAGCTGCCGATCGCCGTGCCCGCCACGATCGCGACGAACGTGCTCATCTCGAGCATGCCGTTCGCGCGCGAGAGATCGCGATCGGGAAGGATCTCGGGAAGGATGCCGTATTTCGCCGGGCTGAAAAACGTCGCTTGCACCGCGATCAGGAACAGCACCGCATAGGTGAGGTTGAGATGACCGGCGGCAAACGCGATCAGGCCGAGCCCTGCCGCCACGATCTCGAGCGACTTCGTGACGATCAGCACCGAACGCTTGCTGCGCGCATCCGCCAGTTCGCCTGCGTAACCGGAGAAGAGCAGGAACGGAAGAATGAAGACGACGCCGACCAGCGAGAGCTGCCGTCCGGCGCTGGCTTGCGAGGCGGCGTGCACGGCCAGCATCGAGACCACGATTTTGAACAGGTTGTCGTTGAACGCGCCGAGGAACTGCGTCCACAGAAACGGCTGCAGGCCGCGGCGTGCGAGCGTGTCCCGGTAGCTATGTGCGGTCATCGTGGCTCCTGGACTCTCACGATAGAAGGCTTATCGGGCGATGTCCTGAGCGAACGGTGAGAAAGGCTGAGAAGTTATGGCGCGCGCGCGGCCAGCCGGTTCATGGATCTCTTAACGTCCTCTGTATCAATAACTTGTCGAAGGTATGGCTCGACCGGCAGCGTCCAGCCCGCGAAGCCGGGGGGCGCGTCGTCCAGCATGCGGGCGAGCACGCCGCCGGCGCGTTCCGAGTCGCCGCGCGCGGCGAGGAGCTGCGCGCGGACCATTGCGGCCTCAATCGGCTTGTGTCGATCGAGCACCGGCAGCGCAGTCTCCACGGCCGCGAATTCCGAAGCGGCGTCCGCGCTTCGGCCGCCCGCCTCGATCGCGAGCGCCAGGCCGATTCGGGCCGGGAGGTGATTCGGATAGCGCGCGAGCGCGCGGCGGAAGCTCTCGCCGGCCTCCTCCGCCCGGCCTCCGCGCAGGTGCATCTGACCCCGGCCCAGGTGCGCGTGCATCGCGTACTCGCGTCCGTAGAGCCGGTGCGGCTGCGCGAGCTCCTCTTCGCGGTCGAACTCGGTCGAGGCTTCGTCCAGGTCGTCCTGCGCGAGCCGCACGAGGCCGAGCAGCCAGTGCAGCCCGAGCGCGGGATAGCGCTCGCCGCGTCCGATCTGACGATCCTGGACGGCTGCCCCGTGCCGCAGCACGCGCTCGGCTTCGGCGAGGTGTCCACGCGCGACGTGCACCATCGCCGATTGAAAGAACGCGAACGCAAAGTCGGGATAGAGCTGCAGGGTGGCCGCGCCGGCGCGCAGTCGCTCTTCGCCCCATGTCGCGTGGCCGAGACGGAACAGATGCCGCCAGTTCGCCGGCTCGATGGCGACGGCACGCCGCGCCGCGGCGATCGCGCCCGCCGTGTCCCACGCGCTGACGAGAATCAGCGCGAGCGCGCCGTGCGCCTCGGCCAGACCGTCGTCGATCTCGATCGCCCGGCGCGCATGGGCAATCGCGCGATCGAGTTGCGGACGCGCTGGCTCGTTGTCGGCGCGGGTCGATTCATAGGACGCGAATTCCGCGGTCGCCAGGCCCGTGTAAGCAAGGGCATACCGCGGATCGGTGGCGACCGCGCGTTCGAAATCGGCGATCGCGCGCGGCAGCTCCCGCGTGTCGAGCGATTCGATGCGCAGCCAGCCTTCGGTGACCGCGCGGTAGGCTTCGAGGCTGGCCGTTTCGTGGCTTCGCGTCCGCGCCGGTTCGCCGGCCGCAAGACCGAGCTCCGCCGCAAACTGCGATGCGACCTGATCCTGCAGATCGAAGATGTCTGCCAGCACGCCATCGACCTTGGCGTCGGCCAGAGCCTCGCCGCTGCCGACGTCGACCACGCGGGCGGTGATGCGGACGCGATCGCGGTTGCGCTGAAAGCCGCCGACGACCGCCAGCCGGCAGCCGAGGGCGGCCGCGACGTCCTGCAGCGCGCCCCCCGTGCGCCTAACGGCGTCGGTCACGCGCCGTCGATCGATCACGCGGAACAGGCCGAGGGCCTGCAGGTCTGCGCTCACGGTTTCCGCGATGCCCGCCGACAGCCATCCCGAGTCGCCGTCGCCGGTCACGTTGGTGAAATCCAACACGGCGATCGCCCGCTCGTCGGCGCGGACGGACGATCCGGCCTCGTCGACGGCGCCGGCCGGCTGCACGGCGGCGACGAAACGATAGCCGCGCCGCGCAACCGTCCTGATGAAGCGCGGCGACGCCGCGTCGTCTCCAAGCGCCTGACGGAGCTCGGAAACGCCCTGCGCCAGCGCGTTGTCGGTGACGTTGGCGTCCGGCCACAGCGCGTCGAGCAGCGCCTCTTTCGTGACGAGCGATCCGGCGTGATCGATCAAATGCAGCAGGAGATCAAGAAGCTTGGGCGTGAGGTCGACGGGCTGGCCGCCGCGCGTCAGGCGATACGCCGCGCGGTCGACGAGAAAGTCGCCGAAACGGTAGGCGGATGCAGGCAAGCCTGCATTGTAAATGCTGAATGCTGAACATTCAGCATTCGTCATTCAGCATTCAAATCACCCTGCCGACGCGCTCCTGCAGGCGCTCCCGGTAGCCGCGACTCAGGGTCAGCCGCGTGCCGTTCTTCAGAAAGACGACGTATTCGCCGTTGAACCACGGCTGCAGCTCGCGGACCTGTTCGATGTTCACGATGTGACAGCGGTGGATCCGGACGAAGACGTCAGGCGACAGCTTCTGCTCGACGGCGTTCATCGTCTCGCGGATGAGATGCGAGTCCGTGCCGACATGCAGCTTCACGTAGTTGCCCGCCGCCTCTATCCAGTCGATCTCGGCGGTGCGGACGAAGAAGATGCGGCCGCCCGACTTCACCACGAACCGGTCCGTGCGCGCCCTCGCCGGGCGCAGGTCCTCGACGATCGCGGCGAGGCGCCGCTCGATCTCGCCGCCGGACGTGCGATGGACCTGCTGGCGCGCGCGGGCGAGCGCCTGACGGAACCGCTCGCGGTCGAACGGCTTCAGCAGATAGTCGAGCGCGTGGACGTCGAACGCCTTCAGCGCGTAGCGGTCGTAGGCGGTGACGAAGACGACGAAGGGCATCTTGCCGCTGCCGACCGCCTCGATCATGTCGAAGCCGTCGGCGCCCGGCATCTGGACGTCGAGAAAGACGATGTCGGGCGAGTGCGCCAGCACGGCTTCGGCGCCGGCGATGCCGTCGGCCGCTTCGCCAACGATCTCCACGCCCGGCTCCTCGAGGAGCAGCGTGCGGATCCGCTCGCGCGCGAGCGGCTCGTCATCGACGATGAGGACACGCGTGTTCGTAGTGGGCATGGGCATCAGGCCACGCGGAACGCGCCGGCCGGCGAGGCCGACACGTGATGGAAAGGGATCTCGATCAGGACCGACAGGCCGCCGTGCCGGTCCGTGAACTCGAGGCGATAGTGGCGGCCGTACAGGCAGTCGAGGCGCGCGCGCGTGTTCGAGAGGCCGACGCCCGTGCGGAGCGCCATCAGCGTGCGGACCTGCAGGCCGCCGCCGTTGTCGCGGACCTGCATCCACAGTCGATCGTTGTGGCGCCCGGCGGTGATCTGCACGCGGTCGCCGCAGTTTCGTCCGGCGATGCCGTGCTTGATGGCGTTTTCGACGATCGGCTGCAGGATCATGCGCGGCACCTCGCCGTCGAGCGCGTCGGGCTCGACGCTCACCTTGACCGTGAGACGGTCCTGGAACCGCGTTTGTTCGATGTCGAGATATTTCTGCAGGAAGTCGATCTCGTCTTTGAGCGACACCTTCGCCTCGCCCGAGCGGTCGAACGTGATCCGCAGCAGATCGCTCAGCCGGCTGATCATTCGATCGGCCGATTCGGGATCGCGATGGACGAGCGTCGAGATGGCGTGCAGCGTGTTGAACAGGAAATGCGGATGGAGCTCCGCCTCGAGCGTCTTGAGCCGCGCCTCCACGAGGCGCATCTCGAGCTGCGCGGCGGCCACCTTGCGCTGCTGCGACTCGTGGTAATACGCGATCGCATGGCTCGCGCCGACAATCACCGCGTAGACCATCAGGCTCCAGTCGAGCTGATCGAACAGCTTGCGCTGCAAGAACTGGGACCACGACGCGTCAGGCCATTTGCCGGCGTCTGTCCAGAGCAGGAAGCGCACGCCCGTCAGGCCGGCGAAATGGAGGACCGCAAACGCGAGCGCGCTGACGAAGTGCACGCCGAGCGCGCGCAGACGGTGGCCGGCGGCGTCCAGCGGAAACTGTCGCGCGACGCGGACCACGGCGGGCATCATCGCCGCCGCGATGTACCAGAGCGCCAGATTGAGAACGATCAACTTGCCGGCGAAGCTGGCGTCCAGCGCTTCGCCGGGACTCATGTTGACGAGCGTCAGCCGGTACGCCTGCAGCGCCGAGAACAGTCCGAGGGCGGTCGCGACGCCGAATACCCAACCGGCGGGCGGCGTCCAGACTTTTCGCATGCGGGCAGTATCCCGAGCGGTGGAAATCCCAGTCAAGGCGGCCTTTTTCGGTCCCGGATCGCTACCGTTCATCACGGATTCCCGGCGGTTCAGCCCTGGTCCGCCGCGAGCACCATCAGCGTGGCGTCATCCTGCAGACGGCCGGCGGTGAAGGCGGCGACGGCGGCGGCCAGCCGCGCCTGGAGCGACGGCGCGCTGCACGCGCGATGGTCGACGGCGGCTTCGAGAAGCCGCTGCTCGCCGAACTCCTCATCGGCTGCGTTGCGCGCTTCGGTCAGTCCGTCGGTGAACAGGACGAGGCGGTCGCCGGGCCCGAGCGCAACCTGCGCCTGCTCGTACTCCGCGTCGGGAATGACGCCGAGAACCGGGCCGCCGATGCCGAGACGCTCCGTCGTGCCGCCGGCGCGAACGAGGATCGGGAGGTAGTGTCCGGCGTTCGTGTAGTGCAGGACGCTTGCGTCGGCGTCGAGCACGCAGTAGAAGAAACTGATGAAGCGTCCCTCCGCGATATTCCCGCAGAGAATCCGATTCACCTGCTGGCAGAGGGCCTGGGGATCGACCGCCTCGGACGCGAAGGCGCGCACGGCCGCCTGCAGATTGGACATCAGCAGCGCCGCCGGAATGCCTTTCCCGACAACGTCGGCGATGGTGAGCGCGAGCCGCGTGTCACCGAAGCGGATCGCGTCGAAGCAGTCGCCGCCGACACCCGACGCGGGCTGCCAGGAGACGGCCACTTCCCAGCCGTCAACTTGCGGAACCTGCTGCGGCAGCAGCCGCTGCTGAATGCGGAGCGCCTCGGACAGCTCGCGGCGCTCCGCGGCATCCTCGCGCCGCCGCGCGCGTCCCGCGGCGATTTCGCTTCGCAGCGTCGCGAGCAACTGGCTGTTGTCCCACGGCTTCTGCACGAAGTCGCGGACGCCCCGCCGCATCGCTTCGACGGCGAGATCGACGCTGCCCCAGCCGGTCATGACGATGACGGGCAGGAGCCGATCGTAATCCTGCACGCGCGACAGGAGGTCGATCCCTTCGCGCCCCGACGTCGTGTCGCCGGTGTAATTGAGATCCATCAGGACGAGATCGAACGCGCGCGAGCGCAGCGCCGCGATCGCCGCCTCGGGCGAGGTGACCGCGTCGTATTCGATCCCCGCGCCTTTGAGCAGGAGACGCAGCGCGTCCAGCAGGTCGGGCTGATCGTCGGCGATCAGGATCCGAGGCGTCGCGTCGCAGGAGACTGGCATGATCGGACCGCCAAATTCCAAAGCTCGTGCCATCAAAGACTTTGACGGAATCACACGCCGAAACGTGCCTGTCGATCCCGTGACGTTTTCAAGGCTGTTCGGTTCCGCACACCCTCGTCCCGGAAGCGGAGCACGTCCGGCCGATTCCCGCGGAAAACGGCCCTGAAACGTTCGAGTCCGCGGTTGTCCCCGTGGCGCACGATTTGCGGATGCGACGACTCGTCATGGTCGACAGCTTCCTGCAGGACTGCCGGTTTGCCTGGCGCGGGCTGCGGCGATCGCCGGGTTTCACGGCCGTCGCGGCGGGCACCCTGGCCCTCGGCATCGGCGCCAACAGCGCGATCTTCACGGTCGTCAACGCGGTGGTGATGCGGCCGCTGCCGTACGCGCACGCGGACCGGCTCGTCCGGGTCACCTCCGACTTCACCGCTCTGAGCGCCGCCGACGTCGGCTTGTCGCAGCCCGAGCTGATCGACTATCGCGATCGCAGCGGCCTCTTCGAGGCCGTCGCCGGCGTCTGGGCGATCAACGCCAACCTCACCGAGATCGATCAGCCCGAGCGAGTCGAAGTGCTCCTGACGAGTCCGACTTATTTCGACGTGCTCGGCGTCCGGCCGCAGCTCGGCCGGTTCTTCGGTCCCGAGGACAACGGGCCCGGCATCACGGAAGTGCTGGTGATCAGCGATGCGCTCTGGCGCCGGCGGTTCGGCGCGTCGCCGGACGCGATCGGGCGGAAGCTTCGCGTCGACAACGACTGGTACACGATCGTCGGCGTGGTGCCGCCCGGTTTCCGGCATCCGGGACGATCGGTCCTGACCGATGTCGACGTCTGGGCGCCGGCAAGCTTCGTCGGCAAGCCGTTTCCCGACACGCCGCAGCGCTCCAACTACTTCATCACGGGCGCTATCGCCCGCCTGAAGCCTGGCATCACGGTGGAGCAGGCACGCGAGCGGCTCGCGGCGATTGGAAACGGGTGGCGCGCCGCCTATCCGAACGACTATCCCGCGCGGGCGGCCTGGTCGCCTCGCATCATGCCGCTGCACGAGGATCTCGTGGGATCCGTGAAGCCGGCGCTGCTTCTGGTGTTCGGTGCGGTGGGCCTCGTGCTGCTCATCGCGTGCGCGAACATCGCGAACCTGCTCCTCGCCCGCGGGGCGGGGCGCCTGCGGGAGCTGGCCGTCAGGCGCGCGCTCGGCTCGTCGCGGGGACGGCTCGTCCGTCTGCTGCTGATCGAGAGCGTGGTGCTCGCCGTGCTGGGCGGGCTCGCCGGCGCCGTCATCACCGTCTGGCTGCTCGAGGTGCTGCTGGCGTTGATCCCGGCGGGCGTACCGCGGCTGCAGGAGATTGGCGTCGACGGACAGGTTCTGGCGTTTACCGCCGTGATCGCGATCGCGACGGCGCTGCTGTTCGGAACGATTCCCGCAATCCAGTTCTCCAGGGCCGACGTCAACGACGCACTCAAGGACGGCGCCAGGGGAGCGTCGGGTGCGCGCGGATGGCTGCGCTCGTCGCTCGTGATCGTCGAATTCGCGCTGGCGCTCGTGCTGCTCGTCGGCGCGGCTCTTCTCGTCCGCAGTTTCTGGCGCCTCCACCGCGTGGAGCTCGGTTTCGATCCGCACGACATTCTGACCGCGCGGCTGTGGCTGCCCCAGCCGAACGATCCGAATGCGGGACCGTACTCGAATCGCACGACCGGCCACGCCCGGCGTCTGGCCGCGTACGAGGAAATCCTCCGGCGCGCGCGCTCGCTGCCCGGCGTGACCGGTGCCGCGGCCGCCGGCGCGCTGCCGTTCGACGGCAACCGAAGCTCGGTCGTCTTCACCGCCGAAGGCAGCGAGGTCGAGGATCGCTCGCGCCTGCCCACGTCGCAGTTGACGGTGGCATCGGCGGACTACTTCGACGTGATGGGGATCCGGCTGGTTCGCGGCCGGACGTTCTCCGAGCAGGACGACGCCCGAGGCGCGCCGGTGGCGGTGGTGACCGAGTCCATCGCGCGCCACAGTTGGCCCGGCCGGGATCCACTCGGGAAGCGGCTGCATCTTGGCGGCCCGCACGCGAACGCTCCGTGGATGACCGTCGTCGGCGTCGTCCAGGACGTGCGAACACGCCGTCTCGAGGATGACCCGCGGCCGACGCTGTACCGGCCGCTGAAGCAGGCGACCGGTCTCTCGTTGTCGCTCGTGCTGAAAACCGGGGCGGATCCCGACAGGCTGAGGTACGCGCTGGCGGCTGAAGTGCGCGCGGTCGATCCGGATCTGCCGACCTACGGCGTCCGCACGATGGACGAGATGGTTGCGCTGGCGACCGCGTCGCGCCGCTTCTCGACGGAGCTCCTCGGCGCCTTCGCGATCCTGGCCCTCGTACTCGCCGCGGTTGGCATCTACGGCGTCATGGCGTTCGTCGTCGGGCAGCGGACGCGCGAGATCGGCATCCGAATCGCCCTCGGCGCGAGGCCGGGCGCCGTCGTGCGGCTCGTGCTGCGGCAGGCGCTCACGCTGGCGGCGCTGGGTATCGCCGGGGGCGTGGCGGCCGCCGTCATGGCGACGCGGCTTCTGGCGGGACTGCTGTTCCAGGTGCGCGCGACCGACCCGATTACATATACGCTGATTGTGGCGCTGCTCGGGTCGACGGCCGCCGTGGCCGCCTGGCGCCCGGCGCGGCGCGCGGCGCGCGTGGATCCGATTCGAGCCTTGCGCGCGGACTGAAATGGGGAGACGAATGATTGGAGAGCTGCTGCGGGACCTGCGGTACGGCGTCAGACTCCTGCGCCGGAGCGCCGGGTTCACCACGACGGCCGTGTTATCGCTCGCGTTCGGGATAGGCGGCGCGACGGCGGTATTCACCCTGGTCAATGCGATCGTTCTGCGCACGCTGCCGGTGCCGGAGCCGCGGGAGCTCTATCTCGCCAACGTCGTGACGCCTGAGCGCAGCAGTCACGGGGAGCTCTTTTCAGGACCGCTGTTCCAATCGGCGCGCGACGAACTTGCCGCCAGGCACGCCGGCGAGCTCGCCGCCGCGACGGGTCTCGTCGGCATGCAATTGCAGCCCGACGGCGAGTCGATTCCGGTTCGGGGCAACGTGCAGCTCGTGTCCGGCGAGTATTTCACTCTGCTGCGGCAACAGGCGCAGTACGGACGTCTGCTGACGCCAGCCGACAACGTCACCGTCGGCGGACATTCGGTTGCCGTCGTCAGCGACGCGTACTGGCGCCGGGTACTCGGCGGAACGCCTGAGGCTATCGGACGACAGGTCGCGATCAACGGCACCCCCTTCACGATCGTCGGCATTACGCGTCCGCGATTCTTCGGAACGACGGTCTCGCTTCGGAGCGCCGACGCCTGGATCCCGTTCATGATGCAGCCGGTCGTCCGCTACGCGTCCAACGCGAGCAACAGCGGCGACTCCGATCCGCGAAAGCCATGGCCTCCTCAGGCGCAGATTGCATGGCTGGACGTGTTCGCGCGCGTCCCGGCGGGCCGGTCCCCGGACGCGGCCGCATCCGCGATGACCATGCTGGTGCAGCGGGAGCGCGAAGCCGCCTTGTCGAAGGACGCATCTGACGACGATCGTGCGTCGATCCGTCGAGCGCACGTCAGCTTCGACCCGGCGGCGAATGGCGTGTCAGGTCTGCGCGACAGCGTGGCGACGCCGCTGTTCGTGCTCCTCGCGATGGTCGGCGTGCTGCTCGTCATCGCGTGCGGCAATGTGGCGGGATTGCTGCTGTCGCGGGCGGCGGGCCGGGAACGCGAGATGGCGATCCGGCTGTCCATCGGCGCGGGCCGATCGCGCCTCGTTCGCCAGTTGCTCGCCGAAAGCGTCCTGCTTGCGCTGGCGGGCGGCTGCGTCGGCGTCACATTCGCGGTCTGGGCGCGCGACGCGCTGCTTGCGCTGCTCGTCAACGTCGGATCGTCGCCGGTTCCGGCCGACCTGAATACCGCGCTCGACTGGCGCGTGCTGGCGTTCTCGGCGGCGGTTTCCATGGCGACGGGCATTGCGTGCGGCGTGCTGCCGGCGTTCCGCGTGACGCGCGTGCCGGTGTCGGAATCGCTGAAGCAGCAGTCACGCGCGGTCGGCGCCGAGGGAGGCGGCCGGGGCCTCGTCGTCGGGAAGGCGCTCGTGACGGCCCAAATGGCCTTCTGCCTGCTGCTGCTCGTCGTGGCGGGCTTGTTCGGGCGCAGTCTGCGATCGCTGACGCAGACCAACATCGGATTCGATCGCGATCACGTGCTGGCCGTCAGAGTCGACGTGCGCGGCGCCGGCTACGGCGCCGATGAGCGTCAGGCGCTCTACCGGCGCGTCATCGAGAGAATCCAGGCGATTCCGGGCGTGCAGTCGGCGAGCTTCTCGGCGAACGGTCCGCTCGGCGGATCGCAGCGCATCAGCAGCCTCAGCGTCGAGGGGCTCGCGCAGGCGCGCAGCCAGGAGCTCCGCACGAACGAGGAAGTCGTCACCGACCGCTATTTCGACACCGTCGGCCTTCATCTGATCGAGGGACGTCTCTTCGGTCCTCAGGATCGCGATGCCGGCTCGCACGCGTCGGTCATCAACGCGAGCATGGCGCGCCGCTTTTTTCCGCGCGGGGGCGCGGTTGGCAGGCGGTGGGATTACGGGCGCGCGATTGGCAAAGACTCGAACGTCATCATCGGCGTCGTGGAGGACGCGCGATATGTCGACTTGCGGAAGGCGTCGCCGAACATGGCCTACCACCTGTCGGACGCGTCGCCCGACGAGGTGTTGAGCGACATCGAGATTCGGACGAGCGGCAGTCCCGGACCGCTCGGCCAGACCGTCCGCGAAACGCTGTCGCAGCTCGAGCCGCGGCTGCCGATCGTGGACGTGGCGCCATTGAGCGATCGCGTCGCGCGAGGCACGACGGAAGATCGAATGGTCGCGCGCCTGACGACGATCTTCGGCGCGCTGGCGCTGCTCCTGGCGAGCCTCGGCCTCTACGGGACCATCTCCTACGGCATCAGCCGACGCGTTGCGGAGCTCGGACTGAGGATGGCCCTTGGCGCGGACCGCCGGATGGTGCTGATGATGATCCTGCGAGAGGCGCTCACGCTCGTCGTCGTCGGCGCCGCCGCGGGGATCCCCCTCGCGTTCCTTGCCGCCCGGAGCATGTCGGCGCTGCTCTACGGGGTCGGACCCGCCGACCCCTCGGCATTCGTGGCAGGCTGCGTCACGCTCCTGGCCGTCTCGGCAGTGGCAGCATATTTGCCTGCACACCGGGCATCGAGGATCGAGCCCATGGTCGCATTAGGCCGCTAGATGCCCGAGACTGCGACGCGATAGGGCCGATAAAAGGTTCGATGATTTGGTTTTTCGAGCGTCAGGACGCCAAGCTGCTCTATGAGATCCGCCGTCACGCCGACGGTGACGATTACGAACTCGTCGTTACGTTTCCGGATGGCCGGCAGGAGATCGAGAAGTTTGGCGACCCTCACGCGCTGATCGAGCGCTCCCATCGGCTCCAGGAGTCGCTGCGCGCTGATGGATGGCGGCCGCCGTCTACCTCCCGTGTGGTCGGATCGCGGTACCCCTCCGTAGCCTGATCGCCCCCCCGAACGTTTCCAGATTCACATCAGCACTTCCGCTGCCGAGCGTCGTCGTCACGCGCCGGCCCCGGTGAAGATCGGCGCGCGTCACGCCCTCGAGCGGCAGATCGGTGCTGAAGCTGCCCTGATAGGTCCGGATCGTGAAGGTCGCGTTCGTGTTCTCCGGGATGCCGAGCGACAGGTTGCCGTTGTGCGTTCCGAAGCTGTAGTGCCCTCCGTTGGCGACCTTCCCTTCGTAGACGATGTCCCCGTTGACGGTCGAGGCCTCGACGCTGGTCGAGTCGATGCCTGTCATCGTGATGCCGCCGTTGACGGATTCGGCGGTGATGTCGCCGCTCGCATCGGAGATCTTGATCTTTTCGTTCGTGGAACTGACGTTTATCTTTCCGCGCGCGCCGTCCACGTCGATCTCTCCCTCGATCGATTTCGCTGTAATCAAGCCCGTGACGCCTTTGATGATCACGTCGCCGCGCACCGTGCTCGCGAAGACTTCGGCCTGCATCCCGTCGATCGTCACGAAGTTGTAGGTGCCCTCGATCCTGACCGCCATCCACGACGGGGCGGTGATGTCGTAGTCGACCGAGCCCTGCGGACCCATGATCCCGCTCGCGCTGATGGACAGACCGCTCGGGCCGGGCCGGATACTCACACGCGTGCGCGACTGGTGCCGCGCGACGACGTGGACCGAATCCCTGTCCCAGGTGTGAACGACGACTTCGCCGGCGAAGTTGTTGATCGACAGCCGGCTGCCGCGCTGCACCGGCACGGTCTCGTCGGTCTTCGGCGCCTCCTGGCGCGGCGCCGAGCTCTGCGCGAGCGTCAGCGCTAGGACAATTCCTGTCAGAACCATCGTTTCCTTCTTCCGCCTTCCACCTTCCGCCTTCCGTCTTTTGCCCTACCCCCTATTGACCAGCGCCGCCGCGCGGCGGAGGAGCGCGAGCTTTCGCTGCCGGGCGTCGGCGAGGTGGCTGTTCAGATACACGTTCGCGGGATCGGTGGCGAGCGCCTGTCGAGACTGCTCAATCGCCGCATCGATCGCCGCGAGGTTGGCCTCGAGCACTTTGATCGTGCCCGGGTCCAACTGCGATCGGCCTGCCTGGAGCGCCTGCTCGAGATCCGCGATCGCTTCGTCGTAATGCGGATCGGCGATCGCGGCGGGAACCACGTTCGGGTCGGTGTTGGCGGCCAGCGGCGGCAGCGACGTCGCGCGGCCGCCGTTGTTCAGCACCCAGACGCCCCCGCCAGACATCACCATGAGCGCGAGTCCGGCGGCGACCAGTTGCGGGAGCGTGAAGGAAAAACGGCGGTGCACCTGCGGCGTGAACGCCGTCACGCTTCCGCGGCGGTCGAGACGAGGGGCGATACCCCTCCAGAGGTCGGCGGCGGGCGGTCGCGCCGGCAGCGCGCCGGCGCGCGATACCACGCCGCGCAATTCTGCCAGCGTCTCGCGGCACGCGTCGCATCCCGCGAGGTGCGACTCGAGCCCGCGTCGATCGTCCGACGACAGTTCGTCGTCAAGGTATTCCGACAGCCGTCCGGTCCAGAGATCTTCCATAGGTCGCCTACTTGAGGTGCTTTCGCAGCATCATGCGCGCGCGGTGCAGCTGAGCCTTCGACGTTCCCGCTGAAATATCGAGCAGCGTCGCGATTTCGTGGTGCTTGTAGCCTTCGACGTCGTGGAGCACGAAAATCTCGCGCGCGCCGTCCGGAAGCTTCTCGAGCGCCGTCTCGAAATCCATTCCCAGGTCGGGCGTCTCCATGCGGCCGGCGAGCGTCTCGAAGATCGCCTCGCCGTCGTGCAGTCTCGCGCGGCGGGTCTGCTCGCTTCGGAACCGCTCGATGACGACGTTCACGGCGAGCCGGTGCATCCACGTCGTGAACGATGAGTCGCCGCGGAAGGTCCCCAGCTTCTGCCAGATCCTGACGAAGATATCCTGGGTCAGCTCGTCGGCATCGCGCCCTCCGGTCATCCGCCGCACCAGACTGTGCACCCGCGGCAGGTGCGTCCGGTACAAATCCTCGAATGCGGACACATCGCCTCCGGCGGCGCGCGCCACCGTACGCGACGGCTCAGCGGCCGAAACGGACTGGACGGGAGAAACCAGCGCTAATGCCTCCAAGCTCCATCCTTACATCAGCTTGGACGGATCGGGCGCCTGAAATGGTTGGAAGCGGCCTCACCGCAGAATATCGTAGGGGTTGAGAGGGGTTCCCTCCCACCAGTGCTTCTCAGGGGTCAGCCGGAACACCGCAAAGTGCAGATGGGGCGTGTTTTTTGGGGCATCGCCCGAAGTCCCCACATAACCCAACGTCTGGCCCCGAAGGACCTGATCCCCTTCCTTCAGGCCGGGAGCGTAGCGTTCCAGATGAGCGTAGTAATAGCAGTATTGCCTGCCGGGATCGAACTGGTAGATGGTGTTGCCTCCGGCCTTGCTCAGGAACAGCCGTGCGATCGAGCCGTCTTCCACGGCCAACACCGGAGTGTTCCGCGGCGACAGGATGTCGATTGCCTCGTGCTCGCGTCCTCCGCTGCGCGCGTCGTGGTAGCTGTTGACTAGCTGGTCCGCGCGGATCCCCTCGACTGGAAGCGTCAGGCGGCGCGCGACCAGGTCCTTGGCTTCCGGGGCGTTCGACGGGATGACGCCGGTGCGTCCGCTGGTCGGGGCCGGCGTCTCGACGACGGCGTTGGTCGGTTCATCGACGGCAGCGCCGGCTACCGGCCGGAGCAACGTTCTGCCCGCGACCGTATTGACAGTCCCGAGAGAAGCCACCACGAACGCGCCGAGGACGAAGCCGAGGAGGCCGCTTGCCACCAGATATCGGATCGCCGGCCGCGGCGCGACGGGCGTCATTCGGCGAAGATCACTTTCGTGCCCGGCCGCACGAGCGAGGCGAGCTTCACGGCGTCCCAGTTCGTCAGCCGCACGCAGCCGTGTGACGTCGTCTTTCCGATCATCGACGGTTCGGGCGTCCCATGAAGCCCGTAGTGCGGGCGCGACAGATTGATCCAGACGACCCCGACCGGATTGTTGGGACCCGGCGCGATCGTGGCCTTCGAATTCGAGGGCTCCGCATCCCAGAACAAATCCGGGTTGTAGTGGAACTTGGGATCCTTGTCCACGCCGGTCACCTTCCATTCACCAATCGGCAGCGGGTCGTGTTCGCTGCCGGTCGTCACGGGAGCGTACATCAGCGGGTGGCCGGCGCCGTCGGTGACGACGAGATCCGACGAGCTTTTCCGGACGGTGACGGTCGTCGCCGCCGGATTCGACGCGTTGGCCTGCGATCCCCGCGGCGGTCCGACCGGAGTGACGGCTTGAAGCACGTTGGGAACCTGGATCTCCTCGCCGGCCGCGAATTTCGCCTTCGGATTCAGCCGATGGAGCAGCGCCGGGCTTGCATGGAATTTTTCACCGAGGGCTTCCGGCAGATTCTTGTAGTTGAGCGCGTCGAGCTTCGCCATCGCCGTCATGTCTGACGGGATCTCGCGCGTGAACGGACCGGCGGCGTCCTCGGCGGTGATCTTGTAGGCGACGAGCGCATCGGACGGCAGCGCGTCCGCCTTGCCGCCGTTCTTCGTGAAGGCGTCGAGCGCCCGGCGTGTGCTCGCGCCCATCGTGCCGTCGATCTCGCCGGGTGAATATCCCGCCCGGTCGAGCATCACCTGGGTGCGGAGCGCCTGTTCGTCGATCGCCGCAGGCTTCGCGGCCGCCGCCTTGTGCGGCGGCGCGTGCGGCTTTCGTTTCTGCGCCGCGTCGAGCGGCACTCCGACTTGCAGAAAGCATAAACACAAACCGGAGATCAGGAGTCCAGGAGAAACTCCTTTTCTGTGCGCTCCTCCTGATCTGATCTCCTGTGAGATTTCTTTCGTCACAAATGCACCTCTGCTGGGGTTCGTCTGTCGGCGCCGCCGCGCCGATCCGATGCGACGGGTGTGGCACTTAGCTCGATGAGGCGGAACGGCCGATCGGGGAAGAGCTGCCGCATCAGCGACCACGCGACGTTGAACACGGGGACGTTCGTCCGCGTTCGGCCTTCCGGCGCGCCGTGGTGCGCGTGCCCGTGAAATACGGCGCTGACAGGGAAGCGGGTGAGCGGATCCTCGAGACGACTGCAGCCGAGGAACGGATAGATGTCGCAGGGCTCGCCTTCAACCGTCGCCTGAATCGGCGCGTAATGCAGGATCGCGACGAGCTGCGGGTTGCGCAGCCGCGCGAGCGCCGACTCCAGCTTCAACGCCTCGTTCACGGCCTCGTGGACGAACTTCTTGATGATCTCCTCGCCCCACGGCCCGAGCGCGCGCCGGCCGAAGCCGCCCGCGAAACCCTTGATCCCGGCGAAGCCAATTCCGAGAATCTCCGTCGTCTCGCCATCGAGCGTGACGACGCCGGCGTCTTTGAGAATCTTGACGATCTCGTCCTGCTGATTCGATTCGTAGTCGTGGTTGCCGAGGACGGCAACGATCGGAATCTTGATCGCCGCGAGCTCCTTGACGAGCGCGCGCGCCTCATCGGCGAGGCCGTAATCGGTCAGATCCCCCGCGATCGCGAGGATGTCGGCGGATTCACCGATCTGCGCGAGCAGCGGCTGCAGCGATCCTGCCTGCGTCGTCCGTCCATGGTGGAGATCGCCGATCGCGGCAATACGTACGATGTCCTTCACGGCCATGCTCCAGCTACAGGCAGCAAAGGCCATACCGGCCGCAGGGATGAGTTAGATGCCGCGTAGCTGGTCGTCGAGGGCCGCAATGGCCTGCTCGAGCATCTGGCGGTGAGCTGGAGCGATGGCGCGCGCGAGATCCGCGGCTGCCCGGGCGCGGGCGAGCTCGAGGCTGAGACGCCGCGCCCGGCGCGCCTGCTCGTCGGGCGTCAGCGCGGCGGTCCGTGAGCGTCCGCGCGCCGCCTCCTCCTGCTGGAACTCGACCATCTTGGATTCGAATCCGCGCGCCATCAGAGAACTCCCAACTCTCTACCTCCAGCCTCCAGCCTCCAGCCTCCAGCCTCCAGCCTCCCTATAATGATCACATGCTTTCGAGGCGGTTGCTTCTGCCGTGCGTGCTGGCTGTCCTGGCCGCGTGTGGCCGCGACGGCGTGGCGCCGGGTCCGCCTCCCCAGTCATCCACGGTCGGGGCGCCGGCTGCGTCTGCAGCTGCCGCGCCCGCCGATGCCCCTTCGCCGCATCCGAAGGTCGTCGTCCTTGGCGACAGCCTGACCGCTGGCCTCGGGCTCACCGAGGCGCAGGCATATCCGGCACTGCTCCAGGAGAAGCTGCGCGCCGGCGGCTACGACTGGGATGTCGTCAACGCGGGCGTGTCCGGCGACACGTCTGCCGGGGGCCTCGAACGGTTCGACTGGGCGATGAATCAGCCGAACGTGCGCATTCTGGTTCTCGAGCTCGGCGCGAACGATGGACTTCGCGGGCTGCCGGTCGCGCAGATGCAGACGAACCTTGCCACCATCATCGAGCGCGCGCAGTCCAAGCATGTCGCCGTCCTGCTCGCGGGCATGGAAGCGCCGCCGAACTTCGGCCGCGAGTACACCGTATCCTTCAGGCAGGTCTATCGCGATCTGGCGAAACACTACAAGGTCCCGCTCGTGCCGTTCCTGCTCGACAAGGTGGCCGGCGATCCATCGCTCAACCAAGCCGACGGCATCCATCCGAATCCCCAGGGCGCCCGGATCGTCGCCGACACCGTGTGGGCCGCGCTGAAGCCGATGGTCGACGCGGCGGGTTCATGATCGAGCTGCACGGCGTTTCCAAGACCGTTCCGAGCGGCGACGCGATGCTGACGATCCTCCATCCGCTGGATCTGCGGATCGAATCGGGAAGAGTCGCGGCGATCACCGGTCCGTCGGGCAGCGGCAAGTCGACGCTGCTCGGTCTGCTCGCCGGACTCGACGCGCCGTCGACCGGACGGATCGTGATCGACGGCGCCGACATCACGTCGATGTCGGAGGATGCGCTGGCGCGCTTTCGCGGCACGCGCATCGGCTTCGTGTTCCAGTTCTTCCATCTGCTCCCCTCGCTCACGGCCTGGGAAAACGTCCGCGTGCCGCTGGAGATCGCGGGTGCGTCCGACGCGGGGCGGCGCGCCGACGCGCTCCTGACGGAAGTCGGCCTCTCGCTTCGGCGGCACCACTATCCGTCGCAGCTCTCCGGAGGGGAGCAGCAGCGCGTCGCCATCGCGAGAGCGCTCGCGAACGATCCCGCGATCCTCCTCGCCGACGAGCCGACCGGGAATCTCGACAGTGCGACGGGCCGCCAGGTGATCGATCTCCTGATCGACGTCAACCGCCGGCGCAAGACGACCGTCGTGCTCGTCACGCACGACCCCGAGCTGGCCCAGCGGGCGGATGCCACGATCGCGCTGCGCGACGGCCGGATCGTGAGCGCCGTGCCGGCGGTGTCATGACCTTCGTGCTGCTGATGGCCTTGCGCGAAGTGCGCGCCTCGTGGCGGCGGCTGTTGTTCTTCTTCGTCTGCGTGGCGATCGGCGTCGGCGCGATCGTGATGCTGCGATCGATCATCCAGACGGTCCGCGGCAGCCTGACGCGCGAATCGCGTTCGCTCATCGCCGCCGATCTCGCCGTGGCCACCAACCGCCCGTGGACGCCGGAGCTCCGCGCGGAGCTCGAGCAGCGTTTTGCGGGGGCGCCGATTCTCGCGCGCCAGGAGACGGTCGAGCTCGCGAGCATGGTCCGGCCCGCGTCTGGCAAGGGCTCGCAGGTCGCGCGGATGGTGGAGCTGCGCGGGGTGCAGCCCGGGTTTCCGTTTTACGGCACTGTCATCCTGCAGGATGGACGGCCGTTCACTCACGACCTGCTCGCGAACCACGGCGCGCTCGTGCGGCCGGAGCTGCTCGCCGAGCTTGGCCTGTCGACCGGCGATCAGCTCGTTGTCGGCGGCGTGCCCTTCACCATTCGCGGCGTCATCGCCGTCGAGCCCGGCCGCCGCGTCGGCGCCTTCAGCTTCGGGTCGCGTGTGCTCGTCGACTACGACGATCTGATCCACACGGGACTGCTGTCGTTCGGCAGCCGCGCGAGCTACCGGATCCTCCTCAAGATGCGAGAGTCGGGCGTCGCCGCGCTCGATCGGGAGCTGCGGCGCGATTTTGCGTCGCGGTTCGTCAGCGTCACGTCGTTCCGATCGACAGAGGATCAAATCGGCGACGATCTTCAGCGCGCGGAGAATTATCTGAGCCTGGTGGGCTTCGTCATCCTCGTCCTGGGCGGCATCGGGGTGTGGAGCGTCACACGGGTCTTCGTCCGCCAGAAGGTCCGCAGCGTCGCGATCCTCAAGTGCCTGGGGGCGACGACGAGGCAGGTGCTGGCGGCGTACGTGCTGCAGGTCGTGCTGCTGGGCCTCGCGGGCAGCGGGCTTGGCGTCGCGCTCGCGCGAATCGGCATGGCCGCGATTCCCGCCCGGGTTGTCACGGCGCTCGGCGGCGCTTCCTATTCCCTCACGGCGTCGGCGGTGTGGCAGGGCGTCGCCGTCGGCCTGCTCGTGTCGCTGCTGTTCTCGCTGGTGCCGCTGCTCGAGGTCCGGCGCGTGAAGCCGCTGCTGCTGCTGCGCGGCGGCGCGACGGCAGGTCTTCCCGCCGGGGCCGCGCATCCGCCGTGGTGGACCGCCGCGGGGCTGCGATCGCGGCTTGCGGCGGCGGACTGGACACAGGTTGGCGCCGCGGTCGTGGTGAGCGCGGCGCTCATCGCCGTGGCCGGCTGGCAGGCCGCGTCGCTGCGGGTCGGGGCCATCGTGTGCGCCGGCTTCGGCGGGGTCGCGCTCGTCCTCACCGTCGCGAGCACGGCCATCGTGCGCGGCGTGCGGCCGGTGGCGCGCGCGCCGTGGTTTCCGCTGCGCCACGCCATTCTCAGCCTGGGCCGTCCCGGCAACCAGACCCGCGTGATCCTGCTCGCCGTCGGCATCGGGAGCTTCTTCGTGATCGGCGTCCGCTCGCTGCAGGCCAACCTGCTGCAGCAGTTCTCGCTCGAGCTCGGGTCGAGCGGCGCCGACATGTTCCTGATCGACATCCTGCCGACGCAGGTCGAGCGGATGCGCGCGGTCCTGACGGCGCGCAAGGCGGCGGGCGCGGACGTGCCGCGCCTCATCCCGGTGCTGCGGGCGAGGGTCACCGGCGTGCGCGGCCGGACCACGAATCTGGCGTCGTTCGAAGACGTCCGCCGGCAGGGAGGGCTCGCACGCGAGTACACGATCACGTACCGCGATCATCTCGAGAGCAACGAGAAGGTCGTCCAGGGGACGTTCTGGGCCGGACAGCCGCCGCTGCCCGAAACGGCGGCGCCCGCGGAGGTGTCGATCGAGAAGGGAATCCACGAGCGCTTCAAGATCGACGTCGGCGACATCGTCCGGTTCGACGTGCTCGGGCGCACGCTCGAGGCGCGCGTCTCGAGCGTGCGGGAAGTGCAATGGGAAGACGCGCGCAGCGGGGGATTCATGTTCGTCTTCCGCCCGGGACCGTTCGGGCATGCGCCGCAGACGTGGATCGGGATCCTGAAGGCGCCCGAGGATCCGACCGAGCGGGGACGGCTGCAGCGGGATCTGGTGGCGGAGTTTCCGAACGTGTCGGCGATCGACGTCCGGGAGATTCTGGGTCAGCTCCAGCGTGCGGTCGACAACATCACGCTCGCGATTTCGATCGTCGGTGGCATCGCGCTGCTCAGCGGTGTCCTGATCCTCGTGGGCGCCGTCGCGATGACGAAATTCCAGCGCGTGTACGAGGCGGCGATCCTGCGGACGCTCGGCGCGAGCACGCGGACGCTCGGGGCGATGCTGGCGCTGGAGTACGGCGGCCTGGGCCTGCTGGCGGGCCTGGTCGGCGCGGGTGCGGCGATCGCGCTGACATGGGCGGTCTCGCGTCATGTCCTCGATATTCCCTGGCGTCCCGCGCCGGGCCTCGCGGCGGCCGGCGCGCTCATCACGACCGCGCTCGTCGGGATCGTCGGCGTGACGTCCAGCTACGATGTGCTGAGGAAGAAACCGCTGGGGACCTTGCGAGCGGAATAGTGTCCACTTCCGCTGACGGTGGGGTCAGATCTTGATTTTCGACGCGCGCTCGATCGTCGAAAATCAAGATCTGACCCCACTGTCCTCTGGGAGCGACAGATGGATCACATGAAATCCTCAGAGATGCCAGCCAGGCCGTCGTGCTCCCGGCGAACTGTTCATCCATTGCGGCGACACCATCGCACCCTTCGATCTGAAGCCGGCAGAAACGTCTCAGGGTCCGCACGATCGGGTCCCGGTGGCGGCGAGCAGCGCGCAGCGCTGCACCTGCAGTCGCCGCCGCACCTGTAGTCCCCCTGGCGCCCACGGTGATATGATCGCGGTTTATCAGGCGAGCAATCCGACCGTCTGAGAGCGGCTCCCCCGGAGAACATCCTGATGGATACGTCAACCTATAAAGAAGCGCTGCTGAAGAAGCGGGGCGAGATTCTGTCGACCGGCGGAGGCGTCAAGCCGCTCCAGACGACGATGGGAGACGTGAACTCGCGGCAGGGCGACCTCGCGGATCAGGCCAGCGGCAACAACGAAGTCCACATCCAGCTCAAACTGAAGCAGACCGACGCCAAGATCCTCCAGGCGATCGAAGAAGCCCTCTGGCGCATCGAGAAGGGCACCTACGGCGTCTGCCGCGACTGCGGCGAGCCCATTGCACCCGCCCGCCTCAACGCGATCCCCTGGACCCGCGTCTGCATCACCTGCAAGGAAAAGCAGAGCGCGTGAAACCAGCCGACCTCCTCCAGCTCCTCGTGGAGTTCTACCGCGACAAGTCCGCCATGCGACAGCGCCACGTGGCCGGCGCCCGGTTCGTCGGCGATTACGATTTCAACAACACCTATCAGTACGTCATCAGTCGCGAAGAGGTCCAGCTCTCGTGGGTCCGCGATGCGATCGCCGACCTCGGCGGTACGACGACGGAGCCCCCCGAACCGCAGTTGAAGCCGTCGGGCCGGAGCGCAGAGGCGCAAGCGTCGGTGATGCAGGAAGACCGCGACCAGGCGCACGCGCTCGTCGAGCGATGGCGGCCGCGCATCGAAGGCATCACGAACGCCCGCGTGAGGAACATGCTGCGGGTGATCCTGGGGGAGACGCTCGAAGCCAGACGCTTCTTCGATCAGGCGCTCGCCGGCCGCAGCGATTTGCTCGGCCGCCGGGCCGACGGCGCGGGCACGGAAGGATCGGTGCTGCCGACGCGATGGGTCGGAACGCAGACGTAGGCGGAGTCAACTCCCAACTCCCAACTCCCAAGGTGATCACGCACGAACAACGAGCTGATTAGTGGCACTGGCTCACGCACGATCGCCGTTGCGTTTGGTTCGAACCTGGGCGACCGACGCGGTCAGATTCTCGCGGCAGCCGGTCAGGTTGCCAGGCTGCTGGCCCGCTTTCGTCTATCAACCCTGATCGAAACCGCTCCGGTCGGCGAAGGTCTCGAACACGATCCGCCCTATCTGAATGCCGCTGGTGTGGGAGAGTCGCCGCATCCGGCGCGCGAGATCTTCGAAGCCCTGCGCGCAGTTGAGACAGCGGCCGGCCGGCAGCGGCCATATCCGGGAGCACCACGTTCGCTCGATCTGGATCTGATCCTCGTCGGCGACGAGCTGCTACAGGAGCCGGAACTGAAGATCCCCCATCCGCGCTTTCGCGATCGGCTGTTCGTGCTGGCGCCGCTCGCCGAAATCGCGCCCGAGATGCGCGATCCAGTCACGGGACTGACCGTCCTGGAGCTACTGGCAAAGAAAAAGGCCGGCGCGTAGGCGCCGACCCCTTTCTCGCTCGAACCTCGAACCTCGGAGTTCGGACCTCGGAGTTCGAGTCTACGTCGTCTTCTTATAGACCGTCTTCGAAGGCCCACGTCCGCCGGTGCGCTCGATCGTGAGCTTGCCATCGGCCAGCGACCAGGTCTGCGTCGTTTCGCCGTTGTCGGTCTTCGTCGTGATGACGAGCTTGCTGCCGTCCCACTTTGCGGTGGCCTTGCCGGTACCACCGCGGCCAGCTGGCACTTCCGTCTCGGTGCCGTCGAGCTTGTAGGTGGTCGTCACGGGATTGCCGCCCATCGTGCGCTCGATGGAGAGCGCATCGGCGGTCTGTTTCACGGTCATCGGGCCGCCGCCACCGCGGCCGCCACCGCCGCCGCCCGCGGGCGGAGTCGTGGTCGTGGTGTCCGCCGCCACGTCCGGGGTCCACGTGCCGGAGAAGTCCGGTTTCTGTGCGTAGCCGGCTGCCGCCAGCGCGACGACGATCGCCGCCGTCATTGCGAGTTTCCGCCTCATGCTCTGACTCCTTCTAATGAACGAGTAGTGACCACGAACATTGAGCCGCCGCCTACTCGAAGCGGAGCGCCTCAATAGGATCCAGGCTCGCGGCCTTGCGAGCCGGATAGAACCCGAAGAACACGCCGGTCAGGGCCGCGAACCCGAACGCCAGCGCGATGGCGTCCGCCGAGATGTCGGCGGGCCACTGCATGAACTTCTGCACCGCGGCGCTCAGCCCGAAGCCGAGGCCGATCCCAATCATCCCACCAATCAGACTGATGACGATCGCCTCGACCAGGAATTGGAGCAGCACATCCTTACCGCGGGCGCCGATCGCCATGCGGAGGCCGATCTCGCGCGTACGCTCCGTGACCGACACCAGCATGATGTTCATGATGCCGATGCCGCCGACCAGCAGCGACACGCCGGCGATGCTCGCCAGCAGCGTCGTCATCGTCTTGGTCGTTTCGGTCTGGACGCTCGCCATTTCCTCGAGCGTGCGGACCATGAAGTCGTCCGAGTCCCCGTTGGAGATCTTGTGGCGGACGCGCAGCGTGCCGCGAATCGACTCGGCGACGTCCTGGATCTCATCCGAACTGGCGGCCGAGACGGTGACGTTGTTGATGTTCTGCTGCCCCTGCAGCTTCTTCATGACGGTCGTGTAGGGGACGAAGATCGTATCGTCCTGGTCCTGGCCCATCGACGACTGCCCCTTGCTCGTCATCACGCCGATCACCTTGAAGGGCTGGTTCTTGATCCGGATGATCTGGCCCGTCGGATCGACGTCGTCGCCGAAGAGGATGCCGGCCACGACGGAGCCCAGCACGGCGACCTTCTGGGCGCCGGTCACGTCCTGCGGCGTGAAGAACGACCCGAACTTGTTCGGCCAGCTCCGGATGAGGGGCAGGTCGACGTCGGTGCCCTGCACCTGCGTCGACCAGTTCTGGTTGCCGGCGATAACCTGGCTGCGGGTGTTCGCGCCAGCCGCGGCGTACTGGACGCCCGGAAGCTGCCGGATGACATTCGCGTCGTCCGGAGTGAGCGTCGTCGAGTTGCCCTGCCCCATGCGCACGCCGCCCTGCGAGAAGTTGCCGGCGTTGACCATGATCATGTTGGTGCCCGCCGACTTGACGCGCTCTTCGATCGTCGTGCGCGCGCCCGTGCCGAGCGCCACCATCGTAATCACGGCGCCGACGCCGATGATCATGCCGAGCATCGTCAGGATCGTGCGGAGCTTGTTGCGGTTGAGCGCCTTCAGCGCGATCCGCAGCGTCATCAGGATTGACATAGCAGCCTTAGTGCGTCGCCGCGGCCGGTTCGGGCGCCTCTGCCCGGGCCTGCGGCACGTCGTGGTCCGAGGGCGGCAGCAGCTTCAGTTCGTCAGCCGCAAGCCGCCGTTTGGTAACCGCCTGATCGAGCTGGATCCTGCCGTCGCGAAACCTCACCAGACGCGTGCCGTGCTCGGCGATGTCCATCTCGTGCGTGATGAGGATGACGGTGATTCCGCGCTCCATGTTCAGGCGCTGGAAGATGTCCATAACCTCGATGCTGGTGCGCGTGTCGAGGTTGCCCGTCGGCTCGTCGGCCAGCAGGATCGACGGTTCGTTGATCAGCGCTCGGGCGATCGCGACGCGCTGCTGCTGTCCGCCCGACAATTGATTGGGGTAATGGTCCATGCGCTGTCCGAGGCCAACGACTTCGAGGACCTCTTTGGCGCGGCGGTGGCGCTCCGCGGTCTTCAGCCTGTTCTTGCCGGCGTTGTAGAGCAGCGGCAGCTCGACGTTGTCGAGCGCCGTTGTGCGCGAGAGCAGGTTGAAACCCTGGAAGACGAATCCAATCTTCTTGTTCCGGACGATGGCGAGCTCGTCCTTCGATAACTTGGAGACGTCCTTGCCGTCCAGGAAGTACTGGCCGCTCGTCGGGCGATCGAGGCAGCCGACGATGTGCATGAACGTCGATTTGCCGGACCCTGACGGACCCGTGACGCACACGAACTCGCCGCGGTACACGTCGAGGGTTGCGCCGCGCAGCGCCCTGACTTCGATGTCGCCGACCTGATACGTCTTGGTCAGGTCGCGAACGGACATGACGGTCTCACTCATATGTCAGCGTATTCCGCGTATTCCGCGTACTCCGCGGCCTATTCCGCGTACTCCGCGGCCTATTCCGCGTCCCCTGCGGCCCAGTCCACGTACTCCGCGCTCCGCGGCCCAGTCCACGTACTCCGCGGCCACTATCGACCGCGGCCGCCTCCGCCGCCAGGACCGCCGGGTCCGCGGCCGCGCTGCGGCATCAGCGGGTTGTTCGCGTTGTTCTGCTGCGAGGCTGGTTTGCTGGCCATCTCCGGCGTGACCACGTTGGTGACGACCTCGATGCCGTCCTGGAGCTCGGTGTCGTTCAGGACTTCCGTATACGTGCCGTCGCTGATCCCGAGACGCAGGTTCACCGGCTTCAACTGTTTGTTGATGTAGAGCCACGCCCGCCCGCGCGTCTCGATCGTCGGAAGCGGACCGAAGAGCGAGTCGATCGTCTCCGCGCTCGACGTCATCAGCTTGGAGCTGGCCTGACCGCCAGCCTTGTCGGCGCGCGGCGCCCGGGGGGCCGGCGCGCCGCCAGTCTGCGCGTTCTGCTGCCGCGCCGCGGTGTTGCCGCCGCGCCCGCCGCCGACGTTCCCCTGGCCGCCGCCGAATCCGCTGCGGCCACCACCCTCGGCCTGGCGGTCCTTCATGCGTTGCTCCCACTGTGCGCGCTGCTCGGGAGTCATCGACGCGAGGCGCTCCTGCATGCGCTTCTGCCGCTCTTCAGGGGTCATGTTCGCGAACCGGCCGCCGCCGCCTTCGCCGCGGCCGCCGCCCTGTTGACTGGCCGCCTGGCCCGCCGCGGACTTCTGCTGGTTCGCCTGGATTTTGGCGGTCGCCTGGCCCGGCGTGGCCGTCCCAGGCGGTTGCGGCGCCGCGCCCGGAAGGTTCGTGACGGGCGCGCCGCTCGGCGCGCCTTGGTCGCCGCGTGCGTTCTGCTGGCCGTTCCGGTTGCCCCGTCCGAAGCCGCGCTCGAGCTCCGGCGGCATCGGCTGCTTCAGCGCGTCGAAGATGTCCTTCGTCGGCCTGAACCGCAGCGCGGCGTTCGGCACGCGCAGCACGTTGGTCCGACGCGCGATCTCGATGTTGACGTTGGCCGTCATGCCCGGCTTCAGCTTGTAATCCGGGTTGGGCACGTCGATGACGGTCGAATACGTGACGACGTTCTGCACGGTCTGGGGGTTGAGCCGCACCTGCTTCACGCTGCCATGAAACGTCTCGGTCGGATACGCGTCGACGCGGAACGTAACGTCCTGTCCGGGGCGCATCCGTCCCACGTCGGACTCGTCGATGTTGGCGTTCACCTGCATCTTGGTCAGGTCCGCCGCGATGACGAAGAGCGTCGGCGCTTGCATGCTCGACGCTACGGTCTGGCCCTTGTCGACGTTGCGCGAGATGACGATGCCGTCGATCGGCGCGGTGATGATCGTGTGATCGAGATCGACCTTCGCCTTGTTCACGGCGGCCTCGGCCTGCACGATCTGCGATTCCGTCGATTTGAGCTGCGCCTCGGCCTGCTTGGCCGTGGCATCGGCGGTCTCGTAGTCCGCCTTCGTCAGGAGCTGTCTATCGTTCAACTCCTTGGCGCGGGCGAGCTTTGCGTTCGCGTCGGCGAGGGTGACCTTCTGCCGCTCGAGATTCGCCTGCGCGTTGACGAGGTTCGCCTTCGCCGTTTCGACCGCCGTCTCGAGAAGCGCGGGGTCGAGCCGCGCAATGACCGCGTTCTTCTTCACGATCGAGTTGAAGTCGGCATACAAGTCCTGCACGATGCCCGATACCTGCGTGCCGACGGTGACTGTCGTCACCGCCTGGAGCGTGCCGGTCGCGCCGACCGCATCGACGATGTCGCCGCGCGAGACTTTGAGCGTGCTGACGGTGGGCTCTTTGTCGCCGCGGTTGGCGTAGAACACCGCGCCGCCGGCGCCGACGACCACCAAAAGAATGACGATCCAGATCAGTTTTTTCATGACTATCGTTCGCTCTCGATTAGAGTCCGCCGCCCCCGCCGCCGGTCGTGCTGCCGCCGGTGGTCGAGCCGGTCGTGGTGCCGCTCGTCGTCCCGGTTGTGGTGCCCGTTCCGGTCACCCCCGCGCTCACGCCGCGCGTGCCGACGGTTTGCACGGCTTCGTAATTCACCAGCGCCTTTCTATAGTTGGCGATCGCGCGCAGCTCGTTGTTCTGCGCGTCGGCGAAGTCCCGCTGCGCCTGGACGACTTCATAGTTGGTGGCCATCCCGACGTCGAGCTTGCTCTGCGTGGCGTCGAGCTTTTCCTTCGCGAGTTCGCGGGCCGTCGTGCTGGCCTGCACGCTCTCGAGGCTGCTCTGGACGGTCAACGCCGCGTTGGCGACGTCGGTGGCAATCTGGAGCTGCAGCGCCTTCAGATTGGCCTGCGACTGCTCGAGCGACAGCTTCGAGCGGGCGACCGTCGATTCCTGCGCGCTGACGCCCAGCGGATACGCGAAGTTGAAGCCGAGCGTCCACTGCGGGCCGTCGAATCCGGCGATGTTCCGCAGCGCATCGAGGTACCCGGAGGGCACAACGGTCGACACGCTCGTCGTCACGCCCGTCAACGGATCGACGACGCCGGTCTTCTGGATGAAGGGGCCTCCGACCCCGCGCAGACCATACGTGGCCGTCAGGTTGAGCTGCGGCCGCGTCTGATCGACCTGATTCCGAAGGTTGATGTCGCTGATCTTCAAGTTATTGATCGACTGCTGAAGATCTGTCCGCTCGCGCAGCGCGCGCGCGGTCGCGGCCTGGACGTCGATCGGTTCCGCGGTCGCCGCGGGACGGTCCACGGGGTTGATCGACGAGCCCCACAACGGATCGTCGGTGCCGGTGACGATCAGGCGCTTCAGCGCGAGTTCGGTGGTCCGCACGGTCGCCTGGGCCTGCACCAGGGTCAGCCGGCGGTTGGCCGACTCGGCCTGCGCCGACTTGATGTCGATGGGTGCGAGCGTGCCGATCTCGACGCGCTGCTGGTTCTGCTGGACCAGCGTGTCCGCGATATCCAGCGAGTTCTGCGCCGCTTCGACGGCCTGGATGGCATAGACCAGGTCCCAGTAGGCGTTGCGCGTGTTGGCAATCGTCGTCTGAATCGTGGTCTGCAGGGAGATCTCGTCGTTCTGCTGGCTGATACGGTTGGTCTGCAGCGACGCGCGTGTCGAATCGATCTGGAAGCCGCGCAGCAGCGGCTGCACGAGCGTCGCCGTCAGCCGCGAGTCGAAGTTCGGATTGCGTGTCGCGGTCGTGCTCGGACTGTTCGTCCGGCTGTTGGTGAACCCGACGGTGTAGTTGCCGCCGCCCCACCACAGATTCTGCGCGAGCCCGCCCTGCCAGGCGTATGTGCCCGTAGCGGTAGGCGCGGTGATTCCCTGCGTGATGTTCGTCGGGAAGTTCGTGACGCTGGCGTCGCTGAAGGCAGACGTCAGGTTCGGGCGATAGTTCGCCTCGAGTCCCGCGATCGTGAAGTCCGTCAGACGCGGGGTGATCCGGGCGACGCCGATGTCGATGTTCTTCTCGCGCGCGCGGGCGACGGCTTCCTCGATCGACAGATCGACGCGCGGGCCCGCAGTCACGAAGGGGGCCGTCTTGGGGGCCTGCGCCACCTGCGGCAGGGGTTGGGCCTGCGCCTGCTGGAGCCGCGCGCGGACGCGCGACGGATTGAGCATGCCCTCGTCCTGCGCCAGCGCCGGTACGGCGGCCATCGCGGCCATCAGGGCAGCGGCCGCTGTCACGACAACGTTGTTCTTCACGAAAGCCTCCAAGACGTTTGGGATGAGAAAACCGACTCTTCAGCGGGACGTGGAGCCGCGCCGCCCGCCGTCGCGATGCTCGTACATCGCCTTGACCTTCGCTCGCTGGTCGGCGGTCAGCAGCTTGTTCATGCGGTAGAGCATGGCCGTGCGCCCCTTGTTCAGCTCGGCGCGCGTATTCTCCACCTTTTCAATCTGTGCCAGAACGGTCGATTCGTCGGCGACGTTTTCGAGAATCATCTGCGAGAGCACGTCCTCCAGCTTTTCCAGCCGCTGGTGGCCGTCGCGCAGTTTCGGCAGGCTCTTCTGCCAGATCTGATCCACCGCGGCCGACTGCTGATCGGTGATCCCGAGGTCCGCGCGGAGCTGCGGATCGATCCACCATTTACGAGGCTCGTGCCCCGTTTGGGCCCGCTTGTCGTCCTTTTGCGGCTCGGACGGGGCGGCGCCGCGCTGCTGAGCCGGCTGCCCGCGCTCGCAGACACCGCCAGCGTGGCTCGCTGCCGGCATGAACAGCAGGGCTGCGAGGCCCCACATCAGTTGCCTTGCCTTCAACTCAATATCTCCGTTGGAACTACTGCGCCGTATTACGACCCGGCGGACGGCGCTGTTTACCGGGGTGTGTAGTAAGCTGCCACACCCGGCTACCCACGCGACGCCGTAAGCGACTGAAAAGGCGCGATTTGCCGTGGCACGTCGATTGCCCCTGCATCGACGGGCTGGCGATGGGGCCGGCGAAACGGAGGGTTCGGCCGTGCGTGGAGCGATGATCGCGTGGATGTTGTTTGCTGCCCTGCTCCTCGGATTGAGCATCGGCCGCGCCGCCGATCGCGGCGAGACGACGATCACCGTCGAGGTCAGCTCGGCCGCACACGAGACCGAGGAAGGTTATTTTTCGCTGGGGAAGGACGCCACGATGCTCGCCAAGCCCGGCTCCGAGCTGCACCGGTTCCTGTCCGAGCAGAACGGCCACGAGATCCGCGTGACGTTCACTGCCGTTGGAGGGAAACAGCTCTCACGGCTGGAAAGATAATTGGTGAATTGGTGAATTCGCGAATTCACCAACCCACCAATTCACGAATTCATCACCTTCGGTCAGGCTCCCGTAAACCTCTCCAGCGTCTCGATCACCTGTCCAACAATATTGTTCGGCGTCGATGCGCCCGCGGTGAGGCCGATGACGACGCGTCCTTCGGCGGGGAGCCAGTGCTCCGTGATCGTTTCGGCGGCGCTGGCCGTCGAGGGCGGTCCGATGGGGCGATGCCGGATTCGATCGGCGGAGATGAGACAGCCGGGATCCGCCACGTGGAACGTTCTGGCGCGGGCGGCGCAGATGCGCGCCAGGTTGCAGGTGTTACTGCTGTTGTAGCCGCCCACGACGATCATCAGATCGACCGTTTCGGCGTCAAGGAGCGCTTCCACCGCATCCTGCCGCTCCTGGGTTGCGCTGCAGATCGTGTCGAAGGCTCGGAAGTGCGACGCAAGATCCGTCTCGCCGTACCTGTCGCGCATCGCCTCGCGGAACATCTCGCCGATCTCCAGCGACTCCGACATCAGCATCGTCGTCTGGTTGGCGCACCCGATCCGTGCAAGATCGGTGTCGGGATTGAATCCGGGCGAGCTCGCGCCGCCGAAGCGCGCGAGAAACGACCCGCGATCGCCGCCGTGGCGGATGTACTCACAGACCGCAGCGGCCTCGCCGCGGTCCAGCACGACCAGGTAGCGCCCGCCGGGATACTTCAGCGCCTGTGACGCCGTGGCGCGGGTCTCTTCGTGCTTCACCTTCCCGTGAATCACGGCAGTGAAGCCGTCCTGCGCGTAGCGCACGACGTTCTTCCAGACGTTCAGCACGGAGCCGCAGGTGGTGTCGACCAGCGTGCATCCGCGCTCGGAGAACTTCAACATGTCCTCGACGGTGATGCCAAATGCCGGCAGGATGATGACGTCGTCCGGACCGGGCTCGATGCCGCGCTCGTCCGGATCGCTCAAAAAGCGGATGCCGCTCGCACGCAGGCGGTCGTTGACGTGCGGATTGTGAATGATCTCGCCGGTGAGGAAGACGCGCCGGCCGGGGAACCGGGCGACGGCCTGGTATGCATAGTCGACCGCGCGATCCACGCCGTAGCAGAAGCCGAATTCGCGGGCCAGGTGGATGGTGAGACGTCCGCGATCGTGCCGGAAATCAGACGCGCGGACCTTGTCGACGAGCGCGCTGTGGTAAGCCGCGGCCAGCTCTCCCGCCACGGCCTCCTTCATGTCGAGGCCTTTGCGGAAGATCAGGGGCTGACTTGATGCCAAGCAATCCATTCTACCGCGGGGCGAAGCCCGCAGCCTATTTGGACCGTTCGATCATGTCGCGCACGTGCGGCGTCATGTCGTCGAGCGCGCTCAGAGTGCTGACGCGCGGGCGCGAGAAGGCATCCGACAGCAGTTCCTCGTCGTTGATGGGACTCTGCGACGAAGCGGTCGCCTTGATTTCCTTGGAGCGCTCGGCCGCCTGCGGACGCGTGAGCGGCCGCGCCGAGGAGGCGAGCCGCTGTTCACGATCGAGCGCCGTCCGGAGCGGGACGACCTGGCCAAGGCCGACGCCGGCGATCAGGCCGGCCGCCGCGGCGACGGTGACCCACCGGCGCACGTGCGAGTTGCCGCTAATCACCGCACGAGCCGCCTTCGGGAACGCAATGACCCTGGCAGGGCGTTCGAGCGACTCGATGCGGCGGGCGATCTGGGCCTGCTGGAACGCGAGGCGCTCGGCCGGAAAGGCGGCGTCGGCCTCGAGGCGCAGGTCGTCGCCGATGCCCGCGATCCATCGCTCGAATTCCTCGAAGCGGGCGCGGCACACGGCGCACCCTTCGAGGTGCGGATGCGGGCCGCCGGTCGTCCAGAGGCGAGCGAACTGGGTGTCGGAGAGATGTCCGCGGCGGAGGCGTTCAAGAAGTGACACGGCGTTTTCCTCTCACTTCACCAGGTACGGCGTCCGCGGCGTCTTTCGCCAGGAGCGTCCGCAGCTTCCGAATGGCGCGAAACAGGTGCACACGGACCGTCGATTCGTTGAGACCCGTCAAGGCGCTGACTTCCCGCGACGTTCGTCCCTCCACGTGACTCAAAACGAACACCGACCGCTGCCGCTCCGGCAGCCTGGCGAGCGCGGCCGCGATCTGCCGCCGGCGCTCGCGCCCGAGCAGCGCATCCTCGGGCGAAAGGCCGCGCGCGGCCATCCGCTCGGTCACGTCCCGCTCGACGTTCGTACCGTCGGCCGTCGACGCGCCGCGCAGCATACCCATCGGGAGCAGCCAGCGCTCCCGGCGCGTGCGCGCCTTGATTCGGTCCAGGCACCCGTTAATCAGAATGCGCGTGAACCAGACGTCGAACGGCAGCTCTTCGCGGAACGACGGCAGGTGCTGGTACGCCTTGACGAAGGCGTCCTGCACGGCCTCGTCGGCCTCGGCCGCATCCCGCAGATAGTGGTACGCGATGCGCGCGGCCCGGCGCTGATGCCGCGCGACGAGATCCGCGTACCGCTCTCGGGCCGCGTCATGCTCGCCGGCCGCCTGCAGCGTCTTTACCGCTGACGCCGCGGCAGCATCCGCTTCTCGCGCGGCCAAGAGTGCCGCTGACGGTCCTGCCATGAAATACGCCTGCCGGCCGGAGGCGTTTACCGCCGCGGCGACCGGTCCTGCTCCCTCCATTATAGGCCGTCGTCTGTCATACACTTAGCGCCGGTGTCGCGCATCCTCGTCATCGACGACGACCTGGGAGTTCGCGAGAGTATGTCGCGCATGCTGCGGGCCGCCGGCCATACCGTCGAAACGGCTGAAAGCGGCGAAGAAGGGCTGGCCGCCGCACGCGGGGGCGGCTTCGACGTGATCCTCTCCGATATGCGGATGCCTGGCATGTCCGGACTCGACGTCCTGCAGCGGCTGCGCGAACAGCATGTCGATTCCGCCTTTCTCATCATGACCGGGTTCGGTACCGTCGACACCGCCGTCGAAGCCATGAAGCTCGGCGCCGTGGACTTCGTGCAGAAGCCGTTCTTTCGCGACGAGCTCCTCATGCGCGTCAAGGCGGCGTCCGAGCGGCGGCAGCTCGCGCGGCAGGTCGACCTCTTGCAGCGGCAGATTCGCGGCACCGGCACGCTCGACGCGCTGGTGGGCGACAGCGAGGCCATGCGCCGCCTGAAGGATTTGATCGTCCGCGCCGCCGCGGCGCCGGGCACCGTGCTCATCACCGGAGAAACCGGGACGGGCAAGGAGCTGGTCGCCCGAGCGCTCCACGCCGCGAGCGGCCGGGCAGCCAAGCCCTTCGTCGCGCTGAACTGCGCCGCGCTGACGGATTCGTTGCTCGAGAACGAGCTGTTCGGCCACGCACGCGGGGCGTTCACCGGGGCGGCGGCCGCGCGCGCCGGCCTCATCGAACACGCCAGCGGCGGAACGCTTTTTCTCGACGAGATCGGGACGATGCCGGGCGGCGTGCAGGCCAAGCTGCTGCGGGCCCTCGAGGCGGGGGAAGTCCGGCGGATAGGGGAGAACGATTCCCGAACGATCGACGTCCGCTTCGTCGCCGCGACCAACACCGATCTGCAGGCCGCCGTCGACTCCGGCGCGTTTCGCAGCGACCTGTTCTACCGCCTCAACGTCCACCGGCTTCATCTGCCGCCGCTGCGCGACCGGCGCGGCGACATCGAGCAACTGATCGCGTTTTTCCTGTCGCGGTACGGCGGCCCCGCGGGCGTCACGCGGATCAGCGGCGCCGCGCAGACGGCGCTGCTGTCCTACGACTATCCGGGAAACGTGCGTCAGCTCGAGCACGTCATTCAGCGCGCCGCGGCGGTGTCGCGCGGCCCCGAAATCGAACCGGCCGACCTGCCTGAGGAACTGTTCGCCACGCGCGCGGCCGACCCCCAGTCGACGGCAGCCGACGGCACCGTTGCCGCCGCGCGCGAGCGGGCGGAGCGCGAGATGATCGTCGCGACGCTGGCCCGCAACAACGGGGAGATCACCGCCACGGCCCGCGAGCTGCAAGTGAGCCGGACGACGCTCTGGCGCCTGATGAAGAAGCACCAGATCTGAAACCCGCCGCGTTTCACCCCTGAAACGGCTGGCCGCGCCGTCCCGCCGACGGTCTCTTTTCCTTCCACTTTCCCCATGTCCCGCCGTGTGCGGATGCGGCTCGGCTCTTGCTGAGATGGGCGGCATCGAGGCAAAGCCGTGGAACCTGTGACGCTGCTCATCATCGAGGACGACCAGGTGCTCGTGAAACTGCTCGCGCTGAACGCGCGGCTGCGCGATTACGCCACGCAGGTGGGCGCGACGATCGACGATGCGCGCCGCGCGCTGGCCGCCGGGCCGTTTCAGGTCGCGCTGGTCGATCTGACGCTCGGTGGCGAATCGGGGCTCGATGTGCTCCGCGCGATCAAGCAGGAATCGCCCGACACCGAGATCGTCGTCATCTCGGCGACCACGTCGCTCGCCTCCGCGATCGCCTCGTACGAGCTGAAGGCGTTTGCATTCGTGCCGAAGCCGTTCGACGTCGATCAGTTGTTTTCGACCGTCGAGCGCGCCCTCGAGCACCGCCGCGTGGTGCTCGCGAACAGGCGGCTCGTGTGGGAGCAGCGCCTCATCAACGACGTGGGCGAAGAGCTCCGCAACCTGCTTCCGCCCGAGGAGCTCGCCGAGCGCGTCCTGCAGCGCCTCATGGAGGGCTTGAGCGCGGATTCGAGCGCGGCGCGCCTGCTCAACCCGGCGACCGGCGAGTACGATCTGCGCGTCGTCAGCGCTCCGCCCGAGATGCGTCTTGCCTGGTCCGTCGGCACACCCGTCGTGCCGCGTCCGAGCGATCGCGTGCTGCAGACGCGCGCGCCCATTATCATCGACGACCTTCACGACGGTCTCGATCCCGATATCGCCGCGCGCCTGCCGATCCGCTCCGCACTGAGCGTGCCGATGTTCGCCGGCGACGTGCTTATCGGGGCGCTTACCGTCGGCAGCACCAAGGCGCGGCGGTTCTCCCCCGAAGATCAGCGGCTGATCGCGACGATCGCGAACCAGACGGCCGTCGCCATCCAGAACGCGCGGCTCCACACCTACGTGCGGATCGGCAAGCAGGAGTGGGAAGCGACCTTCGACGCCATCGCGGACCCGATCGGGGTCTTTTCCCGCGACGGCCGGCTTCTGCGCGGCAACGCCGCGCTGAGCGCGTATCTGAACCGGCCGGTCACGTCGCTCCGCGGCCTATCGTGCGACGAGATCGGTCTGTGCGCAGGGCAGTTTCCCGATTGCGCCGTCGGGCGCGCGGCCGGCACCTGCTGCGTCCATGAAGAGATCACGCGGCCCGACGATCACATCTTCACGGTCACGACCTGCCCGGTCCTGAACGCGAACGACAGCGCCGCCATCGTCCAGATCGCGAAAGACGTGACACGCGAGATCCGCAACGCGCGCCGCATGCGGCAGATGAGCGAAGAAATCGCGGCGGCCAACGAGCGCCTCGTCGCGACGGTCGATCGCCTGAAGACAACCCAGGCGCAGCTCCTGCAGGCGGAAAAGCTGTCGGCCATCGGCCAGCTCGTGGCCGGCGTCGCGCACGAGCTGAACAATCCGCTGACGAGCGTCATCGGGTACGCGCAACTGCTGCAGGAAGAGGTCCGCGAGACGTCGGACGGCGACGCGCTCCCCATCGGCCCGCAGCTCAGGCACGACCTCCGGCGGATTGCCGAGGAGTCTGAGCGCGCGGCGAAAATCGTTCGCAATCTGCTTGCATTCGCGCGGCGACAGTCGGCGGAGCGCGCGCCGCAGGACATCGCCGACGTCGTGAGCCGCGTGCTGTCGCTGCGCGCGTATGAGTTCCGGCTGAACGCCATCGAGCTCGAGACCGATTTCGAGCCGGGCCTTCCACCCGTGCTCGGCGACGGCGGGCAGCTCCAGCAGGCGCTGCTCAATCTCGTGCTGAACGCGGAACAGGCGATGCGGTCCAGGCCCGTGCGCAGAATCCGCGTGGGCGCGCGGCACATCCGTGAAGCCGACGCGGTCGAACTGGTCATCAGCGATTCGGGACACGGTATTCCCGACGAGATTCTCCGCCGCATCTTCGATCCGTTCTTCACGACCCGTGAAGTCGGCGAAGGCACCGGCCTCGGCCTCAGCATCTGCTACGGGATCGTGCGGGATCACGGCGGCCAGATTTCGGTCGAGAGCCGCGTCGGGCAGGGGACGACGTTCAAGGTGCTCCTGCCGGCTCGCGCGGCCGCCCCGGCGGAGCCGCTCCGTGCGCTGGTGGCGCATCACGACACCACCGAGCGGGATTACGTGGCCGCGGCGCTGACGGGATGGGGACACGCCGTCGTCGCGGCCGAAACGACCGCCGACGCGTTCGCGCGGCTGGGAAGCGGGAGGTTCGACGTGGCGTTGATTGACGAGACGCTGCTCGCCGGCGGAGCAGATCGGCCCGAAGGGCCGATGACGGGCGCCCGGCCGGCGCTGGTGCTCATGACGGAAGCGGCCGGAGACGGGGGAGTGCATCCTCCATTCGAACTCGCGGCGCTGAAAACGGCGCTGTGTGGAGTGATCAAGGAGTACGTATGAACGGGCAGAAGCCGCTGCTGGTCGTCGTGGACGACGAGCAGGGAATCCTCGATGTCGTGAGCCGCTTCGCGCAGCGCGCCGGGTATGAAACCATCACGTGCTCGAACGGCCGCGACGCGATCGGTCAGCTGCAGGCCCGCAAGGCCGATCTGGTCATGGTGGATCTGCGGATGCCGGAGGTGGGCGGGCTGGACGTGCTGCGCGCCATTCGGGACATCGATCCGGCGTGCCAGGCGGTGCTGATGACGGGCTACGCGTCGGTCGATACCGCCGTCGAGGCGATCAAGCTCGGCGCGACCGATTATCTGAGCAAGCCGCTCGACTTCCCGCGTCTGGAGCAACTGCTCGCGGGCGTGCGCGACGATCTGGAACGACGCCGCAGCCTGATGTCGATCGAGAGCGACGTGGCGCGGCGCCTCGAGTTCTGCGGGATGATCGGGCGGGGTCCGGTCATGCAGGAGCTGTTCGGCATGATCCGGCGCCTGGCGCCGCACGTGCGGACGGCGCTCGTCACGGGCCCGACGGGTACGGGGAAGGAACTCGTCGCGCGCGGACTGCACAGGATGGGCCCTCGGCGCGATCGCCGTTTCGTCACGGTCAACTGCTCGGCGGTGGTCGAGACGCTGTTCGAGAGCGAGCTGTTCGGGCACGTGCGCGGCGCGTTCACCGGCGCGACCGACAACAAGCCGGGCCTGTTCGAGCTGGCCGACAACGGCACCCTTTTCCTCGACGAGATCGGCGAGCTGCCGCTCACGCTCCAGGCGAAGCTGCTCCGCGTGCTGGAGCTCGGCGAGGTCCATCGCGTCGGCTCGCTGGATCCGCGCAAGGTCAACGTCCACGTGATCGCGGCCACCAATCGCGATCTGCGGGCGGAGGTCGCCGCCGGCCGGTTCCGCAGCGATCTGTATTACCGGCTGAACATCGTCGAAATCGCGCTGCCGCCGCTCCGCGATCGGCGCGAGGACATCCCGTACCTCACGGCGGCGTTCGTGCGTGAGACGTCGGAGCGGCTGCAGAAACCGCTCGTCGGCATGACGCCTGGCGCGGAGCGGCTGCTGGGGCTCGCGCCGTGGGAAGGGAACGTCCGCGAGCTGCGCAACGTGATCGAGCGCGCCTGCATCCTTGCGGACGGCGACTTCATCACCGAGCGCGAGCTCGCGGTGAGCATGCCGCACCTGCAGTACGCGGCGCCGCGGGGCGCTTCGCCCGCCGCCCGGCCGTCGAGCGCCGACGGACCGGCCGCCACCGAGCTGCTGGCGACGGTCGAGAGGGAACACATCCAGCGCGCGCTCATGCGCGCCAACGGCAACAAGAAGGCGGCGGCCCGCATGCTCGGCCTGAGCCGGCGCGCCTTGTATCGCCGGCTCGAACGCCTCGACCTCGCCGACACGATCGTCCGGCGGCGCGACCCGGCGATGGAAGCCGTGAGCGCGTAGCGCGCCGCACGCCGCGCGTGGGCGGATGCGCACGCCACACGCGCACATCGGTCCGCCGCAGGGCGGCCGCGCCGCGATACTCGTGCGTCGGCCCTGGAGGCATCTTTGCAGTCGGTAGGGCGTCATGCACATCGAGACACCGCTCCCAACGGCGATGACCGAATCGATCCTTGTCGTCGACGACGAGACGGGCGTTCGAGAGTTGATCGCCCGCTGGCTCGCCAACGGAGGATATGCCGTGAGCACCGCGTCCGGCGCCGACGAGGCGCTGGAGCGGATACATGATGCGCCGCCGGCCGTGGCCCTCTGCGACATCAGGATGCCCGGGCACGACGGCCTCTGGCTCGCACGGGAAATCCGGCGCGACGCGCCCGAGACGGCGGTCATCATGGCCACCGGCGTCCAGGACGTCGGCCCCGCCGTCACGAGCCTTCGCCAGGGCGTGATCGATTACCTGACGAAGCCGTTCGGGCGCGATCGGCTGCGCGAGTCCGTGCTGCGCGGCGTCGAATGGCACAAAGCGGCGCGCGAATCGCGCCGCTGGCGCGAGACGCTGCAGGGCGAAGTGGAGGTGCGCCGCGATCGCCTGCGCGACGCGCTCGCGGCGCTGACGATCGATTCCGACGCCGCGCTCGACGGCTTCCTCTCCGTCCTGCTGCTCGCGGATCACGACGCGTACGCGCATGCCTATCGTGTGGCGGCGCTCGCGGCCAGCGTCGGGTGCGCGCTGCAACTGGGCGACGACGACATGGCGTCGCTCGAACGCGCGGCGCTGATGCACGACATCGGCAAGCTCGCGATGCCCGAGGCGGTCCTGCGCAAGCCGGCCCCCCTGACAATCGAGGAGCAGCACCTGATTCGCCAGCATCCGCAGATTGCCGCCGATCTGATCGCGAACGTTCCCTACCTGCAGAAGGCGGCGGAGCTGGTCCGTGACGCTCACGAGCGCATCGACGGGCTCGGCTATCCGAACGGCAGCCACGCCAGCGACGTTGCCCTCGGCGCGCGCGTCATCGCCGTGGCCGACGCGTTCGACGCCATGACGCGGCCGCGGGTGTTCCGCGACGCGATCACGGCGCGCGAGGCGCTGCTCGAGCTCGACCGCTGCGCCGGCACCCAGTTCGACCGGCTCGTCGTCGACATGTTCAAGCGGGTCGTGCAAACGTAATCGGGTAATCTGCTGATCGGGCATCGCGCCGGCTACCGCCGCCGCCTTGGAAGCACGCGCGGTCGCGCGTACGAAGCAGGATTACCGATTACCAAATTACACAATTACCCGATTACAATGCGGCCCTGTGCCGCAGTTCGAGCCTGTCATCGGCCTGGAGATCCACGCGCAGCTGCTGACCGCGACCAAGATCTTCTGCGGGTGCTCCACGCGTTTCGGCGCGGAGCCGAATTCGGCCCTGTGCCCGGTGTGCCTCGGTCTGCCGGGCGCGCTGCCCGTACTGAATCGGCGCGCCGTGGAGCTGGCCGCGCGCGCGGCGCTCGCCCTCGGTTGCCGCGTTCACACGGAATCGATCTTCGCGCGCAAGAATTACTTCTATCCGGACCTTCCCAAGGGGTACCAGATCTCCCAGTACGATCGGCCCCTGGCCACCGACGGGACGATCGCCTTCACGGCCGGCGGCCGCGACGTCAGCATCGGCATCGTCCGCGTTCACATGGAGGAAGACGCCGGGAAGTCATTGCATGACGGCCTGCCCGATTCCGACCGATCCACGAGCCTCGACTTCAATCGCAGCGGCGTGCCGCTCATCGAAATCGTCACGCGCCCGGATCTGCGTTCCGCGGCGGACGCGGCGGAAGCGTTCAGCCGGGTGCGCGAGATCCTCGTGGCGGTCGGCGTGAACGATGGGAACATGGAGGAGGGAAGCCTTCGCTGCGACGCCAACGTGTCGGTGCGGCCTGAAGGAGAGTCGGCATTCGGCGTGAAAACCGAGGTGAAGAATCTGAACTCGTTCCGCCACGTTCACCGGGCCCTCGAATTCGAGATCGAGCGTCACGTGCAGGCGCGCCGGGACGGCGTGCCGCTGGTGCAGGAGACGCGCCTCTGGGATCCGGCGGCGGGGCGGACGACGGTGATGCGGACGAAGGAGGAAGCCGACGATTACCGCTATTTTCCCGAGCCGGACCTTCCGCTGCTCGCCCTGTCCGCCGCGTGGATCGAGGAGGTGCGCCGCGCGCTGCCTGAACTGCCGGAAGCGCGCCGGCGCCGTTTCGTCGCCGCGTATCATCTGCCGGAATATGATGCCGGCGTGCTGACGCAGTCGATGGCGCTCGCGGAGTATTTCGAGAGGGTGGCCGCGGCCAGCCGCAACCCGAAGGCGGCCAGCAACTGGGTCATGGGAGAGCTAACGAGGAAAATGAACGAGAGCCGGACCGAGATCGACCGCGTTCCGATGCCGCCCGACGCGCTGGCGGAGCTGATCGGCCTCATCGATAGCGGCGCCATTACCGGGCCGGTCGCGAAGGAGGTATTCGAGAAGATGTATGCGTCGGGACGCCGGGCGGCCGAGATCGTCCAGTCCGAAGGGCTCGGCCGGATCGACGACGAAGCGGCCATCGATCGGATCGTTCGGGATGTCCTCGACGGCCATGCGGCGACGGTCGCGGAGTACCGCGCGGGAAAGACGAAGACATTCGGATTCCTCGTCGGACAGGTGATGAAGGCGACCGCGGGCAAGGCGGATCCCGCGCGCGTGAACGAGAGCGTCCGCCGCGTGCTCGCGGAGCCGGCCGCGAAGCCCTCATGATCGAAGCGCAGCGCGTCTCGAAGATGTACACGCGGGGCCTCTACGCCCTGCGCGAGCTCTCGCTGCGAATCGACAAGGGCGAGTTCGTGTTCCTGACAGGGCCGAGCGGCGCGGGTAAGTCGACGCTCCTCCGTCTGCTCCTCCGGCAGGACGTGCCGTCGGAAGGACGCCTCGTCGTCGGCGGGCGCGATCTCTCCAGGCTGTCGGTGCGGCAGGTCCAGGCGTATCGACGGTCGCTCGGATTCGTGTTCCAGGATTTCAAGCTGCTTCCCAACAAGACCGTGCTCGAGAACGTCGCGTTCGTTCCGCGCGTGCTCGGCATGGCGCCGACGCAGCAGCAGCGGCGCACGTTCCAGGTGCTGAAGTGGGTCGGCCTGCAGCACCGCATGAGCGCGTATCCCCTCGAGCTGTCGGGCGGCGAGCAGCAGCGCATCGCCATCGCGCGCGCGCTGGTCAACGATCCCATCATCATCCTCGCCGACGAACCGACCGGCAACCTGGATCCGGATCTGTCCCTCGAAATCATGAACCTGTTCCGCGAAATCAACGCGCGCGGCACGACGGTCCTCGTCGCGACGCACGACCGCGAGCTGATCCGGCGCGTCGGACGCCGCACGCTGACGCTCGATCATGGCAGCGTCGTGGAGATGGCCTAGTGCGCGCGCTCAGATACTTTTTCAACGAAGCGATAGAGAGCCTGTGGCGGAGCTGGCGCCCGGCCGCGCTCTCGATGATGACCATCGCCGCGGGCCTGTTCGTGCTGGGCTTCTTTCTGATGGTGAACGCGAACCTGCAGCGCGTCATCGGCCGCTGGAGCGACGCCGCCGAATTGACGGTCTATCTGCGCGACGACATCCCGCAGGAGCAGACCGCCGCCGTCGGCGAGATGCTGAACAAGAGCGGCCTCGCCTCGTCGGTCCAGTTCTACTCGAAGGACGAGGCGCGCCGCGAGTTCGCCCGCGATTTTCCGGATCTGGCGCCGGCCGCCGCGAGCCTCGATCGCAATCCTTTTCCGGCGTCCTTCGCCGTGCGTCTCAACGCCCGGGCCCAGGCGGCCCCGGCCGCGGTCGACAACATGACTTCGGCGCTCTCGGCCATGCCGGGGATTGCCGACGTCCGCTTCGATCGGACCTGGATCGCCAGGTTGAACGGGACCGTCCGCTTCATCCGGACGGTCGGCCTGGTCATCATCCTGCTGATGACCCTGGCGAGCGCGATGACGGTCGCCAACGTCGTCCGGCTGACCGCGCTGGCGCGTCGTGACGAAATTGAAATCATGCAGCTCGTCGGTGCGCCGTTCCCGTACATCCGGGGGCCGTTCATTGCCGAGGGCGTGCTGCAGGGAGGCCTCGGTGCGCTGTTGGCAGTTTTCCTGCTGCTGGTGGCCTTTGCGGCGATTCGCGCGCGCTTCGGCTCCGTGCTCGGGGAAGCCGTCGGACTGGCCGGCGTGGCGTTCGTGCCGACCCAACTGCTGCTCCTGCTCGTCATCGGCGGGATGGCGCTCGGGTGCCTTGGTGGATTCGCCGTCGCGCGCGCCGTCCGCTGAGCTTTTACATTCCGTTGACAACCGCATCAGCCAGCGTCTAGACTCGATTTATCCATCTGAATATGTCCCACGCGAGGAGTCGCATGGCACGCTTTGTTGGCCCGGATCGGGTTTCGAGCGCTCCTGTCCTATTGACCGACTTCTACCGTGAAGAATTCCTGAAACATCGCCAATGCCTCGCGCTGCAGCGCGAGTATTACTCGGAGCGCGCCATCACCGACGCCGACGGCGCGATCTCGCGCGTGCTCAACCAGCTCGAAAATCTCTGCGCGAAAGACGACGCCGATCAGTTGATGAGCAGTCTGCTCCGCAAGTTCGACGTCGTGACCGGATTGTCGGCCTGGTCCGATCCGAAGAACTATCACTGAGCAATCTCCCGGACCTTCCGGCGCTCGCGCAACTGCGCGCGCACCTTCGCACGATCCTCGACGCCGCTCTTCATGCCTGCGACGCCGCGCGGTTGATGACAGCCGCTCTGGCGCGGCATCCGCCTCCTCCTGAAGGATTTCTGACTGTCCTGGCCGCGGGCAAAGCGGCGCGCCCCATGACGACCGCCTTTCTCAGCCTGCAGGGCGGGCGCGTCCGCGAGACGATCGTCGCCGGCGGAGCACACCCGATACCTGACGAGCGGAGCGTCGACGCCGGAAGAGGGGCGCTCGAACTGGCGGCCGCGGCGCGCGACCGGGGCGAGTGTCTTGTCGTGTTGCTGTCGGGCGGCGCGTCGGCCATGCTGGCTCTTCCCGCCGAGGGCGTCACGCTGGATGACAAGGCCGCCGTCACGAAGCTGCTCCTTGCGAGCGGGCTTCCGATTGCCGGCATGAACGCGATTCGCAAGCACCTCTCCGCGATCAAGGGCGGACAGCTCGGCGCCGCGGCCGGGCGCTCCATCACGTACGCCATCTCGGATGTGCACGCGCCGGTGGAAAACGATCCCGCCGTGATCGGATCCGGCCCGACGGTCGCCGATCCATCGACGTTCGCCGATGCGGACGCGGCCCTCCGCGAGGTCCGGCTGCTCGAGACCGTCCCAGCGGCGATCCGGCAACGTCTCCGGCGCGGCATGCGCGGCGAGGCGGAAGAAACCATCAAGCCGGGCGATCCGCGGTTGTCGCGCGCGGAGTGGATCCTTGCCGGCTCGCGCCGCGATGCGATGGCCGGCGCGGCGGCAGAGGCCGCGCGGCTTGGCTATAGGGTCGAGCGCATCGAGGCGCCGACGCTCGGGGAGGCGCGCGATGCCGCGCGACGGTTCGTGGAATCCGTGGCTTCCGCGTTCAGGCGGAAGGATTCCGCGCGGCCCATCTGCGTCATAGCCTCGGGCGAAACAACCGTGACGCTGGAGGCAGGATCGACCGGACGCGGCGGACGGAATCAGGAATTCGCGCTCGCCGCCGCGCCGCTGCTACCGGATCTCGGGACCGCCGCGCTCGCCAGCGTCGGCACCGATGGCATCGACGGACCGACCGATGCCGGCGGCGCCTTCGCGGATGCGACGACCATCGATCGCGCACGCGCGATGGGCCTGGACGCGTCCGTCGCGCTCCAGGCCCATGATTCATATCCTTTTTTTCAGCGTCTCGGCGACGCGATTGCCACCGGTCCGACGGGAACCAACGTCGGCGATCTGCAGATTCTCCTGATGCGAACTGACGTGGGCGCTACCTGATGATGGTGACCTTCGCCTCGACCTGGACCTTCCGATCCGTCGCCGGATCCGCGGACTGGGAAATCACCGTCGACTTTCCGTCTTCGAGCAGGACCGTGATGCTCTCGTTGAGGCCCGGTGTCGTGGATTTCTCGGTCTCCGCCTCCGCGGCGATCGGCCGATATTCGATCGAGAGCATCACGTTCACCTTGCCGTCTCGCATGATGCGTGGATTCGCGTCGACGTTGAGGATGACCGGCCTGGATCCCATCGGCGTGCGCACGTCACCCGTCGTCCGGAGGCGGCCGTAGGCTCCATCGGTCACCGTCATCGACATCGTCTTGCTCAGCGCGACGCCTTCGCCGCGCTGATCGACGATCTTCAGATCGACTCGGATGTTGGACGTGGGCTGTGGTCCCGGTGATTTTGGTGCCTCCGCGGCCTTCTGATCATCCGCCTTTTTCTCGCTCACCGTGTTCTTCGATGGCGCCGGCTTCTGATCGTCGGCGTCCTGCGCCAGTGTGGGCATCGCGAGCATCGCAACCGCGGCCGCCGTCATCAACACCTTATGCATAGCTACTCCTGTTGCTGCCGCTCGTGCGGCGTGTCTGGCA
>DATJFE010000031.1:0-29797 GCA_035495955.1 Vicinamibacterales bacterium | reverse complement strand
TCCGATCTATACGGCGATGGTCGCGCTGCTGGCGGGCCTGTGGCTGCGCCGCCCGGCGCTGGCGACCGCTGCCATGGCGGCGATCGTCATCGTCTTCCTGATCGTCAAGTCCCGGTACGAGGAATCGCTGCTGGCGTCGGCATATCCCGGCTACGCCGCCTACCGCACCCGCACGCTCGGCGTGCTGCTGATCCTCTGAATGGCCGGCGGCGACCCTTCGTTACGCGCACCGCCTGCCGCAACAGGCGACGTTGCGCAACACGAAACGTTGCGCTAGACTCGGTCCATGCCGCTCTCCACCGCCCGCAAGGTCGAGGCGCTGCGCGCCGACTTCCGCTCGGCGGCGCAGCTCGCCGACCTGCTCGGCGTCAACCGCGCCCAGATCACCCGCTGGCTCCGCGGCGCGGGCATCGATCCGCTGAACGCCGAGCGCATCGATCTCCTGGATCTCGTCTGGTCCGCATTGCTGCGCATCTACGAGCGCGATGCCGCGCTCTCCTGGCTCTTCGGCGTCAACCCCCGGCTCGGCGACCGCCGGCCGATCGATCTCATACGGGCCGGCCGCGCCGAGGAGCTGATGCGCGCGATCCGCGCCGAGCGCGCCGACTCCTTCGCGTGACGCTGTATCGCTGCTTCGCCTGGCGCCGGGAGGCGCGGGCCGACGCGGCCGACGGCCCGCTGTGGTTTCCACGGATCTTCCAGGGCGAAGGCCGCCACGACAATCCCGACGCCTACGGATGTCTGTATCTTTCCGATCGTCCCGCGTCCTGCATCGTCGAGCAGCTCGCGGCCTTCCGCGGGCAGCGGCTGACGGCGGCCATTCTGCGCCGGCGCGGCCTGCCGCTGGCGCTCGCCCGCCTCGAGTTGGACGACCAATCGCCGCTGATCGATCTCGACGATCCCGCCGTGCTGCGGCGCGAGCGTCTCAGGCCGTCGCAGGTCGCGACGCGGCGCCGATCGACGACGCAGCCGCAGGCGCTCGAGCTGTATCGGCGGCATCCCGGCGCCGCCGGGCTTCGCTGGTGGTCGACGTGGGAAGCGCTCTGGATGAACGTGACGCTGTTCGATCGCGGCGCCGCGGCGCTGCGCGTGGCGGAGGTGACCGAGCTGACGCTCGATCACCCTACCCTTCTCGAAGCCGCGGAGTTGTTCGGCCTGCGCGTTATCTAATTGTGTCGGTGACGATGAAGGGCATGTTCTTCATCATCTCGTTGATCGGCCCGATCTGATCCGTCTGGATGCGGTTCAGCGCCGAGACGGCGCGATCGAGCTCCTCCGTCAGTTCGCGCATCCTGAGCGCCTGGCCGTCGGTCGGCCGGGCCGGCGCGCGAGAAATGCTGCCGGAGAGCGACGTGATTTCCTCGCGGATGCGCGGGTACTGCCGGTAGCCCATGTTCGGGTACGGCCGCGTCAGGTCGTTGTCGCGCAGCGCCAGCACGGCCGCCAGCGCGGCATCCACCGCGGCCGCGAGATCGCCGGACCCCGCCTGCGCCGTCTGACGGCCCGCGACGGACGGTCCCGCTGCGCCGCCGTCGCTCGTGGACGATCCCCGCCGCGACGGCGTGGCGCGCCTGACGCGCTCCTGCAGCGCGGTGAGCTGCGCCGCCAGATTGTTGGCGCGCTCGACGACGGCATTCGCGCGCGACATGAGGTCGCGCATCGTCAGGGCCGCGTCGAGCTGCGCCTGCAGATCCGCGGCCGAGACCGCCACGCGCGGGTCCATCTCCACCGCGACGGTCTTGCTCTGTTCCCGGCCGCCCGCCCGAAGCGTCACGGTGTACTCCCCCGGCACCACCAGCGGTCCGCCGCCGCCGCCGAATCGTCCGCCGCCACGGCCTTCTTCCTGCGGCGCGGCCTCGGACCCCGGCCCCGCGGCGCGTCCGCCGCGTCCGCCGCCCGTACCCGTCGGCCCGTCGAACCGCAGGTCCCACTCGGTGCGATTCACTCCGGCGGCGCGCGGCAGATTGCGAATCGTCCGAATGACCTTTCCGGATTTGTCGGCGACGGTGAGGACGGCGTCGTTCTGAGCGCTCTTGAGGTAGTAGTTGAGAATCGCGCCCGACGGCGGATTCGGCGCGCTCCACACGGCCTGGCCCAGATTGCCGTCCTTGTTCCAGACCGTCCACCGCGTCGCCGCACGGACGTCGAACAACTGGGCGTCGGCTGCAAGGGCCGCGCTGATTCGCTGCAGCGGCGTGGCGTCGTCGAGGATGTAGATGCCGCGGCCGTGCGTGGCGACGATCAGATCGTTCTCGCGGGGATGGATCTGGATGTCGCGCACGGGTACCGGCGGCATGTTCTGGCGGAGCGACGTCCATCGCGCGCCCCCGTCGAAAGACACCCAGAGCCCGAGCTCGGTGCCCGCATACAGCAGCGACGGGTTCTTCGGATCCTCGCGCAGCACGTGCGACCAGCCGGTCTTCATCGCCGGCAGGCCGAGGTTCAGCCTCGTCCAGGTCTTCCCGTAATCGGTGGTCTTGAAGAAGTACGCGGTGTAATCGTTGTCCTGGTGATGATCCGCGGCGACGTAGGCCGTCCCCGCGTCGCGGCGCGACGCGTCGATCGTCGGGATCCAGGCATTCGGCGCGAGTCCCTGGATGTTCTTCACGACGTTGGTCCACGTCTTCCCGCCGTCGCGCGTCACCTGCACGTTCCCGTCGTCGGTGCCGACCCAGATGACGTTGGGGTCGACCATCGACGGCGCGATCGTGAGAATCGTGCAGTGGAATTCGGCGGCCGTGTTGTCGGTCACGATTGGCTCGCCGGACGATTTCTGCTTGTTCTTGTCGTTCGTCGTCAGATCGGGGCTGATGATCTCCCACGACTGGCCGTGATTGGTCGACTTGAAGAGGACCTCGCCGCCGAAATACACCGTGGTGCCGTCAGCCGCGAGCGCGATCGGGGAGTTCCAGTTGAAGCGGTGCTTATGGTTCTCCATCGCGTCGCCGACCGACCCCACGCGATTGGGGTACGGCGTGATGTTGCGGTCGGTGCCGCTGCGAACGTCGGTGACGCTCAGGACGCCGCCCTGGAGGTCGTTGTAAACCCGCCACGGCTCCTTCAGATCCGGCACGGCAAAGAAGCCGTCGCCGCCGCCGACGGTGTACCAGTCGTTCTTGCGGATCCCTTCGGCGAGCAGGGAATTGCTGGGACCGCACCACGTGCCGTTGTCCTGAAGTCCGCCGCACAGCATGTACGGCTTCTGCATGTCGTAATTCACATGGTAGAACTGCGTGAACGCGATGTTGTTGAGCACGTTGAAATTCTGGCCGGCGTCGTACGAGACCTGAAATCCGCCGTCGCTGCCGCTCAGCACGCGCTTCGAATTCGTGGGATCGATCCAGAGCGCCTGGTGATCGCCGTGCACGTCGCGCGGCAGGCTGCGGAAGTTGCGCCCGCCGTCCTCCGACAGCCAGAGCTGCCCGCCGAGCGCGTAGATGCGGTTCGGATCGTTCGGATCCGCGCGGATGTCGGAGTAGTAGAACGGCCTGAACGCGAGCTGCGGATCCTTGTTCACCACGCGCCAGCTCGCGCCCGAGTCGTCGCTCCGCCACAGCTCGCCGTCGTAGTTCAAGGTCTCGCTGATCATGTAGACGACGTTCGGGCTGCTGCGCGCGACGGAGACGCCGATGCGATCGAGCATCGCGGGGATTCCGTTGGTCAACTGCTTCCATGTCGCGCCGCCGTCCATCGATTTGTACAGCGCCGTCTCGCCGCCGCCGCTGCGCAGGTGCCACGCCTGGCGGAGATAGGTGTACATCCCCGCGTAGATCTCGCTCGAGTTCGTCGGATTGACGTCGATGTCGGAACAGCCTGTCTGCGGCCCCTTGTAGAGGATCTTCTGCCAGTTCCGTCCGCCGTCGGTCGACTTGAACACGCCGCGCTGTTCGCTCGGACCCCATTCGTGGCCCAGCGCGCAGGCGTAGACGAGGTCGGGATTGCGGTCGTCGACGCGTATCCGCGCGATGCGATCGGAGTCCTCGAGCCCGGCGTGCGTCCAGGTCTCGCCGCCGTCGTTGCTCCGATAGACGCCGTCGCCGAACGACGCGTTGTTGCGCGGATTTTCCTCGCCGGTGCCGACATAGATGATGTCGGGGTTGGACGGCGCCAGCGCGATTTCGCCGATCGACAGTACGTTCTGGTTGTCGAAGACCGCCTTCCACGTCGTGCCGCCGTTGGTCGTCTTGAAGACGCCTCCGTTGGCGCCCGCCACGTAGAAGACAAACGGATTGCCGGGAACGCCGACAATCACGGACACGCGGCCGGCCTGATTCGTCGGTCCGATGTTCCGGAACGTCAGGCGTTTGAGAGCGTCGAGTTCGGGCGACGCCGGCGCCGCGGGCTGCGCGCCGATGGAGAGCTGCCACGCGGCGGCGAAGACGAAAATGGAAGACACGAACGTCAGAAGTTTTTTCATGAGGAGATACCTGTTCGGCCGGAAGCATAGCGCATGCGGTTGCCTTCCGCACGCGGACGACTGACGGAAACCCGGCGGCGCGGATGCCGGGTTTCCGGCAACTTGCGCCGGGGCCGCCGTTTTCGCGCCGGATTCGGCGGGCACTCCCCTTGCTCCTTCGACGGCACCACGTCATCAAGAGTCAGGAGCTCCTATGAAACGTCTAATGCTTGCCCTCTGCGCCTTGGCCGCCCTGATCGCGTTCCCGGTGCTGGCCGCCGCCCAGCCTGTCCACGCCGACAGCCCGAAAGTCACGATCGTCGTCGCGCAGGAACTCGTCGTCGGGACGACGATCCTTCAGCCCGGCGACTACAAATTTCAGTGCCGGACGTTCGACGGCAAGACCTTTCTGGTCGTGACGTCGGCGGCCGACGGCAGGGAGATCACTCGCGTGCCGTGCGTCCGCGAGATGCTCGACGAGAAGGTGACCGACTCCGAGTACCGCAGCCTGCTTCGTCCGGACGGAAAACGGACCCTGACGCTGGTACGCATCAAGGGCGAGGCGGCCGCTCATCGCATCGTCGACTGACGGTCGCGGCCGTCCGGTAATCGTCGGTAGCGGCGCGGCGCCGGAGAAGCACGGGCTTATACTCCTCGCTCATGCTTCCCCGGTTCCGCGAGGCGATTCTTGCTTTGGGCATGCTCGGACTCGCGGCAAGCTCCATCGAGGCGCAACATTTACCGGTCAGGACGTATACAACCGCGGACGGACTTGCCCATAACCTGATCTTCCGAATTGTTCGAGACTCCCGCGGATATCTCTGGTTCTGCACGAGAGAAGGGCTGTCGCGCTTCGACGGCTACCGTTTCACCAACTACACGGGCGATCAGGGACTGCGCGGCGACGTCACGGATTTCGTCGAAACCCGCAGCCACGCTTACTGGATAGCTACTGTTGACGGGCTGTACCGGTTCAATCCAGACAATTCCCGGTCCCGCAATCCCGCTGGACCAATGTTCGCCGCCTACCATCCGAGCGCGCCCGCGAGATTCATCACGAAGCTCTACGAGGATCGCCAGGGGACACTCTGGGTCGGGACATCGGCTGGCGTATACACGCTCGAGGAATCCAATGGCCATGTGACATTCGATTTCGTCGACCTGGGCATGCCGAAGACCGCCGACGACCCGATGGTGGAGAGCATATTGGAGGATCGGCAGGGGGCGCTGTGGGTGGGTGCGCGGAGTGGCCTGTACAGGCGCGCGCGTGATGGCAGCGTCCAGCGGTATGTCACTCGACATGGCTTGCCGGACCCTCGGGTGAAGGCCCTGCTCGAAGATCGAGAAGGCAGATTATGGGTCGGCACTCCACGCGGCCTGTGCCTTCTCGTGCCTCACCCTGACCCGGGCGCGATAGCGGTTGCGCGCGTGTACGCAGGAGCCGATTTTGGCTTGAGTAGTGACGATACCTTCGCACTGCTGCAGTCGTCCGATGGCCACGTATGGGTGGCCACGTCTGCCGGCCTTGCGGAGCTGATGCCGGGGTCGCGCGGAAGTGCCGTTGCGTTTCGCACCTATTCCAGATCTCAGGGACTGAACTATCTGGACCTGATGTCGCTGGCGGAAGACAGCGCAGGGAATGTGTGGATCGGCGCCACCGGCGGCGCCATGAAACTGACGCGAAATGGATTCGTGACCTACACCGAGACAGGCGGGCTCCTTTCCATCTTCGCAGGCGACGCCGGTGAGCTGTACTTTGTCGGGGAGCGCCCGGACACGACGCCGTTCTTGATTCGGTACGGCGAGAAAAGCCTCTCGACGGTTCAACCAAACTTTCACCCGCTCATCAGGCCGCGCGGTGACCTTGGGTGGAATCAGTATGGACTACAAGATCGCGCGGGAGAGTGGTGGCTCCCGACGGGGCAGGGACTTTATCGTTTTCCCAGAGTGCGTCGCTTCGAACAACTCGCTGATACCCCCCCAAGGGCCATCTACACGTCGAAGGACGGCCTGGTTGCGGACGCGGTCTGGCGCATTTACGAAGACTCACGCGGAGATATCTGGATTTCATCCTTCTCTCAAACCGCCGTCGGACTGGCGCGATGGGACCGGATGACAGGAACCATTCATCGGTACACGAAAGCGGACGGCCTGCCGCCCGGCGAAAGGGCAGATGCCTTTGGCGAAGACGCGTCAGGCAACATCTGGATCGGATTGGGTACCGCCCTGGCTCGGTATAGGGCCGGCGGCTTCGCGCTGTTCACGGCGGCGGACGGATCGCCCCCAAGCCGGATCAACGCTCTGCATCTCGACGATGCAGGTCGGCTCTGGGTTGCAACCGACGCAAGCGGTCTGACCCGGATTGACAATCCGAATGCCGGCCATCCAAGCTTCGTCGCCTACACGGCCGCGAACGGTCTTTCGAGCAACAGAGTCTGCTGCATCACGTCGGACCAGGCCGGACGCATCTACGCCTTTACGAGCCGCGCGCTGGATCGTCTCGACGTGGCAACGGGCCGGCTCAGGCATTACACCACGAATGACGGCTTGGTCGGCGACGTGCCGACTGCGGCGTTCCGCGACCGCAACGGCACTCTGTGGTTTGGAACGCTCGCGGGTGTTTCGAGGCTGACTCCGGGACCGGACTCCACGACGCCGCCCCCACCGATCCTGATCAGCGGCTTGCGCATCGCAGGCGAGCGGCGATCGCTGTCCGAGTTGGGGGAAGCCGACGTATCCCCGATTCGGCTGGGCCCGAGCGACAACCAGATTCAAATCGACTTCGTCGCTCTCGGCTTCGGCGCGGGCGAGCAACTGCGCTATCAGTACAAGCTCGAAGGCGCAGACGGGCGTTGGAGCGCGTTCTCGGATCAACGCTCGGTCAACTATGCGCACCTCTCGTCTGGAACCTATCGGTTTCTCGTGAGAGCGGTGACGAGCGACGGCATGATGAGCCAATCGCCGGCCAGTGTCGCATTCACGATTCTGCCTCCGGTCTGGCTGCGCTGGTGGTTCGTCACGGCTGCGGCGCTGCTGGCGACCGCAGCGGCGGTTGCGCTGGACCGCTATCGGGTCGCGCGTCTTCTCGAAGTCGCCGACATGCGTACGAGAATCGCTATCGATTTGCACGACGACATCGGCGCGAATCTGGCGAAGATCGCGATTCTGAGCGAGGTGGCGAGACAACGGCGGCCAGGCCAGGAGGGCAAGGGAGACGGCGCGCTGTCTTCCATCGCACGCATCTCGCGCGAGTCGGTGGCATCGATGAGCGACATCGTCTGGGCGATCAACCCGAAACGCGATCACCTGATCGACCTGGTCCGCCGCATGCGCCGCGAAGCCGAGGACCTGTGCGCCGCGCGCGACATCATGCTGACATTTCATGCGCCTGAGGAAGAGCGAGATCTTCGGCTCGGCGTCGATATCCGGCGCGATCTATTTCTGATCTTCAAGGAAGCGATCAACAATTCGGCACGCCATTCCCGGTGTCAGCGGATCACGATTGACCTCGAGGTCACCGCTCCGTGGTTGACGCTGCGCGTGGCTGACGACGGGTCAGGTTTCGATCCGGCCCGCAGCGGTGACGGCCATGGCCTCGTGAACATGACACAGCGTGCGAAAACGCTTGGCGGAGAGCTGACCATCCGCACGGGGGTCAACGCCGGTACGTCGATTCACCTGAGAGCGCCGTTCGCCCGCGCTCGTCGGCGGCCCGCTGGAAAACACGCCGGCCGTCCTGTGTGAATACACAGGTGACGCGCTGTTCTGTTGTCTAGTACGCTGGTTGCCCGCCCCGGCGGAAGAGCACGCGTGGCAGACAATCAACGACAAACCACTGGTTCGATTCGCGTCGTCGTCATCGAGGACATGCGGGATGTCCGCGAAGGATTGACGATGTTGATCGACGGCACGCCGGGTTTTCGCTGCGCGGCAAGCTATCGTTCGATGACGGAAGCGTTGGATCACGGCTGCGACCAATCGGCTGACGTCATCCTCACAGACATTGGTTTGCCCGGCATGTCCGGGATCGAAGGCACGCGGATCCTCCATCAACGCTCGCCCGGCGTGCCAATTCTCGCGTTGACCGTCTACGACGACGATGAAAAGGTCTTTGCCGCCCTGTGCGCGGGCGCGTCCGGCTACCTGTTGAAGACCACGCCACCCGCCAGACTGCTCGAATCGCTCGTGGAGGCTGTGAATGGCGGCGCCCCCATGTCGCCGGAAGTGGCGTTGCGGGTCGTCAGACTATTCCGGGACTTTCACCCTCCAGAGCACGCTGAATACCGTCTGACGCCGCAGGAGATGCAACTGCTGAGACTTCTGGTAGAAGGCCATCACTACAAGACGGCTGCGCAGGCGCTTGGCATCACGGCCAGCACGGTTTCATTTCACCTGAAGAACATCTACGCCAAGCTCCACGTCCACTCGAAAACTGAAGCCGTCTCAAAAGCGCTCCGGGAACGGCTGGTTTGAGGCGAGCGACGATCGCAGAATGAATTTCGCGCACCTGCGTATCTGCGCAGTTACATCGCCTGTTCCTCGTTGAGTACAGTCGTTCGTCCGCTGAGAAACGGGGATCCTCCCGATGCAAATGCGGAATCAAAGGAACAGCAGATCATGCGTACCCTGTCTATCCCTCCCAGGTTCGGGACGCTCGCTCTTTGCCTGGCGGCAGTTGTCGCCACTGTCTCGCCCGCGTCGGCGCAGACCGCAGGTTCGGGCAAGTGGGGGTTCGAGTTTCACACCGGCGGGATGATGCCCACCAATCCCGCGCACGGAACGGTGACCCTGCCCGCGGCGGGGCAGCCGTTTTCGACCGTGGCCATGTACCCGCCGCCAGCCCCTCCGGTGATCACGGTTGGATCCTCCCGGCGCGAGTCGTCCTGGTATTTCGGCGATGGGGCGATCTTGTTCAATCAGGCCGCCGTCGGTCTGGAAACAACCCAGGTGGGCATGTCGACGCCGTTTCCCGGCCGGATCGCGACTCTGGATCCCGTACTCGGCAGGTCGCTGGGCGAACGGCCGCGCGACGGGAGCATCGGGGCGCGCGTCAGCCGCACCTTCACGCCGCGGCTCAGCGCCGAACTGAGCGTCGACTACGGCCTGGGGCGGATGCAGATCACGCAGGCAAACCGCGATGCGATCGAAGCCACGCGCGCGAGCTTCATCGCGGCCTTCAACGGGCTGATCACAGCTAACCCGGGCCGCGTGCTGAAGAGCCTCACGTCAACGGCCGCGCTCGAGAGCGGAGGCGCCCATCAGCTCTTCACGAGCGGCGCGCTCATCGTCAATCTCAGAGCGGCCGGGCGGATCGTTCCGTATGCGACGTTCGGCGCGAGCCTGATCTCCAGTCTCGGCGCGATGCCCCGCGCGACGCTAACGGGCAACTATCAGTTCCTGAATCCGTCAGGCTCTCCCATCAACGAGACCGACACCGTGACGGTGAGGGACGTGCGCGAGCGCTCGGTTGGCGGCATCCTGGGCGGCGGTGTGAAGTACGACGTTGCCCGGCGGTGGGGCATCCGGCTGGACGCTCGCGTCTCGCTCAGCAGGAATTCCGCGAGCACGGTCCTCGACGCCACCCCTAACGTCGCGCTCGGTCAACTGCCGGCCGGCCGGCTCGTCTTGAACTCGAGCCCGACGCTGCAGTTCAGCAACAACTCGACTGATCCTGTTACCGCGCTCAGTGTGACGGCGGTCGCCGCATCGACGCTGACGGGACCCGCGATATCCGGCCTGCGCACCTTCTCAGGCAGCGGTGTCTCGACCCATACGAGCGTCACTGCCGGGATATTCTGGCGATTCTGACCTGATTCTCAATCAGGGCGACAATGGGGCATGCGTAACCAGCTTGCCAAATCGCTCGATTGGGGCGAAGCGCACGTGGATTTCGACAAGGCCGTCGTGGGGCTCCCGCCTGAGCTCCGCGGCCGCCGCGTCCCCGGTCTGCCGCACTCGGCGTGGGACATCGTCGAGCATCTCCGCATCGCGCAGCACGATATCCTCGACTTCGCGCGCAATCCGAAATATCAAGAGCTGAAATGGCCCGACGCGTACTGGCCGCCCAAACCCGAGCCGCCGGATGCGCACGCGTGGGATGCGAGCATCGCGGAGTTCCGCCGCGATCGCGAGGCGCTGAAGCAGTTGACGATCGATCCGCACATCGACTTGATGTCGAAGATCCCGCACGGGAGCGGACAGACGTACCTGCGCGAAGTGCTCCTCGTCCTCGATCACAACGCGTATCACGTCGGAGAGCTCGTCGCGCTCCGGCGGCTGCTCGGTGCGTGGCCCGCGTGAATCCGGTCTTTTTAGGCCTGCCGGCCGCGCCGCCGAATCGCACGCGTACTAGGGATACACGGCTGCGCGGCGTCCGCGCGGACGCTACTCCACGCGAAACTTCTTCGTTCCCGCGCGCTGACCGTCGAGAAACACCTCGGCGGTGTACTGCCCGGGCAGAAAGCCCGTCGCGCTCTCCAGGCGGAAGTCCGTCGCGCCGGCATCCTCGTAGGCGTAGCGCACCGTTTCTTCGGCTCGTCGATCGCGTGAGTCGGGAGTCGAGGTTCCGAGAGCAATTCCATCGACGGACCTGTCGCCGACGCAGCCGAGTCAATGATGGCTACCGACGAGCCGCTCGGCGAGGCACAATACCCGCATGAACAGGGTGACGCTGATTCTGTGCTCCAGCGCGGTCCTTTTCACTTCGCGTGCCGGACCGGCCTCGACTCGCGTTCAGGCGGTGCGCTTCAAGCAGAACCCGATCATCTCCCCTCGGATGGGACACGGCATCGGCGACAGTATCGGCAACCCTTCACTGATCAAGGTGCCCACGTGGGTGCGGCACCGGCTCGGCAGGTACTACCTTTACTTCTCCGGTCATCGGGGCACGGCCATCCGTCTCGCCTATCCCGACCACCTGGAGGGTCCGTGGTCGATCTACGAGCCGGGTGCGCTTTCCGTGAACGACACGGTGTGCGTGAACTACATCACGGCGCCGGATGTTCACGTCGATGATGAACGCCGGGAGATCCGTCTGTACTTCAATGGCCCTCTGCTGGATCCACAGCGCGCCCCGAGAATGCGGCAGCCATCACTCGTCGCAATTTCCAAAGACGGCATTCACTTCAATGCTTCGTCGGAAATCCGGCGAAGCCTATTTCCGCGTCTTCCATTTCGGTGAGTACTACGACGCGATGTCGCGTTGGGAGCCTTGTTTCGATCCCGGGACGGCGTGACGGCATTCGAGCGAGGGCCGAATCCATTTCTCAGTGGCAGGTCGCAACAACGCGTGCGCCATGTGGCGTTCAAGTTGAGCGGGACCACTTTGCAAGTCTTCTATTCCCGCATCGGCGACAGCCCCGAGAGCCTGCTGATGTCCGAGATTGAGTTGGCGCCGGATTGGACACGCTGGACACCGTCGCACCCGGTCACCGTGCTCACGCCGGAGATGGATTTTGAGGGCGCGGATGTGCCCGTCGCCGCGTCTACTGAAGGAGCGGCGCCGGGGCGCGTTCGCGAGCTCCGCGACCCCGACATCTTCATCGACGGCACGAAGACGTACTTGTTGTATTCAGTCGCTGGTGAAAGCGGGATTGCGATCGCCGCACTGAAACGCCAGCCCTCATCTTGACCGTCGCTGTACCGCCTGAAGCAGGACGCTGGCTGAAAGCCCAGTGGCGCGCGACCGAGAACCACCGGCGCGCCAAGTACTACGGCCTCACCGGCCGGCGCCAGCTCGAGCGGCACCCGGCGATGGACTTTCAGCCGCAACAAGGCCGAGGGCGGACATGGATGACGATCTCCGGACGTTGAGCATAGGCAGCATTAGCGGGGTGACATAACGGTCGTTCTCAGACGCCCGACCCGCGGAGATCCACAGCGCCGCACACTCGTTCTCTCTGAGACAGAGAGACGAGAAGCGCGAACACCCGCGTCGAGCCGCTCACTTGAGGGTCCAATCGATGCGTTTCGGCGTGTAGCCGAGCGTGGGCGCCGCGAGCGCCTCGTTCATGATCAGAAACGCCCCAAGCCCGTTGAGGTCGTTGGCGTTCCGATCTCGCCCGACATAGAAGGCGAGGTCGCCGACCGTCGCGGACGCGGAGATGTCCACGAGATTCGTGAGCCCGCTCTCGTCGATCGAAAGCTTCGTCAGCACGCCACGGTACCCTTGCTGCGCCACGACTGCATAGCGTTTCGGCAGGTACCCTCGCTTCGTTCCCATCCAGATCATGTACGTGTACATGCACGAGGCGGACGTCTCGAGCCAATTGCCGTCGAGAGCGCCTTTGTCGACGACCTGAAACCACAACCCGGTCTTCGGGTCCTGGTACTTTTCGAATGCCGTCGCAAGTTGCTGAACGATCTTGATCAGTTCGCCTCGGCGCGGATGATTCCTCGGCAGGTCGTCCAGCACGTCAATCAGCGACATCGCATACCAGCCGATCGCGCGGCCCCAGTGAACCGCTGACTGATGTGTCACCGGATCGGCCCACGGCTGGACGCCGCTCTCATCGTACGCATGCCACAACAAGCCGGTCGCCGGATCGTTCAAATGCTCGTAGTAAATCAGCATCTGTCCGGGCGCCTCGTCGTCAGCGTGCCTTCTGTCGCCGAACATCTCGCCGTAGCGCATCAGAAACGGCAGCGACATGAACACGCCGTCGGCCCACAACTGCGACGGCCGCTGCTGGTTGTACCAGAGCCCGTTGTCCTTCGTACGCGGCCAGGTCGCGAAGACTTTGCGCACGGACTCGGCCGCGATCTTGTATTTCTCCTGCTTCGTTTCCTTGTAGAGAATCAGCAGAAGGTTGGCCGGGAGCACGTACACCATCGCGTCGATGGGACGATTGATCGTGCCCGTGTCGTCGACGTACACATCGACCCACGACTTCACGTAGTCGAGGTATCGCTTGTCGTGTGTGCGCAGATAAACGAGGTAGACGCCGTAAAGGACCAGCCCGCGCTGGTACCCCCAGCCTTGCGGCAGATTCAGCGTCGGGTAGCGCTTCAGCGTTGATTCGACGACGGCGACCGACCAGTCCGGTTTGCGTTCACCAGCCGTTAGCGATGCCGCAGGCGATATGAGAACGCATATCACCGGTGCCGCAACGTTGCGCAAGATGCGAGAGCCCGGCTGCAATGGAAATACATTAGCATTTCGCCCGCTATCGCTCACTTCTATGGATGTGTACGCCCCGGAGGCACAGCATTGGTCGATTCTGAGCGCGGGCATTCGATGACCCGCGCTGACTCGCGATCAACGAGCGGGCAGCGCGAACGCGACGTAGACGCCGCCGGGGCCTCCGGTCGGCGATTTCCCGCCGCCGGCGGTAATCACGATGAACTGCCGCCCACCGGCTTCATAGGTGGCCGGCGTCGCGTTTCCTGAAGAGGGAAGCGCCGCTTCCCACAGCAGCGCGCCGGTGGCCTTGTCGAACGCCCGTACTTTTCGATCGTGGTTCGTCGCCGCGATGATCACGAGACCGCCTGCGGTGGCAATCGGGCCGCCGTAGTTCTCGCTGCCAGTTCGTGTCAGCCCCTGCTTCGCAAGATCCGGGTACTCGCCGAGCGGCACCGTCCAGGCGTAACCGCCGCTGTTGAGATCGATGGCGTTCAGCGTTCCCCAGGGCGGCGCAACCGCGGGGTAGCCGTCGGGATCGAGGAACTTGTCGTAGCCGGTGAATCGATACGAGTTATCGATCAGCGGGTGGGCTTTCTCGACGGCCTGCGAACCGGCGGGTGTATCCTTGCCGGTCCGGACGAACTGCACGATCGCGTTGACGACGGCGGGCGCGAGCGTCGGAAACCCCGGCATCCGTCCGGCGCCGTCCTTCACGATCTTCGCGGTCTCCGAAACGCTGCGGCGTCCGGCGATGCCGGCGAGCGACGGAATCTGCGGCGGCACCCCGGCGCCATCGTCGTGATGGCACGCCGCGCAGTGCCGCAGGAAGAGCGCGCGTCCGCTGTGGCCGCCGGTGCTGGGCGAGAGCTGGCCCGTCCATGCGAGATCGTTGGCGTTGATGTAGTAGAGACCGGAGTCGGGATCGAAGGCCTGTCCGCCCCACTCGGCGCCGCCGTCGAATCCGGGGAAGACGACCGCGGGCCGATCGACTTCAAACGGGACGAATTGTCCTTCGCTGCGAAGCGTCTTGAACCGATCGAGCGCCCACTGGTGCGACTCGGGCGTCCGGTTCGTCAGCAGATCGGCGGTCAGGCGCTGGCGGGCGAATGGCGCCGGCGCGAGCGGGACAGGTTGCGTGCGGCTCGCCACCTCGCCAGGAACCTCGCTCGCCGGAAACGGCCGCTCTTCGATCGGAAAGAGCGGATCGCCCGTCACGCGATCGAACAGGAACACGAAACCCTGCTTCGTCGCCTGCGCGACGGCGTCGATCGTCCGCCCGTTCCGCCGCACGGTGACGAGGCTCGGCGGCGCCGGCGGGTCCCGGTCCCAGAGATCGTGATGCACGAATTGGAAATGCCAGATGCGTTTCCCGGTCGCCGCGTCGAGCGCGAGCAGGCAGTTGGCGAACAGATCGTCGCCAAGCCGATCCGCGCCGTAGAAATCGCTCGCCGCCGATCCGGTCGCGACGTAGACGATGCCGCGGCGTTCGTCGAGCGCCATGCCGGCCCAGTCGTTCGCGCCGCCGCCGTATTTCCACGCCTCCGGCGGCCACGTCGCGTAGCCGAATTCGCCGGGATGCGGAATCGTGTGGAACGTCCAGCGGAGCGCGCCGGTCCGCACGTCGTACGCGCGGATGTGCCCCGGAGAGGTGGGCAGCGTCTCACCGACGCGCCCGCCGACGATCATCAGATCCTTGTAGATGACGCCGGGCGTCGTAAGCCTCACGGTCTGCAGTGCCGGGTCGCGATCGAGATCCTCGCGGAGATCGATCCGTCCCGCTGTGCCGAACGTTTCGATGGGTTTTCCGGTGCGCGCGTCGAGCGCATAGATGAAGTCGCCCACGGCGGCGAACACGCGCCGGTCGTCTTCACCGGCCCAATACATGACGCCGCGGTTCGGTCCCGAGCCCGCGATCCCGGAGTCGAACGCCCACAACTCGGCTCCCGTGGCGGCGTTCACCGCAAACGTCTTGTGCGCCGGCGTATAGCCGTAGAGCACGCCGTCCACGACGACTGGCTGCGTCTGCATCGCGCCGCGTTCTCCCGTGTCGTACGTCCACGCGACCTGCAACTGCGCCACGTTCGCGCGATTGATTTGCGTGAGCGGCGAGTAGCGGATCTGTTCCGGTCCGCCGCCGTACAGCCACGTCGAGCGAGGGACGGCTGGCTGCGCAAGGATCGCGAGACCGACGCCCGCTGCGGAAATGGCCACCGCGCGCACGTTTCTCAGCATCGTCTTCGAGGAGCTCGCAGTTATTCATATCATCCGGCGACTCCGAACGCCGACGAAAGGGAGAGCGATGCGCGCGGCGATGAACGCCGCCCTTGTCCAGGGTCACGTTCGATTTGTCACGCGAGACGACTGTGCCCTGAAAATGCCGGCCACCCCACCGGGTCAACGGAATAAAAAAGGAGGGTGGCTCACGCGGAGCTGGCAAGCGTGAGCGGAGGTTGGTGCGGAAGAGGGGATTCGAACCCCTACGGTATTGCTACCGCCAGCCCCTCAAGCTGGTGCGTCTGCCAGTTCCGCCACTTCCGCTTCCGATCGCTGCCCCCTGAATCCCGGCGCGCGATGAGGGATTCACGATCCAGGATGAGGGATCCAGGATCAGGGATAAGGGATTAAGGATTCAAACTATTTCTTCGGCTGCTGCACGGGCGCCGGACCCTTCACGCCGCTCAACACAGACCCCGGTCCGCGCTGGCCGTACACGCCCAGGATGATCGCGCCGAGCATGAAGAGCGCGCCCAGAACCGTCGTCGCGCGCGTGAGGACGGTCGCGCCCGCCCGCGCGCCGAACGCGGTCTGGCTGCTGCCGCCGCCGCCGAACGCGCTCGCCATGTCTCCCCCTTTGCCCTGCTGCATCAGCACGACGAGCAGCAGCAGCAGGCAGGCGATCAGATACAGGGCGACGAGCAGGTAGTACAGCATAAGAGGCTAATTATAGCCCGGACCCGCGCCGCGCCGCACGTAGACCTTCAGATTCGGCCCCGGCCGCTCGATCCGGTGGAAGCCGGCGAACGGCAGATAGAACTCGTCCTGCAAATCGTACACATTGCGCGGGTCTGCCGGATCCACGTCGATGGCGAAGGCTAACGCGTAGCTCGTGCGCAATACGTCCTCCATCGCGCCGAGTCGAGGCGCCTCGATCACTGGGGAAGATGCGACGACGACGATGTCGGGCGCGATGCCCTCGCGCGAGAATTCGATGGTGGTGTACGGCACCTCGGAGTCGTCGTGAAGAAAGAGGTGTGCGCCCTCTGGCCCGATCTGCGCGATGGTCGTTCCCGCGGGGAAGCGCCGCTCGACCCATTGTCGTGCCAGCAGCCTGCTGTCGGCGCGCGCGATGAGCGAGTCGAACATCACGACCGACCGCGCCGACGGCCACAGCGCGCCCGCGATTCCCAGCGCGGCCAGCGCCGGCTGCCAGCCGGGACGCCGCAACAGCATCGCCGCCCAGCCCGCGCTCTCCGCGATGAAGTATGCCGCCGTCAGGCACAGGAACGGCACCACGGGAATCATGTGGCGCGTGAACACGGTGTAGCCGCTGCCGAGCGACGCATAGTAGGACACGGGGAACAGCGCGACCAGCACGCCCGTGGCCGGTCTCTTCACCAGTAGCATCACCAGGCCGGCCACGCCCGTGGCGAGGATCGGGATCCCGACGCCATAGCGCAGCGTTGTCGTCGCGTGATAGATCCAGCCTCGCCCGAGGTTGGCGCCGTGGCCCCCCGACAGATGCGCGGCGTCGGATGTGACGTCGGCGATGAAATGGGGATAGTCGAACAATGAATAGGGAGACGTGCAGAGGAACGCGGCGAGCATGAGCCCGAGCAGGATCGCCACATCCGCCAGTCGCGCCGGCCAGGGCTTCGTTCGCGGGGCGCAACCGAGTACGGCGAACAGCGCCGGCAGACCGATCAGCGCGGCGTTGTACTTCGTCGATGTCGCCAGTCCGGCGGTGACCCCGGCGATGACGAGATCACGGCGTGCGCCAGACTCGGAGAGGCGAACGGCGTAGAGAAACGCCAGCAGCACCATGAAGGCCATCGGTACATCCGTGACCCCGTAGTGCGAGTCCCGCACGTGCAGGAATGCAAGCGCCAGCAACGCCGAAGCCGCGATTGCGGCCGTCCGATCGAAGAGGCGCAGGCCGATACGGAAGATCAGCCAGACGCTGGCAATTCCCGCGGCCGCACTCAGCAGCCGCGCGACCATGTAGTTCTTCGTCGACGTCGACAGGCCCTCCAGCAGCGGACGAAAATGAAAGGGCACTACCTTGTGCAGCATCCGTTCGGCGCCCAGCATTGCCAAGAGCACCGCCGCGACCACGAGCATGAACAGCGCCGGATAATTGAAAACGTGCGGATTCATCGTGCCGGCACGAAAGCCGCCGGCGATTGCTGAAATGGCGTCCTCGTCGGGCCGGCAATGGGGATGGGGGAGACAAAAGCCGATGCCCCAGAGCCGCGCCGCAGCCGCGATGGGGAGCACGACGGCTACGACGATCAGCGTGGCGACCGTGCGCCGCCGATCCTTCATGTGTGAGCTTTCAGACGGCGGCCGGACGGCTTCGAGACACGATCTCGAAGAAGCTGCGGACTTCCAGGCTCGCGCCGCCGACCAACGCGCCGTCGACGTCGGGCAGCGAGGCGAGCTCGCGGACGTTGTCCGGTTTCACGCTGCCGCCGTAGATGACGTGGCACTGCTCGGCGGCGGCGCCGCCGAACCACTGGCGGATGCGCCCGCGGATGTGCGCGTGCGCCTCGCCGGCCTGCTGGGGCGTGGCATTGCGTCCGGTCCCGATCGCCCACACCGGCTCGTACGCGATCACCAGTCCGGCGATCTGATCCGCGGTGAGGCCGTCGAGCCCCTGCTTGATCTGCCGGTCCAGGACGGTGAGCGTCTCGTTCCGATCGCGTTCTTCCAGCGTTTCGCCGATGCACACGACCGACGTGAGCTGCGCTGCGACGGCGGCGGCGAGCTTGCGGTTCACCGTCTGGTCCGTCTCGCCGAAGAGCCGGCGGCGTTCGGAATGCCCGATGATGACGTATTCCGCTCCCGCCTCCTTGAGCATGGCGCCGCTGACTTCGCCCGTAAACGCGCCCTCGCGCTCCCAATACAGGTCCTGGGCGGCGACGCCGATCGTCGACGCATGCGCCGCGTCGGCCACGGGGCGGATCGCGGTGAACGGCGGCGCGACGACGATCTCCACGTCGTGCACGGCGTCGGCGAGCTTGCGGAATTCCTTGATGAAGGCGACCGCCTCGTGAACGGTCTTGTACATCTTCCAGTTCGCGGCGAGGAAAGGCGTACGGCTCATGGCTTATGGCTTGTTCGGCAGCGCCGCCACACCGGGCAGCTCGCGGCCGCCGAGGAATTCGAGCGAGGCGCCGCCGCCGGTGGAAATGTGGGTGATCTTATCGCTGACGCCCGCCTTTGCGACCGCCGCGATCGAATCCCCGCCGCCGATGACGGTCGTGCCCCTGACGGCGGCGACGGCCTTCGCCACTTCGATCGTCCCTTTCGCGAAGGCGTCGATCTCGAAGACGCCCATCGGTCCATTCCAGACGACGGTCCTGGCGGTGGCGATGACGGACCGATACGTGTCGATCGTCTTCGGCCCGATGTCGAGCCCCATCCGGTCGCCGATGGACGGATCCCCGACATCCATCGTGTCCGTCGGCGCGCCCGCTTCCGGCTTCGGGGCCACCACGTGATCGCTCGGCAGCTCCAGCCGGAGGCGGCGCGACGCCGCGCGGGCCTCGATCTCCTGTGCCGCGCCGACGAGGTCGTCCTCCACCAGCGACTTGCCGACCGGCAGTCCGCGCGCCTTGAAGAACGTGTACGCCATCGCGCCGCCGACGAGCAGCGCGTCGACTCGCGGAATCAGGTTGTCGATCACCTCGAGCTTGTCCGAGACCTTGGCGCCGCCGAGAATGGCGACGAACGGACGCTCGGGATGCTCCAGGACGCGGCCGAGGTGCTCGAGCTCCGCGGCCATGAGCAGGCCCGCCGCCGCGTCCTTGATCTGACGCACGACCCCCTCAGTGGACGCGTGCGCTCTGTGCGCCGACCCGAACGCATCGTCGACGTAGACGTCCGCGAGATCGGCAAGCTGTCTCGCGAACGCGGGGTCGTTCTTTTCTTCCTCAGGATGAAACCGGAGGTTCTCGAGGAGTACGACGCCCCCCGGACCGCTGCCGTCGGCCTTCGCCATCGCCGCCCGGGCCGGCGCGCCGACGCAGTCCTCCGCGAACACGACCGGCCGTTTGAGGAGCGCCGACACGCGGTCCGCCACCGGCCTCAGCGAATACTCCGGAACAGGCTTGCCCTTCGGGCGCCCGAGGTGCGAGCAGAGGATGACGGTCCGTGCGCCGTGCTCCAGGGCGTACTGGATCGTCGGCAGCGACGCGCGGATGCGCGTGTCGTCCTTGATCTCCCCGTTCTTGATCGGGACGTTGAAGTCGACCCGGATCAGGACGCGCCGTCCGTTCAGATCGAGATCTTCGATCGAGCGTTTTGCCACCATTCGCGTTCGAGCTGACTCGCTGTTGCCCAAGAATTTCACAGGCCTTTGCGTACGATCAATCTGAGAAGATCGACGCAGCGGTTCGAATAGCCCCACTCGTTGTCGTACCACGACAGGACCTTCAGGAAATCGCCGTCCATCACCTTCGTGTACGACGCATCGATGCAGGAGGAGTGCGGGTTGCCGCGGAAGTCGATCGAGACCAGCGGCGCCTCTACGTACTCGAGGATGCCCTTCAGCGCGCCGTTGGCGGCCTCTCTGAACGCCGCGTTCACTTCGCCGTCCGTCGTCTTCTTGTCCACGATCGCGGCGAGATCGACGATCGAGACGTTCGGCGTCGGGACGCGCATCGAGATGCCGTCGAGCCGGCCTTTGAGCTCCGGCAGGACCTCGCCGACGGCGGTGGCCGCGCCCGTTGTGGTCGGAATAATCGACAGCGCCGCCGCGCGCGCGCGCCGGAGGTCTTTGTGCGGCAGGTCGAGCAGCTGCTGATCGTTGGTATACGAATGCACCGTCGTCATCCATCCCTTGCGGATGCCGAAACGCTCGTGCAGGACCTTGGCGACCGGCGCGAGGCAATTCGTCGTGCACGACGCGTTGGAGATGATGTGATGTGCCTTCGGGTCGTACTTGTCGCTGTTCACGCCGAGCACGACCGTGATGTCGGGTCTCTTGGCGGGAGCCGTGACGATCACCTTTTTCGCCCCGGCGCTGAGGTGCTTCGCCGCGTTGTCGCGATCGGTGAAGAGCCCGGTCGACTCGAACACGATGTCGACGCCGAGATCCTTCCACGGGAGCTGCGCCGGGTCTTTCAGAGAAAGGACCTGGAAGCGGCTGCCGTCGACCGAGATCGCGTCGCCCGAGGCCGTGATGTCGGCCTTCAGATTGCCGAGAATCGAATCGTACTTGAGCAGATGGGCGAGGGTCGCCGCATTCGTGAGATCGTTGACGGCGACAAAATCGATGTCCTTCGCCCCCATCGCCGCGCGCATGATGTTGCGGCCGATGCGGCCGAACCCGTTGATACCAACCTTGATCGCCATTCTAATGAGCCTCCAGGCCCCTCAGCGTACTCCGCGCACTCCGCGGCGAAAGGACCAAGCGGGCGACGGTCCGCGCATGACCCAAACGACGATTCTAGTGAACGGCTTGCGCGGGGGTCAATCCACGCCTACACTAACCGCTGCTCAACCTCTTGCGCCGGCGCTGGCCGATGTACGCCCTCTATAGCGTTCTGATCGTCACGTTCTTCCTCATCATGTCGCCGTACCTGGCCTGGCAGGCGGTCCGGTACCGGAAGTACATCGGCAGCCTGCGCCAGCGGCTCGGGTACCTGCCGATTTCGTTCAATCTCGATGGCGAGGAGTCGATCTGGATCCATGCGGTCTCGGTCGGCGAGGTGCTGACGGCGCGCGCGATTCTTCCGCAGCTTCGCGAGCGCTACCCGCGGCTCCGCCTCTTCCTCTCGACCACGACGATGACGGGACAGCAGATCGCGCGGAACAGTCTCCAGTACGTCGACGAGGTCTTCTACTTTCCGTTCGATCTCGGGTTCATCGTCAACCGGACTCTTCGGATGGTCAGACCGCGGCTGTTCATCATGATGGAGACCGAGATCTGGCCGAACCTCCTGCGCGCGTGCCATCGCGGCGGAATCCGGACGGTGCTCGTCAACGGCCGCATCTCGTCGCGATCGTACCCGCGCTACCGGCTCGCGCGGCCGTTCTTCCGCCGCGTGCTGGCGCACGTCGATCGGTTCTGCATGCAAGGCGAAGAGTCCGCCCGCCGCATCGTCGAGATGGGCGCGGACCCGGAGAAGGTCCTCGTGACCGGCAGCTTGAAGTTCGACTCGCTGGATCTGCCTGGCTCCCCAGCGGCGGCCGACCGCGGCCGCAATCGCGTGCTTCGCTACTTCCGCGTGGCGAACGACCGTCCTGTCGTGATCGCGGCGAGCACCCTCAAGGGGGAAGAGGAGCCGGTGCTCGAGGCGTTCCAGCGGATCCGCGCGCGGTTCCCCGGCGCCCTGCTGATCGTCGCGCCGCGAAAGCCGGAGCGGTTCGACGAGGTCGAGCAGCTCGTGCGGAGGGGCGGGTGGAACGTCGCGCGGCGCAGCGAGCTGCCCGTCGACTCCGAACCCCGGCAGGACGTGGTCGTCCTGGACACCATCGGCGAGCTCGCCCAGTTGTACCAGGTGGCCACCGCCGTGTTCGTCGGCGGCAGCATCGTCGATCAGGGCGGCCACAACATCCTCGAGCCTGCCGTCTTCGGCAAGGCGATCGTGTTCGGGCCCCACATGCAGAATTTTGCCGAGATCGCCCGGGCGTTCGTGGAAAACGACGCGGCGATTCAGATCCGTTCGGGTCGAGATCTCGAGCAGGCCCTGCTCGGGCTGCTGACCGATCCCGTGCGCCGCGCGCGGCTCGGCGCGGCCGCCCGCGCACTCGTCGAGGCGAACCGCGGCGCCCGCGGAAAGACGATGACCGCGATCGCGCGCGCGCTGCCGCCGCAGGAGCCCGGCAACGTGCGCCCCTTCCGGGTGGTCCACTGATCGCGACGGCGTACGCCGCCGCGGCACGGCTTCGCCGCGGCTATTACGTCGGCCGTCCACACCTGCAGCGCCGCCTTCACCGGCCGGTTATCAGCGTCGGGAACGTCGCGGCCGGCGGTCGCGCGAAGACGCCGCTGGCGTCGCTGGTAGCGTCGCGACTCCGGGATCTGGGAGAGCGTCCGGCCATTCTCAGCCGCGGCTACGCGCGCCGCGACGCCGCAGACGGCGTGGTGGTCGTCCGCGATCCCGATGGCATCCGCAGCGATCTCGATCGGGCGGGCGACGAGCCGCTGATGCTGGCCCGGCGGCTCGACGGCGTCGCCGTGCTCGTATCGAGCAGCCGCTATCTCGCAGGCCGGATCGCGGAGCACCATTTCGGCTGTACGGTCCACGTGCTCGACGACGGTTTTCAGCATTTCGCGCTGCACCGCGACGCCGATCTCGTCGTAATCGCCCGGGAAGATCTGGAGAATCCGAGAACGCTGCCGATCGGCCGGCTGCGCGAACCGCTCGACGCCGCATCGGCGGCCGACGCCTTGATCGCGCTCGACGACGCGTCGACCGAGACGCTCGCCGGCGATCGCCCGGTGTGGCGGGCGCGGCGGCGTCAGGAACGCGCGACGCTGGCCGACGGCGAAATCGTCGAGCCGTCGGCTGGTCCGGCGCTTGCCCTGGCCGGCATTGCCGACTCGAAGCGCTTCTTCAGCGAGGCGCGCGCGAGCGGGTGGACGATCGCGCGTGAACTGCCGTTCCGCGATCATCATCGATACTCCAGACCCGACGTCGACGGCATCGTCCGAGCGGCCCGCGGCGCGGGGGCGCGGCTCGTCCTGACGACCGAAAAGGATCTCGTCCGACTGCTGCCGTTCCGGCCGTTCGCGCTTCCGGTGGCGTATGTCCCATTGACGCTGGAGATCGAGCGCCGCGATACCTTCGACGCGTGGCTCGAGGCCGTCGTGAAGGGCGCCAGGCGATGAGTGAATCGCGCCCGCGCCGCGCGCCCACGCTGCAGCACCGCGTCGAGTACCTCGCGGTGGTGGGAGTCCGGGCGATCGTCCGGGTCCTTCCCATGCGCGCGGTTCTCGCGGCTGGCACGCTCCTGGGACGGCTCTTTCACGCCGTGGACGGCGTGCACCGCCGCCTCGCGCTCAGCAACCTCGAAGCCGCGTTTCCGGCGCGGCCACGCGCCGAGCGGGCCGCAATCGCCCGGGAGATGTTCGGCCACTTCGGCCGGCTGTTGGTGGTTCTGCTGAAGTTCAGCACGATGGCCCCGGACGAAATGCTCGCGCGCGTCGAATTCGAAGGGGAAGAGCGGGTGCGGGGGGCGCACGCGCTCGGCCGGGGCGCGGTGCTGTTCACGGGCCATTTCGGCTACTGGGAAATCAACGCCCTCGTCCACGCGCTGCTGCTCCAGCCGATGGCGGTGCTGGCGCGTCCGCTCGACAATCCGTTGCTGGACGATCTGCTCGAGCGCGTCCGCTGCCGCACGGGCAATTCCGTGATCTACCGCCGGGGCGCGCTGCGGCGCGTGCTGCGGACGCTGGCCGCCAATCGAGCGGTGGCGATGCTGATCGATCAGCACATTCAGACCGACGCCGTTTACGTGGATTTCTTCAATCGTCCGGCGGCGACCACTACCGCGCTCGCCGCCATCGCCCTGCGGACGGGCGCACCGGTCCTGCCCGTGTTCGCGCTGCCGCTTCCGGGGGGGCGATTCCGGATGGTCTACGAGCACGCCGTCGATCCCCCAAGGGCCGACGACCCCGACGCGCTTCGCGACTACACGCAGCGCTGCACCGACGTGCTCGAGATGTACGTCCGCCGCTATCCGGGCCTCTGGCTCTGGATGCACCGGCGCTGGCGCGACGCCGACGCCATGCCGGGACGCGGCATGTTTCCGGCGGCGAGCAGAGAGGAACAGGACTGAGTGCCGGGCGAGGGCCTGAGGCTGATCGTGCGCGCGCCGAACTGGCTGGGGGATGCCGTGATGGCGCTGCCCGCGCTCGCCGCGATCAGGAAGTCTTTCGATCGGAGCACGCTCGTCATCGCCGCCCCTCCGTCGACCGCGCCGATCTTCGCGGAGCGCACGGCCGCGGCTCCGGACGAGATCCTGATCCTCGACGGCGACCGCGAGGTCGAACAGTTGCGCGGTGTCCGCGCCGACGCCGCCCTGCTGCTGCCGAACTCGTTCGGAAGCGCATGGCTCGTCCGCCGCAGCGGCATCCGGGAGCGGTGGGGCTACCGCGCCTCCGCGCGCGGATGGCTGCTCACCCGGTCCGTCCCCCGCCCGCGCGCGCGGCTCCACCAAGTTCATTACTATCTGGACCTCGTCCGCGGCCTTGGGCACGACGCGCCCGACGCTCGTCCGCGGATCGATCCCAGACCGCTCGCCCTCGAAAAGGGGGAGGCGCTGCTCCGGGCGGCCGGCGTGGAAAGCGGCCGGAGAATCGTCGGCTTCGCGCCCGGCGCGGCCTACGGGCGCGCGAAGCAGTGGCCGCCGGATCGCGTCGCCGCGCTGATCGGCCGCCTGGCCCGCCTCGACACGATCGCCGTCCTGGTCGGATCCGCCGGAGACCGGGAGACTGGCCGTGCGATAGAATCAGCGCTGCCGACGGACGCACGTGTCGCAAATCTCATCGGCCGGACGACGATGACGGAGTTGATCGGCGTGATGGCGCGATGCGCGGCGTTCGTATCGAACGATTCCGGCGCCATGCACGTCGCGGCGGCGCTGGGCGTGCCGCTGACGGCCATCTTCGGCCCGACCGATGAGCGCGTCACCGCGCCGGCGTCCGACGCGCCGGCCGACGTGATTCTGCGGAACGTGTTCTGCCGGCCGTGCCTGCTGCGCGAGTGCCCCATCGATCATCGCTGCATGAAACGAATCGACGTCGACGCCGTACTGCAGTCCGTCGCCGCGCATCTCGCATGACGCGCGCGGTCTTCCTCGATCGCGACGGGACGCTCGTCGAAGAGGCGGGCTACCTCGATCGCATCGAGCGGCTGGTCTTCTTCCCCTACACCGTGGACGCCGTGCGCGTCCTGAACCGGGCCGGCTTCGCGATCGTGGTGATCACCAACCAGGCGGGCATCGCGCGCGGCATCGTCCGGGAGGCGTTCGTGGCGGAGGCGCACCGGCACATCTCGATGCGTCTCGAGGCCGGCGGTGCGAGGATCGACGCGTTCTACTACTGCCCGCATTATCCTGAGGGCCTCGTCGAGGCGTACCGAACGACGTGCGATTGTCGGAAGCCGCAGCCCGGCCTGCTGCGGCGCGCCGCCGTCGATCTGGACCTGGATCTGCCGCGATCGTTCGTGGTGGGCGATCAGTGGCACGACCTGGCCGCGGGGCGGGCGGTCGGCGCGCGCGGCGTACTCGTCCGCACGGGCCTCGGCTGGAGAGCGGAAGCGAAACCGGAGGCGCAGCTCGTGCCCGATGCCATCGTCGACAATCTCATGGACGCCGCCGCGTGGATCCTGCAGCAGGCATGAAGACCTCCGTCGATCCCTCGCGGCTGTTGACGCTGGTCGATGCGATTGCCGGCTGCCGCGTGGCGGTTGCGGGCGACCTCATCGCGGACGAATTCATTTATGGCGAGATCGCGCGTGTCTCCCGGGAGGCGCCGGTCCTGATCCTCAACTACGACTCGACCGAGGTCGTCCCGGGGGGAGCCGGCAATGCCGCGGGCAACGTGGCCGCCCTCGGCGGCGCGGCGCGGGTCGTCGGTCTCGCCGGGCGCGACGAAACGGGGCGCCGCCTGCTCGCGAATCTGAAGCGGCGCCGCGTCGACACTTCGTCGATCATCCGCCCGGCGGGCTACCGGACGCCGACGAAGACGCGGATTCTGGCCGGGGGCATCCACTCGGCGAAGCAGCAGGTGGTGCGCATCGATCGCGCGGCGGCCGCTACCGTCGATGACAGGACGCGCGCCGCGTTCGAATCGCGCGTGCTGCGCGCCGTCCGGGGCGCCGACGCGTTGATCCTCTCGGATTACGGGAGCGGACTCGTGTTGCCCGCACTGGTGACCGAAGCGCGGAGCATCTTCCGCCGGCGGGGCCGGGCGGCGCCGATCGTTGTCGACTCGCGCTACGACCTGCTCCACTTCCATGGCATGACGGCGTGCACGCCGAACGAATCCGAAGTCGAGCAGGCGCTCGGCATTCGGATCGGCGACAACACGCGGATTCTCGAGCGCGCCGGCCGCACGCTGCTCGTCCGGACGCACGCGCCGGCCGTACTCATCACGCGTGGGAGCCGCGGCATGGCCCTGTTCGAGCGCGGCAAGCCGGCGGTCCACATCCCGATCGTCGGCACCGACCAGATTGCCGACGTCACCGGCGCCGGCGACACCGTGATCGCCACGCTGACGCTGGCCCTGAGCGCGGGCGCGACGTTCGAGGACGCGGCCCGGCTCGCCAACTACGCCGGCGGCCTCGTGGTCATGAAGCGCGGCACTGCAACGGTGAGCGCGAGCGAGCTGCGCTATGCGATCAGCGGCGGCGCGATCGGCCGGTCGCCGCATCCCGGTCCGGGCGCCTGAATGGGCCGCGTGCTGTCTCGCGAGGCGCTGCTGACCGCCATCCGCGCGGATCGCGCCGCCGGGCGCACCATCGCCTTCGCCAACGGCTGCTTCGATTTGCTGCACGTCGGCCACGTCAGGTATCTGCAGGCGGCTGCCGCCGAGGCCGATCGCCTCGTCGTCGCCATCAATGACGATCCTTCGGTCGCCGGTCTGAAAGGGCCCGGACGTCCGATTCTGCCCGCGGCAGATCGAGCCGAGCTCGTCGCAGGCCTCCGCGGCGTCGACTACGTCGTCGTCTTCGGAGAACCGACGGTGACGCCACTCCTTCTTGCGCTCGAGCCTGACGTCCACTGCAAGGGGACCGACTACACGATCGACACGGTGCCGGAGCGCGACACCGTGCTCGGGTACGGCGGCCGCATCGCGATCTGCGGCGACCCGAAGGACCATTCCACGCGCGATCTCCTCGCGCGCATCAAACGATGAATCTCCTGATCGTGCGCCTCGGAGCGCTCGGGGACGTGGTCCACGCGATTCCCGCCGCCGCCGCGATCCGGGCGGGGCTTCCGGACGCGCGCATCGACTGGCTGGTCGACGCACGGTACCGCGCGATCGTCGATCTCGTGCCGGTCGTCGATCATGTGATTCCGCTCGAGCGGCCCGCGCTGCGCGGATGGACGCACGCCATCGGCGCGCTGCGCCAGACCGCTTACGACGTCGCGATCGATCTGCAGGGTTTGCTGAAGTCCGCGGTCCTGGCGCGCGCCTCGGGCGCGACGCGCGTCGTCGGCTTCTCCATCTGGCATCTGCGCGAAAAGACCGCGCGGCCGTTCTATTCGGCGGCGGGCGGTTCCGAGGGCGGCCACGTGATCGAGAAGAACCTGCGGTTGCTGCAGACGCTCGGCATCGACGATCGGGAGATCCGGTTTCCGATCTCGGGGGCCGCGTCGGCGGCGCTCGAGAGATTCCGCGAGCGCGTCCCGGCCGAACGGCCGTTCGCGCTCATCAATCCCGGCGCGGCGTGGCCCAACAAGCGATGGCCGGCGGAACGTTTCGGCGAGCTGGCGGCCTTCCTTCATGACGCGTGCGGCATGACGCCCGTGGTCATCTGGGGCCCCGGAGAAGAGGCGCTCGTGGCATCGGTGATTGGCGCCTCCACCGGGACCGCCATCGCCGCGCCGCCGACGGGCATCACCGATCTGGTCGCGTTCGCGCGCGCCGCCGCGCTCATGGTTTCCGGCGACACCGGTCCTCTTCACATCGCGACCGCCGTCGGTACGCCGACCGTGAGTCTCTTCGGCCCGACGGATCCCCTTCGCAATGGTCCCGTCCGCGCAGACGACGTCGTCGTCTCGCGGTACGAGTCGTGCGGCTGCCAATACGACCGCGAATGCCACGAAGCGGCGTGGTGTCTGGCCGACGTGACGGTCGCCGAAGTCTCCGCGGCGGTGCAACGGCGGCTTTCGGCGGGAACCGCGCGTGGCTGATCCGGCGCGTCGGTTTGTCCGATGGCGAGTCAGGCTGGGGTACATCCTGGGTATCGTGACCTTCTGGCTGGCGTCGCCGACGCCGCGCTCGCTTCTCCTTGGCGCGATCGTGGGGGCGGCCGGCGAGGCGCTGCGAATCTGGGCGGCGGGGCATCTTGAAAAGGGGCGCGAGGTCACGAGCAGCGGCCCCTACGCGTTTTCGAGACATCCCCTCTACGCTGGATCGATCGTGATGGGCGCGGGATTTGCCCTCGCGTCGAACAACCTGATCGCGGCGGGGATCGTCGCCGCGTATCTGGCCGTGACGATCCCCGCGGCGATTCGTGCGGAGGAAGCGCACCTCACCGACAAGTTCGGCGAGGTCTACCCGGACTACCGGGACGGCCGGGCCACGGAGACGTCGCGGCGGTTCACGCTCGAACGCGTGCTGCGCAATCGGGAATATCGCGCGCTGGTCGGGTTCATCGCCGTCCTCGCGCTGCTCGCCGCCCGGCTGTATCTGTGACGTCTTCGCCATTGCTTGCCGCCGCCGCGCTGGCGCTGGTATGATTGGTTGTTCGGGCACTTGCTGTCGGCCGTGTCGGGGGCGGTTAGCTCAGTTGGTAGAGCACCGGCTTTACACGCCGGCTGTCATAGGTTCGAGTCCTGTACCGCCCACTTGTCGAGACGGGAAAGAAGAAAAGACGGAAGAAGGAAGACGGAAGACGGACAAGACGACGCCCCGTACTTCCGCCTTCCGCCTTCCGCCTTCCGTCTTTCACGCGTGAGTAAGTAAGTACGACTGCGGGGTCGTAGTTCAGTTGGTTAGAACGCCGGCCTGTCACGCCGGAGGTCGCGGGTTCGAGCCCCGTCGACCCCGCCACCACCCATCAGCACAGTGAAACGCCCGGAGGCATGTCGCACTGCATCTGGGCGCTACGAGCGCCGCCGCGAAACGCGTCGCCATCAACGACAATCACGCGCCCGCGTCGCACTATTCGTACAGCCAATACTGGGCATAAACGGAGGTGCCGGTGCTCTACGCAGGGAGCCGGCGGCTACCCGGCCCGGGGCCGATAGCGCTAACGTCGCACCAGTTGGACGTCGAATCGCGTGTCGCCATGGACCGGAACTTCACCCAGATGGATCTCCTGGTAGCCGTCCTTGCCGAAGACGGCTTCCCGGCTGCCGTCAGACAGACCGTGAAGCTG
>DATJFE010000030.1:0-17596 GCA_035495955.1 Vicinamibacterales bacterium | reverse complement strand
GACGAGACGCTCGCGGGCGTGGAGCGTGTCTCGTCGTCGGACCTGACGCGGGTCGCGCAGGATCTTTTCGGGGACGGCTCGCTGGCGGCCACGATCGTCGGGCCGTCGCCGAGAGAAATGACGCGCGCGCAGCTGAACCTCAGTTGAGCACGCAGGCGAATGCGCGACCGCGAATGAGCCACGCGAGGGGAGCGGGGATCGCAGGGGTCCCCGCGAGCGAGCGTGTAGGGGGGTCCGGCGGGGCGAAGCCCCCCGGTGAGAAATGACGCGCGCGCAGCTGAACCTCAGTTGAGCACGCAGGCGAATGCGCGACCGCGAATGAGCGGCGAATGAGCGATTTCATCAAATGATCCCACGCTACACCCATCCGGAAATGGGGGCGATCTGGAGCGATCGCCGGCGCTACGAGACATGGCTCGAGGTGGAGCTGGCCGCCGCCGACGCCATGGCGGACGCCGGCCTGATTCCGCGCGACGCGGCGCTGGAGCTGCGCGCCCGGGCGTCGTTCGACGTCGCGCGCATCGAGGAGATCGAGGCGACGACGCAGCACGACGTGATCGCGTTTACCACGGCGGTCGCCGAGCGCGTCGGCCCTGCGGCGCGCTGGCTGCACTTCGGCCTGACCTCGTCGGACGTGCTCGACACCGCCCAGGCGATCCAGATGCGCGAGGCCTGCGGCCTCATCATCCGCAACGTCGGCCTGCTCATGGAGGCGGTGCGCGAGCGGGCGGAGGAGCACCGCCGCACGCCGATGATCGGCCGCACGCACGGCGTCCATGCCGAGCCGATGACCTTCGGCTTGAAGCTCGCACTGTGGTACGCGGAGTTGCAGCGCGATCTCGATCGGCTCCTGCGCGCGCGCGACGTCGTGTCGGTCGGGAAGCTGTCGGGCGCCGTCGGCACCTTCGCGCACCTCGATCCGGCGATCGAGGCGCGCGTCTGCGAGCGCCTCGGACTCGAGCCCGCGCCGGTTTCCTCGCAGGTCATCCAGCGGGACCGCCACGCGGAGCTGCTGTCGGCGCTCGCGATTACGGCGGCGTCGCTCGAGAAGTTCGCGCTCGAGATTCGCGGGCTGCAGAAGACCGAGATCGGCGAAGTGGAGGAGCCGTTCGGCAAGGGGCAGAAGGGTTCGTCGGCGATGCCGCACAAGCGCAACCCGATCGGCTGCGAACAGGTCGTGGGGCTCGCGCGGCTGATTCGCGCCAATCTGATGGCCGCGCTCGAGAATGTGGCGCTCTGGCACGAGAGGGACATCTCCCACTCGTCGGTCGAGCGCGTCATCCTGCCCGACAGCTTCATCGCCCTCGATCACATGCTGCGCCGGTTCACGCGGATCGTCCGCGGTATGGTGGTCTATCCCGAACGCATGCGCGAGAATCTCGACCGCTCGAGAGGCGTCGTATTCTCGGGCACGGTGCTGCTGGAGCTGGCGCGGCGCGGCGTATCGCGCGAACAGGCGTACGAGTGGGTGCAGCGGAACGCCATGCGCGCGTTCCACGAGCAGCGCGGGTTCAAGGAGCTCCTGCTCGCGGATCCGGACGTGATGAACGTGATGAAGCCCGCGGACGTCGAGAAGGCGTTCTCGCTCGACGATCAACTCAGGAACGTCGATGCGATCATGAACCGCGTCTTCGCAGGGTCGGCGGCGTTGACTTCCGCCTGAAGGCGGAAGCCACCGTGTATTTGGCTTCCGGCTTTAGCCGGACGATCCGGAGACAAATGAAAGCTCGAGTGTTCGTCACATTGAAGCCGTCCGTGTTCGACCCGCAGGGGCATACCATCGTCGATGCCCTGCATTCGCTCGGCTACAAGGGCGTCGGCGACGTGCGGCAGGGCAAGTTCTTCGAGCTGGAGCTGTCGGCCGCTTCCGCGGATCAGGCGCGCGCGCTCGCGTCGGAAGTGGCGGACAAGGTCCTCGCCAACCCGGTCATCGAGAGCTACCGTGTCGAAGTGGAATAGCGCAAGCGAGCGCCGGAGTTAGACAATGAAGTTCGCCATCGTCGTCTTCCCGGGTTCGAACTGCGATCACGACAGCTACCACGCGGCGAGACACGTGCTCGGACAGGACGCCGCGTGCATCTGGCACAAGGACACGAGCCTCAAGGGCGCGGACGTCGTCATTGTGCCGGGAGGCTTTGCGCACGGCGATTACCTGCGGACGGGCGCGATCGCGCGCTTCTCGCCGATCATGCCCGCCGTCGTCGACTTCGCCCGCCGAGGCGGCCCCGTGCTGGGCATCTGCAACGGATTCCAGATCCTGCTCGAGGCGGGCCTGCTTCCGGGTGCCATGCTGCGGAACAGCGATCTGCGGTTCCACTGCGAGCACGTGATCGTGCGCGTCGAACAGACCGACACGGCATTCACGTCGAGCGCATCGGTCGGGCAGCGCCTGCGGCTTCCGATCGCGCACGGCGAAGGCAACTACTTCGCCGACCCGGCGATCGTCCGCGATCTGGAGGCGTCGCGCCGCGTGATCTTCCGGTACTGCGATGAGCGCGGCGACGCAACGGCGGCGTCGAATCCGAATGGCGCCGTGAACAACATCGCCGGTATCTGCAACGAGACGCGAAATGTCGTCGGACTGATGCCGCATCCGGAGCGCGCGTGCGAATCGTCGCTCGGCAGCACCGACGGGCTCGTGCTCTTCGAGTCGGTCGTCACGACTCTTGCGCAGGAAGGCGCGATCAGAACGGCATGAGCATCAATCAGGCGGTTCTGGAGCGGCACGGCCTCAGGCGCGGCGAGTACGATCGCATCGTTGCCGCGCTGACGCGCGAACCGACGGAGACCGAGCTGGGAATCTTCTCGGTGATGTGGTCGGAGCACTGCAGCTACAAGAGCTCCCGGATCCATCTGAAGAAACTGCCGACCAGGGGCTCTCGCGTTCTTCAGGGCCCGGGCGAGAACGCCGGCGCGGTGAGCATCGGCGACGGGCTGGCGGCGGTGTTCAAGATCGAGTCGCACAATCATCCGTCGTTCATCGAGCCGTATCAGGGAGCCGCCACCGGCGTCGGCGGCATCATCCGCGACATCTTCACCATGGGCGCACGCCCGATCGCGCTGTTGAACGCGCTCCGCTTTGGTCCGCTCGATGGCCCGGACGGCCCGCGCACGCGGCGCATCATGGACGGCGTGGTCCGCGGCATCGGCGGCTACGGCAACAGCATCGGCATCCCGACCGTCGGCGGCGAGATCGCCTTCGAGGAGGCGTACGCCGGCAACCCGCTCGTCAATGTACTGTGCCTCGGGATCGTCGAGGCCGACGCGATCGTGAAAGGGAAGGCGTCCGGCGCGGGCAATCCGGTGTATTACGTGGGCGCGAAGACCGGCCGCGACGGCATCCACGGCGCGACGATGGCGTCGGCGGAATTCGACGAGAAATCGGCGGAGAAGCGACCGGCGGTGCAGGTCGGGGATCCGTTCATGGAGAAGCTGCTGCTCGAGGCGTGCCTGGAGCTGATGGCGACCGACGCGTTGATCGGCGTGCAGGACATGGGAGCCGCCGGGCTGACCTGCTCCACCTGCGAAATGGGATCGCGCGGAGGCGCGGGCGTCGAAATCGACGTGAGGCACGTTCCGCAGCGCGAGACGGGCATGACGCCGTACGAAATCATGCTCTCGGAATCGCAGGAGCGGATGCTGCTCGTCGTCAAGAAGGGGCGCGAGGCCGAGGTCGAGGCGATCTTCGAGAAGTGGGACCTGCACGCCGCGCACATCGGCGAGGTGACCGGCGACGGGCTGATGCGCGTGAAGGACCACGGCCGCGTCGTCGCGGAGATTCCGAACGCGGCGCTCGTCGACCAGGCGCCCGTCTACGATCGTCCGGCGGCGCAGCCGGCCTACATCGACGAGGCGCGCTCGTTCGATCCAGACGCGCTCCCGCCCGTTGTCCCGACCGAAGCCCTGCTGCGGCTGCTGGCGGCGCCGACCATCGCGAGCAAGCGCTGGGCGTACCGACAGTACGACACGATGGTGCGGACCAACACGATCGCGCCGGCCGGCCTGTCGGCGGGCGTCGTCCGCGTGAAGGGCACGAGCCGGGCCCTGGCGATTGCGACCGACGGCAACGGCCGCTATTGCTATCTCAATCCCCGCCGAGGCGCGATGCTCGCGGTGGCCGAAGCGGCCCGCAACGTCGCCTGCGCCGGCGCCATGCCGATCGGCGCGACCAACTGCCTGAACTTCGGGAGCCCCGAGCGGCCCGAGATCATGTGGCAGTTCGTGGAAGCCGTGGAAGGGATCGCCGAGGCCTGCCGCGCGCTGGACGTCCCGATCACTGGCGGGAACGTGAGCCTGTACAACGAGACGGACGGCCGCGCGATCTATCCGACGCCGATCATCGGCGTCGTCGGATTGATGGACGATGCGTCGCGGGTCGTGACTCGAACGTTCAAGGGCAGCGGCGACGCCGTGATCCTGCTGGGCGAGGACGGAGCCGAGCTGGGGGGCAGCGAGTACCTGAAAACGATTCACGGTCTCGTGCGCGGCGACATTCCCGCGCTGGACCTGACACGTGAGCACGCGTTGCAGACGCTCGTCGTCCGGCTGGCGTCGCGTGGATGGCTGAAGTCGGCGCACGATTGTTCGGACGGTGGGATCGCGGTGACGCTGGCAGAGAGCTGTTTCGATACGGAGGGAACCGGGGCGTCCGTCGAGCTCGCGGCGACCTCCGAGCTCTTCAGCGAGACGGCATCTCGGATCGTTATCTCCGTTGAGGCGTCCAAAGAGAAGGACGTCCTGACCGAGGCGTCGGCCGGAGGCGTTCCCGCGCGCCGGATCGGAACGACTGGCGGCACGCGGCTCGCGATCAGCGCAGGCGGCGAGAAGGCGATCGACGTGCCGGTCGCCGCCGCCGAGCGCGTCTGGTCGACGGCAATCGAGCAATTCTTCAAACGGGCGGTAGCCTGAAAATGGTACGGAACGAACGAGCGGCAGCGAGCGCGCGGGGGTTCGGGGGCGGAGCCCCCGATAAATTCAACGACGAGTGTGGCGTGTTTGGGATCTTCGGCCATCCCGAGGCCGCGAACCTGACGTACCTCGGACTGTACGCGCTGCAGCATCGCGGGCAGGAGAGCGCGGGCATCGCGACCTCGGACGGGGAAAAGCTTCGTGTCTCGCGCGCGATGGGCCACGTCGCCGAGGCGTTCGACGAGCGCACGCTCGACACGCTGCCGGGCCACATCGCCATCGGGCACACGCGGTACTCGACGGCGGGCGAGAGCCGCCTTCAGAACGCGCAGCCGATCCTGATCGATTGCGCGCACGGCCAGATCGCCATCGCGCACAACGGCAATCTCGTGAACGCCCGCGAGCTCCGCGATCGGCTCGTCCGCGACGGCTCGATCTTCCAGACGAACAGCGACACCGAAGTCGTGCTCCACCTCTATGCGCGATCGCGCGAGCATACCGTCGAGGACGCGCTGGCCGAGTCCATCGCCCAGATCACGGGCGCATTCTCGCTGGCGCTTCTGACGAAGGACCGCCTGATCGCGGCGCGCGATCCGCACGGGTTCCGCCCGCTCGCCCTCGGCCGGCTGGACGACGCCTACATTGTCTGCTCGGAGACGTGCGCGCTCGACCTGATCGGGGCCACCTACGTGCGCGACGTCGAGCCGGGCGAGCTGCTGATCATCAGCGACGGCGGCCTGCGATCGCTGCGGCCGTTTCCCCCCGCGCCGCTGGCGCATTGCAGCTTCGAGCACGTGTATTTCGCACGCCCCGACAGCTACGTCTTCGGCCAGAGCGTGAACGAGGTCCGCACCGAGCTCGGGCGCATCCTCGCGAAGGAATCGCCGGTCGAAGCCGACGTCGTATCCCCGATTCCGGACTCCGGCGTCTGCGGCGCGACCGGCTTTGCCGAGGCGTCCGGCATCCCGATGCAGATGGGATTGATCCGCAACCACTACGTCGGCCGTACGTTCATCCAGCCGCAGCAGGCGATCCGGCACTTCAGCGTGAAGATCAAGCTGAATCCGGTCAGGAGCGTCCTGGACGGGCGGCGGGTCGTGCTGATCGACGACTCGATCGTCCGCGGGACGACCAGTCGGAAGATCGTGAAGATGGTCAGGGCCGCGGGAGCCAAGGAAGTGCACATGCGGATTGCGTGTCCGCCGACGATCTCGCCCTGCTTCTACGGCGTCGACACGCCGAGCCGTTCCGAGCTGATCGCGGCCACGCACTCGCTCGAGCAGATTCGCGAGTTCATCGAGGCCGACAGCCTCGCGTATCTCAGTCTCGACGGCCTGCTTCGCGCCGTGGGGAAGGGGCGCAACGGGAAGTCCTACTGCACGTCGTGCTACACGGGGGTCTATCCCGTGGCGATCCCGCAGAACCAAAAGGCGTACTTGCAGCTCGCGCTCAAGGCCGTCGAATGACCGTGCGGCTCACGGCGGCGGGCGTGCTGTTCTGCGCAGCCGCGCTCGCGGCGCAGCCGGCGGCGCGCGAACAGGCGGCGTCTCCGGCGCAGCTCAAGGCCGCCATCGACAACCTCGGGAAATTCGACGCGGCCACGCGGACGGCGGCCGCCCGCGCCGTCCGGCGGACGGCTGCGGCGCAGGCGGTTCCCGCTCTCATCGCGGCGGCTTCGGAGCACGCCGACGGCTACGTCCGGTTCCGGGCGCTGGTGCTGCTCTCCGGATTCAACGACCCACGCGCCAGGGACGTGATGAGCGCCTCGCTCGACGATCCGAACGATCGTCTGCGCACGGTCGCGTACGCGTATTTCGAGCACAATCCCGAGCGCGGCATGGCGGCGCGCCTGCTCAAGGCGCTCGACAAGGAGAACGGTGAATTCGTGCGGCCGGCGCTGACGCGCGCGCTCGCCGCCTATGGCGACGATCCGACGGTCCAGAAGGCGCTCGCCGATCTGGTGATGCGGGGCCAGGACGTGTATCGGAGCGCCGTCATCGAGGCGCTCGGCGATTATCACGCGGCGTACGCCCTTGCGCCGATCATGAATGTCGCGAAGCAGGACGGTCCCCTGCAGGAAGACGCGATCCTCGCGATGGGCAAGATCGGCGACAAGCGCGCCCTCGAGCCGCTCGAGGCGCTTCAAAAGTCCGCGCCGCGCGTGCGGCAGCCCGCGGTCGCCGCCTCGATCTGCCTGCTCGGCGTCAACTGCGGATCGCACCAGAAGTTCGTGATCGACACGATGACGTTCGCGGCGGCCAATCTTGGTTTCCAGGACCTGCTGCGCGCGGCCTCGCGCGCCCTCGGCGCGCTCGGCGCGGCCGGACGGCCGGACGCGATGTCGGCCCTCGCCGATGCCGGGATTCCCGCGCGCGATCCGGTCCGTTCGCCCATTGCGCTCGCCTTCGGCACGATCGCGCTGCGCAACACGCCGCTCGCAGTCAAACTGCTCGCCGCGCGGCCCGATCTGCGCGACGCCGCGCTGCTCCTGCGCGATGCCTTCGACATGCTCGAGGAAGACTTCGAAGAAGAGCGATTCTTCGCGACCGTGCGGCACACGTACTGGCAGGCGCCCGTGGGATCGCCGGACCGCAAGGTCGCCGACGCCTTGATCCAGGCGCTGGAGTTTTGATGAGGGCGAACGAGCGCGTAGGGGGGCGCGGGGCGAAGCCCCCCGCCTGAAAATGGACTACAAGAAGGCCGGCGTCGACATCGACGCCGGCAATGAAGTCGTCCGGCGCATCAAGGGTCTCGCGCGCGGCACGTCCCGCCCCGGCGTGCTCTCGGATCTCGGTTCGTTCGGCGGGCTGTTTCACATGGCGGCTGCCGGCCGGCGCGATCCGGTCCTCGTCGCGAGCGCGGACGGGGTGGGCACGAAGCTGCGCGTCGCCTTCATGAGCGGCATCCACGGGACGGTCGGGATCGATCTCGTCAACCACTGTGTCAACGACATCCTCGTCCAGGGCGCCACGCCGCTCTTCTTTCTCGATTATCTCGCGACGGGACGGCTCGATCCCGACGTCGCCGTCCAGGTGGTCGAGGGCCTCTCCCGCGCGTGCCGCGATAACGGCTGCGCGCTGCTCGGGGGCGAGACCGCCGAGATGCCCGGCTTTTATGCGGACGGCGAGTACGACATCGCCGGCTTCATTGTCGGCTCGGTCGAGCGCGAGCGGCTGATCGACGGCCGGGCCATCGCGCCGGGGGACGCGTTGATCGGCCTGCCCTCGTCGGGCCTTCATACCAACGGGTATTCGCTGGCGCGGAGCATCGTGTTCGATCGTCTGCAGTTGAAGGTTCACGATCGCGTGCCGGAGCTCGGCGCCACGGTGGCCGACGTCCTGCTGGCGCCGCACCGATCGTACCTGCCGCTGATCGGACCGCTGCTCGCGAGCGGCCGCATCAAAGGGATGGCGCACATCACGGGCGGGGGAATCACCGAGAATCTTCCGCGCGTGCTGCCGCCGGGCACCGAAGCCGTCGTCCGTCCGGAGTCCTGGGAGACGCCGCCCGTTTTCCGCTGGCTGCAGGCGGCCGGCGCCGTGTCCCGCGAGGACATGTTCCGAACGTTCAACATGGGGATCGGGCTCGTGCTGGTGGTGGCCGCCGCCGACGCGGAGGGCGTGCTGGGAGCGCTCCGCGCCGCCGGCGAGTCGGGCGCAACGCCAATCGGCGTCATCGCGGCCGGCCCATCCCACGTCCGATACGATGGCTGGGGTCAGACCCCACGCCATCCTTAATTGTCCGGAACCGAATCAAGTGGTCGGTTTCTTCGCACCTTCACAGCTCATTCAGGACATACAGCCAGTTGGGTGGTCGATCGAGGGGTCCGCGATCGATTTCGAAAGGCGGTCGACTCGAATCACCTTGCCAGGCGCTGCACCATGGCCACGCATCCGCAAGCTCCACATAACCGGCTCTCAGCGCGTTCTGCTCAACGTAGCGCAGCGCGGTAAAGTAGTGTGGCTCATCGTGTACGGCGACACAGCGGTATCGGCTTTGAAAGACAGCGCCTGTTCCCTGCGTGCCTCTTTTCCAGTGCCATAGCCTGGCGTGATCGCCCGTGAGCTGCTGGATGAATCGGGGAATAGTGTCGTCTTGCTCCGGCCATAGCACAAGATGAAAATGGGTGCGCATTAGACAGTGTCCAATTATTCGTACCCGATGTTTCCTGCGAGCGGCTTCCATCAGTTCCTCGAACCCGTCATAATCGTCGGAACTCTCGAAGATAGAACCCTTTCGCGACCCTCGATTGCACACGTGATACACGAAACCGGCTGGCGTTTTCCTTTTGGGTCTCGGCATGACTTCTGGCAATTCGCAATCGACTTGCCACTCGACGAAAGGCGATTTCCCCATTTGCCGGGGTCAGACCCCGTGCTATCCCTAATTGCTCGGACTCAGCGATGCCGCGATGGGGACTGACACCGCGCGGCGGATCGCCGTGCTCATCTCAGGGCGCGGCAGCAATCTGCAGGCGCTGATCGACGCCATCGCGGATCGACGCCTCCGCGCGGAGATCGCCCTGGTGATCTCGAACCGCGCCGACGCCGCGGGACTCGAACGGGCCCGCGCCGCGGGCATCGAGACGTTGACGATCTCCCATCGCGACTATCCGGCGCGCGAGGCGTTCGAGGAGGTCCTCGTACGCGAGATTCGCCGCCGCCGCGCCGCGCTCGTCTGCCTCGCCGGATTCATGCGGCTGCTCGGACGCACTTTCCTCGACGCCTTCCCCAACGCCATCCTCAACGTCCACCCCTCGCTGCTTCCGGCGTTCCCCGGCGTCGACGCGCAGCGCCAGGCGTGGGAGCACGGCACGAAAGTCGCCGGTGCGACCGTCCACCTCGTGACGGGAGACCTCGACGGCGGCCCCATCGTCTGTCAGGCCGCCGTGCCGGTCGCCGACGCCGACACGCCGGAGACGCTCGCCGCTCGGATCCTGGAACAGGAGCACCGCATTTATCCCGAGGCCGTGGACATCGTGCTAGACGGCGGGTGGACGATCCAGGGGCGGCGATTCCGTCCCGCCGCGCCAGCCGCGCGCTGACCGCGGGATCGGCCTACGGCCGGATGGCCGGCTCCAGCGTGAGCACGGCGACTTCCGGCGGACAGTTGATGCGCACGGGCACGTACACCGTGCCGATGCCGCGGCTGACGAAGATCGTCGTCCCGGCGCGCTGCGCGATGCCGGCAATCACTGGAAACTCGCGCGCCGCGATCGGACCCACGCCCGGCAGGACGATCTGCCCGCCATGCGTGTGTCCGCTGATGACGGCGGGGATCGCCAGTTGCTGCGCCTCCATCAGCCGCTTCGGCGTGTGGGCGAGAAGAATCGCGTGCGGGAGAGCGCCGCGCATCACGTGCGCGATGTCGGTCACCTTGTAGGTCCAGAAGCGCACGCCCGCGAAGTCGATCGCCTCGCCGCGAATCGTGAGCCTCGTGCGCGCGTCCTTCAGGACGGCGAACCCCTTCGCGGCCAGCGCCGCCGGCATGTCCCGATCGTCGTCATGATTGCCGAGGATCGCGATCACGCCGTGCGGCGCCGACAGCGGCGCGAGCGCCTCCGCCGCCGGATGCATGTAGCGGTGATCCCGCCACGACACGTAGTCGCCGCCCAGGACGATGAGATCGGGCTTCTCCGCCATCAGCATGTCGACCGCCGTTGCGACCATCTCGTGCGAGACGGTCTGGCTCCGGTGGATGTCGGTGAGAATGCCGAGCCGCACGCCGCGCAGCGCCTCGGGCAGTCCGGCGACAGGAAACGTACCGCGCGTCAGCTCGATGTGATGGCGTTCGTACAGGAAGCCGTGCGCCGCGCCGCCCGTGGCGCCGCCGATGGCGGCCGCGCCCAGGTATTTCAGGAAGACGCGTCGCGAGGACACGTTCCATCTTATAGTACGAGCGCCCATGGATCTGATTGCGGAACTCGAATGGCGCGAGCTGTTGTACGACGCCTCGGAAGGCCTTCGCCAGGCCCTCGCCGCCGGCCCGATCACCGGCTACATCGGATTCGATCCCACGGCGGCGAGCCTCCATGTGGGCAGTCTGCTGACCGTGATGGGCCTCGCGCGCCTCCAGCGCGCGGGCCACTCGCCGATCGCGATCGTCGGCGGCGGCACGGGACTGATCGGCGATCCGAGCGGCAAGACGCAGGAGCGGACCCTGCTGACGCTCGATGAGGTGCGCGCGAACGTCGACGGCATTCACGCGCAGCTCGCCCGATTCCTGGATTTCGATCGCCCCGGCAACCCCGCGAGAATCGTGAACAACGCGGACTGGCTCGTGCCGATGGACCTGATGTCCTTCCTGCGCGACGTCGGCAAGCACTTCACCGTCAACTACATGATCGGGAAGGAATCGGTGAAGCGGCGCCTCGAGAGCGAAGACGGCATTTCCTTCACCGAGTTCAGCTATCTGCTCATGCAGGCGTACGACTTCGTGATGCTCTACGACCGCTACGGCTGCACGCTGCAGATGGGCGGAAGCGACCAGTGGGGCAACATCACGGCCGGCATCGATCTGATGAGGAAACTGCGCGGCGTGCACGCGCACGCCCTGGTGTGGCCCCTGATGGCGACGAGCACCGGGGTGAAGTTCGGCAAGACGGAAGCGGGCGCCGTCTGGCTCGACCCGGCGCTGACGTCTCCGTTTCGCTTCTATCAGTTCTGGCTCAACACCGACGACCGCGACGTCGTCCGGTACTTGAAGTTCTTCACGTTCCTCACGCAGGACGAGATCGCGCCGCTGGCGCGCGCGACGGCCGAGCACCCCGAGCGGCGCGAGGCGCAGCGGACGCTCGCACGCGCGGTGACCGCGCTCGTGCACGGCAACGACCAGGTCGAGCGCGCCGAACGCGCGGCGGAGGTGCTCTTCTCGGAGAGGATCGGCGATGCGGCGGTCGAGGACGTCCTGACCGTGTTCGAAGACGCGCCGTCGACCGAGATGACGCTGCCTGGCGACGGCATGGCGCTGGTCGAAATGCTCACGGCGACCAGGCTCGCGCCGTCGAAGAGCGAGGCCGTTCGGCTGCTGAAGAGCGGCGGCATCTACGTCAACAACACGCGAGCGAAGGACGAGCGGGCCCGCCTGACGGCCGCCGACGCGATCGGCGGAGAGGTCTTCGTCCTGCGCAAAGGCCGCAAGGACCATCACATCGTGAAACTGCGCCGCGGCGCCTAGCCCGAACGCGCCGTCGACGCGCGCTACTCAGATCGCAGCACGATCATGGGATCGACGTGAGCCGCGCGCATGGCGGGGATCAGGATCGCCGGCACGGCGACCGCGAGTAGAAGGAGAACCGCTCCGGCGAATGCTGCCGGATCCACGGGCCCGATGCCGAAGAGGAAACCCGACATCGCGCGCGCGACGCCAGCTCCGAGCAATCCTCCGATGGCGATCCCAAGCACGGTCAGACGGAGACCGTCGCTCAGCACCAGCCCGAGCACGCGGCTCGGAGTGGCACCCAGCGCCAGTCGTATGCCGAGCTCCGGCGTCCGCTGCGCGACCGCGTGCGAGAGCACGCTGTAGAGGCCAATCGCCGCGAGCAGGACCGCCAGCGCCGCGAACGACGACAGCATCACGACGGCAAATTGGCGCGTGCCGAGCGATCGCGCCACGATGTCGCTCATCCGCCGGATGTCGAAGACCGGAACGTCGCGATCGACCGACCAGATGCCGTCCCGCACGGCGCCGGCCAGCGAAACCGGATCGGCCGTCCGGCTTCGAACGATGAACACCGCACTGGCCGCCGCCTGGCTTTCAACCTGAAACACCGACGTATAGATCGTCGGATTGATCGTCGAGTCCAGCGATTCGATGTGGACGTCGCCCGCGACGCCGACAATCGTCAATTTGCGCCCGCCCCAGACCAGACGCCGGCCCACCGCGCTTCCGCTCGGCCAGAAGCGGCGCGCCATCGACGCGTTCACGATCGCCGAGGGCGGCGATTGCGGCGTGTCCTGGGCGCCGAAGCCCCGTCCCGCGAGCACGGGAATCCCCATTGCCGCGAAATAGTCGTCGCTGACGAGCGCGTTGTTCGCCCATCGGACCGATCCGATGTCCTCGTTCTCGAGAATGAAACCGATCTGCCGTTCGTCCGCGAGCGGGATGTGGGTCGTGAGCGCCACGGCGGTGACCTCGGGAATTCGCGCGAGCCGCTCCAGGATCGAGCGTTCGGCCGCGCGCCGATGGTCGTTCGAGGGGTACCGCTGCCGGTTGAAGTTCGTGCGCGCGACGAGGACCCCGTCAATCGAGAAGCCGGGCGGCACGCGCAGCACGTCGACCAGGCTGTGCAGCAGCAGCGCCGCGCCAATCAGGAGCACGACCGCGCTTGCGGCTTCGACGACGACCAGCGCGGGCCCCACGCGGCGACGGGCGAGCGACGCGCTCTGGCGGCCGGCCTGCTTCAGGTGGTCGCTGATATCAGGCCGCGTCGATGCGATCGCCGGTGCCACGCAGCATACCAATCCGGTCACGAACGAAACGATCGACGTGAACAGCAGCACGCTCGGATTGAGACGCGCGTCCATCAGCCCCGCCACGAACGACGGCGAAAGAGTCCTGACGAGGCTGACGATGCCGGCAGCGAGGCCGCTGCCGAGCGCAGCGCCAGCGAGCGTGAGCAGCAGGCCTTCGGCGAGCAGCAACCCGACGAGCCGCGGAGCGCTGGCCCCCAGCGCGCGTCGAACCGCCATCTCACGCTGCCGGACCGCCCCGCGCGCGAGCAGCAGGTTGGTGACGTTGGCGCAGGCGATCAGCAGAACGAACAGGACCGCTGCGGCAAGCGTGACGAAAATGGGCCGCACTCGGGCCGCGGCTCCGGCTCCGAAGGGCTCGAGCGAGACTTGCAGCCGCGCGTTCCCGGAATAGATGTCGGCATGCTCGCGCTGGAACTCGCCTGCGATGCGGACGACGTCGTCTTCCGCCTGGACGCGTGAAATCCCGGCTCTGAGGCGAGCGACGATGTTCACGGGGAAGTCGGCGGCGCGATCCTGGATTTCGCGCGGGGTGAAAGCCATCGGCACCCAGAGCGCCGGCGGTTCTCCAATGCTTGCCGGCGTGAACGGAAACTCGAATCCGGCCGGCATGATCCCGATCACGATGTAGGGCTGCTCATTGAGGCGGACGAGAGTGCCGAGGACCCCGCTATTCGCCCCAAACCGCCGTTGCCAGAACTCATAGCTGAGTATGGCGACCCCCGCCGCGCCGGGCCGATCCTCGGCCTCTGAGAACGTACGGCCGGCCATCGGCGCAACCCCGAGCGTGGAGAACAAGGAGTGCGTGACGCGCTGCGCCCGGATGCGAGCGGGCTCGCTGCCGCCGGTCAAGTTGAAGGCGGCGTCCTCATAGCCGGCGACTGATGCGAACGTCCGGTTCCGGTCGCGGTAATCGATGTACTCCGCGGGCGACGTTGCCAGCGACACATCGCCGATCTGCGGGAATTTCTGGCGCAGCGCGACGAGACGATCCGGCTCGCGATACGGCGCGGCGCGCAGCAGCACGGCGTCGATCACGCCGAACATGGCCGCATTCACGCCGATGCCGAACGCCAGCATCGTCACGGCGAGCGCCGTATGCGTGCGGGTCTTCATCAGGACCCGGAAGGCATACCCGAAGTCCCGCAGAATGCTGCCCATATTCATCGTGTGACGTGACACGGCACCGGATGGTTGGCGCGCTATCCGGTGAATCGGCACTTCAGCAGCGTATAGACGGCGTCCACCCCGTCAATCCACCGCATCTTCTTGCCTTCGTCCATTCGGCGCGGATTGTACGAAATCGGGACCTCGACGATGCGGCGGCCGGCGCGGAGGAGCCGCGCGGTGAGCTCGGGCTCGATGTCGAATCCGACGCAGCGCAGCCGGAGTCCCACCAGCGCTTCGCGCCGCATCACCTTGTAGGCCGTTTCCATGTCGGTCAGCCGGCCGCCGAACAAGACGTTCGTCAGGACCGTGAGGAACCGGTTGGCAGCGCGTGTTCTCGCAGGCACCCGGCCGGTCGGCGAGAGAAAGCGCGAGCCATACACCACATCGGCAGCGCCCTCGACGATCGGTTTGAGGAGCTGGACGTACTCGGCCGGGTCGAGCTCGAGATCGGCATCCTGCACGAGCAGCACGTCGCCGGTCGCGAAGGCGAGTCCCATGCGGACCGCGGCGCCTTTTCCGAGATTGATCGGGCTGTGGTAGACATGCACCGGCAGATCCTGCCGGAGGCGGCGCTCGTCGATCGCGCGGCGCGTCCCGTCGGTGGATCCGTCGTTCGCAATAACGATCTCCTTCTCGATCCCGGCGAGCTCGACGGCCGCCACGCGCTCGAGCACTTCGTGGATGGTCTGCTCTTCGTTGTAGACAGGAATGATGACGGATAAACGCATGGGCGCGCGCGGCGTCGCCGCCACTATAGCGCTTTTGCTCGCCGCGCTTGGCGCGGCGTGGTCCGCCGTCGTGCTCGTGGCGGGCGGCTTCACAATTCACGTCGGATCGCTGGCGTTGACCTCGCGCGATCCGCTGCGGCCGCTCGCGATAGCGGTCGCCCTCGTGCTGGCCGCGCGGATCCTTCTCCCGCGCGGTGCGTTCGCGGCAAGGGTGCGCGCAATCGTGGGTACGCCAGATCGCTGGGCCGCGCGCACAGCCTGCGCGGCCGCCGCGGCGACGCTCGTCTTCGCAATCGCGTGGAACACGCGAGCGGCCGGCGGTTCCGATTCGTCCTGCTACGTGCTGCAGGCGGACGCGTTCGCGCACGGCCATGTCGTCCTGACCGATCCGTTGGCCGCCAGGCTTCCGGGTGCGGCGCCCGCGATGTTCGCGCCCATCGGGTTTCTGCCGTCGCCGGTGACGCCCTTTGCCCCCGTCCCTATCTGCGGACCCGGCCTTTCACTCGTGATGGCCGCGGCGTTGCTGATCGGTGGCCGTCCCGCCGTGTTCGTCGTCGTCCCCGCGTTCGCGGCGCTCGCGGTGTGGCTGACGTTCGCGTTCGGACGTCAGCTCGACGACGAGGCGACGGGGGCGGCGGGGGCGGCGCTGCTGGCGTGCAGCCCGATCTTCCTGTACCAGTCGGTGCAGCCGATGAGCGATGTGCCGGCGGCCGCGCTCTGGCTCGCGGCGGTTGTCTCGTTGGGCTCGCGCGGCGGCAGTCCGCCGGCAACGGACGGAAGCGCGCGGCGGCAGATCGTCGGAGGCGCCTGCGCATCGCTCGCGGTCCTGACACGTCCGAATCTCGCGCTCGCGGTCATCCCGCTGCTCGGGCTTCTGCCGTCCTGGCGAGCGGGGATGCGCTTCTGCCTCGCGGCGCTTCCCGGCGTCGCGGCGCTCGCGTGGTTGAACGCGTTGCGGTACGGATCGCCGCTCGTCTCAGGGTACGGTGACGCGGGCGCGCTGTTCGCGCTGGCTCATGTCTGGCCCAATCTGCTGCGGTATGGGCGCTGGCTGCTGGAGACGCAGTCGCCGTTCATTTGCGTCGCGGTTGGCGCGCCATGGTTGATGCGCACCCGATCGCAGCAGCGACTGACGGCGGTCGCGGCGGCATCCGCGACGCTGGTGGTGCTGACGTATCTTGCCTACACCGTATTCGACGACTGGTGGTACCTTCGTTTTTTGCTGCCCATGCTACCCGTGGCGATTGTCTTCGGCGTGGCTGCCGCGCGGCGTCTCCTTTCGCGCGCTTCGACCGCGGCCGGCCTTCTCGCGCTGGCCGGACTGGGCTTCTGGTACGTCCACGTGGCGCGGGCGCGGCAGGTGTTCGATCTCCAGGCGCTCGAATCCCGCTTCGTCCTCGGCGGTCGGGCCGCCGCGCAGCGATTCCCTCCGCAAACGGTGTTTCTGGCAGTGCAGCAGAGCGGCAGCATCCGATATCACGGCGGTCTCAGCACGATTGCCTGGGACGGCATTCCCGTCGGCGCGCTCGACCGCACGATCGCGTCGCTCGACAGCCTCGGTCGCCGCGTGGTGATTGCGCTGGAAGACGCGGAAGAGCCTCGTTTTCGGACGCGCTTCGCCGGCGAGGCCGACGGCGCGCTCGACTGGCCGCCGGCCGTCGAGCTCCATGGCCGGGTGCGGGTGAGATTCTACGACGTGCGGGATCGACCCGCGTCGTCTCGCTGAGGTTGACAGCCTGGGGTCGGGATCGTATAGTCAGTGGGCTCGGCGCGGTCCGCCGGGCCTTCCAGCGAACGCACCTTCTCGGCTCGTTCATCCCGGCTGTTCGGCTCGGTGATCCTCGTAAGAGGGAGATGTCGGGAAGGCGCGGAGTTGACAAGCTCCGTGGTCGGTAGTAAGATTGGAAGGTTCCCCCAACGACGGTCATCTTGGCAGGGGAGCGCGTCCGGTTCTTTGAAAACTAGATAGAACGTGCAAGCACACAACCCGTCGAGTATCAGCGGGTGGCGCAGCGTAATTCGTTGACCGGCCGTCAGTTATGGTCGGAAAGACGAGCGGCGAACCACCCATACTTGACATAACTGAACAACGTAAGAGAGCCATCAATCAACAGGCTACTCAACGTTAAAGCGTTCGGGTGCGCGTCGGGTCTTCGGATCGGGCGTGCGGCCAGACCATTTAACATGAGAGTTTGATCCTGGCTCAGAATCAACGCTGGCGGCGTGCCTAACACATGCAAGTCGAACGCGAAAGCCCCGCAAGGGGTCAGTAGAGTGGCAAACGGGTGAGTAACACGTGGGTGACCTGCCTTCGAGTGG
>DATJFE010000029.1:0-19647 GCA_035495955.1 Vicinamibacterales bacterium | reverse complement strand
CAGGACGTGGAATCGCGACGGCATGCGCTTGGCCGGAGCGGTGTTCGTCGTCGTCGCGCTTTACATGCTCTACGAACTCTTGTACCACTAAACCCGAACTGCCAGGCATCAGGTCGGTCATCGCGCTCACCCGCGACACTTTTCCGCGTACGGTAAATGGGCTAACCCGTTGGGGACTCAAACCCGTGCAGTGGATTCGGAGTTAGCCTCCCCTCACACTCTGGTCGGATAGCGACGTTGGGCTCGATTGCGGGGAACCGCCGCGTATCCCGATGGTTCGCCGTTCCATCCGAACCCGACTCTCAGTCTTGCGCGAAGTGCCGTTTTGCGAATGCGCGGCCGGATCCAGACTTCAGATAGCGCTCGAATCGTTCTGCCGCGCACGCGTCTGGGAATTCGAGAACCACGACGGGTAGCCAGGGCCTATGCGCCGCGGTGTACCCCCACGGTCCTTCGTTGTGCCACCGGAGTCGCGCGGCGAAGTTCTCCGTGATTCCGACGTAATGTCGCGGCGGATCACTCTGGCTGCGCAGGATGTAGACGAACCGTCGACCGGCGCGTTGCATGATGCCAAGAGCAGAGGCAGGATTCGAGCCAAGGACGGAGAAGCAGTTTTCGAGACAGTCCGACTCCGCTCGCTTCGCGAGTTAGGTCGAGACAGCCTAGGCCTGTCAGTGAGCTCGCTTCCGGTACGTCGCCGCGCGGAGCGCGGCGACCCAGCCGAAGCTCGCGCGAAGCGCGAGCGTAGGCTGGCTGGGAGGCAGGGATTCGAACCCCGATAACGTGGTCCAGAGCCACGTGTCCTACCGTTGAACGACCTCCCAACAGGCAGTGGAACTTCCAATTATATACTGCAGCACCGTCACATGGCGCGCTCGACCTCCTCGCTGCGACGGTCCGTCGGCCGCGCGCTCCGGCGCCTGTCGCGGCCGGCCGGATCGTTCGACGCCGCGCGCTACTTCCGCGGCGGCCACGATCTGCGCTTCTATAACGTCGGCACGGCGGCCATGCGCGCGTTCGCGCGCGACCAGTACCAGACCCACCGCGACGTGTGGACGATCGACGACGCGATGCGCGAAGCCGACGCGTTGATGCTCGACCCGTACTTGGAGACCAAGTCGGTCGCCATAGAGCTCGTCGCGCGGTACCGGAGGTCCTTCGCGCCGCGGCTGCTGACGCAGTGGAAGCGATGGCTCGCGGGCAACCTGTCGGCCAACTGGGCCACGACCGACGCGATCTGCGGCATGCTGATCGGTCCGCTGCTCGTCGATCGACCCGAGCTGGCCCGGCAGATGACGGCATGGTCGCGCGATTCGAACATGTGGGTGCGCCGCGCGTCCGCGGTCGCGTTGATTCCGCTGCTGCGCCGCGGCCTCGCGCTCGATCTCGGCTACGCCACCGCCGCGCGCCTCCAGCGCGACCGCGAGGATCTCATTCAGAAAGCTGTCGGATGGATGCTGCGCGAGGCCGGCAAGACGGATTCGCGCCGGCTCGAGCGCTACCTCCTCGCGCAGGGCCCGCGGACGCCCCGCACGACGCTGCGCTACGCGATCGAGCGGTTTCCCGCGGCGCGGCGCCGCGCCATCCTGACACGGACGCGCGCGATCCACGCCCCGCTCAACGGCCGAGATTCAGCCGCACGCTGAGCATGGCCCGCCGCGGATCCATGAACGTCATCGGCTGGCCGAAGCTCTTGTTGAGCGCATTGGATGCATCAAACAGGGCGTCCGACTGCAGCGTTTCTTCCGCGCGGTCGTTGAGAACGTCCAGGGCCTGCCGCTGAAGCACTGCAGGTTCGCCGCCACCAGCAAACCCTTCCACGGCAGGCGAACGACACTCGTCGCGCGGAAGATGTGCGGCCGGTCGTTGGGCAATCGGCCCTGCGCATTCGTCAGGTCGTTGGGATCCTGGCCGAACGTCAGGAAATTCGGCCGGGCAATCGTACTGAACTGCGGCTCGGCCACCGCCGCATTGCTCGTGACCTGGAGCCCATACTTGCGGGAAAACGTACAGGACCCCGAGGCCGGCCATCCCTTCGACAGCCGCTTCTCCACGGCCACCACGAAGCCGTCGTAGTCGAGGATGAGGCCGTTCGGATTGGTCAGCACGAAACGCCGCGCCGCGGTTGGACTCGTGAGGACGAAGACCGGCAGCACGGTGCCGTCGGGGAGCGTCCGCGTCTCCTGCCGATAGTGGCCTGCGGTGTCCGTCCAGCCGATGAAGTCACTGCCTCTCTTCCGAACATAGGCCGCCGAGGCGAGCAGTCGCGGAGCGATCTGACGATCGACGGCAACCGAATACTCGTCCGTGCGCGGCGTGCGCGTGTGAGGATCGGGACTGACGGCCCGGCTGTGATCGAACCGCAGGCCGACCGGGAGTCAGGACCGGGAAGCGGAACCGGCCTCTATCATTCGTGGCGGTTCGCAGCTCTCCGCCGATGACGGCCGGGGAGGTGGCGCGAACCACTGCCCCGGCCAGCACACCGCCGTGCTCATCCAGAACGGTCCCCGCGAGCCCGGCCGTCAACCCCTGCGCTGAAGCCGTCGCCGTCACGACGGTGCGGGCGATCGCCAATCCTCCGATGCAGCCGCAGCCTATTGAGGTCATGTCACACACCTTTCAGGCGATCTCCGGCTTTCGCTTCGGCAAACGCCGCGCTCATACGCGCTCCGATGCTGCGCGTCCGGTCAGAAGGGACAGGTGCCGGGACTGGGCGCGTCAATCCTTCTGGTCGCGCCCGCTGGAATGAGCTGAACGGCGATGGTCCGCGCCTCGACGGCGCCTTCGTTTCTCAGCAGGTGAACGTGGTCGCCGCCCGGATCGACGAATCCGGTTCCCTGTCCGTAGACATGAGGCGTGCACGCGGGATCGTCGCCCTCGTAGCCGGTCACGGTCCCGGCGGTCACGATGATCAGGCTGTGGCCGGGGTGGGTGTGCCAGCCGGTGCTTCCTCCAACCACCCAGACATTGCTCTGGACGTAGAGGTCGGAAGGGCCTTTCGTCTTCTGGATAGACAGCCAGGGCCGGAGGAAGCCATCGGGGAACGACTGGTTCATGACGTCGATATCGTCGAACCGTCCCAGTGCCAGCGTTGTCCCTGTAAATCCCGACGCCGGTGTCGCGAATACGTTTCCGCCGTACACAGCGGCGCCCACGACTGCCGCGCCAATCAAAAGCATCCACGTCAGCTTTCGTCGCATTCCGTCCTCCTTCGTTGTCGACTCCGGTGTGAAGTCGCACCGCACGATCGCCAACCTGGGGCCTGGTCAGCAAGCTGCAGTACGCCGCGTTGCCTGCTTGCACCGGTTTGCCGTTGAATGCCATCGATTGCCGCTGTTCTAGGGGGAGGCTACAATCGCGTCTCTCATGGGCGTCGAGGATCGGCTGGATTCGTGGAAGGAAATCGCCGCGTACCTGAAGCGCGACGTCACCACCGTACAGCGGTGGGAAAAACGGGAGGGGATGCCCGTTCATCGTCATCTCCACGACAAGATAGGATCGGTTTACGCCCTCCGGACCGAGCTCGACGGGTGGATGCGCAGCCGCCGCCCCGAGGATACGAGCCCCTCCCCCGTCCCGCTCGAGACCCCGACGAGGCCAGCAACGGTGTCCGTCGCCCGAAGACGGTGGGTCTCGATGGGGCTGCCTGTGGCGTTGATCGCGATGACGGCGGTCCTGATCGTCTGGCGGCTCGAGAGAAAGGACGCCTTCTGGAAAAACCCCATCGCGGACGCGAAATCCGTTCAGTTGACGGACTTCGACGCGATCGAGCAGGCCGCCGCCGTCTCTCGCGACGGGAAATTCGTGGCGTTCTTGTCAAATCGTGACGGGCGAGTGGACGTGTGGATGACCCAGGTCGGCACGGGTGAGTTTCACAATCTCACGCGCGAGGTAGCGCGGGAACTCGTCAATCCATCGGTTCGCACGCTCGGGTTTTCACCGGACGGCGCGCTCGTGACGTTCTGGACGCGCACGCCCGATGCCTCTCCAGCCACCACGATCAGCATCTGGGCTGCCCCGATTCTGGGAGGCCAACCGCGGCCATATCTCGAGGGCGTGGCCGAGTTCGACTGGTCGAGCGACGCCTCTCGTCTCGTCTACCACACACCCGGGCCCGGCGACCCGATGTTCGTGAAAGACCCGGCGCAGATTCCCGAGACCCGGCAGATTTTCACCGCGCCTCCTGGCCTGCACAGTCATTTTCTGCTCTGGTCGATGGATCAGGCGTTCATCTATTTCGTGCAGGGCTCGCTGCCGGACCGGATGGACATCTGGCGCATCAGGCCGACGGGGGGCCCCCCGGAGAGAATCACCCATCACGACTCGCGGGTGAGCCACCCCGTTTTTCTGGATTCCAGCACCCTCGTCTACCTCGCGACGGATTCCTCTGGCGCCGGGCCCTGGCTCTATGGCATCGACGTGGAAAAACGCATTCCGCATCGGCTGAGTCCCGGCATCGAGACCTACACGTCACTGGCCGCAAGCGCGGATGGCGGCCGTCTCGTTGCCACGCTGGCGACGACGAAGACGACGCTCTGGCGGCTGTCCGACATTGCGACGACGTCCGGTGCGGCCAGCACTCGCATCGCGCTCAGCACAGATAGCGCGTTCTCCCCGCGCCTGGGCCCAGGGTATCTGCTGTACGTGTCGTCTCAGGGCGCGAACGATCGAATCTGGAAGCAGCAGGGCGAGACGGCGACAGAACTCTGGGCCGCACAGGAGGCACGGATCCTCGGCGCTCTCGCGATCGACCCGGAGGGGCGCCGCGTGGCCTTTGCGATCCGGCAGCGCGGTCAGGCGCTGCTCTGCGCCATGAACGCCGATGGCACCCAGGCCAGGGTCGTCGCCAGATCACTCGAATGGCAAGGCACGCCTGCGTGGACACCGGACGGCCGATCGATTGTGGCGGCTGCGCTGGACGGCGGCGCCCCTCACCTCTTCAAGGTACCGCTCGACGGCAGCCCGCCTGTGGCGCTGGGGCGCGAGCAGGCGTTCGAGCCCGTATGGTCTCCAGACGGATCGTTCGTGGTGTTCTCCGGACCGGATATCGGCACCACATTCGCAATGAGAGCGATGAACGGCGACGGCACTCCGCATCCCCTTCCCACTCTCACGCTGAGCCGCGGCGCCAGGCATCTCCGGTTCCTGCCGGGACAACGAGCGCTCGTGGTGTTGAAAGGCGAGATCCGGCACAAGAACCTGTGGTCGATCGACCTCCAGACAGGCGCCGAACGCCAGCTCACCAACCTGCCCGAAGACTTCGAAGTGCAGGACTTCGATGTCTCTCCGGACGGCCGTGAGGTCGTGCTGGAACGCGCGCAGGCGCATTCAGAGATTGTGCTGCTCGACGTGCCTCGACGATGAGGGGCGCAATGCGCTCCGCAGGGCCCCGAGATGATGAAAACTGTGGCGCACGGCGTGGTCCTCGAGCATGAACTGGCACGTCAGCGGCGCATCCGAATATAGGGAAACGGGAGCGGCCTGAGCGAGCTGCTCGACGGTCAGACTGCGGATCACGTCTGCCGCCGCCGAGCTGTTGCTCTTCAACAGGTCCAGCGCCGCCTGCTTCGTGACCGCGTCGTGCTCGTACGCATGGCGCGCGTTCATTTCATGGACGTCGGTCCACGTCACGCCGGCGATCCGTTTGCCCCCGGCCAGTTTCAGCGCGAGCTGAATCTCCAGCGGATACACGCTGGCGACGTGATGCACGATCACGCCCGCTTTCCGCCCGTCGGCGGCGAACCGGGTCTGCCACTCGGCGTCCGACAGCGCGTTCGCGAATGCCGCAAGGGCCGCGGCTCCTTGTTCGAGACGGTGGGCAAGCTGTCTGGAGTGTTCGTTCGCCATATCAGGAAATCCTCACTGGCACGCGTATCTGCCTTTCGGTTATCCGCTCGCACGCGCTCTCGGGCGGCCCGGCGCGACCGCCGTCGACGCGGTTGCGGCCGGCGCGCTTCGCGCGATACAGCGCCGCGTCCGCCTCTTCGATCCATTCGCGGACCGAGTGACCGAGGCTGAGCTCGCTCACGCCGACGCTGATCGAGACCTGCCGGCCGTCCACGAGCCCGGCGTCCGACACGAGGCCGCGGAGGGTCTCGGCGACGCGCAGCGCGTCGCCAAACCTGGCGCCCGCGAGCAGCAGCGCGAATTCCTCGCCGCCGATCCGGAATACCGCGTCCAGCTTGCGAAGCCGTTCCGCAACCAGCGCGACCAGCGTCTTCAGCACGCGGTCGCCTTCGACGTGGCCGACGGCGTCGTTGATGTCCTTGAAGCGATCGATATCGAACAGGAGGAGCGACGCTCTTTCGCCCGAGCGGCGGCGGCGCTCGACGGCCGCGGCGAGCCGCACGTCCAGGTGACGACGATTGAACGCGCCCGTCAGCGGGTCGGTGATCGTCTGCGCTTCGAGCGCCCGCAGCCGGCGGTGAAGCACGCCGATCCTGGCGCCCGCAGCGATAGCGACGAGGATCCAGCCGAAGACGAGCAGCACCATTCCGACCTCGTTCGATGTCCGGCCCGCGCCGGTGTTCAACCTCTTAGGCAGGAACGAGCGGGAATCTTTCAGTTTGCGCGGTTGAGGGCCGTCCAGTCGCCGGACTGGATGAAGCCAGCCCAGTAATAGGGATGCCGCAGACTGGTCCGCTTCAGGAGCGCGAGCTTCGCCTGCCGGAGAGCGTCGCCGCGCCCCAGGCCGGTTCGCAGGCGCGCGTAGTAGGCCACCATCGTGTCGCGCGCGACGACGTCGCTGACGGGCCAGAGACTCATGACGAGCGTCTCGGCTCCGGCGAGGATGAACGCGCGGCGAAGACCGTAGACGCCCTCGCCGTTGCGGACTTCACCGACGCCCGTGTCGCACGCCGAGAGCGTCACGAGCTTGGTGCCCCACAAGTCGAGGCCGGCGGCTTCGAGCGCGGTCAGGATGCCATCCCCGTGGCCGCCGCCGCCGAGATTGGCGCCCGCGAGCGCCAGGCCCGATCGCAACAGCGGGTTCTGAACCGGAACATCGTTCAGGAAGAACCCGTGCGACGCGATGTGCAGGATGCGCGGCCCGCTGACGCGCTCGAGCGTCGCCTTGGTCGCGCGACGGCCCGTGAGGAGCGCCGCGTCGGGGAAGAGCGACTTGATCGCCCGGGCCTCGGCGCCGCTCGCCGACAGCGGAGCGAAATAGAGAGTTGCCATGTCGGCGCCGACCGTCACCGATCGTCGTCCCGCCGGCGACGCCGCAGCCGGGAGCCGTGAGTCCGCCGCGACCGCGGGCTCGCCGAAGAGCGGATCCGCGACGATGACCGAGCGCCCTGGAACGCCGCGGTGAATCTGCATGCGGAGCAAGTCGCGGCCGCTCGTGAGATAGCTCGTGGAATATCGCTCGATCAGGTAGCGGCCGCGCTCGTCGACCAGCGCTTCGAACGGCACGAGGTTCAGGCTGCCGTCCGGCGAGATGAGCAGATGGGTCGCGCCGTTGAGGCGCGCGCGCAGGGGCCGCATCACTTTTTCGTCGAGCGCGCGGGCGCGAGCCTTCACGTCGGCGTCCGCCGGATCCCGAACGGCATCGCGCAGGCTGATGATCAGCTGATTGATGTCTTCGACGGCGCCGAGATCGACGCCGGCCGGCGCGCCGTGCTTGTGAATCACGTAGGCCGCGTAGCGGGGCGGACCGTAGGCGTCGTCGTTCCGTTCGGCTTCGGGATCGAACGGCCGGAACACGGCGAATTCCAGCAGCGCCGCGTCGGCGGGCATCGCCGCCTGGACGCTCTCGACAGTGACCGGCCCGATCTGCGTCCGGAATTCCGCGCTATGTTCGCTGAGCGTGGCCTCGAGCTGCTCCTTGCGCGCCTCGATCTGCGTGATCGCATCCGCGTCGGCCCCGGCGCTTCCGGACGCAGATCCATTCAACGCCACGCGCGCGAGCTGGGAGGCGGTTTCCTTCAGCCGATCCATCAGCGCGCGATCGCCGGGATCGGCGACCCGCTGTCGCACCGCGGCGAACAGGTCGGTCATGGCGTCTTGAACCCGCCCCTTGCGTTGAAGGAGCACGAGCGCGGCGAGCGACGCCGCGTCGGGATCGGCGGGCGCCTGATTGAGGTGCAGAGAGACGGTCCGATCCGTGCGTTCGGCGACGCTGCGCACGAACGCCAGCTTCTGACGCTCGGATCCGCCGGCGAGATAGAGCCCGATCTGCGCTTCGAGAATGGCGTCGGCGCGCCGCTGGAACGCAAGCGCATGCGTCACCTCGCCGATCGCGGCATAGGTCCGCGCGATGTTGCCGACCGACAACAGCACCTCCCGCGCGTAAGGCCCCATCGTCTGCTCCCAGAGGCGCAGAGCGCGGAAGTGGATCTCGAGCGCCCGGCGATTGTCGCCCGTGGCCCGATAGACGGTGGCCAGATTGTTGAGCAGCCCGGCGACGGTTGGATGATCGGCGCCGACCAGCCGCTCCCGCATGGCCAGCGCGCGCGTGTCGTAGGCCAGCGCGGCGGCGTAGTCTTTTCGCTCGCGGGCGATGATCCCCAGGTTCTGCAGGGCCGTCGACACGAACAGGCTGTCGCCATAGATGGCCTCGCCCAACGCGAGGGAGCGCCGGAAGAGCGGCTCGGCGGCGGCGTAGTCGTTCTGCTGCCGGCGGATGTCCGCCAGATTGTTCAGCAGCGTGGCCTCGAGCAGGGTGCCGGTCTGATGCGTCCTTTCCAGCGTGTCGAGCGCGCGGCGCTCGATCTCCTCGGCCTGTTTGAAGTCTCCGGCGCTCTCGCGAAGGTTGCCAAGCGTCACGAGGGACTGCAGGAACCACGGATGTTCCGGACCAAGCGACCGCTCGATGGTGGCCAGCGCGTCCCGCACGAGGGACTCGGCCTTCTGCGGTTGGCCGGCGCGATGGTACACGAGGCCCAGGCGCGATCGGGCCATGGCCGCGTACGGGTGGGACGCGCCCCATGCTTCGTCGAATGTCGCGATCGCGCGCTCGTAGAAGGCGCGGGCTCCAGTGTCGTCGCGCCGGTCGAGCGCGTTGCCCGCCAGCTCGAACACGACCTCCGCGACGTAGACGTCATGCGGACCTCTCACCGACTCGCCAAGGCGCAGGGCCTTTTCGAGCAGCGGCGCGGCATCTCCAAATCTGCCGGTCTGCTCCAACCGCCGGCCGGCGGTACGCAGCGACCGCGACTCCTGCATGACGCGATCGGCGTCGGTCGCTGTACGGCGCTCCGCGAGACGAATCGCGTACTCGCCCGGCGCAACCACGCCCTCGGCCGGCTTCACCGTCACGGAATAGACGCCCGGCGTCAACGCGACGACTTCGACGTGCTCCTCGCCGTCGCGCCGAATCTCGTCCTGAAAATCCCCGATCGCGTTTCCGTCAGGATCGCGGACCGACACGACCGCGTCGATTCCCTTCTGCTCGACAGTCACGCGTGCGAATTCGCCTGCCGTCAGGACGAGCCGATACGGATGCTCTTCTCCGCGCGCGAGCGGCCGTTCGACGGCCCCGCCGGCCTGCAGCAGGATGGCATCCGCTTGATCCCGGAATTCAGCGTCGGCGGAGAGGAGGACGGTCAGCGCACAGAGGGCCGCCGCTGTAGAGACGATAGCGTTGCGCACTACTGCGGCACCACCTGGAAGGCGTAGCTCCCGACGATCGCCGGCGCATCGGCGCCGCGGCGCCCGAAAAGATCCAGCGAGTAGTGCTGCGGCTTCTTCAACAGATTCGCAGGGATCGCGACACGAACAACCGACAGCCGTGCCGTGGCGCGCGGACCGAGCATCTGGCTTCGCCAGAGGATTCGAGCGGTCGCGGGATCCTTGAGCGAGGCTTGATAGCGATCGAACCCGCCGGTTTCGATCTGCAGGTCGAGCGACACATCGCCGCCGCCGGTCCGCACCGCGATCAGCGGGACGGCATCCGCGCCGCGGGTCTGGGGCTGCAGCACGAGGGCGATCGCCGCAACCGGCTCCGCCGTGCGGATGCGAGCCAGTTGCTGCGTCATCGCGGCATTCTCCGCCTGCCGCGCGTCGAGCTGCTGCGTCAACAGCCGGGCGCGCTCGTTGGCGGCGGCACCCAGGCGCTGCGCTTCACCCAAGCCGCGCCGAAGCTGCGCGTCCTCGAAAAACAGCGTCCCACAGGTAAGAGCGAGCAGCGCGGCGGCGGCGACCGGCCATGCGAACCAGGCGCGGCGTACACGCGGCGTCTCGCGAGGGGTCGAGGCGCGCGCAGCCGGCGCGGCGGCTGGCGCCACAACACGCGCCGGCGGCGTCGGGGACGCCGACGCCCGATCCACGGCCGCAAGAAGCCGCTTCGCAAACGCCACCTTCTCACGCCGCCGCGGCGACGCCAGGTAATAGGACTCGAACCGCTCCAGCGTTTCGCCGCTGAGCGCTCCGCTCACGTACGCGTCCACCAGATCGTCTTCGAGGATGCGCAGCCGGGCCGCCATGCCCTCGTCCACAATGCTTTGCTCGTCCAAACGCTCCGCTTCCTCGTCCGGGAGGGCCCCCAGCAGATAGCGGATCAGCCGCCGATCGCCCGCAACCGATTGTCCAGACAGGGATATGTCCATCCTGAGCAGAACGGCCTTTCGTTCGATAGGACTGTTTCGGCGAAATCTTTCATCGGCGCCTGGAGCAGGCGCCCATGCACGCCTCCAGGCTGCCTCGGATGCGGCACAGACGAATGCCCAGAGCGTTCATCGAAATGCCCATCCGGCTTGCCATCTCCCGCCGTCGATCGATTCGCTGCCGTTTCGCGTCGCGGTAGTACTCGATGACCAGCTCCCGCTGCTCGGGCTTCAATTTGACCAGGCAGCGATCGAGGCACTCGAGGCGGCGGTCCCGCGCGACGGCGTCGGCCTCGCGGGCGCCCGCCGTGAATTCGATCGGGATTGTCGACCGCGCCTCGTCGAACGGGACGCTCCGCCGTTCACGCCGGACGTCCTCGAGCAGGACGAACCGGGCGATCACATAGCAGTAACGCGCCGGAGGCGTGACGGCGATAGACGATGTTTCCAGGGTCCTGCTGATTCGATCGAACGTCTCGTCTGCCAGCGCATCTGCGGCAGGACGGTTTCGCCGATCGAAGTACGCCACGAGCCGACGGCGCATTTCGAGGTACGTCTCGCCGCCCGAGTCCGTCCCGTCGTCCAGCCAGTCCAGAAGGCGCGTGAACGCCGTCTCCGTGTTTTCCGCTTCTTCCCGTTCGACTTCCCGCGTAACGACGTCCATGATGCTTCTGCGCCACCTGCAATGTATGTCGATGTGATGTTCGAGCGACCGGGTGATATGCAAGAGATGTGACCGGTTCGCTGCGGCATCCGCATCGACGCAAGTGGTTGTCGATCGAGAAGCGAATGTCCGGAATTTCCGGGGCGGCCGGCGCGAAGTCCACGCGCCTATTGGCCTGCTGCGATCGGCGGCGATCGACGAAATGCGGCAGTGAATTACGCGAGAAGTAAGACCGGAAACCGTACTAGCTGGGAGCGCTGGCGCCGCGGGCCAGGCCCGCTACGGCATCCGCGAGATCGCGCGCGCCGATAGGCTTGGAGATGTGCACGGTGAACCCGGCATTGAGCGCGCGCACGCGATCCGCATCGTGCGCCTGCGCGGTCAGCGCCGCCGCGGGCAGCCGCAGCCCGCGGATCCTGAGATCGCGCATCAAGGCGTATCCGTCTTCTCCCGGCATCGCGATGTCGACGAGCAGAACGTGGCAGCCGTTTTCCGCGAGCGCCGATCTCGCCTCGGCCGCGGATGCCGCCGAGGCCACGCGCGCGCCGCAGTGCGTGAGCGCTGCGGTCACCATTTCGCGGGCCGCGACGTCGTCGTCCACGACGAGCACGCGGACGCCGTCGAGCGACGGCATGTCGTTCGGCTGCGCCGGCGTCGCGGCGTCGCCGGGGAGCGCCCGGTCGAGCGCGTCCCTGCGAGCGGCGGGAAGATTCACGGTGAATGTCGCGCCGCGTCCCTCGCCGTCGCTGTCGGCGCGAATCGTTCCGCCGTGCAGTTCCACGAGCTGCCGCACGATCGCCAATCCGAGGCCCAATCCGCTGTGCGGGCGCGTGGTGCCGGTCTTCTCCTGGCGGAATCGTTCGAAGACGTGCGGCAGGAAATCATGATGAATGCCCTGCCCTGTATCCGCGACGGCGATCTGCACGTTGCGGCCGGCGTCAGTCAGGCCGGCCCGCACCGAGACGGTTCCCTGCGGCGTGAATTTCACGGCGTTCGAGACGAGGTTCCAGACAATCTGCTGAAGACGCCCGGGATCGCCAACGAGCGCGCCCATGCCGGGATCGATGTCGACCTCGAGCCGAAGCCCCTTGGCCTCGGCGGCGGGGGCGACGACGGCCACGGCGTCGCGGACGATCTGCGCGAGATCGACGGCGACAGGCTCTATCCGCAGCTTGCCCGTGAGAATGCGCGCCGTGTCGAGCAGATCGCCGATCAACTGGTTCTGCCGCCTCGCATTGTCATAGATGGCGTCCACCGCGCGGGCCTGGCGATCCGGCGGAACGATCCCCAGCCGCAGCATGTCCGCCCATCCGAGAAGCGCGTTGAGCGGCGTTCGCAGCTCATGAGAGACCGTCATCAGGAATTCGTCCTTCAGCCGGTTGCTCGATTCGGCGTCGTGCCGAAGCGACTGCTCGCGGCTCAAGGCTTCGTTCAATTCGGCCGTGCGGGTCGAGACGCGGGAATCGAGCTCCTCGTTGGCGCGGCGCAGAATGGTCTCGACCTCCCGGCGTTTCCGCTCGTCGCGCACGACGAGGCCGAAGACCCACACGAGCAGCGTGGCGGAACCCGCGGTGACCATCGCGAGGATCTTCCTCAGCCGCCGCGACGTCCGGGTGTCGTCCGTCACGTGATCGGTCAGGTGTTTCAGTTCATCGGCGCGCAGGTCCCGGAGGAGGCGCGACAGGCTCTGGGGCACGACGGCTTCGGCGCGAGAAGACGCGTCGTGGCCGCTGCCGCCGTGACGTGTTTGGACGACACTGTCGATCTCGCGGCGCAGAGCCTGGAGGCGCGACTGCTGGTTCCCCGGCGTCACCGTGGCCAGATCGTCGACGCGCTGCCGCGCCGCCGCCGCGGCGCGATCGATCGCCGCGTCGCTCGACGCGAAGATCAAGTCGCCCGTGGCCGCCTCGAGAGAGACCAGCGTGGTCAGCGTCTGCTGGGTGTGATCGACGCCGGCGTTCGACAGTTCGCTCTGGCGGATGCTGCGGTAGGCGAAGATGAACGCGCCGGCTGTCGTGAGCGCGGCGACCGCGAGCCAGAGGCGAATCAATGGAAATGGTTTCAAGGCAGCAGGAACCAGACTATATAAGGACCGACGTCGCCGCTGTGACAAAAGTGAGGTCTAGCGGACCGGCCCCAGGTACTTGTCCAGCCAGTCCAGAATCTCCCTGTAAACGGGCTGCGGCTGCGGCGGGATGTGGCCTCCCTGGAGGACGACATGCCGCTTGTCCGCGGCCGGCGTGCCGAGCATCTTGAACAGGGGCACCTGCGCGGTCTGATATGGCAGATCGAAATCCTCGCGTCCGTTCACCATGAGGACCGGCTGCCGGACGCGCGACGCGAAGTTCACCGGGTCCATCTCCGGCGGAATGTTCCACGTCTCGAAGCCGCCGGACAGCAGCACGCCGGTCTTCAGGCGCGGCTCGACGGCGAGGAAGACGGGCATCAACTGCGCGCCAAGGCTGAGGCCATACCCCGCGATCTTTTCGTGGTCGATATCGGGCCGACTCTGAAGATAGTCGACGGCCCGCCGGAGATCCTGCGCGCGCTGAATCCCGATCTCCCGCAGCGCGTTCTGGCCCGTCGGCCTCGCTTCCGTCCGCCGCTCGTAGGTCTGCTGATAAATCGGGAAGATGACGACACGCCCGCTGCGCACGAGGAACTCGACCCACAGCAGGTACAGCGATCGGCTGGACCGCAGCCTGACGGCGTCCGACCCCGGAAAGTACACGACCGCCTGATATGGAGGACGTCCCGACTTGGGAACGAACATCACGGCGGGCACGCGTTCGTTCTGGTACGCGGCGCGGAAGGAGACGCGCTGCGTCGTCCAGTTGGGATCGCTCGCGTCTTCGGATTCGACGCTCGCCTCGAGAGGCGTCGGATCGTAATCGTAGAGCCGGCGATAGGCGGCAAACACCGCATCGTCCACCGGTTTCAGCGTCGCGGGATCGCGTTCGAACGAGACGATCGGCTCGAGAAGCTTCGCCTCGATGGGCGTGTCCTGCTTGATGCACCGGAAGCCGAAACCCCGCCGCGCGCTCCATCGCGGGGCGCGCATCCTGATCGCGGAACTGGTAGGCCGCGTCGTTGTAGGCTCCTCCCAGGACATAGCGCTTGCCCGGTGTCGCCTCGTTCCAGCACCATTCCTTGACGTTGCCCGCCATGTCGTAGGTGCCGTACGGTCCGAGCCCGTTGTAGCTCCCTACTCTGGCGGTGCCCTTGCCGGAGAAATTGCTGTGGGGCAGGATCTCCGAGAAAATCCCGAACGCGCCGGAGGCCTTGTACCAATGGTACGCGGTCGGCAGCGACTTGCGGGCGAACGAGGCGTACGCGGCGGCCTCGTACCAACTGACGCCGCTGACGGGATAGTCCGCCTGGCCGTCGGGAAACGTTCCCAGTTCCCAGGTCGACGGCCCTGGACGACCCGTCGTGTCACGAAACCGCGTCATTGCTTCGTCCCATGACAGTTCGCGGCCGTCTTCGAAAATCGGGTGAGGCCAATACTGACGCTGGCCATAGCCGCCGCGATCGACGAACTCCTTGAACTGCCGGTTCGTCACCTCGTACTGATCGATCCAGAACTCGCGCATCGCAACGCTGCGATTGTTGCTCTCGAGGTCGAATGTGCCTGCCGGCACGTGCATCATGCCAGGCGGCGACGAGTTCAGGCGCACGAGCTCGAACCGGTATATGCCCTCGTTCGGCGACGCCTCCAGCGGTGCGTACCCCTCCTTTGTGATGCGCCATCGGAGTTGATTGAACGGGACCCGCGCCGTCTCGGACAGCGGCGTGCGACCCAGCGAAATCCATCCGGCGTCCGCGCCGTCGTACGCCCGGAACGCCACCTCCGCGCCCACCGGGTCTGTGACGATCTGCATGGGTCTCGCGACGGCGCCAAGCGCCGCCTGCAGGTCCGGATCGCCAGGATTGCGTGCAAGCTCCTGCGTCGCGAGCCGATACGCCCCTACGGCGTCACCGGCATCCACCAGTCGCGCGATCTTCGCCACCGCGGATCTCGCCGACGTCAGGCGCTGTTCGCGCGCGCGGGCCCACAGGATTGCACCAACGCCCGCCGAGGCCAGGAGAATCGCCGCGGTGATCGCAATCGCGCTCGAGCGACGCGAGCGGACGCGGAGGCCGGGCGAAGTCGCCTTCTGGAAATCCAGCAGCGCCGCGAGCACGTCCTCGCCCGACTGATAGCGAGCGGCCGGATTCTTCGCGAGGCAGCGCTCCACGATGTCCGCGAGCGCCGGCGGAACGTCCGGCCTGAGAGCCGTGATCGCGCGCGGCTCGCGATGGACCGTGGCGTCCATCACGGACCACATAGTGTCGCCTGCGAACGGGCGCGAGCCGGTGCACATCTGATACAGGAGGACGCCAAAGGCGAACACGTCCGACGACGCGTACGCCCTCTCGCCCGCGATCTGCTCGGGCGCCATGTACCCGACCGTGCCGACGATCGAACCGGGCGGCGCGACGGTCCCCTGGAAGGTCGCCGCGCGAGTGGCCTCTTCCGGATCGATCCGAACGCGCCGCGCGACCCCGAAATCCAGCACCTTCACCTGTCCCGATGAGGCGATCATCACGTTGGCAGGCTTGATGTCGCGGTGGACGACACCCGCACGATGCGCGGCCGCGAGCGCGGCAGCGATCTGGATGGCGTAGTCGACGGCCGTCGCGATGGGGAGGCCCCCGGATGGAATCGCGTCCGCGAGCGGCCGTCCCTCCACGAATTCCATGACGATGAAATTGGTGTCGGCGCGCTGTTCGATCGAGTGGACGGTGACGATACCGGAGTGGCTCAGACCGGAGGCCGCGCGCGCTTCGCGCAGGAGCTGGCCGCCGTCGCCGGTCGAATCGGCCAGCACCTTGATTGCGACGACGCGATCGAGCTGGGTGTCGCGGGCGCGATACACCGTCCCCATGCCGCCGCGGCCGAGGATCGCTTCGATCTCGTAGTGGGCGAGTCGGGTGCCAACCATGGGTCGATGTCAGGCGCAGCTTACTTCACCGCGCCGCCGCGCCGGAATCGCGAAAACGATCGATGGCCGGACGGCCGCGATGGCGGCCGCCCGGGCGTTTTGCGATGTACTCCGCGGCTACGGCTTCGCGCGGCGGGACTTGAGCGCCTCGAGCAGACGCCCGACCTCGTCTTCCTTCTGCATCGCATCGAACCGCCGATCCACATCGCCGGTGACGAGCTCCGATTTGGCCTGGCTGACGGCTTCGCCGCGCATCACCTTCTGCTGCATCCGGTCGAAGCCGGCCGCGGGGCCCTTCCCGGCGATCGCGAGCTGCGCGTCGGTTGCGCGCTCGAGGGCGCGCGCCCGGCGATGCTGCGCGATCAGCACATCGCTTTTCGCGCGGGCCTCGGCCAGCTTCTGCTCGAGCTGCTCGAGGGCCTTCCGCAGCGTGTCGACCTGATTGCGCTGATCGGTGACCTGCTGCGCGTAGCTCTCGGCGAGCTTCGTGAAGCTCTGATAGCGCTCCAGCGCCGCGCGGGCCAGATCGTCCTGCTGCCGGTCCACCGCGAGCTCCGCCTTCTTCATCCACTCGGCCGAGCGGTCCTCCTGCTCCGCGTGCTTTTTCTGCAGGAGGTGCTGATCGGCCATCGAGATCGCGACCTGCGTCTTCACCTGCAGGAGCTGATTCTCCATGTCGAGGATCACCTGCTTGATCATTTTTTCCGGATCCTCCGCGCGGTCGATCAAGTCGTTGAGGTTCGCGCGAACGAGCGTTGCGACGCGTTCGAGGACTGCCATTGGCTTGCTCCTTTGAATTGTTCCGCGGTTCCGCAGGTTCCGGAGGTTCCGCGGTTACACAGCCGCGGGCGGCCGCGGCGCTTTGTCTCCGAGCTTCCTCACCTTCGACAGCAGCTCCGACATCGGCGTGCCCGAGAGCGCCTCGAACAGCGCCGGGACCTGCGCCGCGATCTCCGTCATGTCGCCGGTCAGCTTGTGCATGCCGGACGACGAGCCGTTGCCGGTCGACACGATCGTGATCTTGTCGACCTTGGCGAGCGGCGCCGCGATGGCCTGCATGATCTCCGGCAGCGCCGTCAGCAGCTTGTCGATGACGGCGGCCTGGTTGTACTCCTGGAACGCTTCGGCCTTGACGTTCATCGCGCGGGCCTCGGCGTCTCCCTTCTTGAAGATGATGTCGGCCTCGGCCTCGCCGCGCATGCGCACGGCGGACGCCGCGCCTTCGGCTTCGATCGACAGCCGGCTCTTCTCCGCTTCGGCGAGCACCGAGATGCGCTGGCGCTCGACCTCGGCCTGCTTCAACACCGTCGCGATCAGCTCCTTCTCGCGCCGGACGATCTCGGCCTCCTGCACCTTGATCTGCTGCTCGCGCTCGACCTGCTGCACGCGGACCGATTCGGCCACGACCTGCTGCTGCATCACGTTGGTCTGGATCTCGTAGGCCTTGTCCGCCTGCGCTTCCTGCTTCTTGACCGTCTCGACGTAGTTCGCCTTCTTGATGTCGAGGTCGCGCTGCGCTTCGGCCTGCTTCGCCAGGGAGAGCGTCTCGGCCAGCACGCGCTCCTGGTCCGCCTGCGCCTTGGCGACCGCCGCTTCCCGCGTCGCGACGGCGCGCCGGATGGCCGTGTCGCGGTCCGCCTCGGCCGCCGCCACGTCGGCGTCGCGCTTGATCCGCGCCACGTCTGGGCGGCCCATGTTGACGATGTACTCGTTCTTGTCGCGGACTTCCTTGATCGTGAACGACACGACCTCGAGCCCCATCTTGTTCATGTCGTCGGCACATGTGCCGCGCATGCGCTCGGCCACCATCTCCGGCTCCTTGACGATCTGCTCGACCGTCAACTGGCCGATGATGCCGCGCAGGTGTCCTTCCATCACGAGCCGGATCAGGCTTTCGCGCTGCTCCGGCGTCTTGGTGAGGAACTGCTCGGACGCCGTCTCGATGGACTGCATGTCCGACTTCACTTTGATCTGCGCGACGGCTTCAACCGTCACCGCCACGCCCTGCTTCGTGTAGAGGTCCTGCACGGGCGCCACGTCGAACGACATCAACTCGAGCGAGAGCTCGTGGAACGACTCGACCATCGGAAAGATCACGGTGCCGTGACCTTTCACGATGCGCGTGCCGCGGAAGCCGTAGACGATCAGCGCTTCGTGAGGGCCCGCCTTGCGATAGAGCGATGCCAGGAAGGACCCGATCAGCGCCACCGCCAGCAGCATCAATCCGACGACGATCCAGAACCCGACATTCATGGCCTGAAGCCCCATTTGCTACCGCCTCCTGGAGAGATCACTCTCCGCATCCACACTCCGGAGTTTCGCCCCGCCGGACCCCCAGACTCGCTACTTCTCTTCCGCCAGATCGCTCCATCGCCGAACGGAGGCGATGCCGCGCTCGTACGCTGTCACGACGACCTCGGCGCCTTTCTCGATCGCCTGTCCGTCCGCGCTGCGCGCGCCGCACGAATGACGCGGCCCGCCATGCGAGTACACCAGCTCGCCGATGCCGCCTACGCGGATCGGCTGGCTGAGGCGCCCGAGCACGCCGACCATCTGGTAATCGGCGCTCTGCATGTTTTCGCGCGGCGACCAGAGCAGATGCGCCATCACCCAGAAGACGATGGCGGCGCCCGCGACGCCCGGCACGATCGACGCCAGGACTGCCGGCAGCGCGAGCCACCGGAACTCGGATGTGAGCAGGTAGCCGGTCCCGCCGAACCACGCGAGAAACGCCGTCAGCGTCGCGAGATTGATCGGGCCGACCCCCTGGGGCGATCCGCCCGTGTGGAACACGTGGCCGTGGATCTGGTGGGCCCACGGGACGTGGATATGGAAGTGCGCGTGCATCGCGCCGAGGGCGAACGAGAGCGCGCTCAGCGCGAGGCCGATCACGAAGCAGCCGAGGAAGAACGCCTGCCAGTTCATCGCTGTTCCTCCGGGACGAGCGTTTCCGACAACCGGTCCACCAGACCGGGCATGGAGATCATTTCGCCGAGCAGGACGAGGCAGCGGCGCGTTTCGGCGTGCGCCGCGAGACGATCGAGCGCGGCGCCGAGCGGAGGATCGTGCGCGAAGCGCGCCGCGCCGTCGAGCAGCCACCGATCGAGCGCCGTCTCGACCGAGGCGACGTCCGAGGTCAGCTCCGTGTTGAATCCGGGCGGATCGGTGACGAGATAGCCGGGATGGACTTTGAAGAATCTGGCGAGGAGCTGCCGCGAGTGGTGAGACAGATGCTTCCGCGCGTCCTTCTCGATGAGCGAGAGGTACGACTGGCTGATCGTGTCGCCGAGCTCCGACCGAATCGCCCGGACGAGCTCCGATTGCGTGAGCGGTCGGCCCAGCCCGCGAAGATCGCCTTCGAGCTGACGGAGCTGTCGAAGCTTCTGCCCGAGCGTCATTGCAACCAGCAATGACTATATTGCTAATTGAAATACATTGTCAAGCCCCGCTTTTG
>DATJFE010000028.1:0-57726 GCA_035495955.1 Vicinamibacterales bacterium | reverse complement strand
TCGGTACCGGGGTCCTCATGGTCCGCATCGGTCTGTTCAAAGCGATTATCGAACTGTGGCAGATGCCGCGTCGGAAGTGAGCCCGCTTCAAGCCTCGTCCCTGGGGGGCTATGCAAAGGCATCCCTTCAAGTACATATTTTGGAGAGGAGGCGGACAGTGCAGCACTCGATTCTAGGCCCGACGCTTCGACGTCTCTTCGGCAGGCCGCACTGGGAGCGCATGTCTCTTCAATCGCAGGCCGATATGCTCCGCGAAGAATGGCGGCGCGATTTCATGCGATGGCGACCAGCGGAACACTGGGCCGACTTCGCACAATGGTCGCTGACCGATTGGGAGCGCGTTATCAAGATGTACGCGCGGTGACGGCCTGTCACTGCGCGGACGGCTGGATCTGCAAAGCGCATCCCGATCAACCGTGGCCGCACGATGACTGCGCGGGGCCGGGATGCTCTGTCTGAACCAGACTTGCGTAACCGGACGCATCACGCGGGCGGAACTGGACGCGCGGCGGGCGACGGACGTGGAGCCTAACTAGCGGACGCGTCTTGACCGCGTTGCGGTGACGGCGCCCCATACGAGAGTGACTGCTACGACGCCTAGTCGGATCGTGGGATCAGTCCCCGGCAAAGACACCGCCGAGGTCAGAAGGGCGAAGTAGAGGAATTGAAGCCACAGACGCATCAATCAGCCGACAATAACACGGTAGGGGGTTTTGTGAAAGACATAATTACCTCTATAAGCCTTATTGTCAAGCGCTACTACCCCTCATAGCGGTTATGGCTGAAGAGGCTGCGCGAGGCGGGAGAAGCGCGTGGAATTACCTGGACGCGCGTTTCGAGCGAGCGACGCGCACGCCCTTGACCCTGCCGGCGATCTCGAGAATCTGATCGATCTCGTCGACGGTGATGAGCCGCATGGCGGCCTTCGACCGCCGGCGGCCGCGCGGCGGCGGGAAGAGATCGCCGATATCGATCGCGAGCGCTTGGGCGATGCTTTCCAGGACGTCGAGGCTCGCGTTCACCTGTCCGCGCTCGATCTGTCCGAGGTGTTTCCAGGAACGGCCCGCGAGCTCCGCAAGCCTCTCCTGGCTCAACCTGCGGAGCAGACGAAACCGCTGGATCGCTCTCCCGACCCGGGTGCGGGTCGCGCGGCCGGAGTGTCGCATGACCCCCGACTATTCAATAAGGATCGCGGGCCCACCACTCTCTATAACTCCTGTTATGCATCGTAAGCAGACCGATACCGGTCTTGCGGCACGCCGTACGATCGCGGGCGAGGTGATGTCGTGGCCGCACGAACGCCGTCGGACGCGCGTCTTGGCACGCCGACGTCGGAGCGTCTTCTCGCGCGGGCGCGGGACGGCGATGCCGGCGCCATCGCTCTGCTCGTCGCTCGATGCCTGCCGGATCTGCGCCGATGGGCGCACGGTCGGCTGCCACAGTGGGTGCGCTCGGCGGCGGACACCAACGACCTGATCCAGGACGCGGTGCTCGGCACGCTGGCGCGGCTCGATGCGTTTCAGCCGCAGGGACGTCGCGCCATTGCGAGTTACCTGCGCACGGCCGTGCGCCACCGCATCGCCGACGAACATCGCCGCGCGGCGCGGTGGATTGGGTCCGGCGAGCTGGCAGATGCCCTTCCATCCGACGCGGCGTCGCCGCTGCAGCGCGCGATCGGCGCCGAGACGGACCGTCGATACCGCGCCGCGCTCGCGCGGCTCTCCAGCCGCGATCAGCAGTTGATCGTGGCGCACTTCGAGCTCGACTACAGCCACGCGCAGCTCGGCTGCATGATTGGCCGGTCTCCCCATGCCGCACGGATGGCGCTTACCCGCGCGATCGCCCGTCTCGCCGCGCGGATGCGAGACTGAGCCCTCGCCTCCGATCGCGACCGCGGTCGCCGGCGCCCTGGTCGACCGGACGCCGATCGACTGGCCCGCGCTGCTCGATCGGATCCACGATCCGCGCGATCGCGCAGCGATCGAGGCGCTCTGGCGTCTCGATCGCCTCCGCAGCCCGCAGGATCCCTCGGTACCGCCTCCAGGGCGCGATCTGCGAATCGTGCTGCTTCGCCTGCTCGTCGGGGTGGCGGCCCTTCAGACGTGCTCGGCCCTGCCGCGCGGCGCGCTGGCGATCTGGAATAGCGGCACCATCGGTGCGCTCCTTCCCCCGCTGCTGGTCGCTGCCGCGTTCGCGTCCGCCGGTCTGCTGCTCGCCTCGGTGTCCGCGAGAGACCGCCGGGTTCTGCTGCTCATGGCGACGTTCGCATTTGCGGCCAGCGCCTTCGCGCGCGCAATCGTGACTCGTCTGAGCGGCGGACTTGCCGAGTCGTCCCTGTTGTTTCGCGGCGTGTTTCCCGAGGCGTTCGTGCCGGCCGCGCTGTGGCAGTTCGCCGTGATTTTTCCAACGGTCCACCGGTTCACGCGCTTCGATCTGCGCGCGAGAACGATCGCGGCGGCCGCGTGGATGGTGTCCGCATACCTGTTTGTCGCCAATCTCATCGTGGGTTACGGCTGGCTGGCGCGGCCGCTGCGCGCGTTCGGCCGCGACGATCCCGGCAATCTCTTCTGGCACGTGTTTGCAGCGGCCGCGCTGCCCGCCTTCCTGGCGATCTTCGTCCGCGCGTACCGATCGCCGCCGGTCGAGCGCTCGAAGGCGGTGCGTTTCGGATGGGCGCTGGCGGGCGGGGCGGCGCCGCTCCTGCTCACCGGCCTGGCCCGGCTGACGATCCCCGGAGTCGATCGCTGGGTAGCGGCTCCCGGCGGAATCGGGCGTCTCGCCGTGGACGCCGCTGTCGTTGGAGCGCTTGCGTTGATGCCGATCCTTGCGACGCTCGCCGTCATCGTCGATCGTCCGTTCGAGCTCGGGGGGATCGTCCCGGCCCGCGCGCGCCGATGGCTGGCGGCGCACATGGGATCGTTCCGGCGTCATCGCCGACGGGAATGGCTTACGGCGGCGCTGGACCGGATCCGCTTCGCGCGCGGATCCCGGGAGATCGCGGCTGTCGTCTGCCGCGAGCTGCGGTTCGGTGTCGGGGCGCGCGCCGTCAGGATTCTGGCGCCCGGAGATCTGCCTCGCGATTCGGCGCTTCCAGCCGTCCTCGAGGAATCATCGGGCCCGATCGCGCTCGCGCGGGATTCTGAGCTTTTCGCGCTGTTGCCGAAGTGCGATCGCACGTGGCTCGAGAGCCACGGCGTCGCGCTCGCCTCGCCGATTCGTTTGCGTGACGGCGCCATGGCCGCCGTCGCGGTGCTTGGACCGCCACGCGGCGGTGCACCGTACGATCGCATCGATCGATGGTTCGTCTCGACGCTCCTGACCGGCGCAGCAGTGGCATGGGATGTCGCCGACGATCAGCCGGGCCGCGAGCCGCCGGCGTTCGAATGCGAACGCTGCGGCGGCGTGTCGGATGCGCCGCCTGCGCCGTGCGCCTGCGGCGCCGCGTCGATACCCGCCTCGCTGCCACGGAGACTCGCGGGAAAGTTCGAGGTCATACGGCGCCTGGGCGCCGGAGGCGCCGGCGTAGCGTATCTCGCGCGTGACATGGCGCTCGGCCGCGACGTCGCCCTGAAGACGCTGCCGGCGCTTCGCGGTGGATCGGTCGCGCGCCTTCGCGACGAAGCGCGCGCGATGGCGACGCTGAACCATGGGTCGCTTGCGATCATCTACGGCCTCGAAGTCTGGCGCGGCACGCCCGTGCTCGTCGTCGAATACATGTCCGGCGGCACGCTCGCGGAAAGACTCATGCAGGGTCCGCTGCCGCGGGCTGAGGTTGTCGCGCTCGGGATTCGACTCGCGGACGCCCTGACCTACATGCACGAGCGCGGCCTTCTGCATCGCGACGTGAAACCGAGCAACATCGGCCTCACGTCTGACGGCGTGGCGAAACTGCTGGACTTCGGCCTCTCGGCCGACGCCGGCACGCCGGCCGGCACGCCGGCCTACCTGCCTCCCGAAACCCTCGACGGCGCGCCCGCGGACGCGGCGATGGATCTCTGGGGACTGGCGACGGTGCTGCTGGAGGCGGGCGGCGGCCGGTACGCGGACCTCGGTCGCTTCTTCGATCGCGCGCTCGCCTCGCATCGCGGCGACCGATTCGCGTCGAGCGCGGAGCTGCGGAACGCGCTTCTGCGCCTGCAGCGCTGAACGGGCGATGAGAGATGACCGGCGCGTCAGCGTGCAGGGTCCGTCACGGCCAGTTTCAGCACCGCGCGACCAAGCTGCAGCTCGTCGCCGGATTGAATCCGCACGCCGCGCGGATCCCGAGGCGCGACGCGCAGGCTCCGCCCATCACGCCGTACGAACGTCGGATTGCTGCCCGACTCGTTGAAAAGATGATACGCGCGCGACGCGGGATCGAACTGCAGGCGCGCGTGCGCGCGGGCGACGGTCTCGCTCACCCCGTCGCGCACCTCGAGAAAAGCCACATGGTTGCGCCGCGTGCGGCCGAACGTGTCCGTCGGCTCGGCGCCTCGGCCAATTGCGATCCCGTGTTCGTGAAAGGTGTACTCGGCCTGTTCGCACTGGCCTTTCACCACGGATACGTGCAGCGGCGGCGGCGGGCAGTCCGGCTCGACTCGAGCAGCGACGCCCTGCTCGCGGCTGCACTCGACCCAGACGACCGCGCGGTCCCCGGCCGAGGAACCATCGATCGTCACGCACGCCTCGAGATCCGCCGGCATGTCGCAGCGAAGTTCCTCGAGGCGCTCGCGCAGCCGCGTCTCGAGTTGACCGAACACCGCCTCGATCGCCACGCGATCGGCTTCGGGCTGGGTCACGTGCACCACAATGCGGTTGTACGGAAAGATTCGGGACCCGCGTCCGGACGGCAGCGCCTGGCGCTCGAGCTGATCGAGCGCGGACTGCAGCAACTCGAGCGGCAACGCCGTGCCTTCTGGCGCGGCGTCGAAGAAGTTCCGCACGCGGGCGTGCAATCTGCGGCCGACTTTCAACAGCGATGTCATGATACGTCTCCGTCCTGAGCGCGAGACCGCGCTGGCTACTTGATCAGTCCGAGCTCTTTCGCCGCCGACACGATCTGGCCCGCGATCGGAGCGGCCGCCCGGCTGCCGTACCCGGCGTTCTCCACGATCACGGCAAAGGCGATACGCCGTCCCGTCCCCCGGTACGGCGCGAATCCCGTGAACCACGAGTGTGCCGGCGCGCCGGCGACTTCGGCCGTGCCGGTCTTGCCGGCTATCGCCACCGAATGCGAGCGCAGCGCTCGCCCGGTGCCCGACGTCACGACGGACCGCATGGCGCGCGCGACGCGGTTGGCGTCTTGTGCCGACAGGAATCGAGGACAACCCTCAGCGGAGGCCTCCGCCGGCTCCCACCGCACGGGCGCGATGCTTCCATCCGACGCGATCGATCCCGAGACCCGCGCCAGCTTCAGTGGAGACACGAGGGCCTCTCCCTGGCCATACCCGACCTGTCCGAGCGCCGGCCGCAGACCGTCAGGCGTTGGCGTCCGCGCCACGTCGATCTGGAACAGCGCTGCCGCGTCGAGCACCGGACGCGGCCCGAGCGCAAGGGCGAGCTGTGCAAAGTACGCGTTGCACGACACGATGAGTCCGCGCTCGAGATCGACGTCGCCATGGGGCACCGTGTCCATCGGATCGTCACGAACCGGGCGGGACATTCCAGGCACGTAGGCTCCCACTCGTCCGTCCGGCAGCCGCGTGCACATGAACCGGTCCGCATCGTGGTGGCTGCGGATCGCGGCGCCGGCGATCACGAGCTTGAAGGTGGAGCCCGGCGGATACAGACCGTATCGAGCCCGATCGAGCCATCGCGGCGCGGTGTCGCGATCCACAGGTCCCAAGCCGGCTCGTTCAAGGTCGCCGGCCTCAGGCCATGGATAGCTTGCGGCCGCAAGCACTTCGCCGGTGGCCGCATCGAGCACGACGGCCGCGCCGCGCGCAAATCCGCCTGACGCAATACCGTCGCGCAGCGCCGCGGCCACGCGGACCTGGAGCCTGGCGTCGAGCGACGTCTGCACGTCCCGATCGCGCGCCCGGATCGCGCGCACCTGCTCGCTGCCCGTTCGGTATCGCTGGCGGACGAGCGGCAGTAGCTCGCGGAAGTCCCGCCGGATCGCCTGCTCGCGCCGGCCGGTGCGCGGATTGACGACCTCGACGAGCCGCGCGCCATCGTCGAACCCCTTCAGGCGCGCGTCGCTGTCGCGCTCGAGATACGACGCGTTGCGCGCGGCCCAGTTCGCCTGGTGTACCCAGTCACCCACCACGTGAAAGGCGAGTCCGCCAAGCGGATAGCACCGCGCGGAAACGCCGGCGCAGTCTTCGGGCGCCACGCCGCCCGCGGCCTCATACGCGGCGCTCGCGGCGGCGATCTCCTCCGGCCGGCTGGTCGCGAGCGGCAGCCGATTGCGATCGTAAATGGTGCCGCGCACCAGCGTGCGCGCGGCCGAGAGCAGACGCGGGTTGTATTCGAACCGGTACCCGCCATCTGCCTGTTCCGTCAGGCTCGGCGCGGAGGCCATGTCGTCGGCGTGGACGACCTGCACCCAGGCGATGCGCGATAGAACGATCGCGGCGGCGACGCTCAGCACGGCGGCAATCACGCGGATCGGTCGCCTCATGTGCTCGCGTACAGCCGATTGCCGGCGTCCGATCGAGAGGACGAGCCCGATCGCGAAACCGTTCGCCAGCATGGACGAACGGCCGTAACTGAGAAACGGCGTTACGACGCCGGAGAGCGGCACGAGCCCGAGCAGCCCGGCTCCGATCACCAGGGCCTGCACGTTGAGGACCAGCACCACGCCGACTGCGAGGAACGTCGAGAAGTCCCCCGGCGCGCGAAGAGCGATCCGCAGGCAGCGCCAGCACAGAAACGCATACAGAACGATGACGGCCGCGAGCCCCACGAATCCGAGCTCCTCTCCAATCGCCGCGAGGACGAAATCGGTGTGGCCCTCGGGAATCGCGTTCGGGCTGCCGAGCCCGGCGCCGCTGCCCCACGCTCCTCCGGTCGAGAGCGCCCAGAGACCGTGCGCCACCTGGTTGCCGCCAGGCACCCCGTTGTTCCATGGATCGGCCCAGATCATCACGCGATCGCGCACGACCGCCGGCACGCCCGTCCAGTACGCCGCGGCGAACCCGGCCAGCAGCAGCGTGAATCCGAGCGCGACCAGACCCGTGCGAGCGCGCGCGAGGCCGTAGAGGCCGAGGAAGACGCACGAAAGAACGAGTGCAGGCCCGAAGTCCTTCTGGAGGAAGAAGAAAATGAGCACCAGCGCCATGCTGGCCAGGACCGGCCGTACGTCTTTCCACCGGGGCAGGCGCACGTGGCGCAGCCACGGCCGGGATGGAGTGGCGGGCTCCGACAGCTCGCGGACCAGCTCGATCCGCCGTCCGAAGTACGCCGCAAGAGCAAAGACGACGAGCAGACGGATGACTTCCACCGGCTGCGCCCCGAACAGATTCACTCTCACGCCGCTCGTTCCCGGCCCGCTGCCGAAGACCAGCAGCAGCGTCGCGAGCGCGACGGCGATCGTCAGCGGCAGGACGACGGCGCGGCGGAGCCGCGAGGCCTCGAACTCGATTTCCGACGCCAGCACGAGGACCGCTATGCTCAGCGCGGCCCCGCCCGCGAACACGGCCGCCGAGAGCGTGTCGCGCACCGGATCTCGCAGGGCGATCATGGTCATCACGCCGATGCCGCAAAGCAGCATGAGCGCCGGCAGCACGACCGGGTCGTCATCGCGCCGTCGCCATCGCCGGAACACGTGCGCGATCCAGAAGGCGGCCGTGAAGGCGGCCACGGCTCTGGCGACACCGCGATTGAATTGGCCGACGGTGCGTACGGCGAGCCGGGGTTTCATCGAGACGATGTCCGCGCGGGACAACACCGGCACCTCTCGAGCATCAGGCCGGCGGTCGAGACGCACTCCAAGCACCGTCAGCCGTCGATCCGCGCGGACGGCCGCCGCCGGGATGGTCACCTCGGCGAGGGCGCCCACGTGATCCAGCGGGCCATGCGCGGACGTCGCGCGCCTGTACAGCGCGAGCGCCGCCGCCTGTCGCTCCTCCGGCGATGTGAACATCGTCAGGACGGGATCGAGATCCGCCGGCGATCCGAGCGCGTACAGCGGGATGACCGTCTCGGGAGCCGCGACCTCCTTCAGTCTGGCAACCTTCGCCGCGCTGACCAGCGCAATTCCGAACAGCACGACGATCGATGCGGCGGCAAGGCCGACGAGCTCGATGTTCAATGCGCGCGGCCGCCTGGCAGTGGCGCGAACCTCGACCCGGGCGACGTCGATGACACGCATGATCAAAAATCTTCCGCGTTCAGTTGTTGATCGATCCGGCGCGTTTGCGCCTTGCAGGTTTCGAGGTGTTCCGCCGCCTTGCCAAACTCGATGATCTGCGCGAACGACGAGACGCACTGGTCGAAGTCGGCCTTCGCCTTGACGAGCGCGTCGTGCCGCTGCTCACCCGTCAATACCGCCGCGCGCCTGCGACCCGAGAGCCCCCGTCGCATGTAGCCGTCGCCAATGAGCGCGGTGTCGCGGCGGGTCTTCGTATAGCCCCGCTTCGCGGCCTCGTCCAGCGACGCCAGCGCGCCGTCGACGTCACCGAGTGCATAGACCTGCGTGACGGCCATGGCGATGTAGGGATCGAATGACGCCGGATCGGCCGCCGCGGCGTCGCGGAACCGCGCCAGGGCGGTCAGCGACATCGCCGTGCCGGCGCTGGCCGGACGCGACTTCTGCGCCGCCAGGCGCCGCACATGGCCATCTGCCGTGAGCTCTTTGGACCGCAAGCTGTTGTCGCGCGGCGACAGCACCCGCGCCCAGGCGAATGCGGCCTGAGCCTGCCGCCACTCTTCGGGTCCCATCGTGGGCACCTCGCGCCGATAGTCCGCAATCACCCGATCGCCTACCGCGCGGAGCGCCGCGGCCAGCGGTGGATTCACGCGCAGCCTGAGACCGAGATCGAGAGGCGACCAGCGCGCCACCGCGTCGTACGCCTCGCGGCTCGAGGTGACGGTACGCTCGTCTATCGCGGGGATCGAGTCGCGAAACCGCTCCGCGAACAGCCAGGCCACGCCTTCGGTGGCCACGATCGCGAGGAATGCCATGATGACGGCGGCGGTCATCAGAGGCCTCGCGACCGATCGGCGCCGGGCAGGGTGCGGCTTCGCGAGCGCGGTCGGCACAGCGGTCCCTGCAACCTGTGAATCGGACGCAGGTATCGGATCCGTCGGCGGTATCGCTGCGATCGGCAACGGCACGGACACCGCGACGGGAGACGTCTCCGCAACGGACGCGGCCGCGGTCCTCGTGACGGGCAGCGTCGCCGGCGTCTCGAAGTAGGCTACGGCCGCCGGCGTTTCGCCGCGGGTGAACCTCTCCAGATCCGCGTAGATCTCCACCGCGCTCTGATAGCGGTGCTCCGGCTGAAAGGCGAGCAGCCGATTGATGATGCTCTGCAGGTGCTGCGGGCAGCCTGGAGGAAGCGGATCGCGCGGCAGGTTGTTCGTAATAGCGCTGTAAAGCTGGCGCCGATACCGGGGGCCCTCGAGCGCGGCGTATGGTCGATGGCCGGACGCCATCTCGTAGAGCATCACGCCCAGGGACCAGAAATCCGCGTGCACGTTGACGCGCTCCGACAGCAGCCGCTCCGGCGCGGCATACGCGATCGTGCGTCCCACATCCGTCGCCAACTCCCGAGTCTCCTCGAGCGCCTTCGCGATCCCGAAGTCGAGGACCTTCCGCTCCCCCGTGTCGGGGATCTTGACGTGCGCCGGCTTCAGGTCGTTGTGAAGCAGCCGGTAGGGGCGCCCTTCGACCACGGGCGAGAACGCGTGGGCCTTCTCGAGGAACTCGCATAGCCACAGCGCGTGCCCCACCGCCTCGTCATGCCGAAGGGCCCCTCCGCGCAGCCGCTCTTCGAGCGACGGGCCTTCGATGATCTCCATCGCAATGTAGAAGTCGTCTCCGTCCTCGCCGAACTCGAAGAGCTCGGGCACCATCCCGTGCAGCGAGGCAAATCCCTGCTGGAGCATGGCGCCGCGCCGTTCCGCGGCAATCGCGTCCGCGCCGTTCTCGCCACGCCGAAGGATTACCTTGAGCGCGACGGCCCTGCCGTCGCATCGCCGCCGGGCCCGGAATACCGTTCCGAACTGGCCGCAGCCGATCGGTTTCTCGTCGACGATCTCGAAATCCTCGCGCGCCATCAGCGGCCTCCTCCGGGGACGACGATGTTCCCGGCGAGCAGTTCTGCCCGCTGCGCCTGCGCGACGCCATCGATGATCGCGGTACCGAAACCGGCGAACACGTTTCCTCGCAGCACGAGCTGCGCCGACGGGCTCAGCGACAGCGCGGCATCACTCGATGCGCCGGTCCGCGTCAGGATGGAACTCACGAACGTCGCGTGGCCGTCATCCGGCACCTCCAGCAGCGAGCCGGTGATGGCGATTCGGCTGCCCCGGACGGTAACGGAGGATGCCGGCGACAGCGCAAGGGCGTGCCGAATCGGTCCCGCGATGTCGATCAGCTCCAGCGTCGCCGCCGGTGCCGCGACGCGGACACCGATCTCGGCCGGCGTCCCGGCCTCGATCCTGATGCCGGCCACTCGCACGTTCAGCGCACCGGCGATCGTCAGGATCGGGGCGCCGGCATTTCCCGGCGGGATGATGGTGACGGTGCCCGGCACGCGCGCGAGTAGGTCTATGCCATCGCGAACCTCGACGCGTTCGCGGTAAACACCGGGCTCGACCCGCACGACGTCACCGGGCCGGGCGGCGGCGAGCGCAGCCCCGATGGTCGTCAAAGGCGACGTGCCGTCTGGCGCAACGACCAGCGTCTGCGAGCCGTGAAGCTGCCGGCTGGCCACGTACGCCGTGAGTGCGAGGGCGCCGAGCACGCCGGCGAGCGCGCCGGCGGTAAACCACACCGTCCGGCTCGCGGTGACGGCGCGCGCCGCGCGGCGAAACGCTCCGCTCCTGGCAGGCGCCGCGGACGGCGCCGCGTCCTTCGTCGGCGGCTGAACGCTGCCGTCGATCGGCTCCGTCGGGGTCCGCTGGTGGCAGGCGCCGCCTGTGACCTCGCCGGCGAACAAAGGCATCTCCGCATAGACGACGGTGATGTTGTCCCGCCCGCCGGCGTCGTTTGCCGCGGCCACCAGCGCCTCCACCACCTGCTCCGGGTTCCCTGCGTGCTGGCGCACGATGTGTGCGATGGTCGATGCCGGCAGCATGTCGCTGAGGCCATCGGAGCAGAGCAGGATCGCGGCATCCGCCTCGAGCCGCTCCTCGACGATCTCGACGAATTCCTGCTCGTCCTTGTCCCTGAATATGGTGCCGACGTCGCGAAACACCTCGTTGCGATGCGGATGGCGCATCGCGTCGTTTTCACTCAGCTCTCCCGCGTCCTCCCGTTCGCCGACGGGCGAGTGATCACGAGTGAGCTTCCGGATCCCGTCGGCGCGGAGCTTGTAGAGACGTGTGTCGCCGACGTGGCCGATCGTCAGCCGGTCGTCGGCGACGATCGCAAGCGTGATCACGCAGGCCATGCCGGCGAGTTCGCCGGAATCGCCGGCGCGCTTGAAGATTTCGTTGTTGGCGATCGCGATCGCTTCGCGCAGGCGTTCCGCCGGCGCGCCAAAGGGACGCGCCAGCCGCTGCAGGATGACGTCCTTCGCGACGGCGGCGGCCACCTCGCCGCCGGCATGGCCACCGATGCCGTCGATCACGCCAAACACGCCGCGGGCCGCGTCGACGACCGGCAGATCCTCGTTGTTCAGCCGGACGCGTCCAGGATGCGTGCGCGCCGCGGCGCGCAACAGGGGACCGGCGAACGTGCGCGTCTCAGCCACGATCGTGTGTCCGCGCGAGCCACACCAGGCCGGCCACGACGACGGCCATCGCCCCGAGAAACACGAAATGGAGCCAGTAGAGCGCCGTCACTTGACGGGCTTCGCCTCGAACCGCATCGCGAGCGCGCCTGCCAGATCGATCCGGGCCGGAGACGCGAGCTCGCGCTCCGCGCCGGGCCGCAACACACCGTCGGGACTCTTCACCGCGGCAGGAATCGCGACCCCGTCGACCGATGTGCCCCAACTGCTCACGTCCTGGATGAAGAACCGGCCGCCCTGGTCGCGTCGCAGGCGAAAGTGCTCGCGTGACACCTTCGACGAGGCGATGACCTGCACATCGATCCAGACAGAACTTCCACCGCGCCCGACCGACAGCGCATCTTTCCGAATCGCGAACTCGTGATGCCCCTGCTCGTCGTCATAGGTCAGAATGGCGCGTTCGCGAAGATCCGTATTGGAGGCCGCCGGCGGAGCGACATCGATCGTTGTGCTGCTGCGGCCCGTTTCGGTGAGCACCGACTTCACGATCCGCGTGGTGGCCGGGCCTCCGAATTCGAGCGGCATGGGCAGCGACAGCGTCGACTCGATTCCGAGGTGGCCCGGCTGCAGGGTGCCATTCCGGTCCGCGCTGATGTGCACTTCCCACCCGCCGGGGGGCGCCTCGATCGGCGGCGCCTCGTCCTGGGCGATGAGCCGCGACAGCATGCCTGATTTCACGCGCCCCTCGTTGATCTTCCGGACCTCATCGCTGAGGGCCTGCTGCAACTCGGCGACGAGCCGCGGCACAATGCCTTCGATGCGATCGAAGTCGGCGGAGTGAAGGTACACGTAGAAGATCGTGGGCGGCAGCGTCGTGTAAGGCAGCGGATAGAGGTTCAGCGTCAGCTCTTCGCGTATCGCGTTCCAGATGCTGATCCCGGTGGGTGCTTTCGCCGTCTGTGTCATGCCCGCGCTCCTGCGGCAGCGCTCGCAGACGCTATTATGAGGAGGCGCTTCAGCCGATGTCGCAGGCAAACCATAACCATTCCGCAGATCTGGGATGAGAGTCCGCTTCGGCGCCTTCGTCTTCGACTCCGCGACCCGTCAGGTGCTGCACGACGAGCGGCCGGTACATCTCTCGCCGAAGTCGTTCGATCTTCTGCAAATCCTGATCGAACGGCGGCCGGCGCTCGTCACGAAGAGCGAGCTGCAGGACCGCCTCTGGCCGGACACCGTCGTCCTGGAGGCCAACCTCGGCAATGCCACGGCGGAGATTCGAAAGGCGCTCGGCGATAACCCGAAGTCGCCGAAATACATCGCTACGGTGTCGCGACGCGGCTACCGGTTCTGTGCTGACCTGGAGGAGGTCGGCGACGCCGGCGCGACGCCGGCGCATCGATCGTTTCGCTGGTGGCTGACGTGGAAAGACATCGTCCTGCCGCTCTCGGAGGGGGAGAATACTGTCGGGCGACACCCGGAGAGCGATGTCTGGATTGACGCGAGCAGTGTCTCGAGGGTGCACGCGCGCATCGTCGTCGCGGCCGGACGCGCCAGCGTCGAGGATCGTGGCAGCACCAACGGAACATCCGTGAACGGTACGCGAATCTGGACGCCGCACCCTCTTTTGGACGGCACTGGCATCACGTTTGGTTCCGAACGAGTGGTCTTTCGTGAGTGGTTGGACGACAGCGCACCGCCAACCGAGCCGGTCGGTTCCGGTCCACGCTAGTCATCCGGCCGGGCTGGCCGTCGTTTGTTCAGACGAGCGTTCCCGCAAACATCCGCCGGTCCAGCTCCGCCAGGCTTCCTGACCTGTAGTACTTGTCGGACCAGGTGTCGTCTTCGCTCAACGAGAGCGCGTCGCCGGCCTTCCCCTTCTTGGGGGTCGCGCCCTTCTTCTTGCCTTTTTCCGCGGCGGCCTCAGACGCGCGGAAATGATAGTGCTCGAACATCCGCATGAATTCGGTCGCGTAAATATCGGCGACCGCCAGATCGCCGCGGATCAGAAGGCTGTTCGAATCGTTCTTCGTCGTCGAATTCGCGCTGTAGTTGGCCGAGCCCGTGACGAGGATCGGATCCGATCCAAAGGGGTCGGCGAGGATGATCTTCGAATGAATGTGGATGCCCGCGTGCAGGAAGCTCTCGTTCCCTTCCAGGAGCTTTCCCTGGAAGTCGTGCAGCGCCGACGAGAGTGTGGTCGCGACGGCAAGCGTATTCCGCGGGTCCCCTTCCTGGACTCGGACTTCCTCCGGTTTTCCGAGGGCCTTTCGGGTATCGAGCAGGAGATAGTGCACGGTTCCTTCGGGTCGCTTCTGCAGCGCCTTCCGGATGCTTTCGTGGAGCTCGAACGGCGCGGACACCATCAGGCACGTCGCATCCCTGCAGATGCCGGCGTACAGCGTGAGCATGCCCGTGCTCGACTGCGGGGAAAAGATCGGATGGATCCCATGGCCCGGGGGCGGCGCCGCGGGGACCGGCGTGAGCGTCTTCAGCGCTTTCTTCAGATCCGCCGCCTCGCTGTCGGCGTGGAGCAATTGAAAAAGCGTCTCGTATTTTGTGGCGATGCCGGCGTCGTACACGGCGTGGCCGACGTTGAGCTGCCCGTAGACGCCGCCATCGGTCCAGTTCATCGAACCGGTCCAGACCGCCTTCGGCGCGAGCGCGGCGCCGTCTTTCTGCAGCAGGACGACGAACTTGTCGTGCATGATGGCATCCTGCGGATCGGCCTTCCGCGGTTTGCACGCCGCGCCGATCCCGGCCGTCTTGATGGCGTCGGTGTTCTTCGACGCCGTCTTGTCGGCGGGATCCGGCTTCCCCTTTTTCAGCTTCTGACGGTCGTGAAACACGACCTGCACGTCCGCACCGCGCTGCATCGCGTCGCGCAGCGCGCCGAGGAGCGACGGCTTCTGAAACTCGTAGACGCACGCGTGCAAGGCAAACGTGTTGTCCTTTGCCTGGGCCAGAAACGCGAGCGCGGCCTCTTCGAGCCGGCGCGCGAGCCACGCCCGCGCCTTCTGCGCTTCAGCCGTCGCGCCGAGCAGGAGCGCCTCGGTCGTGATGTGCGGGAATTCGAGCCCGAACGCGCGGCTCGCCGCGGCGGCGCGATTGAAGAAGACCGCCGTGTCCTGCTGCCGATCGTCTTCCGTCGTGATGTCGACCGCCACGCCGTCCGCGTCGCCGACCGTGGCGGGCTGAAGATGTCCGGGCGCGCCGAAGCGCGGGACGACCTGGTAGCGATAGCGCCTGCCCGGTGACGTCGTGTAGTCGCCCCAGCGGAACTTCTGCAGCGGGGCGCGGTCCGTGGTGATTCCATCGGCGGCCGTATCGCTAGGAAACTTCAGCATGTTGGGCAAGGGAACTGACTTCCCACCCGCGCTCAGATCGGTACGCCGGATCGTGAAGCCGAGACACCCCGTTCGCTTGTTCTTCTGCAGGTCGATCCCGATGATGACGCTGGTGGTCCCGGCGACGACGCGGACGGTGAGTCCGTCCTTGGTGCTGCTGGCTCGCATGACGTTCCTTTCGTGCGCTCACGCCAGAGGAGGAGGGCAAGGATAGCACCGGCGCGTTGAAAGGTTCGATCTCAGTCGGGCGGAATCGTCCAGTGAAAACCGTCGCGGCTGGTCACCAGTCCGCCCGGCCAGCGTGGACGTTCGGAAGAATCGTCGGCATCCGATTGTCCGGGCGATCGAATGGCTTTCGGGTTGGGACGCGCGAGCTCCTCGATCCGGGAAAGCGCCTCGCGGCTGCCGGACGCCTCGAAGGCTTTCATGTGCGCGCTGACGCGGGTCGCCGTCTCGAAGATGTTCGACTCCACCGTCGAGAAACCCGAGATCAATCTCACGAACGCTTCGTTCTCGCGCTCCGTGGTATTGAGAATCTTGCGCGCCCGCCAGAAGTACGACTGCTCGTCCTGATGTACGTCATAGAAGCTGACGAGAAACCCATAGACGTTCTCGAACTCGGCCCGATAGCGGCGCTCGAACTCGGTGAAAGCTCGGAGCTCGTCGGCGTCGCGGCGCAGGACTGTGTTGATCGAGCGCGCGGCCAGGAGCGCCGAATAGGTCGCCAGGTGCACGCCGGACGAGAAGATCGGATCGATGAAACATGCCGCGTCCCCGACGAGGACGAGACCGGGACGCCAGAAGTGGGTTGTGTTGTACGAATAATCCTGGCGCACGCGGAACCGTCCGTACGGCCCGTCGGTGATGCGCGTGGCCGACGCCAGCAGCTTCTTGATCAGCGGACACGACTCGATGAATCCCCGCATCGCCGACTCGTGATCCTGCTGCAGCATGTTCGCGTGCTCGCGGGCGATCACGGCGCCGACGCTCGTCAGCGTGTCGGAAAGCGGGATGAACCAGAACCAGCCCTCGTCGAAGGCGGCGGACAGGACGCTTCCGGCTTGATCGCCCGGCATCCGGCCCGCATTGTGGAAGTAGCAGAACAGCGCGACGTTGCGGAAGAACTCCGAATAGACGCGGCGGCCGACGTGCCGGTGGAACGGACTCGCGTTGCCCGAGGCGTCGACGACGAATTTGGCGCGCGCGGCGCCCTCGCGGCCGGCGGCATCGACGAACCGCACGCCCGTCACGCGGCCATCGTCGAGCAGCGGGTGGATCACCGCGTGCTGCTCCCGCACGTCGACACCGCGCCGGCGGGCGTTGTTCAGCAGAATCTGATCGAAGCGCGAGCGCTCGACCTGGTAGGCGTACCCGGCGCCCGCCTTCTCGAGATCGCGAACGGTGCCGAACGTGAAGTGCCACGGCTCTTCGCGCGTGCCCCACCGGAACACGCCGCCGAACTTGGGGACGAAATCGGCGTGCTTGATCTCGTCCAGCACGCCGAGCATCGGGCAGATGGCGTGAACGGTGAGCGGCAGCAGTGATTCCCCGATCTGATGCCGGGGAAAACGCTCCTTCTCCAGCAGGAGCACTCGATGTCCCTGCAGCGCGACGAGCGTGGCCGCCGTCGAGCCGCCGGGGCCGCCTCCGATGACGATGAGATCGAACGTTTCTGGCGCGGCCATAGACAGCTGGCACTTGTAAATGCCCTATGGCCGCGCGCGTTGTACCACTTCGCCTCAAGTCAAAGGGGCATCACTCCGATCGGAGCGCTTCCAGGGGATCGACTCGGGTGGCGGAGCACGCGGGGACGTAGCACGCCAGCAGCGTGACGGCTGTGAGCACCGCGGCGGCCGTCCCCAGCGTCGCAGGATCCGTCACGGTGACGCCGAACACCAGACTCGCGAGGCTTCGAGCCGCCGCGACCGCCGCAACGATCCCGCACGGGATGCCAACCGCCACGATGGCGAGCCCGTGGCGCAGGAACAATCGCAGGATCTGACCACCGGTCGCACCGAGCGCCATTCGCACGCCGATTTCCTGGCGGCGCTCGGCCACGCCCTGCGCGATCACGCCGTAGATCCCGATTGCGGCGAGAAGCACGGCGACGCCGCCGAAGACCGAGAGCACGATCATCGCGATGCGGCGGCGACTGGAAGCTTCACGCATCACTTGATCGATCGTGCGGTCGTTGAACACGGGTATGGTCCGGTCCAACTCGTGGATGGCCATCTCGAGCGACGACGGCGTCACCGTCGCTCGGGTGCGGGCGATCGCGAAGACCGTCGTCCGCGGCTGCTGCACGATCGGCATGAATACTTGCGGAGACGTCTCCCGATCGACGCCTTCCTGCTTGATGTCGCCGACGACGGCTACGATGGTCCGCCACGGACCGAACGGCTCGGTCGGGAATCCTTGTCTGACTTGCTTCCCGACCGGGTCCTCGTTCAGCCAGTACTTCCTGGCGAGGCTGCTGTTTACAATGGCGACGGGCAGCGAGTCGGGTGTGTCCGACCGGTTGAAATACCGGCCCTTGATCAGCGGAATCCTCAGGGTCTCGAAATAACCGGCGGTCACCGGGACCATGCCCGCATTCGGAAATTCCCCGACCGATATCCAATCCTCCCTCGTCTTGCCGGGGAAATTGAACACGTTCCACCAGTTCGAGCCGAGAGTCGGGAGCGAATAGGTGACCGCGGCGTTTTCCACGCCCGGTACGGCACGAAGGCGTTCGACCACGGCGTCGTAGAACACCTGTTTCCTGGCGTCGGGCCACTGGGGGCCCGTCAGCGAGAACATGAACGTCTGCAGATTGTGTGGGTCGAAGCCGGGATCGACGCGCGAGAGCCGGACCATGGTGTGCACCATCAGTCCCGCTCCGGAGAGCAGCACCGTCGCGACAGTGATCTCCGCCAGCATCAGGGCCTTGCGCAGCGCCGTTGCCGGGCGGGTCGAGCCTCGACCGGAGCGGACGACCAGCTCCTGGCCGCTGACGCCGGAAGCCTTGACTGCCGGAAGGATCCCGAACAGGAACGCGCACGCGCTGCTGAAAAGAGTAGTCCACGTCAGCACCACGATGTCCAGGCGGATTTCGTCGAGGCGGGGCATCTCGCGCGGAGCCACCCTGACCAGAACCGTGAGGATGGCCGCGCCGGCCAACGCACCGAGCACACCACCTGTGACGACGAGGAGCGCCTGTTCGATCAGGAGCTGGCGGATCAGGGCCCATCGGCTGCCGCCGATCGCCGAGCGGATGCTGAACTCATGGGCGCGGGACGCGCTCCTGTTCAACAGCAGACCGGCGAGATTGACGCAGGCGATGAGCAACAGCAGCATGACAGCGCCAGTGACGACGGTCAGCGTGGGCGCCATGTCCCCGACGACGCGGTCGGCGAGCGCGACGAGCGTGACGTCGCTGCCCTTGGCCGTTGCACCGTATTTGAGTGCCAGCGCCGCTGCGATGGTCTGCATTTCCGCGCGGGCCGCCGTAACGCTGACTCCAGACTTCAACCGGCCGACCGCGTACAAAGTCGTACGCGTATTGCGGCTCTGCATCCCCCGGTAGTTCGCCGCAACCTGGGGCTCCAGCAGGATGTACACGTCCGCCGGCGTCATGTAACGAAAGCCTGGCGGCAGGACGCCGATCAAAGTAAACGCCTTGCGGTTGATCGACAGCGTTTGCCCGATCGCTCCGGGGGCGCCGCCGAGCTCGCGCATCCAGAAGGCGTGGCTCACCATGGCGGTCAGAGCGGCATCCGGGCGCGCGTCGGCATCGTCGAACAGGCGACCCTGCACGGGCCTGACACCGAGGACCCGAAAGAAGTTCGCCGTTACGCTTCTGGACTCGAATCGTCGCGGGATGGGACCGCCGGTGACGATGACCGCATCGGCCAACGAGCTGGCCAGGCTGTCGAAGGAGCGTGCGCGACTCCGCCACTCTTCGAAATTCGGCCAGATGACGCCGGCGCCGTCGTAGCCCGCGACGAAAACGAGCCGATCAGCCTCGGGATATGGCAGCGGCCGGACCAGCACGGCATACGCGATCGAAAAAATCGCCGTCGTCGAACCAATCGCGACGACGAGCAGGATGAGCGCCGTCAGCGTGAAGCGAGGCGAACGGCGCAGCACGCGGGCGGCGTAGGCGAGGTCGCGCCAGAACGCGTCGAGCCAGGTCGCGCGGACTGCGCGCGTCGCCTCGATCGTCTGCGTGAGTCCTCCGAGATCGCGCAGCGCCAGCCTGCGCGCCTCCTCCGGCGGGAGGCCCCGCAAGACGTGCGCCTCGACTTCGCGTTCGAGATGATCGCGGAGCTCCTCGGCAATCTCCGCTTGTATGCGACGGCGACGAAGCAGTCCGCGCAGCGCGGCAAACAGGCGGCCGATCATCGGCCCTCCCCGAGGACGCGCCGCATCGAAAGCGCGAACGCCTCCCACGTTTCGGTCTCCTGGTTCAGGCGCTTTCGACCGGCGCGCGTGATCGTATAGACACGCGCCCGCCGGTTGTTCTCGGACGCCGTCATCTCGGATCGTACCTCGCCGCGCATCTCGAGACGATGAAGCGCCGGGTAGAGCGAGCCCTGGCTGGTCTTCAGGCGGTTCTTCGACATCTGCTGCAGCCGGCTCGAGATGCCCCAGCCGTGATTGGGTCCGACCTCCAGGATCCGCAGGATCAGGAGGTCCAGCGTGCCCTGGAGCAGTTGCGATTTGTTCACAATCGACCTCTCGATCCCCGAGGGGAGCTTAGATCTCTGACCTGTCGGAGGTCAAGAGGACACGTCGGTAGGTCGACAGACAGCCCAGGGCGAAGATCGCGGCGCTGGCGCCGATGCCGAGCGTCAGCACCGCGAGCGCGGCGAACGGACGCATCGGAAAGCCTCCGCGTTCGGCGAGCGCGGTGCGCGCGAGATCGCGCAGGGTGGCCGACCAGAACCTGATCGGCCTCAGCGGACCGCGGCCGTAGCGGGGATGGCGGTATTCCTGCCGGAAGAAGGCCATCAGGTCCGCGGCATGGCGCTCGCGAAACGCTCGCGGGTACGCAGGCAGCAGAACCGCGAAGATTCGTTCGCCGGCACTCACGACTTTGACGGCAGCAGGTTGCGCGCGCGCGTAGTCCACGGATCGACTGAGCCGGCCCAGATGGAGATCGAGGGCGGCGCGTCCCCTCGGTTCGAGTCGGTAGATGCACCCGCGCCTGGCGTCGCCGGCGGCAGCTTCAGCGATCAGCCCTTCGCGCTCGAGCCGCTGAATCGCCTGATACAGCGTGCCGGAGCCGAGGCTGATTTCGCCGCGGGTCCGCGCTTCGATGTCCAGCTTGATGCCGTAGCCGTGCAGCGGGCTCTCGGCCAGGGACCCTGTGAGAATCGCGATCAGCGCCTCGTTCTCGACCTTGGGTTCCTGGCGCACAGCAACGCGCGTACGCGATCGGCGTACCCACGGCTGCTGTTCAAGCGGATGCCCGTCCGCAACTCGACGACGTAGCCGCCGGACTCCCGCGGTTGGATGCTGACGATCCGATCGGTGGCCACGAGCGTCGAACGATGAATGCGGACGAACCGCAGCGGATCGAGCTCCTCGTCGAGGTCGTTCATCGTCCCGCGCACGAGATAGCCCTGCTCGCCGACATGGAGCTGCACGTAGTTGTCGGCCACGTCCACCCAGTCGACGTCGCCGACGCGCACGAAGTGGTGGCTGTTTCCGCGGCGCACCACGAAGCGCGTCCGCAAGCCCCGTTGACGCTCGAGCCGCGCCGCGCCCGGCGGGACCGTTCGCCAATCGATCTCCGACGTCCGCTCGAGCCGCTGACGCGCGCGGTCCACCGCGGCCGCAAATCGCGCCTTCGTAAGCGGCTTGTGCAGGTAATCGATCGCGCCGACGTCGAACGCTCTCAGTGCGTACTCCTCGAACGCCGTGACGAAGACAATCCCGGGAATGCGCTGTCCGTCGAGTGCCGCGACCACGCCGAACCCGCTCAATTCGGGCATCTCCACGTCGATGAAGATCAGATCCGGTTCGACGCTGGCAATCAAATCCAGCGCTTCCAGTCCGTTTTGCGCCTGGCCGACCAGCGTCAGCCCTTGGGTGCCTCGCACCAGTTCGCAGAGACGTTCGAGCGCGAGCGGCTCGTCGTCCACGGCGATGGTGCGCAACGCCTTCATGCACGCGGTGTCGGCGGCGCGAGCGTCGCCGGGATATCGATGTGCGCCCGCGTCCCGTCAGGTGATCCAGACGTCAGGGCGAACATGTAATCGGACCCGTAGGCTGTCGCCAGGCGCTCGCGCGTATTGGCGAGGCCGATCCCTTCGCGGAACGGAAATGCGGTGGGCAAGCCGGCACCGTCGTCGATCACGTCGAGGCAGAGACGGCGGCCGGTGCGTCGCGCGCGAACGATCACGCGGCCGCCTTTCATCACGCCACCGATCCCGTGGCTCAACGCGTTCTCGAGCAGCGGCTGTACGATGAACAGCGGCACCTGGAGATCGTTCAGCTCCTGTGGGACGTCCATCTCGAATTCCAGCCGCGCGCCGTAGCGGGCGCGCGCGATCTCCAGCCACGTGCGAGCGTACCGCACCTCGTCCTGCAGCGGGACGAAGGGGCAATCGCGGTGCCGTAACGCGTCGCTCAAAAGATCGCCGAGCCTGGTGAGTATCTCGTCGGCTGCCGCCGGATCGCGATAGATCAGGGTGGAGATTGCCTGCAGGGTGTTGAACAGAAAGTGCGGCCGCAGTTGTCCGGTCAGCGCGATGAGACGCTGTCGGGCGACTTCCGCGCGAAGCCGTTCGCGCTCGACCGCGGCCTGAACGGCCCTTCGACCGCCTTCAATCGCCGCCACGAGTCCGATGAGCGCTAGCCACGCCGGCAGATGCTGACGCAGAGACACGGGCACGAAGGCGGACGGTGGCGGACGCAGCGACGTTCCACGATAGGTCCAGAAATAATCGATCGCCGAGGTGACGGCGATCAGGGTGGCCGCGGCGCCGAGGGCGATCGCCAGCGTCCGGACGAGGCCCAAGCGCTCGGCATCGAGGTATCGTGCGAACACGAGCAGCATCGGCAGCGCCACGATCGCGACGTACCAAACGACCGAACCGACGCCGAGTTGGTACAGCAGCGTCGGCAGGTCCGGCGGAGGCGGCGGAATCCGAGGGACCATGCGCCCGCCGACCGGCGCTTTGAGAAACGCCGGTGTCGCATAGCGGCCCAGCGCGATCATGAGCACGCCGGCGCCAGTCCAGAGGAGCGTGAACCGCACCCACTGCGAACGTCTCACCTGACGGTCCGTGTGAACGAAAATCCCCGTTCTGTTCCGGGCGGATCCGTCACCGCGATTCCTCCCCAGCGTCCCGTGCCGCTGAGGGTGATGCCCTGGAGCGTGCCTTCCCAAAGCATGACCCCGCGGGGACGCATGCCGTTCAGTCTGCCCCATGTCAGGCCGTTCTGCGTCACGCGCAGGTAGTCCACCCGAATCCAGCCCGACATCTCCGGCGGTGCATCCGCATTCCTCGTTTCGCCGATTACCCGTCCATTTTCAACGCGAATGCGAAGCGTTATGTTGTTCCGGCGCGGCTGGGCGGCGGTCATCCAGATGCTGCCCATCCACTCGCCGAGAAACGGCCGCACCTCCTCCGGCGTGGGAAACGGCGTCTTCAGCAGTCCCTCGACGGTTTCGGCTGGCGCCGGCTGACGCTCGGCGTCGGCTATTCGCGCGGACCAGTCGGCGCCGTCCGGGGGCGCGCCGTAGCCGGCCACGAGAAGGTCATACGCGGCACGGGCCTGTGCTCCGCGACCTTCCGAGATCAAATCCGACATGGCATCCACGAGCAGCCGTCGCGGCGGCACGAGCATCGCGCCAAAACCAGCGCTCACCTCGTCATAGTGGGAAATCATCTGCGTGCCCGGCTTCGCGGATGCGGCGAGCCGCGAGTAGTCTGCGAAGATCTCACGCAAGCCCTGATAGGCGGCGATCATGTACACGGTCTCGTGGCCTTCGAGCCGCATCGTGTCGCGGCGCACGCGCCAGGACGCGGGTGCGACGGCGGCGAGTTCGTCCCAGATACGGTCCGGCCATCGGAATTTCGCTTCGTACAACGCATATCGCAGCGGCGGAGTCGATGGCTCCTTCGCACGCGCGATCAGCTTTCTGGCCAGCCAGGAATTCTCGAGCGCGATCGGACCGTCAATCGCAATGACGCCGCGGAACGCCGGCCGTGTGGCGGCGGCGTAGGTGGCGAGTATCGCGCCTGATGAATGGCCAATCAAGAGGCGCGGCGCCGCGCCTCTGAACTGCAGATCGACCGCCGGCAGGAGTTCCTGCTGGATGAAATCGAGAAAGCGATCGCCTCCTTGATTCAGATCGCTCCCGCTGACAGACAAACCGGGCGGCGTGAGATCGTAGACGCGCCCGTTGAGCGCGTCGACATTCTCGATCCCGACCAGGATCATCTCCGGAATGAGGCCATTGCGCGCGAGTTCGCCGCTGACGGTGGCCCCTGTTGTCGTGTTTGTCTCGCCGTCAAACAGGACTGCTACCGGATACCGACGGTTTGCGCCGGTCTGCGGAAAAGATGCTGGCAGCGCGACATCAACCATCCGGGTCTGCTTCAGGATCGATGATGTGATGCTGTAACGCTCGATGACGTGCGTATCCCGAGTCGTGCGGGCCGGCGCGGGCACCAGCGAGGGAGCCGGCTGGACAGCGCCCGCCATTTTCAGCGGCGCGCCGAGTGAAAGAAACAGGCAGACAAACGTCAACGGTCGCATTCCGCATCGTCGCGTGGCTCGTCGACCGCGACAAAGGGGCAAGGGGCGAACCGGCGCCACCAGGGGACAGACGGTCGGTCAGCCGCCTGGCCACGGCGCAACTTCCAATCCCTGCCGTCGCTCATTCTCTGATCGGTTATTTGACTGCAGAACGGCGCGGACCTAACATCCGCCCGTTATGATCATCCCCGTCACGATCACCGTCAACGGACGGCCTTGTCACCGCGACGTCGAGCCGCGCCTGCTGCTCGTGCACTTTCTTCGCGAGGTCGCCGGCCTGACCGGAACGAAGGTCGGCTGCGATACCAGCCAGTGCGGCGCATGCACCGTGCAGCTCGATGGCGTGGCGGTGAAGTCGTGCACCTGTCTCGCCGTTCAGGCCGACGGGCGGGCGATCACGACTATCGAGGGACTCGCCACCGACGGCCGGCTCAACGCGATGCAGGAAGCGTTCTGGGCCAAGCACGGCCTGCAGTGCGGCTTCTGCACGCCCGGCATGGTGTTCGCCGCGACCGAATTGCTGCGGACCAATCCGCATCCGACGGCGGACGAGATCCGGCACGGCCTCGAAGGGAACATGTGCCGCTGCACCGGCTATCACAACATCGTCCGCGCCGTGCAGCATGCGGCGGGAGCGTCGCGATGAGCGCCACCCGGACGGCGTCACGCGTGTTCGGCTCGGGGATCAGACGGCGGGAAGACCCTCGGCTCCTCACCGGGACCGCGCGCTATACGGACGACATGCACCTGCCGGGCATGCTGCACGCCGCGATCGTGCGCAGCCCTCACGCGCACGCGCGCATTCGCGGCATCGACGCATCGCGAGCGAAGACGGCGGCCGGCGTGGTCGCCGTCTACACGTCGGCCGACACGGCCGGCGTGCTCAACGCCATTCCGTGCTGCTGGCTGCTGCCGAACGCGGGCCTCAGCATCGGTCCCTACGCGGCGCTCGCCGCCGATGTGGTGCGCTACGTCGGCGAGGCGGTCGTCGTGGTGGTCGCGGAAACGGCGTACCAAGCCTACGACGCGCTGGATCTCGTCGTCGTCGACTACGAGCCGCTGCCCGCGGTCGTCGATCCGCAGAAGGCGGCGCAGGACGGCGCGCCGTGTCTGCACGACTGCGCCGCAGGCAACGTCGCCTTTCACTGGAACGTGGCCGGCGGCGACATCGACGCGGCGTTCACGAACGCGGCTGTCGTCGTGCACGAGCGGATCGTGCAGCAGCGCCTCATCCCCACGGCGATGGAGCCGCGCGGCGCCGTCGCGCAGTTCGTGCCCGCGACGGGCGAGCTGACGTTGTGGAACACGACGCAGAACCCGCACATCGTCCGTTTCGTGATGTCGCTCGTCACCGGCATTTCCGAAGACAAGCTGCGCGTGATCGCGCCGGAGGTCGGCGGCGGCTTCGGCAGCAAGATTCCGCAATTGCAGGGAGACTTCATCACGGTCTTCTGTTCGATGAAGCTGGGCCGGCCGGTGAAATGGATCGAGACGCGATCGGAGAACTACATTTCGACGACGCACGGGCGCGATCACGTGCAGGAGGTCGACGTCGCCGCGACACGCGACGGAAAGATCACGGGCCTGCGCGCCACCGTGTGGGCCGGCATGGGAGCCTATCTCTCCACTGCGGCGCCCGGGATTCCCACCATCCTGCACGGCTTGATGCTCTCAGGGCCCTATACGATTCCGGCGGTGAAAGAGGACGTCTACGGCGTGTACACCAACACCACGCCGGTCGAAGCGTATCGCGGCGCCGGACGACCGGAAGCGACGTTCATGCTTGAGCGGATGATGGACAAGGTCGCGCACCGGCTCGGACTCGATCCGGTGGACGTGCGCCGCCGCAACCTGATTCCGCCGTTCGCCAACGGCCACACCGTGATCACCGGCCTGACCTACGACAGCGGCAACTACGAAGCCGCGCTGACGAAGGCGCTGGACCACGTCAACTACGCTCGGCTGCGCGCGGAACAGAAAGCGGCGCGCGCGCAGGGGCGGCTGATGGGCATCGGCGTCACCACGTACGTCGAGATCTGCGGGCTGGGTCCGTCGCAGGTCGCGGGCGCCGTCGGCTTCCAGGGCGGACTCTGGGAGAGCGCGATCGTGCGGTTCCACCCGAGCGGCAAGGTGAACGTGTTCATCGGCGCGTCGCCGCACGGACAGGGAGAAGAGACCACCTTCGCGCAGGTCATCTCCGACGAGCTCGGCGTCCCGGTGAACGATATCAAGGTATTCCACGGCGACACCGACAACACGCCGATGGGCTGGGGCACGTACGGGAGCCGGACGACTGCGGTGTCTGGCGCGGCGCTCGCCGTCGCGACGCGCAAGATCAAGGAGAAAGCCAGGCTGCTCGCGGGGCACCTGCTCGAAGCGGCCGTCGAGGACATCGACTACGACGACGGGAAGTTCTTCGTCAAGGGCAGTCCGGATCGCGCGAAATCGATCGCCGAGATTGCGCTGATGGCGCACGTGGCGTGGAACATGCCTGCAGGCATGGAACCGGGACTGGAGGCGTCGAGCTTCTACGATCCGCCGAACTTCAGTTATCCGTTCGGCGCGCACGTCGCCGTCGTCGATCTCGATCCGGAAACGGGACGCGTGACGCTCCGACGCTACGTCGCCGTCGACGATTGCGGGCCGCAAATCAATCCGGTCATCGTCGAAGGCCAGGTCCACGGCGGCGTCGTGCAGGGGATCGGCCAGGCGCTGTGGGAGGAGGCGGTCTACGACGACAACGGACAACTGCTCACCGGCTCGCTGGCCGATTACGCCATTCCGCGCGCCGACGTGCTGCCCGACATCGAAGTGCTCTCGACGGTCACGCCGTCGCCGCACCACCCGCTCGGCGTGAAAGGGATCGGCGAGGCGGGCACGATCGCGTCGACGTGCGCGGTCTACAACGCGGTCGTCGATGCGCTCGCGCCATTCAAGTTCGAGACGATACGGATGCCGCTGACCCCGGAACGGGTATGGCGCGCGATGCAGGGGGCGTAAGGTGTATCCCGATTCCTTCGACTACTATCCCGCGACGTCGCTCGCCGAGGCGCATCGGCTGATGGCCGCGCATCCGGACGCAAAGCTGCTCGCCGGCGGCCAGAGCCTGATTCCGATCATGAAGCTGCGGCTCGCTTCGCCGGCGGCGGTGATCGACATCGGCCGCGTCGGAGAGCTGCGCGGCATCGCCACCAGCGACGGCACAATCCGGATTGGCGCGCTGACGACGCACGCGGAGCTGGCCTCGTCCGACGTGGTGCGGCGGGCGGCGCCGGCGCTCGCCGAAGCCGCCGCGCAGGTCGGCGATCCGGCGGTGCGCAATCGCGGCACACTCGGCGGCAACGTCGCGCACGCTGATCCCGCGTCCGATCTGCCCGCGGTGATCGTCGCGCTCGACGCGACGATCGCCGCGATCGGCCCGGACGGCGGCCGCGATATCCCCGCGGCGGCGTTCTTCACCGGCATCATGACTACGGCGCTCGGCGAGAACGAGATCGTGGCGGCCGTGAAGGTGCCCGTCCAGGCCGCCGGCCAGGGATCCGCGTACGTCAAGTTTGCGCATCCCGCGTCCCGCTACGCGGTGATCGGCGTCGCGGCGTCGGTGTCGGTCGCCAAAGGTGTCTGCTCGTCCGCGCGTGTCGCGGTGGTCGGACTCGTGCCGCACGCGCGACGGCTGCCCGCGGTGGAAAAAGCGCTGCAGGGGCAGAAACCCGGCGACACGATGCTTGCCGAGGCGGCGGCGCGCACCGCCGACGATCTCGCTCATGAGGTGAGCGGCGACATCTTCGCGTCGGCGGAATATCGTGCAGCCGTGGCTCCGGTCTACGTCCGCCGCGCGCTCGCCGCGGCGTTCGGGCGCGCGAGCGCCTGACGAAGTTCCAACGTGGGTATTCCCGGTTCCGTTGACGACCTGGAGCACGCGCTCGCCGCCAAGCGCTACATTACCGATCGCGGATTGGCCGTCTCGCTGTTCCTGGCGCTGCGGCTGCAGCGGCCGTTGTTTCTCGAGGGCGAAGCGGGCGTCGGCAAGACCGAAGTCGCGAAGGCGCTGGCCGTCGTGCTCGATGCCGAGCTCATTCGGCTGCAATGCTACGAAGGTCTCGACATCGCCCAGGCGGTGTACGAATGGAACTATCCACGGCAGTTGCTCGAGATCCGGCTCCTCGAAGCGAGCCACGAGCTGGATCGATCGCGCGCCGGGCGCGAGCTGTTCACCGAAGCCTTCCTGATCAAGCGTCCGCTCCTGCGCGCGCTGCAGGCGCCGGCCGATCGTCCTCCCCTGCTGCTCATCGACGAGATCGATCGCGCGGATGAAGAGTTCGAGGGTTACCTGCTGGAGCTGCTGTCGGATTTTCAGGTCACGATTCCCGAGTTGGGCACCGTGCGCGCGGAGACGCGGCCGTTCGTGATCATCACCTCGAATCGCACGCGCGAAGTGCATGACGCGCTCAAGCGCCGCTGTCTCTACTACTGGATTGATTACCCGGAATTCGACAAGGAGCTCCGCATCGTCCGGGCCAAGGTGCCCGGCGCGTCTGAGCGGCTGGCGGCGCAGGTCACCGCGTTCGTGCAGGAACTGCGCAGCGTGGAGTTATACAAGGCGGCCGGGATCTCGGAAACGCTCGACTGGGCCGCGGCGCTCGTCACGCTGAACAGCCGCGTTCTTGATGTCGCGATCGTCGAACAGACGATCGGCGTGCTGCTCAAGAATCAGGAGGACATCGAGGCGGTGCGCGGCGAACGTTTGCAGGCCATGGTCGGCCGGGCGCTGACACGCGCATGACGGACGCGCTCGTCCACAACGTCCTGCTCTTCGGCGACCTGCTGCGGCGCGCGGGACTCGGCAGCCATGCCGGCAGGATGCCGGACGCAGTCACCGCCATTGAGACCGTGGGCGTGACCAGCCGCCGCGACGTCCGGGCGGCGCTGCGCACGCTGCTCGTGCACCGCCACGAGGACATCGCCAGATTCGACGCGGCATTCGATCTCTTCTGGCGCGCCCATGAGACCGGCGGCGGCGGCCTGCCGCTGTTCGCCCTGGGCGAGCGGCCGCGCGTCGCCGTCAAGCCGGCGGGCGCCCCCACGCTGGAGTCCGGCGCGCCCGATGACGGAACGACAGCCGGCCAGGTGCGTCTGGCCGTGGGCGCCTACAGTCCGGCCGACGTCTCGCGGACGAAGGACTTCGCCGATTTCTCTCCAGGCGAACTTGCGCGCGCGGAGATCCTGCTCCGCGATCTCGGCTGGGATCTCGCGCGCCGCCGCACGCGGCGGTGGGGTCCCGCGTCGCGCGGCACGGCCGACCTGCGGCGGATCGTCGCGCGCAACCTCAAACACGGCGGCGAGCTGATCGACGTGCCGCGGCGGGCGCGAGTGCTCAAACCGCGTCCGCTCGTGGTCATGGCCGACGTCAGCGGATCGATGGAGCGCTACAGCCGCATGCTGCTGCACTTCATCGCCGGTGTCATGCGCGGCACGGCGCGCGTGGAGTCCTTCGTCTTCGCGACGCGGCTCACGCGGTTGACGCGCGCGGCACGCGATCGCCGGTTCGGATCGTCCGCGCTGCGCATGATCCGTGACGTGCAGGACTGGGGCGGCGGCACGCGCATCGGCGAGGCGCTGCGGACGTTCAACGTGCGCTGGGCGCGGCGGGTGATGCGAAACGGGCCGGTCATGCTCATCGTGTCGGACGGCTGGGACCGCGGCGAGCCATCGCTGCTGACGCGCGAGATCGCGCGCCTGCGGCGGAGCAGCCGACGGCTGATCTGGTTGAACCCGCTGCTGGGCTCCGAAAGCTACAAACCGCTGACGCGCGGCATGCAGGCGGCGCTGCCGCACATCGACGACTTCATGCCGGCGCACAATCTCCGGAGTCTCGAACAGCTCGCCGCCCACCTGCGCGCGGTTCGCCACGGGCACGCCGTCGTGCAGGCCTTCCGGCCTTCGCGTAAGGCTACGGCGGGCCACTGATGCAAATCACGGCCACCTATTCGTTCAACGCGCCCCCCGCCGTTGTCTGGGACGCGCTGATGAACACCGAGACCCTGGCCGGGTGCATTCCCGGTTGCAAGCAGCTCCGGCCGCTCGGCGACGATCGCTATGCGGCCGACGTGACGGTGGGCGTGGCCGCGATCACGGCTACGTATTCCGCGACCGTCGCCATCGCCGACAAGAAGCCGCCGGCGTCCTATCGCTTGCTCGTCGAGGCGACAGGACGTCCAGGGTTCGTCAAAGGCAGCGCGCAGGTGTCGCTTGCTGCCGCGGACACCGGCACGACGGTGACGGTAACCGCGACAGCCGACGCAGGCGGCATGATCGCCCGCGTCGGCCAGCGTCTGCTCGAGAGCGTCGCGCGCATGACGATGGACAGATTCTTCGCATGTCTGTCGGACAAAGTCGGAGGCTCGTGATCACTCGTGGCGTAGCGCGGCCACGGCCGGCAACCGGGCGGCGCGCCGCGCGGGAAGCGCGCAGGCCGCCAGCGCAACCGCCGCGACGACGAGCGCCACCGCCGCAAGCGACCGCAGATCGAGCGGCGCCACGCCGAAGAGCAGTGTGCGCGCCGACGGCGCCGCAATCGCGGCAAGGATGAAGCCGCAGACGCCGCCGAGCGCCGCGGGAGCAAGACCGATGCGCAGGGCCAGGCGCGCCACGTCGGCGCCTGTCGCGCCAAGCGCCAGCCTGATGCCAATCTCTCTGGTCCTCGCCGTGACCGCCTCGGCGAGAACGCCGTAAACCCCGACGCCGCCAAGCAGCAGCGCCGCGACCGAAAACCACACGAGCAGCCGCATCACGAGGGTGCGCAGGAACACCGCATTCGACGAGGCGACCGATGCCGCGAGCGTCTGAACACCGTAGAGCGGCAACGCCGGATCCACGTCGGTGATTGCGGCGCGCACCGGCGTGACGACCGCCTCGGGCGCGGCCGTGCGCATGACCAGGCTGAACGCGGGCACCGGATTCTGCGCGAACGGAACGTAGACGACCGGCGCCATCGGCTTGTCGAGGGTGTCGAACTGCTCGTCGCCGGCGACGCCGACGATCGTCCATGCCGGCTTGCCGCCGAGGAATTCGAGCACGAGGCGTTCGCCGATCGGGCTGCGGCCGCCGAACGCCAGGCGCGCGAGCATCGCGTTGACGACGACGACGCGTTCCGCGCTTCCGGTATCGGTCGGCTCAATCGCCCGGCCGGCGAGGAGCGGAATCCCCATCGCGGCGAGATAGCCGGGCGTCACGTTGCGAATCAACGCGTCGACTTTCGTCTGCTCGCCGCGCCCGACGATCCGAAAATCGCTCGTGTAGCTGCGTCCGCCGAGCGGGAGCCGATTGATCGCTTCAGCGCTCGACACGCCCCGGACCGCCCGTACGCGCTCGAGGACGCGATCGACGGCTTGCACCATGCCCTCGCGCGATTGATAGCGCGGCGTGTCCGGCAGCGAGAGGCGTCCGGTCAGTAGGCCGTCGATGGCGAAGCCGGGATAGACGCGCGACAGGTTCACGACGCTTCGTCCGACCAGCGCCGCACCGGCGAGCAGCACGACGGCAAGCGCGATCTGCGCCGCCACGACGACGCCGCGCAATCGGGTCTCTGCATGGCCGGCCGTCGCGCGCGCGCCCGTCGTGAACGGCGTACCGGGACGCCGTCCGCGCAGCACCGGAATCAGGCCGGCGACGAGGACGGCGATCATCGTCGATGTCACGCTTGCCGCCGCGGCCAGCGGAGACAGCGTGAACCGATCGGCGAAGGGCAGCGTGTCGCGAAACGGAATCCGAGTCGTGGCGTCGAAGAACGCCACGGTACACGACGCCAGGATCAGGCCGAGCGCCGCGCCGGGAACGGCGATCGTCAGCGCCTCGATCCCGAGCTGACGAATGATTCTCCAGCGGCCGGCGCCGAGCGCGGCGCGGAGCTGCATTTCCCTCGCGCGGGCGGCCGCGCGGGCGAGCACGAGGCCGGAGACGCTCACCGCAGCGGCGAGCATGACCAGCACGGCGGCGCCCAGCAGCAGCATCAGGGAAGGACGGACGCCCGCAACCATCTCGTCCCGAAGACCGAGGGTCTGCAGCGTGGTCGACGCGTGCCATGCGGCGCCGGAGTGCTGCCAGCGGTCCGCTCGAACGCGGAGCTCCTCCGCCGCCGCGGCGGCGGTCACCTCCGCCCGGCGCAGCGCGAGGACGTCGAGCGAGTGCACATCCCCCCGCGTCAATTGGGCTTGCGAGGGGCGCAGCGGCAGCCACAGCTCCGGATTCGCGCGCGGGGCAAAGGCGAAGGACGCCGGCAGCACGCCGACGATCGTAAACGGCGCGCCGCTCAGCACGACGGTTCGCCCGACCGCGGCGGGATCGCCGCCAAACCGCCGGCGCCAGGCTGTGTGGCTCAGGATGACGACACCGGGCGCGCCTCCCACCCCGTCGGCATCGGAGAAGGTGCGTCCTAGCGCCGGCACGACGCCGAGGACGGCAAACAACGATGGCGTAATCTCGATCGCCCGAAGCCGTTCGCTGGGGCCAAGGCCGCTCAGCGTGCGGCTGCCGTCGCTGAAGGCACCGACGGCGGCGAACGATCGCAGACTCGACGCGAGCTCGTCGAAGTCGGCCCACGACAGATTCGGGCCTTGCCGCGTCGGGTCGTGCTCGCGAAGGTAAACGATGCGATCGCCATTGGCGTACGGCAGCGGGCGGACGAGAATCGCCTCGCAAATGGAGGCGACGGCGGTCGTGATGCCGGCGCCGAACGCCAGCGCGACCAGCGCCGCGGCGGCGAAGCCGGGACGCCGCCAGAGCAAACGGATCGCGCGGCGGCAATCTCCCCCGATGTCCCGCGTCAGACCGGCGCGCTGCCAGCGGAGTCGCAGGGCCGCCGGCATCGACGCGAGCGTTTCTTGCCAGTACCACGCGGAGGCCGAACGCCCCTGCCGCGCGCGCTGGCGGAATTCCTCGTCGAGATCGCCGACGATGATATCGCGATCCTCGCGGGGCGACAGGCGCGACATGACCCAGCGCGGCAGCCGCGGCGGTATCACGATCGCCTCCGCGCGCCGCGAAGCTTCAGCCCCGCCCACATGCGCGTCTGGAGGTCGCGCGCGTTCTCCAACGCAGACTCACCGGCGCGGGTGACGGTAAAGAACCGGCGCGCCAGGCCGGATCGCTCCTCACCGCCGGGCGCGTCGCCCTGTCGGACGTAATCCTTGGCGACTAGGCGCTCGAGCGTGGCGTAGACGGCGCCGATCGTCGCCTTGCGTCCGGCCCGCCCTTCGATCTCGGCGCGAATCCGCATGCCGTAGGCGTCTTCGCCGAGCCGCGCGACCGCCAGCAGCACGATCTGCTCGAATTCGCCGAGATAGCCGCTTCGGCCCATGCGGCAAGATTTCTACAAAGTAGAACTCGTTGTCAAGCTATCGGTGACACACGGCGGGTGCTACACTCCGCGCATGAAGGCCGTGCCGCTCGTCATCGTGCTGGCCGTCTTGATCCGCCAGACGGCGGCGATGCCCGCGTCTCCGCCGGCTCTCACCGTGGACTACGCATTCTTCAAGGCACGCGTGCAGCCGATCTTCCTGGCGAAGCGTCCGGGCCACGCGCGCTGCTACGTCTGCCACCGTGGCAGCGGCGCGACGAGCTATCTGCAGGTTCTGTCGCCAGGCGCCGCGACATGGAACGACGAACAGTCGCGGAAGAATTTCGACGCCGTCAGGAGGTACATCGTCCCCGGCCATCCGGAGCAGAGCCGGCTGCTGATTCACCCGCTCGCCGAGGAAGCCGGCGGAGACGACTTTCACGGAGGCGGGCGGCAGTTCGCAGCGAGAAACACGCCAGGGTGGCAGACGATTGCCGCGTGGATTCGCGGGGAAAGGCTGAAGTGATGCGGTCGTTCGCCGTCTTCGCCGTCGCGCTCGCCGCCGCAGGCCTGACCGCGAGCGGTGGGGCCAAAGTGCGCATCGTCCAGACCAACAGCGCCGGCGACAGCGTCCTGCTGATCGATCCGGCGACCAACAAAGTGGTTGGCGAGATCAAGGACATCGAAGCGAATCACGGCGCCGCCGCGGCGCCGGACGGCAGTCGCCTCTACGTCACCAACGAAGCCGAGAGTACGCTCGACGTCGTCGACGCGAGGACGCTGAAGGTCGTCACGCACATCCCGCTCAGCGGCCACCCCAACAATCTTTCGATCTCGAAGGATGGCGCGCGCATCTACGTCGCCATCGCGCAGGCCCCCGGCGCCGTCGACGTCGTCGACAGCGCGTCGATGACCAGAGCCAAATCGATCGCCATCGACGGCGCGGTGCACAACACGTTCGTCACGCCTGACGGCAGGTTCGTCGTGGCCGGTTCGATCGCCGGGCGTTCGCTGACCGTCATCGACCAGGCGACGGAGGCGACGGCATGGTCGATGAAATTCGACGGAGGGGTTCGTCCGATTGCGTTCGAGAAGGGGCCGGACGGATCGACCTCGCGGATGTTCGTCCAGCTGTCGGATCTGCACGGCTTTGCCGTCGTCGATTTCGCGACGCACCGGGAAGTCAGACGCGTGACCCTGCCGGACGTTCCCGGCGCGGCGAAGAGTCTCAACGTTCAAGGATCGCCGTCACACGGCATCGCCATCGCACCCGACGGCGCGACGCTGTGGGTCACGAGCAAGTGGTATCACTTCGTCGCGGCGTATTCGATGCCGGATTTGAAGCCGCTCGGCGTCGTTTCTGTCGGTCATCATCCGGACTGGCTGACGTTCAGCCCCGACAGCGTGCATCTGTATGTCGCCTGCGCCGGGTCGAACTCCGTCAGCGTCGTCGACGTGAAGAGGATGAAGGAAGTGGCGACGATCGCCGTCGGCCAGGTGCCGAAGCGGAACATCACGGCGCTGCTGCAATAGCCAGCTACTTCGGATCGGTGACCGCGGGAACCGTGTAGGTTTTCTTCAGCGCCGCCAGATACTCGGCGAACAGCGCCTTGAGCCCGTCGAATTCCCTCTTGACGGCCGCGCGATAGTCGTCGTGCGTGGCGAAATCGAAGAGGATCGCCGTCATCGTCTGGGCGTCGATCGTGAAGCCCTTGTGGCCGATCTCCTTCAGGTTGTCGGCGTCCATCTCGTAGGTGTGATTCGGCGACAGCGACGACTGGGCGCTGACGCCGATGCCCGGGAGGTCGCGCGAGACGCTGCCGGTCTCCTCGAAGCCCTGCGGCTTGCCCGGCTGCGGCTGGACGTTGGTGGCGCCGAACTTCTTCATATAGGCGAACGACAGCTCCGACAGAGCCGCCTCGCTGATGCCGTCGCGATCCTTGCCGTAGTGATCGACCTTCACTTTGGTGCCGGTCGCGAGCGCCGCTGCTCTGGCCGCGTTGTCGACGAATTCGGTGACCTGCGCGAGGTAGACCTCGTCCGGATAGCGGACGTAGAAGTCGGCCGCCGTGCGATCGGGCGTGACGTTGGGCGCCGCGCCTCCTTCGGTGATGACGCCCTGAATGCGCGCTTCGGGGCGGATGCTGCTGCGCACGGCGTCGATGTTGTTGAACAGGTGAATCACCGCTTCGAGCGCGTTGCGGCCGTTCCAGGACGTCAGCTGATGGGCCGGCGCTCCGGAGAACGTGTACTTCACGCCGTCGATGTTCATGCAGCACGTGCCGAAGCCGGGCGCCGGACGCGACGTCTGCGACGAAGAATGGCTGCGGACGATCACGTCCATTCCGTCGAAGACATGGGCGAGGTGCATATCCGTCTTGGCGTTCGGCGGCATCATCTCCTCGCCGGGCGTGCCGAATACCGTCACGGTGCCGGGCGTGTGTGTGCGCGACAGGAATTCCGAGATCGCGACCGCCACCGCCAGGCCGACAGGCCCCTGGGCGCTGTGCTGATCGCCGTGGAACGGCCCCGACGTTCCGCGTAGGGCGTCGTACTCGACGATGATCCCGAGGTTGGGCGCGCCGACGCTGCCCTGATATCTCGCGACGAAGGCCGTCGCCATCCTGGCGACGCCCATCTCGACTTGGAAGTTGTGCTTGCGGAGATAGCTGGTGAGGATGCCGACGGATCGTCTCTCGACGAATCCAATCTCCGGGTGCGTCGCAATGTCGTCCGCCATCGCCAGCAAGTCGGAATCCATCAGTTCTTTCGCCCGTGCGACAACGGCATCGCGGGCGGAGTCCGGTCCTGTCAGCTTCGCGACCAGACCGGGGACGTCGAGCGACTCCTCCAGTTCGGCCATCTTCCGGATCACGTCCCTGGCGGCGGTTCTCTCGGTGTCGGTCTCCTGTGCGGCTGCAGCAAGTGGGGCGCAGAGGGCCAGGACGGCAGCGGCGAGGACGGCTTTCATGCGCGGATTATACGGGGCAACGCCTATAAACTATGCGGATGATGTCTGACCTCAGATATGCGATCCGCACGCTCGTCAAGCATCCCGGATTCACCGCGATCGCGCTGCTGACGATCGCGCTTGGCATCGGCGCGAACACGGCCATTTTCAGCATCGTCAGCGCGGTGTTGTGGCGCCCCCTCCCCTACCCGCACTCCGAACGGCTGATGATGGTCTGGATCTACAACCCGCGGCAGGGATTCGACAAGGACGTGGCGTCGTATCCGACCTTCACCGATTGGCGGAATCAGAGCCGCAGCTTCGAGCATCTGGCCGCCTATTTTGGCGCGAGCCTCAGCCTGACTGGCGCGGGCGATCCCGCGCAGTTGCGCGGCGCCCGCGTGACCCCTGCCTTCTTTCCTGCGCTGAACGTGCAACCCGCGCTCGGCCGCTGGTTGACCGAGCAGGACGCCGCGGCCGGCCACGAACGCGTCGTGATGATGGAGCATGGACTGTGGCAGGCGCGATTCGGCAGCGATCCGGCGATCGTTGGACGCACGATCCAGTTGAGCGGCCAGCCGTACGAGGTTGTCGGCGTGATGCCCGCGGGATTCCAGTATCCGGAGGGCGCGGCGCTCTGGGTACCGCTCGCGCCGGTCGGGCCCTACAAGGAGCTCATGGAGTCGCGGGGCTCGTACTGGTTGAACGTGATCGGACGCCTGCGTCCCGATTCGACCGAAGCGGCGGCGCAAACCGAAATGAACACGATCGCGCGCCGGCTCGAGCAGCAGTATCCCGACACCAGCGGCGGCCAGGGCGTGCGGGTGACGTCTCTTCACGACGAGATCGTCGGCGACGTGAGGCGCGCGCTGCTCGTGCTGTTCGGCGCGGTCGGCTGCGTGCTGCTCATCGCGTGCGCCAACGTCGCGAACCTGCTGTTGACGCGCGCGACCGGCCGCCACAGGGAGCTCGCGATCCGGGCGGCGCTCGGCGCCGCGCGGGTCCGGATCGTCAGACAGATGCTCACGGAGAGTCTCGTGCTCGCCCTGGCCGGCGCGGCCGGCGGGCTGCTTCTCGCCACATGGGCCGTCGCGGCGCTGCAGCAGGCGGCCCCGACGAACATCCCGCGCCTGACGTCGATCGCGATCGACATGCCGGTCCTGCTCTTCACGCTCGCCATGGCGATCGCGACGGGCCTGATCTTCGGCGTTGCGCCGGCATGGCAGAGCGCGTCGGCGAACCAGTCGGAAGGCTTGAAGGAAGGCGGCCGGTCCGGCGGAGAGGGATCGCGCGGACGGCGGGTTCGCCACACGCTCGCCGTGATCGAAGTCGCGGTCGCGCTCGTGCTGCTCGTCGGCGCGGGATTGCTGGCGCGATCGCTCGCTGTGATTGCGAAGACCGACCTCGGGTTCAATCCCCGCAACGTGCTCGCCCTCTCGATCGAGCTGCCGCGGTACAAGTACTCCGAGGATGCGAGGATCATCCAGTTCTACGAGCAGGCGAGCGAGCGGATTGCGGCTCTGCCGGGCGTGCAGTCGGTCGGCGTCGGATCGACGGTGCTGCTCGGGCCGCTGCCGGGCTCCGCCATGTTGTCCGTCGAGGGACGGCCGTCGCCGCGCAACGCGGTCAATATCCCGGTGCCGTACGACACTGTCACCAACGGCTATTTCAAGACGCTCGGCATCCCGCTCACGCGCGGCCGCCTATTCGGGCCCGAAGACACGGCGGCGGCTCCGGCCCGCGTCGTCGTGAACCAGGCCTTCGTCCGGCGCTTTTTCCCGTCTGAAGACCCGCTCGGCAAGCGCGTGACGTTCAACAATCCGGAAGACAAGAACGTCCAGTGGCTCACGATCGTCGGGGTCGTCGCCGATACGCGCCGCGGCGGCATCGGCCGGCCGCCATGGGCGGAGGTGTACTTCCCGCTCGCGCAGTCGGCCGATCCACGGCTCACCGTGCTCGTTCGGACAGCCGGCGACCCCATCGCGATGGCGCGCGCCGCCCAGCAACAGGTGTGGGCGATCGATCAGGCGCAGCCGGTCGCGAGCATCAGGACGCTGGAGGAGCTCCTGGCGCGCGCGCAGGCGAATCGGCGCTTCACGATGATGATGCTGGCCATGTTCGCGGCGGTCGCGCTGCTGCTTGCCGCAGTCGGCATCTATGGAGTAATCGCGTACTCGACCGCGCAGCGCACGCACGAGATCGGGGTTCGCGTCGCGCTCGGCGCGACGCGCGTCGACGTGCTGCAGATGGTGCTGCGCGATGGCCTGCGCATCGGCGCGGCCGGAACCGTGATCGGCATCGCTGCGGCGGCCGCGGCCAGCCGCCTGCTCTCGGGCCTGCTGTTCGGCATATCGCCGCACGATCCGCTGACCTTCGTCGCGCTGCCGACCGGCTTGTTGATGGTCGCTCTGCTCGCGAGCTGGATCCCCGCGCGCCGCGCGCTGGCCGTCGAGCCCATTACTGCGCTTCGCGGGGAATAGCGCGGGCGGCCGTGAATGCGCGGTAGCACACGGATGTATTAGTCTTCTTGATTCACGGGTCAGTGGAGTCCGTGTCTTCCGCGGCTAATAGATCCGCGCAGTCCGCGACTATGGCGTCACGACGTCGGCGGATACGCGCCCCAATGGACGTCGACGCCGTAATCGAGGCGGGCATAAAAGTCCCCGCGTCCGGCAGGGGTGAGATCCAGCAGGTTGTACACGGCGATCGTCAGATCCTCGCCGCGCTCGTGCACGTCGTCCGCAAGCCACGGGTGATTCGTGTACGAGTGCCGGATCGTGCCGTCGGCGTCGAGCGTGAATACAGACGTCGCCGAATCCTGGCGCCCCTCGGCGTCCTCGCTGCGCAGGTCGTACTTGAACGTGCTGTCCCCGGCGCTGAGCAGGCGCAGCCTCCGCCAGCCGCGGGCGCGCGCGTGCGCGCGCAAGGCCGCCGGCTCCGCCGCGGCGACGATCGCGAAGTCGACGTTCTGCGCCAGGTGGGAGGCGATGCCGTTGAAGCCGTCGATCATCATCGTGCACATCGGGCACGGCAGCGTCTGCTTCTTGCCGTACATGAAGTGATAGATGATGAGCGGCCGTCTCGTCGGCGTGCTGAACAGCTCGCGCAGGCGGACCGGGCGCACCGCGTCGCCGGCATCCAGGTCCTCGGGCCCTTCCAGGAAGCCGTAGTCCTGCACGGGCGTGCCCTGAGGCAGAGCGCGGCGGAGGGCGGCGACCGTCTCGCTCTGACGAATCAACTCGACTTCGGCGCGCCGCAGTTCCTCGCGGCGCTCGAGATACTCGCGCGATTCGTTCTCCAGGCGCGTGTGGCGAATCATCCCGTCGGTCTTTTCATGAGGCATGGGAACAATCTTACTCACTTGCGACCGATCCTGAATGTTCCGACTATTTCGTGAGGCCTCCGACTCGCGTCACCGTCAGCGTGAGCGCCTCGCCGATCCTCGTCGTGTGGCCAGTCGCTCCCAGCGCTACTTGTACGTCGTCGAGCAGATCGCCCCGTACATTTCCCCGCGGCCCGCTCGCATTCTGCAGAACGCGGATGCGCACGAGAGCCTTCTCGCGATCGACCACCGACGTCACGATCGTCAGCGGGATTCCCGACGGCGTCTTCACGGCATACGGCGTCTCTTCGGTGGTGACGGCGTCGATCGGCGTCTGCCCGGCGAACCCTATCCGCAGGACGACGGCGCTGAAAGACATGTAGCCGCCGAACCCGGGCTCCTCGGTGACGATCGCGCCGGGCGGCGGCGCGAATTGATCGTGTGGCTGCGGGCCCAGGTGGATGTTCACCGCGGTCCGACGTTCTCCCGACGGCGTCGTCATAATCGCCCTGAAGTAGTTCAGCGCGGGGATCACCGTCGCCTCCTGCTTGTAGTCTCCGCGAGGCGATCGCACGCTCGTCTCCGAGATGTACACATCGAATCCTTCGATCGAATCTGTCTTCCGGCCGACCGGTAGCTGATACGGACGTCGCGGCGTCGTGCCCATGTGCATCGGCTGGCTCGTCCACGCCCCGTGATACAGCCGGTACATACGCTCGGTCTGGAAGTTGGTCATGGTGATGAGGGCGGAGCCGTCGGGATGCACCATCTCCTGGCGCACGCAGCCGTGTTCGTCCTGGACGTATCGTCCCCACGCCTCTGGGCGGTTCGGGATGTTGATCCGGACGTCGGCTGAAAACGCCACCCACTCCTGCGGCGGGGAAGGAGCCTGGCGATCCTGGCGCGGCGGCGCCGCGCTCGAGGCCGCCAGGCAGGCGATCAGGGCCACTGCGCGAAACATCGGGACTCCTGCTCGTGACCGAACGGCCACGAGCCCCCGATTGTATCGCGCGACCGGGCCGTCAATCATTCGGGGATGGCATAGCAATGGTACTGGACCGCGGACCCGCCCATATGAGCGCGGCCGCACTCTTCGAGAATCGACGGCAGCTCCGACGTCGGGACGCCTGTCGCGAACGCGTGGTCGTAGATGAAGCCGTCCGGATACCTGATATGGACCGCGACCGACCACGACTGCGAAGCCTGTTGCGCCGAGACGCCCGTGGAGTCGAGTCCCACCAGCGCCGCCAACGCAATGAACACACCAGCCAGCATTCTCTTCGTCATATGTCCTCTCTTTTCGCCCGTCCATCGGGCGTAGCCGACCGGCTTGGTGTCCGGTCGTTGCAGGACAAGAGTAGGAGGCAGGGCGATGTGGAGTCCCGAGAGCCGGCCGGGATTTGTCCGGGAATGCGCCGGCTGCTCGCTTATTTGAACGTCGTCAGAAGTCTCTGAAATCTCGGGTCGTCGCGCAGGTTGTCGTAGTCCGGGTCGCGCTCCAGCCAGTCACGCTGGCCCCAGCCGAGCGCAGACACGCGCTCCAGTAGTTCAATCGCCCGATCGATGTGTCCAAGCTTCGCCTGCAGGCAGGCGCCGTTGCCCAACGAGCTCATGTCGTTGGGATAGAGCTCGAGGGCCCGCGCGGACCAGTCGACCGCACGCTCGGCCTGTCCCTCCTCGAGCAGGTACAACGCCCCGAGCGACATGGCGCGGCCGTCGAGCGGATTGAGGGCCAGCGCGTGCTCCGCGCGACGGATTCCTTCACGTCGCCACGCGGAGGCCTCGTCCTCCTGTCCGAGCATCTTGAGCGACTGCGCGAGCAGGAAAGCGCTCTGAAAATCCTCCTGCCGAACATCCGCCGCCTTGCGGAACAGTGTCGCGGAGCCGGCGACATCGCCGCGGGCGAACCTGGTTCTCGCGTAGCAATAGTGCGGATCGAACAAGTTGGGATTGAGGCGGATCGACTCCTCGAATTCCCGCGAGGCGTCCTCGTAGCGCCGCATGAGAGACAGGGCACATCCACGCGCGACGTGCGCCTCCGCGAGATCCGGCGCCAGCTCGAGCGCGCGTTGACTCGCGCGCTCCGCTCCGGCGAGGTCGGCATCGCGCGCGCCGAACCACTCGTAGAGCGTCGCATGCGCCGTCGCGAGCCCGGCGTAGGCCGGACCATAGACGGGATCGAGCTCGATGGCCCGACGGAACAAATCGACGGCTGAATCGAGATCGGAGTGGAGAATCCGGTGCAGCCGCTGGCGTCCGCGCAAGTACAGCTCGTACGCCGCGGTGCCCCTCGGAGCCCGATGCAGCGTCCGCGTTTCTGGCGGACGGGCGGCGTCGCCGCGCAGCGACCTCGCCACGCTCTCGGCGATGTCATCCTGCACCGCAAACACGTCTTCGAACTGCCCGTCGAAACGGTGCGACCATCGGTGGTAGCCGCTCGCCACCTCGATGAGCTGCACCGTCACACGCAGGCGATCGCCGGACTTGCGGACGCTGCCCTCGAGCAGCGTTTCCACGTTGAGCTGTTCTCCGACGCTCCGGATATCCTCGCCCTTGCCGCGAAATTGAAACGACGCCGTGCGCGCGGCCACGCGCAGGCCGCCGATCTGCGTGAGCGCGTTGATCAGTTCCTCGGCCAGCCCTTCACAGAGATACTCCTGATCGTGCGTCGGACTCATATCCGCGAACGGCAGAACAGCAATCGAGGAGATCGCCGGGGTCGTCTGCGTCGCGACCGGGGCTGACGTCGGAGCGGCCTCTCGAGACACCGCCGCGATGAATTGATATCCCCTGCGGTGGCGAGTCTCGATGAACTGCGGCCGTCTGGCATCGTCGCTGAGGACGCGGCGCAGTTCCTGAATGCACGTCGTGAGCGCATCGTCGGTCACCGCCACGTCCGGCCACACGGCCGCAAACAACTCGCCTTTCGATACCGGAGAACCGGCGTTGGATACGAGGAGCTTGAGCACGCCCGCGGCCTTGGGGGTCAGGCGCACCTCCTGCCCTCGGAACCACAGTTGGCCGGTGTCGAGCTGGAAGCGATATTCGCCGAAGCCGACGCTCTGCGGCACGGCTCTCAGTATATTTCCGGCCGCCGCGCGGAGAGGTTGGCTTATGCGCTGACCAGAAGCTTGACCTCTCGAGACATCGCCTTGGCGAGCGTTTCGTGGAGGACGCGAACGTCGGCCAGATTCCAGGCGAACGACGCAATCGCATCGGTAGTTTCGAACACCTCCAGACTCGCCGCGTCCCGCTGCTCCTGGTATTGCACGAACGCGTCCTTGGATCCGTCGTCGATCGCGCGAGCCAGCAGCTCGGCGTCGCGCAGCGCGTCGGTGATGCCATGGGCGGTCAGCGGATCCCTGAAGTATCCGGCGTCGCCGACCAGCGCCCAGCCCGGTCCGTGTGCCTGCCGAAAGAATCCCGGATGGCCGGGGAATCCGCGAAGACGGGATGCAGCGGCCAGGCCGACCTGCTCGCCGAGACGAGGGGCCGCCTGTGCCAGCAGTTCGCGGAAGGCTCTCTCTGGTTGATGGGCAAACAGACGGGCGAATTCCCTGTCCGGCACGGAAATCAACACGCACACCTGACCGGCGTTCGTGGGAATGGCGCCCGCGCTGACGCCGGGGATGAAGTACCACTCGTAGCCGCCGACGTCGAGGCCGCTCCAGTGTCCAAACATGGTGGCGGTCGCATGCCGGCCCACGCGATAGGTGGGCGCGCCGGCCAGCCGGGCGACCGTCGACCGCAAACCGTCGGCGCCCACGACCACGCGCGACGCGACGCGATGAACCTGACCGGACTCGTCCTCGAGCACGACGCCGGTCACGGTGCCAGTCTCCGAGCGTTCCAGTCCATTGATTCGGATGCCATAGACGATGTCGGCGCCGGCGGCACCGGCGGCATCGACCAGCACGCGATCGAGCACGTACCGCCGCGGTGCGTACAGCGCCTCGATCCCGTCGCGCGGCGCGATCGGCACGGAGACCGACTCGTCGCGATAGAAGAACGTGGCCTGCCGCACGGGCGTCGTGTCGGCCGCGATGACGGCCGGCAGGACGTTCCAGCGATGCAACTGGACGACGGCCCCGCGCATGAGCGCGTGCGTCGAGAGTGTGTCGGTGCCGTAGCGCCCGCGATCGACGACGAGCACACGGTGGCCGGCACGCGCGAGCAGCATGGCCGTCGCCGCCCCGGCACATCGTGCGCCGACGACGACGACGTCAAACCGCGATGGCGGAATCGTGGATCGAATCATAGTGTTGTCCGAGTCTTGCCGCGATGTATCGGGCGAGCACGTGGGCGTCCGCGCCGACGCCGTCGATGAACGCCGACTTGCGCGTCCGTTGGAACGACAGTCCGATCGCATACACACCCGCGCACGGTGTGACGCCGCCGTGATGGCGCAGTTCGCCCCGCGAGTCCAGCAGCGGCATCTTCAGCCAGGGATAGGTCCGGCGGTAGCCGGTTGCCCACACGACGCTGTGGATATCGGCCGTCCTCACGTCAAAGTCCGTCGGCGCCTCCACAAATCCGGGCCAGAGCGGTTCGAACGGCTCGGGCTCGTCGACGAGTCCGTCGAGCCCGGTAGTGTCGGCTACGCGATCCAGCCGCGACAAGAGGCTGGCGAGCTTTGCGTCGGCCCCGGCCGTGGTCTTCACGAGGTCGTCGTCGAAACGCAGCCGATGTCCGTCGATCGCCGTCAGACGTCCGACGACGAGCACGCCGGAGCGACGAAGGCGTTGCAGATCCAGCGTGGCGTGATCGGGCCGCCCCACGAGTTGGAAGGAGGGCGCGTGCCGCGACGTTTCGACGTCGTAGACCGATTCCTTTGTCTCGTCCAGTATTCCGGCGCGATCGAGCCACCACATGATGTCCCGTCCCCGATAACGTCTGGGCACGCGGAGGTGCTGCCCGGTGGACAGCACGACCTGGCGGCCGCTGGCCTGAATCTCGTCGGCCAACTGAATGCCGGTCGCCGACGCGCCGACCACGAGTACCGGTCCGTCGGGCAGCGCCGCGGGGCTGCGATACTCGCTCGGCACGACCTGAAGGAGGCCGCCGTCGAGCTGGCTCGCCATTGCCGGGACGAGCGGGCGATCCGAATATCCCGTCGCCAGCACGATGTTGCGCGCGTGCCAGACGCCGCGCGTCGTCGTCACCAGGAATCTGTGATCGGACGCTTCAACATCAGTATCGATGGCCTCGACGGAAGTGTCAGTTTCGAGGGGCGCGGGAAACGAGCGCGCGTACCCTTCGAAGAAGGCGACCAGCTCGTCCCTGGTCATGAATCCATCCGGGTCGGGTCCGTCGTACTGGAACCCGGGGAGCCGGGTCATCCAGTTCGGCGTCAGGAGGCGGAGCGAGTCCCATCGCTCGCTTCGCCAGCGCTCAGCCACCTGGCCGCGCTCGAGCACGACGTGCTCGATGCGCAGGTTGGACAGGCACCGGCTCATCGCGAGCCCCGCCTGTCCCCCGCCGACAATCACGACGTCCGTCCGGCGCATGGCGATTCAGCGGGCCCGCTCGGCGCGCTCAGCATTGACGGACAGCGATACGGGCACGCCGTTGGTCAGCACGTCGAACACTGCGGAACGCGCGCGCGATTGCTCCACGATCTCCTGGAGTTTCTCGGGCGACGCGTCGCCTTTGATCGAGAAGTTGGCGCGGATGCCCTGATAGCCGTTGCGGACATCCTTCGAGATGCCGAGGATGCCGAGGAGGTCGATGTCTCCCTCGAGGTGCGACTCGACCTCGGTCAGCCTGACACCGCGCGCGGCGGCGATGTTGGCGATGCCGCCGGTGATGCACGACGCCAGCGCGTGCAGCAGGTACTCGACCGGGAGCGGCGCGCGGTCCTCGGCCACGAGCACTGCCGGGTGATCGGCTTTCACGGTGAAGGTCGTCTTGTGCGCCTGCTCTCCGCCTGCCCCGGAAAAGGTGGCGATGGTCGTCTCGCTGAGGGTGCCGTTCTGCCAGCGGTTGCGGGCGCGGAACTGGAACCTGGCCAGGTCCGGCTGGCCTTTCACCGCGTCCAGCGTGGCGAACAGGGTGGGTGTATCGACGCCGTTGAGCGGGATCGGCTCGCGGCGTGTCTGAAGCGTCGTCTCGGTCGGCATGTTGTCCTCCATCGCACGGCCCGGTCATTCGGGCGTCGGTGCAGGACAAGAGTAGGAGACGGGTCGATGTAGAGTCCCGAGAGTCCGCCGGGGTTTGTCCGGGATTATGCTGGGGTTAAGGACCTCGGCCAGGGCGCCGCGTACCGAAAGCCTCTGACGAATGGGGACAGACGCCCATGTCTGTATGCTTCGGAGAGCCTGCCCGCTACAAATTCCTGAGCGCGACGTTCGGATCCACGCGTGCCGCGCGGGCGGCCGGCAGGTAACACGCGACCAGCGCGGCGAGGATGAACGGCACCGGAACCAAGGCGAAGACGAGCGGCTCGGCGGCGCTGACGTCGGTCACGACCCATGCGCGGACGGCGAGCCGCGCTCCTATCCCGATCGTCGCGCCGAGCGCGATGCCTTTCGCGACCGGCCGCAGGCCGTCCACCAGCACCAGTCGAAAAATGCGGCGACGATCGGCCCCGAGCGCGATGCGGATACCCATTTCGCGCGTGCGCAGGAGGACGACGTGCGACAACACGCCGAAGAGCCCGGCCATTGCCAGCACAGTGGCGATCGCGCACAACGCCGTGGACAGGCCGGAGATCACCCGCAGGATGAAAATCGGCCCTTGCAACAGCTTGCTGCCGGTCCCAGCCGTACTGATCGCTAGGTCCGGATCGATGCGCGTAATCATGCTTCGCAGAGTTCCGACCGCAGCCGACGGCGATCTCGTTCGAGCGGTCACGATCACCGGCACGCCGCGTTCGTAGCGTTGCGCCCACGGCACGAACACGAATTGATCGCCCCGGTACGTTCTCGTCGGCTCGTCGAGGTCCGCCGCGACACCCACGATCGTGACGGTTGCGGGAGCGGGATAGCGTGGCGAGAGGCGACCCGCCTTGCCGAGAATCGCGCTTCTTCCCACGACATCCGTCGTCCGAAAAAGTGAGCGCGCAAGGCGCTCGGTGAGCACGGCGACACGCGGCGATGCTGCGTCGTCCGCGATGGTAAAACCGCGGCCGCGACGAATCTGTACACCCACCGTGTCGAACAATTCGGGGCTGCCGGCAATGACGGACGCGGACTTGCCCACGTCGCGCGCGCGGTTGAACGGCTCGGCGTCGGTCGTCAGCACGCCGTCCACCCGCATCGTCGCGAACAGGGCCCCGATCGGCAGGCCGTCGGATACGGCGACGCGCTGGATGCCGGGTTGAGTCCGCAGGCTGGCGAGCAGCGCGTCCACGATCCGGCGCGTCTGGGCCTCGTCTCGAGCATTCAACGCGAACTCGATCTGCGCAATCGCCAGGGTGTCGTGCGTCACGAGCGGTGTCTGCCTGCCGATCGCGCCGATCACCTGCTGCGTCATGGCCGCGACCAGAAGGAGCGCCACGCAGCCGCACACCTGCCACGCCACGAGATTGCGGTGCAGTCGCCACTTCGGGGATGTCGCCGCGAGACCGGACCCAAGCCTGGCGCGGACGTCGGCGCCCGTCGCCTGAAGCGCCGGCCACAATCCAAACACGAGCAGCGCGAGGAGCACGCCTCCGGCCGAACCGACGAACACCTCGAGGCTCATCTCGGGTCGTAAGGGAATCGTCTGACCGCCCCCGGTCGGTAGATCGGTCGTGAAGTAGTCCACGAGCCGGTAAAGGACGGCAATGCCGAGCGCTCCGCCGAGGACGACGACCGCGAACGCTTCCGCGAGTTGCTCTCGGATGAGCCGCGACCGCGACGCGCCCAGCGCACTGCGAACGGCGATCTCTTCGGAACGCGACGTGCCCTTGGCGAGTGCCAGATTTGCAAGGTTCGAACAGGCAATCAGCAGCAACACCCCGACGCCGGTCATGATCATTCCAGCGATCGTATTGGCCATCTCGGAGTCTGCCGGGCGCGCCGCGTTCTCGCGGAGCGTCCAGTCGCGTCGAAGATCCCGGCCCTGCGGGTATGCGGCGTCAAGTCTCTGGCCGATGACGCGAACATCGTTTGCGGCACGGGCGGCGACCACGCCTGGACGAAGCCGCCCATGCACGGCGAAGACCGCCGGCTGTCGCCTGGTCAGGTCGCCCCATGCTCCAAACGTCGACGGCGCGTCGGGCGGCAGCGCCGTTACAGGGATCCACACCGATGCGGTGAAGAATCGGTCGAGCCCGTGAAAGGACCCGCGCACCACTCCGACGATCTCGAACGGCAGCCCGCCCAGTCGAAGCGAGCGTCCGACGACATCGCGATCCGCGCGGAGCTGCTGACGCCAGTAACGCTCCGACACGACCACGACATGAGCCGACTCTCGTTGATCCGACGCGCCTGGAAGCCGGCCCAGCAGCGGGGCCAGCTGCATGACGCTGAAGTAGTCGGCGGAGACGGCTTCTCCGAGGACAATCTCGGCGCCGTGCGGCGACACCAGCGCGGTCCGGAACCGCGTCGACGCCGCCAGCGCGGTAAAGCTCGATTGCTGCGCGCGTAGATCCTGAAAATCCAACCCGGACATCCCTGCGTGGGGTCCGCTGGCGACCGCCACGAGCTGCTCCTGATGCGGGACGCCCGTGGGCAGCCAGAAGAGCGTGCGCACGGCGGAATAGACGGCCGTTGACACGCCGATGCCCAGCGCAAGCGAGGCCACTGCGAAAAGCGTGAATATCGGCGCATTGCGGAGACGGCGCAGCGCGAGCCGCACGTCCGCGAGAAGCTGCCTCATGCGGCGCAGCTTACATCGGCGGGGTATTGCCGGAGAGCGGAACTGCTAGGTCGCGAGGATTCAGGTAGACGTCGCAGCGGTGTAGCTCTCGATCGCTTCCCGTTCGGTATCGAACGTGTCGAAAACAGCGACGAGCTTGGTGATCGACAGCAAGTCGTGGTTCTTCTTGTTCATGTTCAGCAGCTTGAGCCGGCCGCCGGCCTTCGCGAGCGTGGTGTAGCAGGCGACCAGCTGCCCCAGTCCGCCGCTATCGATGTAGGGGACCGCCGCGAGATTGACGATCACCCGGTTGCGTCCCTGGAACACGAGACTCTCGCTCTTGTCCTTGAGCAGCTGGGCCCCTTCGCCGATCGTCAGTTTCCCGGTCAGGTCGAGGATGGTGACAGCGTCAACGGTTCGTTCGGTGATTTCCATGGCGCCTGCAGCGTACGATCGCAGCCGCATGTGTGCTGTACCGAATTGAACACTATGCACGGAAGTCCGCGGCGTGGTCGACGGCCCATTCGAGGAAGGTTCGCGGCGCTGTTCCTGTGAGCTCCGCAAACGTGGACGTCACAAAAGCCGGTTGACCGATCGCGGCTGCCCAGGCGTTCAGGAGCATGTTCACCGCCGTTGGCGACCCCAGAACCGGGAGCAATGCAGACCGCGCCTCGTCCGGCGGGATCTCTTCAACGCGAAGCGACCGCCCGATCGCGCGGCCGATGGTATGCACTTGTTCGGCCTGCGTCAGCGATTGCGGCCCGGTCACCACATACTCCGCACCGGCGTGCCCGTCTTCGCACAACACGCGGACGGCGACCGCGGCCACGTCACGCTCGTCGGTCGGGGCCGTCGGAGCGTTGAGGTACGGCCAACGTACGACGTCGCCCGCGCGAATGCTCGGCCCCCAGAAATGCCGGGCGTTCCCTGCGAACATGCCAGCGCGGAGGAACGTCCACTCCATTCCTGACGTCTCGATCAGCCGTTCGATGCGTTCGGTCATGTCTCTGGCAGGATTGGGCTGCTGAAAGAACGGATGCGGCGTTTTGAGGGGAGCCGTGAGGAACACGATCCGTCGCGGGCGCTTCGCGATCCGCTCGAGCGCGGCCGGTACGGCAACCGGCGGCGCCACCCATACCAGGAAGACCGTATCGATGCCCTGCAGGCAGCGATCCAAGGTCTCGGGAACCGTGAGATCCCCGCGCAGCACCTCGACCTCTGGCGGCAAACCCGCCGCGTCCGGATTGCGCGTCATGGCGCGGAACCGCGCTCCCGTTGCCGCCAGTTGATCGACGACGTGGCGACCGACGTTTCCGGTGCCGCCGATCACGAGGATACGATTCATAGGAGAGGCAGAATATCGCGAACATGGCCAACACGAGATCGTCCCAGCCGCCGCTTGCTAAACGCGTGGCTCTCGTGGCCGGCGCAACCCGCGGCGCAGGACGCGGCATCGCGCGCGCGCTCGCGGAAGCCGGCGCGACGGTCTACTGCACGGGCCGCAGCGTCACCGGCAAGCCGTCGCCGTACGGCCGGCCCGAGACCATCAGCGAGACTGCCGCACTGATCAAGGCCGCGGGCGGCACCGCGATCGCCGTCCGCGTCGATCACACGAGCGAGCGAGAGGTCGCTGCGCTGTTCCGCCGGATCCTGCGCACCCATCACCGCCTCGACGTCGTCGTCGACAGCGTTGCCGGAGAAGATCCGCTGCTGAAGCAGTACGGTTCCCTCTGGCAGACCGATCTCGGGAAGGCCGACGCCATGTTCCGGCAGGGACTCACCTCACGCATCATCACGGCGAAGCATGCCGCGCTCGCGATGATGCCAGCCAGGCGCGGCCTGATCGTGCAAGTCACGGAAAACGACATCATTGGCCTCGGCGGAAACCCGATTGCCCATGCCGTCAAGACCGCGCAGAAAGTGCTCCCGCTCCAGTGGGCCGCCGAGCTCGCCGCCCATGGCATCATCGTCCTCGCCATCACGCCAGGCTTCCTCCGCTCGGAAGCAACGTTGCAGCATTTCGGAGTGACCGAAGACACCTGGCGCGAGGCGGGCAAGAAGGATCCAAACTTCCTGGTGTCGGAGTCGCCGCTGTTCGTGGGGCGCGCGATCGCCGCGCTGGCCGCGGATCCGAAGGTGCGGCGCCGCACAGGCTTGCTCCTCAGCTCGTGGGAACTGGCGCGCGAGTACGGCTTCACCGACTACGACGGCCGGCGTCCCGACTGGGGGCGCCACAAGATCGATTTTTCGGTGCTCCCGCCGGAGTGGATCGATCTGTTCCGCACGGCCACCGACCTGGAGATCCGGTGGCTGACGACGCTCGCGGCCCGGGCCAGAAAATTCAGGGCAAAGGTTCCATCCTGAGCCATTACGATGGAGGAATGCCGGTCTCCGTCCACGTACAGACTGTTCACCCCCGTAAGCTGGCCGCGGTGCGGCGCGAGGTTCCCCCGGGCGCCGTTGGCTCGGCGTGGCGGCCTGCGTTGGACAAGGTCTGGGAGTTCATTCGCAGCCAGCCGGGGCTCTGGACTGACGGCCACAACATTTTCCTCTACCACCACCCGAAGCAGCCGGGCGCGCCGATACTCTGCGACTTCGGCGTCGAGGTCACACGAGCATTTGAAACTGCGGGCGAAGTGTATGCGACGGAAACGCCAGAGGGCGAGGCCGCCGTCGCCGTCCACCGCGGGCCGTACAACCGCATGAACGAGGCGCACGACGCGATCGGAAAATGGATGGCGGCGAACCGGAGGGAATCCGCCGGGCACTCGTGGGAGATCTACGGCGATCCGACGCCGGAGCCGGCCGACACCGAGACGACGGTCGTGTACCTCCTGACGGGTGCCTCATGAACTCCGACGGTGGCCCACTCTCATTCGTACCTGAGTGCCTCCATCGGAATGACTTGTGGCGCGCTTGAAGAGAGTTCGACGTATTCTGCGTTTCTGTCTTTGGAGTGTGCTCGTCATTGTTGGGTTGGGCGGCGGGCTTTTCAGCTACTACGTCTACACGCCGGCTTCCGAGATCCCTCAACTAACCGGCACGCTGAACCGAGGTTCCGTCGAGGTGGGCGGGCTGAAGCGGACCTACACAATCTACGAGCCGCGCGGACTGGCCAGAGGGGCACCGCTGGTGCTGGCGATGCACGGCTCGGGTGAAAACGCCGCACAAATGCGAACGGCGACGGGATATGGGTTCGATCGCCTAGCGGACGAACGTGGCTTTGCGGTCGTCTATCCCAATGGATACGAGGGTTCCTGGAACGGGTGCAACATCGCAGGCGACTACAGCGCGAACACGCTCGACATCGACGATGTAGGGTTCTTGAGCGCGGTAGCCGACAAGCTCACGAGTGAAATCGGCGTCGATCCGGGCCGGGTGTTTGCGATCGGTGTTTCTCGCGGCGCCAGCATGGCTCTTCGCCTTGCGCTCGAAGCACCATCGCACTTTCGCGCGGTTGCAGCGGTCTCGGAAAATGTGCCGAGTCCGGAGAACTTCAAGTGCAAGCCGCCGGCGCACGGCACTTCTTCCGTCATGATCATGAACGGCACGAAGGATCCCCTGGTCCCCTTCGAGGGCGGAGAAGTGAACCTCTTCGGCTTGTTCTTCAGGCGCGGCAAGGTCCTGTCGTCGCGGGCGTCAGGCCAGTATTTTGCCGACCTCAACCACATCGTCGGCGCCCCTGGGACGAACGAAACCACCGTCGCCGACGGTGTCCGCGTCGAGCGCGTGCTATGGCGCAACGACTCCAAAGTGGAAGTCGAACTCGTTGCTATTCGCGGCGGCGGACACGGCCTCCCGCAGCCGTACCACCGCCATCCGCGACTATTGGGTCCGTCGCCGAAGGAACCGAACGGAGCGGACGTGATCTGGGCCTTCTTCGAGCGACAGCGCTAGCGGCCGACCAGTTTCTGCAGATGCTCCGGGTAGCGCGCGCCGTGCACCTCGATTCGTGACGCTTCGCGATCGATCTCGCGCAGGTCATCGGCTGTCAACTGCACGCTGGCAGCTCCAAGGTTCTCCTCGAGCCGATGTCGCTTCGTCGTCCCGGGAATCGGCACGATCCACGGCTTCTGCGCCAGCAGCCATGCCAATGCGATTTGCGCCGGCGTCGCGCGCTTTCGCTCCGCAAATGTCTTCAACCAGTCGACGAAGGCGTTGTTTGCTCTCCGGTTCTCCTCGCTGAAGCGCGGGACGACGTTGCGGAAGTCGGCCGGATCGAACGTCGTCTTCTCGTCGATCTTGCCGGTGAGGAAGCCTTTGCCGAGCGGGCTGAACGGAACGAGCCCGATGCCGAGTTCCGCGAGCGTCGGCAGCACCTCCCGCTCCGGCTCCCGCCACCAGAGCGAGTACTCGCTCTGCAGCGCGGCCACGGGCTGGACCGCGTGGGCGCGGCGAATCGTCTGCACGCCCGCTTCCGAGAGCCCGAAGTGTCGGACCTTGCCTTCGCAGATCAGGTCCTTGACGGCGCCGGCGACCTCCTCGATCGGCACGTCGGGGTCGACGCGGTGCTGATAGAAGAGATCGATCCGATCGGTCTTGAGCCGCTTGAGCGACGCGTCGGCGACCTCGCGGACGTGCGACGGCCGGCTGTCGAGCCCCGCCTGCTTCGCGCCTTCGAACTTGAATCCGAACTTCGTCGCGATGACGACCCGATCGCGAACGGGCGCCAACGCTTCGCCCACAAGTTCCTCGTTCGCGAACGGCCCGTACGCTTCGGCCGTATCGAAGAACGTGACGCCGCCATCGACGGCTGCCCGAACGATCGCGATGCCCTCGTCGCGAGTTGCGGGCTGTCCGTAGCCGAAGCTGATGCCCATGCAGCCGAAGCCGAGGGCCGACACCTCCAAACCGTCTCTACCCAGTATTCGTTTCTGCATAGTCAGGCTCCCTGCGGGCGCAGCAGCGTTGTGATCGCCCGTCGTTCGTCCATCGTGCGACAGCCTGCCGCCATCTGGTGCAGCGGCAATGTGAGGTCGAACACCTTTCCAGGATTGATGTGCCCATACCACCACCCTTCACTTTATTGTCGTAGAGCTCAACAACCGAGGCTGATTGAAAAACCCGGGGGCCGCGCGGATGGATTATTTCGAGGCACGACTGGCAATCGCGCGGCTGACGTAATAAGAGATGATTCCAGCGGCGATGACGATCATTCCAATGGTGAGCCCGCTGGTAGGGCCAATCTCCTCGCTGCGGTTGCGCACGAGCGCGGCAACCATCAGACCGAGAGGAGGGAGCCCGATCAGAACGGCGCCGGCCGTTCCTCCTGGCACGCGATACGGCCGCGCGAGAGAGGGCTCGCGAATCCGAAGCGCCACCAACGCCCAGAATTCCAGCAGGATACTGAGCCCCGTCAGCAGCACATCGAGAATCAGGCTCCGTTCGAAGCCCAGCGGGTAGGACGCCGCCCAGCAGACTGCAGACACGACGATGGCCACCCACGGCGCGCCCGCGCGGTTCGTGCGAGTGAAGATTGCCGGCAGGTAGCCGTCTTTGGCCATCACGGCCGGGAGCCGCGTGAACGACATCATCAGCGCACCAAACGAGCCGACCGCGCCGAGGAGTCCCGCGACCGCAACCGCCACGGCCAGCGCTTCGCCGCCGACGAGGCGCGCCACATCCACCCAGCCGCCTTCGGTCCAGGCGTTCGGGTCGAGGCCCGTGCGAGCAACAGCGGCCACAGGAAGCAGGTAACTCGCGACGACGAGCACGACGGCGCCGAACATCGCCCTGGTATAAGTACGCTGCGGCGATTCCACTTCACCGGCAATCGTGGAGAGATTGTCCCAGCCCATGTAGTTCCACATGGCGATCAACACGCCGCCGAGCCAGTCGGCGTTGCGGAGGGGAGCCGCCACGGATGTGCCCGCGTGGCCGTGAGATAACGCAATCACGATCAGCACCCCGAAGGGCGCGAGTAACGCGACGTTCAGCGCCACCGACCCCTGGCCCATCGCGCGTACCCCCGCAATGTTCCACACCGTGCAGAGAGCGATCATCGCAAATCCGATCGCGAGGCCGCGGTGGCCGGCGACCAGCCACGGCGCGAACCGGCCGAGATAGCTCACGAAGAGATTCGGATACAGCGCCATTTCGAAGACGCTTCCCGCCAGCGTGAGCCAGGCCTCCTGGTATCCCATGAAGCGACCCAGGCCACGCCGCACCCAGACGTAAAAGCCGCCTTCCTCCGGAATCGCCGTCGCGAGCTCGCTGACCATGAGCGCGGTGGGCAGGCTCCACAGCAGCGGAGTGAGAAGGAGGATGAGCAGCGTCGCCCCGTAGCCGGTCTTCTGAACGATGTCTTCAAGGCCGTAGGGTCCGCCCGCCACCATGAAATAGGTCGCGGCGATCATCGGGAGCACGGTCATTTTGCGAGCGCCGTCGGCGTTCGCCGTGCGGGTGTTCAAATCAGAAAAGCTCGCGCGTCAAGACGCCAGCGCGTCCCGATGCCGCGTTCATCGAGGGTGGTCAGAGGAATCGCCATCGCCAGGCAAAGGATAGTTGGAACCGCGCTGGATTTGATACGGAATCGGTGTAACCGTTCTGTGGCTCTCGAAGCTGCAAGGCGCGGCAGCGATGCGCTCGTCTCTACCGTAATGCAGGCCCGTGGCTCCACTACCGCTCTCTTCGAGGAGCTCGTGCAAGTACCAACGGCTACAGGATTAGAAGCGGTGGCTTGCGACGACGGCGAATGTCCTTGTTGACATGTGACGTGTCACTATGACATGACTAGTGTCATGGGCGCATCGGTGAGCCTGCGCGACGAGCACGCGGCCGCCGCCCGCGAGCGGATCCTTTCCGCGGTCGCCGAGCTGGTTGAGCGCGGCGAACCGGAGGAGCTGACGATGCCGGACGTCGCCGCAGCATCCGGTATCTCTCTGCGAACGATCTACCGCTACTACCCGACTCGCGAGAAGCTGATCGAGGCGGCGGGACGGTGGATCGGCAACGAGCTGATGCGCCATCCGTATCCGCGGACGCTGGACGAGGTGGCTGATTTGTTCGAGGTCGGCTGCCCGGACTTCGACAAACGGCCCGGGCTGGTGCGCGCGCTGGCGCTCTCGCGGCTTGGTCGGCGGGTTCGCGGCTATCGCCGTCGTGAACGACTCGGCGCGATCTCAAGGGCGCTGCGCGCCGAACTGGCCGCGGCGCCACAGGCCGAAATTCGACGCGCCGAGGCGGTGCTGGGCTATCTGCACAACATGCTCGCCTACACCACGCTGCGCGAGGAGAGCGGCCTTGATGGCGAAGAGATCGGCCGGGCGATCGCCTGGGCCATCAGAACGCTCATCAATGACCTGCGTCGAAGATATCGATGAGACCGAGAGGAGGACTGAATATGCATGAACAGGTGATCGTCCGGGGCCCGTCCGAGGGCCGAACACTTCTGGTCGGCGGCGGCGACTACGTGACGTACAGGGCGCGGAGCGCGGAGACGGGGGGCGCCTATTTCTGCTTCGAGGTAAGAACGACCCCGGGATTCGGGCCGCCGCTGCACACGCACGCCTATCGCGAGCTTTTCTACGTGCTCGAGGGCAGTTACCAGTTCACAGTGAAGCACGAGGATCGTCTCGAGACGTTCATCGGCGCCGCCGGCACCTCCGTCGCGATTCCACCAAATGTGCCGCACACATTCAAGAACGCGGGCGACCATCCCGCGCGCCTCCTGTTCGTCCACCAGCCGGCGGCGCTCGAGGCGTTCTTCGAGGAGTTCGGTGTGCCTGTTCCCCAAGTGGGAGAGCGGCCTGACCACGTCCAGCCGCCCGATTTTGCGGCGATGGCCGCAGCGCTCGAGCGCAACGGGGTTCACGTCATCAGGCCGGAGGCTGCTGGCTGAATAGCCGGCGCCGCACACGCCGACACGTATGCGCGACATCACCTCAGATTGCTGGAAGGTGGCCGGACGGTCATCTTCGTCTCCGGTCAAGTAAGCCTCTCGGAGGACGGACAGCTTGCGCATGAGGGCACTTCGCGCCGCGAACCCGCTTGATGTTCGGGAACCTGCGCATGGTATTGAATTAGGCAGGGGCCACGCTTGACCATGTGGTGCGGTTGGGCGTGTTCCTGACAGACATGGCGCGCGTGCCTCAATACGGCGCGAACCATCTCCGATATACTCCACAAGCGACGCGTGGGCGTCGCCCACCACACATTGGCACTCTCTCCAGGCACCCAGCTGGGTCCGTACGAGATCGTCGCGCCGCTCGGCGCCGGCGGCATGGGCGAGGTCTATCGCGCGCGCGACATCCGCCTCGATCGCAGCGTCGCGGTGAAAGTCCTGCCGGCCGAATTCGCGTCGCATCCCGAGTGGCGCGCGCGCTTCGAGCGGGAGGCAAAAACCATCTCGTCGCTGAGCCATCCGCACATCTGCGCGCTCTACGACGTCGGCGACAACTACATCGTGATGGAGCTGCTCGAGGGAGAGACGCTCGAGCAGCGGCTCCAGACAGGCTCGCTGACCATCGAGCAGGTGGTACGCATCGGCATCAACGTCGCTGACGCACTCGACAAAGCGCATCGCCACGGCATCGTCCATCGCGACCTCAAACCGGGAAACGTCATGCTGACCCGGTCGGGCGCGAAGCTGCTCGACTTCGGACTCGCGAAATCGACCGAGCCCATCGTCCAGCATGCCGATGGCCGGACGATGACGCGGGCGCTGACCGCGAAGGGAACGATCGTCGGCACGTTCCACTACATGCCGCCGGAGCAGATCGAGGGCCGCGAGGCGGACGCGCGGAGCGATCTCTTCGCGTTCGGCGCGATGCTCTACGAGATGCTGACGGGGCGGCGTGCCTTCGTCGGCGACACCGGCGCCAGCGTGATTGCCGCAATCCTCGCCAGTGAGCCGCCGCCGATCTCCGAGCAGCGGCCGACGACGCCGCCTGCGCTCGATCGCCTTGTGCGCACCTGCCTGGCGAAGGATCCCGACGAGCGCTGGCAGACCGCGCACGACGTGATGCTCCAGCTGCGCGGGATTCTCGAAGGCGGGTCGACGGCGAGCGGCGCGATCGCCGCGCCCGTCAGGCGGCTGCGGCGGGAGCATCTGGCCTGGAGCGTCGCCGCCGTCGCGCTGCTTGCGGCGATCGGGTTTGGCGTCGCGCAGAAACGCAGCGCCGTGCCATCGGGCGCGCTCGTTCACTTCGGCATCGAGACGCCGCTGAACACCTCGCTCTTTCCGTTCGACACGAAGGGAATCGCCCTCTCGCCCGACGGCACGCGGATCGCGTTCGTCGGGGAAGATCCGCATTCCGGGACTGCCGTGTATATCCGCGAACTCGCCACGACGCAGATCAGAGTCCTCGCCGGCACCGAGGATGCGTCGTATCCGTTCTGGTCGCCGGACGGCACACAGCTCGGCTTCTTCGCCAACCAGAAGCTGCAGCGCATAGACCTGAACGGAGGGCCGATCGTGA